>CAVWYY010000007.1:0-169476 GCA_963759375.1 uncultured Solirubrobacteraceae bacterium | reverse complement strand
GCGCGAGCGGACGCCGGTTGCGACGACGAGCAGCTCGTAGGGGACGCGGTCCCGGTCCTTGGTGATGACCCGGTGGGCCTCTGGCTCGACTGACGCGAGCGAGTCGCGGCGGAGCCGGATCCCCAGTTCGGCCGCGACCTGGGTGAGGTCGATCCGCACCGCGGGCGCGCCGCCGAACGGCGTCGTGACCGACGACGGGCGGTGCAGCAGCTCGGCGGCGGGGGCGAGCAGCTCCAGATCGACGCGGGAGCCGGCGAGCTCGCGTAGCGCCAGCGCGCATTCCACCGCGGCCACGCCCGCGCCGGCTATGAGCACGCGCGTCATCGGGTCTGAGAGAAGCTGCCGAAGATCATGACTCCAGCCTGCCTGACCGGACGCAGCCGGGCATCCGTTCCATCCCGCATTCGGTTGTGGACAACTACGGTCGCCGTCGTCGCGCGGGGCGGACTACGGAGCCCGCTCGTGTAGTTCGAGCGGATGGCGGCACGGCACGGCTCCGCTGCAATGTGTCACGACACCTTTCCCTGAAGGAGGACGACATGACAAGGCTCTTCACCTATGCCGGCATAGCAGCGAGCGTGATCCTGATCGCGTTCGGCGTTGGTGCCATTTACACGGGCTTCGACGGCCGTGACCAGGTCCGCGGCGACCTCGCTCGTGAGCAGATCGTCGGGACAGACGACTCGACGATCCCCGGCCAGACGGTCGACACGGGCAGCGAGGCCCAGGCGTTCGCCGCGGTCATCCGCAAGCACACGCTCGAGGCGACCGGCGGCCAGACCTACTCCCAGATGGGCCGCTTCCTAGACGACAACGGCAAGGCCACGTCCGACGAGAAGCTCGCCGCGACCGACCCCAAGACCGGCCAGCCGGTCGAGAACGGCCTGCGCGAGATGTGGGTGACCTCGACGGCGCTGTCCACCTCGCTCAACACGGCGTACTTCGCCGAGCGCGTCGCCACCTTCGCCATTGTGATGGGCTTCGCCCTGCTGCTGACCGGCATCGGGTTCCTCGTGCTCACCGCGAGGCTGCTCGTGCCGCGCACCGCCCGCCAGATCGCGCCGATCGAATCGGCGGACCCCGTACCGGCCTGACCGTCCGGTAGCAAACCGCGGCCGGTCGACCCGGTCAGCGCTCAGCCGCAGTATTCGACGGCCGGATCACGGCCGTCGATCTGCGTTCCGGCCGTCACGGGCGATCAGGCCCGGAATCGCTTCGAGCTGTGGGATCGCGGCGCGCCCGCCGGTGGTCTCGGCGAAGCGGCACACAATCCAGTCGCCATGCGGGATTTCGGCGTCCGAGATGGCGAGACCCGGACTCGAACCGGGGACACCACGATTTTCAGTCGTGGGCCGAAATCTCTCGAACTGATCCGTAACCGCTGCAAATCCCAATGTTCTCCAGCAACGTCGATCTAGACCCGGTTGTCGCAATTTGCGTTCTTTCACCATCGATTTGGGCACTCGACGTGGCTTCGGTGCCCCATCAGGTCGCTCCGTCGTGGCGTGGGCGAGCGGAGGATGACACCGACCGAATGACGGTGCGCGCTTCACGCTAGGCGACGCTCGACCCGCCCTCGGCTCGTATGGGAGCGCGGCCAGCTCGCCCCACTGCGACGGCACCGGGACGTGCGCGGACTGGCCTCATCCACGTCGCCCGGAACCGACGCGTCCATAGGCGGCGCTCAGCGACCGACCCGTCGCGGCCGTGGCGGGCGATCGACGCCGGCGAATCAGCCGCCCGGAGGCGACCGGTGCCTGACTTCGAGAGCGCGCGTGCTATATTCGAAACGAGACGACTAGTTTCGAAAGAAGAGGCTGAACATGCAGCAGACGACATTGGCGACTTCCCAGCTCGGCCAGACCGGCCTCGAGATCACCCGTGTCGGGTTCGGTGCGTGGGCGATCGGGGGCGGGGACTGGGAGTTCGGCTGGGGCGCGCAGGACGACGCCGAGTCGGTGGCCGCGATCGAGCGGGCGCTGGAGCTCGGTGTCAACTGGATCGACACGGCGGCCGCCTATGGGCTCGGGCACTCGGAGACGATCGTGGGGCGCGCGCTGGAGGGCGTCGACCGGCGCCCGTACGTGTTCACCAAGGCCGGGCTGGTCGACGGCGGCGGTGGCCGCGTTGTGAACAGCCTCAAGCGGGACTCGATCCGCCGCGAGGTCGAGGCGAGCCTCACGCGGCTCGGCGTCGACGCGATCGATCTCTACCAGATCCACTGGCCCAACCCGGATCGTGACGTCGAAGAGGGGTGGGCGGCGTTCGCCGAGCTCAAGGACGAAGGCGTGTTGCGCCACATCGGCGTCTCCAACTTCGACGTCGACCAGCTGCGGCGCGCGCAGGCCATCGCGCCGGTCGAGACGCTGCAGCCGCCGTACTCGCTCGTCGAGCGAGCGGTCGAGGACGAGATCCTGCCGTTCGCGGAGCGCGAGGGCATCGGCGTGATCGCCTACTCGCCGATGGGCTCCGGCCTGCTGACCGGCGCGATGACGCGCGAGCGGATCGCGGGGCTCCCGGACAACGACTGGCGCAAGCGCGACGAGCGCTTCACCGAGCCGGCGCTCTCGCGTCACCTGGCGACCGTCGAGCGTCTGGAGGCGGTCGCGGGGCGCCATGCCACGACGGCCGGTGCCGTGGCGATCGCGTGGACGCTGACGAACCCGGCGGTGGACGGCGCGATCGTCGGCTTCCGGCGGCCGGAGCAGGTCGACCCGCTGGTGTCCGCCGCGGGCCTCGAGCTCACGTTCGAGGACCTCGCCGAGATCGTCGCGGACTGATGAGCACGCCCGCCGACAGCTCGCGCCGGCCGGGGCGTCCGCGCAGTGAGCGGGCGCGCCGGGCGATCCTGCAGGCGGCCGCGGATCTGCTGCTCGACGAGGGCATGGCCCAGGTCAGCATGGACGCGGTCGCTGAGCGCGCCGGGGTGAGCAAAGCGACGATCTACCGCTGGTGGCCGTCCAAGGAGCGGCTGGCGCTCGACGCGCTGCTCGACTGGGCGGCCACCGGCAGCTCGCCGCGCGACACCGGCACGTTGCGTGGGGACGTGCTCGCGCTCGTGCGGCCGTGGGTGCGCGAGATCCGCCGCCGGCCGTTCGGGCGCGTCGTCGCCGCGCTCCTCACCGAGGCGCAGTCGGATCCCGCGTTCGCCGAGGATTACCGTCGCCACTTCGTCGAGCAGCGCCGCGCGCCGATGCGCGCCGCCTTCGAACGCGCGATCGCGCGCGGCGAGGTGTCCGCCGACCTCGACGTCGAGGTCGCACTCGACCTGGTCTACGGGCCGATCTACCACCGGCTCCTGCACGGCCACGCTCCGCTCAGCGATCGCTTCGCGGCCAGCGCGATCGACCTCGCCCTCGCCGGGATCCTGGTCCGATGAGCACGAGCCTCCGGCACCGCGCGGGCACCGGAATGCCGACGCTGGACGCGCGCGCCGACTTCCAGCGGGCGCGCCGCGCGCGGCTCGCCGCGCGAGCGCTCACCTGGCTCCCGTCCCGCCGCGCCGCTCAAACCGAGCCGCGAGCCCTGAACGATGTCCGGGCGCTGTTCTGGACCGCCGGCCACCTGCGCGTGATCCCGCTGCGGGCGATCGTCGGGAGCGTCGAGGCGACTACCGACTTCGACGCGCAGTGGCGGCCGACAACCAACCGTGTCTCGGCTCGCTGGCAACGCGTCGCGCTGGCCCATCGCCGCGGCCATCCGCTGCCGCCGATCACCGTCCTCGAGCGCCCCGACGGCTACTACATCATCGACGGGCGCCACCGCGTCTCGGTCGCCCGTGCACTCGGTCAGACCGACATCGAAGCGTGGGTCGGCCCGGCCAGCCGCCGGATCGTCACACGCCATCTCTCCGCGACAACCCCCTCCCCTTAGAGGAGCACACCATGTCCCACACCATCGGATTCATCGGACTCGGCGCGATGGGCAGCCGCATCGCCGATCGCCTGCTCGACGCCGGTCACCGGGTGTACGCGACCAACCGCACGGCGGCCAAGGCTCAGCCGCTGATCGAGCGCGGCCTGATCTGGATGAGCAGCCCGCGCGCCGTCGCGGCCGAGACCGACGTCGTGTTCAGCATGGTCACCGACGATACCGCGTTGGAAGCGATCAGCGCCGGGCCGCAGGGCCTCCTGGCGGGATTGAAGGCCGGACAGCTGTACGTCGACATGAGCACCGTCAGCCCGGAGGCCAGCCGTCGGCTTGACGCGCGCGTGCGCGCGCGCGGCGCCCAGATGCTCGACGCCCCCGTCTCGGGCAGCATCCCCCAGGCCGAGAGCGGCACGCTCGCGATCATGGTCGGCGGTGACCGGCAGGCATTCGCGGTGGTCGAGCCGCTACTGCGCGAGCTCGGCCAGACCGTCACCCACGTCGGCCCGAACGGCCAGGGGCTGATCCTCAAGCTGGCGATCAACATCAGCCTCGCCGTTCAGACGCTGGCCTTCAGCGAAGGGCTGCTGCTGGCCGAAAGCGCCGGTGTCAACCCGGAAGTCGCGGCCGAGGTCATGAGCGCCAGCTCGATCGGCTCGCCGATGCTCAAGGCACGGATCCCCCTGCTCCTCGAGTTGCCCGAACACGCCTGGTTCGACGTGGAGCTGATGCAGAAGGACATCCGCCTCGCGCGCCAGGCAGCCGAGGACCTCCAGATCTCTCTGCCGTCCGCCGCCGTCGCCGACGAGATCCTGACCGAGGCACGCCACCTCGGCTACGGACACCGCGATCTGGCCGCGATCCACAACGCCCTCGCGAGCAGGGTTGTCCGGGCCGCAGCCGCATGACGAACGCTGCCTTCGCGCGCCGCTGGCCGTGGGCCGGCACTGAATACGGGTCGCTGTCGGCACTTCTCGTGACGCTGACCGTCGTTACAGGTCTCGTGGACGCGGTCAGCTATCTCGCCCTCGGGCACGTGTTCGTCGCGAACATGACGGGCAACGTCGTGTTCCTCGGGTTTGCGCTGGCGGGAGCGCCGGGACTGTCGGCGCCCGCCGCGCTGGCCGCCCTGGCCGCGTTTCTCATCGGCGCTGCGGCCGGCGGTCGCATCGCGGTTCGCTCCGGCGAGCACCGCGGGCGACAGTTGCGGTCCGCGATGACGATCGCGGTCGCGTTGCTGCTGCTTGCCGTGCTGCTCGCAGCGCTCTTCGGCGAGCCGGTGTCCGAGTCTGCGCGCTACGCCCTGATCGTGCCGCTGGCAGTCGCGATGGGGATCCAGAACGCGACGGCGCGCCGCCTCGCGGTCCCCGACCTCACCACCACGGTCCTCACCCTCACGCTCACCGGGATCGCGGCTGACTCCAGGGCCGCCGGAGGACCCGGAGGCCACCCCGCCCGTCGCCTGATCGCCGTGACGGCAATGTTCACCGGCGCACTTCTCGGCGCGCTGCTCGTGGTGCACGTCGACCTCGTGCTCCCCCTCGCGATCGCCGCGGTCCTGATCGCGATCTGCGTCGGTGCCGCCCAGACTTCGTGGGAGACCTGAAGGGGGAGACGCGCGCGGCGGCGCCGAGGCATCCGACTCAGGGTTGCGGCTTGTCGTCTGTGGTCTCGAGGATGCAGATCAGGTCGGCGAGGCCCGGCGAACGTGCGTGGGTCGTAGGCCGGTCTTGGTGGCGATCTGCTGGAGTCGGTAGCGCACGGTGTTGGGGTGGACGTGCATCTGTTCGGCCGCCTTGGCGACGTTGAGGTCGGCGGCGGCAGAAGGCGCGGATCGTTTCGACGGTTGCGGCGAGCTCGTCGTCGGGGAGCGCCCGCAGGGTGTTGCCCTTGGAGGCGATCATGGCTTTGGTGGTGGCGGTCGCGCCGATCAGAGCGCATTCGAGTGCCGACAGCTCGTCGAGCGAGACGATCGGCCGGCCTGCCGAGGTGTAGGACAACGAGAGGGCGGCTTCGCGGTAGGCCTGCTGGACGCTCGCGAAGCCTTGCGACGGGACGCTGACGCCGTAGCGGACGTCGATGCTGTGCTCCTCGATGCGTGCGTTGGCGTGCCGCGTGCAGGCTTGCGATCTTGGTGCGCGGCGAGGTTCCGCCGGAGATCAGGACGAGCTCGCCGTGGCGAATCGTCGCGAGTGGCCTGGACGGTCCCGATCGACATGCTCTCCTCGAGCGCGTCCCTGGAGAGTTGGAGCGCGTCGCCGATCGCGAGTGTCGTCTGCTCGACCCTTCCGACGACGGTGAGGAGCTGGCCGGTCGGGTCCAGCCCGGGGGCTGCGGGGTGGCGCCGGCCGGGATCGATCGGCTGGCCGTCGATGAGTCGCTCGACCAGGTCTCGGGCCGCTCGACCGCTCTGGGTCCTGAGCCTGGTTTCCTCGCGCAGGTAGGCCTCGGCGGCCTGGGTGGTGATGGTGTCGATCGCGTCGATCGCTGAGCGTGCGAGCGCGAAGCCGGCGTCTCGGGAGATCCTCAGGCGCGCGGCTTCCTCGGCGCATGCATCCCAGATCGCGTGCAGCGCGACGCGGTAGGCGTGGATGAAATCCTCGAGGCTGACCCCTTGATGCACGCGCCGCGCCGCCACGTCACGCAAGAACGCCAGGTCCTCGCGGCGTAGCGTCGAGCCCTCGGCGAACGTACGCGCAGCACCTCGACGGTCGCCGTCGCGCCGGCACGAAGATCGGCGATCAGCTCCGGCGCAGCGTCGCCCGTAGCCAGGGATCTCCTCGAAGACCCGATCGGCGATCGCGTCACCGATCTCGGCATACCGGGCGGCGAGCGCCTCGCCGACGCGGCGCATCGCGCGTTCGTGGGGTTCCATCGCTTGGCGGATCATACAAAAGATCGCCGTAAACGTTGGAATTCTCGCTAACGCCGGAACGGGCGTTGACTGGCACGCTGCTCAGCAACCACCGAAGGAGAACCCGTCATGTCGACGATCACTCAGAACCACCTCGAAGGGCAACGGGCGCTGGTGACGGGCGCGACCTCGGGCATCGGTCGCGCGGTCGCGCTGCAGCTGGCCCGAGACGGGGCCGAGGTCCTCGTTCACGGCCGCGACGCCGCGCGCGGCGCCGAGACGGTCGAGGAGATCACTGCCGCCGGCGGCAAGGCGAGCTTCGTCGCCGCCGACCTCGGCGATGCCGCCGACGTGCAGCGCCTGGCAAGCGACGTCGGCGACGTCGACATCCTGATCAACAACGCCGGGATCTCGCTCTTCGGCCCGACCGCAGAGTTCGACGTCTCCGCGTTCGACAAGATGTTCGCCAGCAACGTCCGGGCGCCGTTCTTCCTGGTCGCGGCGATCGCTCCCGGAATGGCTGCCAGGGGCCACGGCAGCATCGTCAGCGTCAGCAGCATGGCCGGCGGTGTCGGGCTCGTGGGCGGCGCGGCCTACGGCGCGACGAAGGCGTCGCTCGAGGCGATGACGCGCGCCTGGGCCGCGGAGTACAGCGCGCAGCGGGGTGCGCGTCAACGCGATCGCCCCGGGACCCGTCTACACCCCGACACCCTCAGGTCCCGAGTTCATCACCGCGCTCGGAGAGACCACGCCGATGCACCGCGCTTCACAACCCGAGGAGATCGCCGAGGTCATCGCCTTCCTCGCCTCCCCGCGAGCGAGCTACATCACCGGCACCACCGTCGCCGCCGACGGCGGACGCAGAGCGATCTAGAGAGGAGCCAGCCATGCGCAACGAGTCGACCCAGTCTCCGGAACAACATCGAGCCCATGCCGGCCTGATGGCAGATGCAGCGCGCGTGTCGGTCCTCGGTACCCGGGGGCACGCGCACAACACCGCGCCGACACGATTCGTCGAGGCCGGACGAGATCCGCTTCGCCTATCGGCGCTTCGGCAACCCGATCGGTACGCCGATTGTGCTGCTCCAGCACTTCATGGGCAACCTCGACAGCTACGACCCCGCGATCACCGACGCGCTCGCCGCCGGCCGCGAGGTGATCCTCACCGACAACGCCGGCGTCGGACGCAGCACAGGCGCGGCGCCCGACACCGTCGCCGGCATGGCACGCGACGCCGCCTCCCTCATCGACACGCTAGGACTGGCGCCAGTCGATCTCTTCGGCTTCTCGATGGGCGGATACGTCGCCCAGCAGATCGCCGTCGATCGACCCGAGCTCGTACGGCGCTTGATCCTCGTCGGTACCGGTCCACGCGGCGGCGAGGGCATGGACCATCTCGCCCCGGACGTCGCACCGCTGTTCGCCGCGTCCTACGAGCCACGGGATCTGATGTGGCTTCCGATCTTCTTCTCGGCATCAGACGCCAGCCAAGCGGCAGGTCGCCGCTTCCTACGGCGCATGCGGGCACGCACCGAGGACCGAGACGTCCCCGTCTCCGAGGCCACCATCGCCGCTCACTCGGCGGCCGCCCGCGAGTGGGGAACGCCTGCCCCAGGCAGCTTCGACTACCTGAAGCGAATCACTCAGCCGGCGCTCGTGGTCAATGGCAGCAACGACATCGTCGTTCCCACCGTCAACTCCTACCTCCTGCAGCAGAACCTGCCAAACGCCGAGCTGATCCTCTTCCCGGACTCCAACCACGGCTCGCACTTCCAGTACACCGAGCCGTTCATCAAGTACCTGACCAGCTTCCTCGACCGCTAAGAAAAGGAGCACCTGATGTCAATGGATCAAAATGAAATGCACACTCGGCCGAACATCGTTCTCGTCCACGGTGCCTGGGCTGACGGTTCCAGTTGGAGCTCGGTCATCGAGCGCCTGCAGGCCGACGGCTACCACGTCACGGCACCCCAGTTCCCCCTGACGTCACTGGACCAGGATGTCGCCAGGCTCCGCCATGTGCTGGCCCTTCAGGGCGGACCGACCGTCATCGTCGGCCATTCCTACGGCGGCCATGTCATGAGCTCGCTCGGCAGCGACGCCCCCAACGTGGCCGGGCTTGTCTACATCGCCGCGTTCGGCCTCGACGAGGGGGAATCACTCGGGGGGCTGCTGGCGCAGGGGCCTCCGACCCCGGCACTGGCGCACCAGTCCGTCGATCAGGAGGGCTTCGCCTGGTTGACAGAGGACGGCTTCGTCAATCACTTCGCAGGCGACGTGGACCCGGTCAAGGCAACGGTGATGTACGCCATGCAGCAACCCCTGTCCACGACCGTCTTCAGCGACGTCGTGATGGATGCCCCGGCGTGGAAATCGCTGCCCTCCTGGTACATGATCGCCCAGGACGATCAGGCGCTCCCGCCTGACGCCCAGCGAATGTTCGCCAACCGCATGGGTGCCGAGACCGTCGAAGTCCCGTCAGGCCACTTGGCGATGGTCTCCCACCCGGCCGAGGTCGCCAAGCTCACCGAGACAGCAGCCGAAGCTGCACTCGCCGCCACCGCTGTCGACTGAACCAGGCGCCTACTTCCCGGCCGGCCTCGGCTTCACAGCCCGGCCGGTCCGGGAACACCGCCCCGCCCCTCGGCGATCGTTAGCCCAGCCGCCGCAGCGTCGAACTGCTCAGCACTGAGCCTCGATCCCTCCTCGTCCCAGTCCTCGTCGTCAACGAGTCGCCTTGGCAGACAGGATTTGAACCTGCGACGCCCAGCCCCAGCCGGATCGATCCCGTTGCCTCGGGCGGTGCCTGCGGCGGCGGTCTGGCTGAAGTCGCGATCGGCGGAAGGTTTTCCGTTCTCGGCCGAGTGTCAGTCGTGTGTGCGAAAGGTCGGCCAGCCGATCTCCGTGTCCCACTCGCCGGTGTCGTCCGTTTCGGTGATGCCGCGTAGATAGTTCTCACGCAACGGCCCGTCCACGCTGATCTCGTGGTTGATCACGTAGGCGCCCAGCTGGCCATAGGTGAGATCGATGTCGCTCGGGGAGCCGTGGTGTCGTGCGATCGCGAGCTCTGCTGCGGGGATGATCAGCGACACGACGCGCCCGATCGTCTTGACGCTGCCGTCGGTCGGGATGAACACCGTCGCCTCGCCGCGGCCGTGCTCGAAGAGCTCGCTCGCGTACAGACCGCCGGTCGAGCCGGCGACTTCGAGTTCGAGCCGGTCGAGGTGCTCGACGATCAACCGGTTGCGCGCGTCGGTGTCCGGCGCAGCCAGGACCGATCTGGCGTCGGCGACCGGCATGTGCAGGCCGCGCAGCCGGCGGATCACGTGGGCGATCGGGATCTGGGGGTCGGAGTAGTAGCGATAGCCGTTGTCCGGGTCGACCTCGCTGGGTTCGAGCAGCCAGACCTCGTGGTAGTGGCGGAGCGTCTTGACGCTCAGATGCGACGCGCGCGAGAAGTCGCCGATCGCGACGCGCGTTCTCATCGGCCCAGTATCGACGTGCGGGAGGGTCAACTCGCGTCCGGCCCTTGACCCTCCCGCAAGCGAAGGACGCAACCTGTGCTCCTCGCCATCCGAACGACAACGAGGAGCTTCTGATGACCGACGCCGCGATCGCCTCTGCCGCTCTGATCCGCCGCTACTTCGAGCTCGATGCCGACCGCGATATCGTCGCGCTGTTCAGCGCTGACGCGACAGTTGTCGACGAGGGCGAGACGCGTCGCGGGATCGCCGAGATTCGCGCTTGGCAGATCGGCCCGGCGTCAAAGTACACGGACACCACGCAGATCCTCGACACCGTCGCTCTCGCCGCGGGCCGGTACGTGGTCACGGGCCGGCTGACGGGCGACTTCCCCGGCGCACCGCCGATCTGAAGTGGGACTTCACCATCGCCGGCGGCCGGATAACTCGGCTCGTCATCGACCCATGAACGCCGCGGCGCCCATCCCCACCGAGGACCTGATCGGGAAGCGGGCGCTCGTCAGCGGCGGCACCCGCGGGATCGGCGCCGCCATCGCGGCACGTCTGGGGCGCGCCGGGGCACACGTGACCGCGGCCGGCCGGCACGCTCCCGACCAGCTCACCTGGCACGACGACACCGAATCGTGGTCACTTCATCTCTAACAGCCGCGAACCGCCAATGAACGCTGGGAGTCTGCGTCTCTAACAGGAGTTACATCGGGTCCCAGAACCCGATCGAGCACCCAATGAGCGTTTCGGCGCCGGACTCTAGCAAGAAGAAAATCACGCTGAAATGCGGGATTGCGGATGGCGAGACCCCGGACTCGAAACGGGGACACCACATCAAGCTGCCTCATCGCCGCGCGTCAAAGGCTGCGGGCAACTACGGGTTGCGTCCACTTCTAGGCTGGAGGATCATCTCTTTCTCAGAGCGGGCTGGGAAGACGAGATCCTGATGAGTTCAGCCTCTTCCGACGTGCCGGTCGCTGAAGGCACCGGCTCCGTATCCGGAGTGCCGGAGCTCCCTCCGGGATTCACCGATACGTTCACCAGCCACTACGTCGAAGCCGGTGACATACGCATGCACGCTGTTATCGGCGGCGAGGGTCCACCACTGCTGCTAGTTCACGGCTGGCCCGAGTCCTGGTACGCATGGCGGCTGATGATGCCGGCGCTGGCCGAGAACTTCGAGGTGATCGCGGTCGATCAGCGTGGTATGGGGCTGTCCGACAAGCCCCGGGACGGCTACGACACCGCAACCGTCGCAAACGACCTTGTGGCGTTGATGGACGCGCTCGGCCACCAGCGGCGGTTCGCCATAGTCGGCTGCGACACCGGACTGCTCATCGGCTACGCCCTGGCCGCTGATCACCCCGACCGGGTCGACCGCCTGGCTCTCGGGGAAGCCCCGCTTCCGGGCGTGTCTCCCACGCCGCCACTGTTCCTCCCCGCGCCGCTCAACGAACGCCTGTGGCACATCCCGTTCAACGCACTTCCAGAGGTCAACGAGAAGCTCGTCAGCGGGCGGGAGGACATCTTCTTCGGCGAGAAGTTTTCGAACGCGGCCGGACAGAAGAAGCTGTCCACCGACGCCGTCAAGTACTACGTCGACCGCCTCGCGGCCGACCCGGAGGCGCTGCGCGGCAGTTTCGAGCTCTACCGCGCTTTCCCGGTGAGCCAGGCGCAGAACGAGCAGCGCAAGACCCAGCGGCTGACGATGCCTGTCCTGGCGATCGGCGGAGCGGAAAGCTTCGGCGAACAGGTCGGCAAGACGATGGAACTCGTCGCGGACGACGTGCAAACCGTAGTCCTGCCCGACTGCGCACACTGGGTCGCCGAGCAGGCGCCCGAGGAACTGCTCGCCGCACTGGCCGAGTTCCTGGCGCCGTACCGTGAGGGGTCGGGCGCGGACCCTGCCCGGATCTAGCCCGGCATACGTGGTCCAACTGAGCCGATCGCTCGACGACTCGGGACGGCGCTGCTTCGATGGAAGGCAGCACTCAGCGCTTCACCGCTGCTTCGTCGTGCATGCGATAGCGCCCTGGCCGTACGCCATCGGACACCGCTGCTTCGTCCATTGCGACCGCGAGACCGGTGCGCGCCGGCGCTACCGGTCCTGCTCTCGGGCAGCAATCGCGAGGCGCGAGCGCGCGACCGGACCTGTGAGCTACCCGGGTAGAGGGATGGTGGCGGCGACCACGGTGCCACGGTTGGCCGGGCTTTCGACTCGGAGCTCGCCGTCGAGCGCGGCGAGCCGGTCAGTCAGCCCGGTGAGGCCGCTGCCGTTGCGCTGGGCGCCTCCGACGCCGTCGTCGCGGACGTGGACGACGAGCGTGCCGTCCTCGACGCGCGCCGTGACCGTCGCGTGTTCGGCGCGAGCGTGTTTGGCGACGTTGGTGAGCGCCTCGGCGATGACGAAGTATGCGGTCGCCTCGACCGCGGCAGGGAGCCGGCCGACCGACACGCCGCTTTCGACCGGCATCGGCATCCGCGAGGCCAGTGCGTCCACTCCCGCGCGCAGCCCGCCATTGGTGAGGGCCGCTGGGAGGATGCCGTGGGCGAGCTCGCGCAGCTCGGCCGTCGCCTGCTCGGCGTGGTCGAGCGCCTCGGTCAGAAGAGCGGCGGCATCCTCCCCTTCGTTCTGGACGGCGCGGCGGGCGAGCTGCAGAGTGATGATCGTGTGGACGAGTCGCTGCTGCGCGCCGTCGTGCAAATCGCGCACGACGCGCCGGCGCTCTTTGTCGCCAGTTGCCACGACACGGGCGCGCGAGGCGGCTAGTTCTCTGCGGGCCTCGGTGTTCGAGATCGCCGTCGCGACTAGCTCGGTGAAGTTCTCCAGGCGCGACTGGGTGTCCGCCGGCAGCGACCCGGCCTCGGGCGACGTCGCGACCATGACGCCTCAGAGCCGTCCGTCGACCACGATCGGAGCGCCGACCGCGGAGCGGCTTCCCATGCTGCGTGCGTAGGCCCCGACGCCTCCGGTGGCCTTCGCGTACTCGATGCGGGCGGGCCGTTCTGTTGCAAGCACCTGCGTGGCGATTTCTTCCCCCCCAGTGGCAGACGGGAGCCAACCGGGAAGGCGGCGTCGTACTCGCCCCACTCCGCGACCACGGTGACAGTCGCGTCGGCCTCGTACCTGACCATTCTCATGTTCTCCACGCCCAGGAGCCCTGCCACCTCCTTGGCGACCGCTGCGGAGACCTCCGACGGCGACGACTCGCGTGCGACGAGCGTCGCCACGCGCCGTAGCGCGGCCTGCTCCTCCGCGAGGCGACCGCGTCGGCCCGCGCCTCCGTGTTCGAGATCGCCGTCGCCAACAGCTCCGTGAACTGCGCCAGCCGCGTCTCGGTGTCCTCTGGGAAGGGCTCCTCACGGGTCGAGGCGGCGAACGCCACGCCCCACACGACGCCGTCGACCACGATCGGGACGCCCACTGCGGACCGGATCGCGAGCTCGCGCGCCTCCTCGACGAACGGCCCGTAGAGCGGCAGCTCCATCGGCCCGCGCCGCACGACGCGCCCGTGGTCCCGCATCGACCGCAGCTCGTCGTCCACGGGCCGCCGGGCGCCGATCGGAAAATCTGCGTCGGCGGCACTCCAGGCGGCCACGAGCGTCACCGTGTCGTCGGCCTCGAAGCGCATCAAGGACGTCGGATCGGCCGCCTTCCCGACCGCGGCGCGCTCGTACGTGACCGACACGTGGCGGGACCTCCGCGACGGGGCCGAGCCCGGGCCCGCGCTGCGACTCACCGAGCTTGAGCCCGACGCCGCCATCGACGCCCTCGTCCACGGCGACGTCGACCTCGCCGTGACCCACGCCTACTCGAACGTCCCGCAGCTGCCCTCGCACGGGCTGTTCGCCACGGCCCTGGCCACCGAAGAAGTCGTCCTCGCCACCGCCGCGGGCAGCACGCCCATCACCACGCGCGCGGGCGCAGCCCGACTTTCTGACCAGGCGCACAGCGACTGGGTGCTCCCACACGACGGCTTCGCCTGCGCCGAGATGGTCAAACGCGCATGCGGCGCCGCCGGCTTTCAACCACACGTCGTCGGGGAGGCAACCGACTTCTCGGTCCAGCTGCAGCTCGTGGCGGCCGGAATCGGCGTTGCGCTCGTGCCCCGGCTGGCTGCGCGGGGCCTACCAGAGGGGCTGCAACTCCTGCCGGTCCATCCCGCGGTCGAGCGACACCACTTCGCGCTCGCCCGGCGCTCCGCGCGCAGCGACGCAGGGATCCACCGCATCGTGGACGTCCTCAAGCGCAGCGCGCTCCGGGTCCTTGACCAACGGGCCAGAACGGCGACAGCTCAGGCACCTCCCGGCTGATAATTGGTCCTCGCGGCGAGGCGGGATAGGCAAGACCGCCCCGCGCTGAAACAACGGCCGCGACCCGTCGTGCGTCGTCGCCGCCTGGCACAGCGGTCGTTACGTGTGCACGCGACAGCGGAGCGACGCCCGCTCGGCTTGTCCCCTGCACGACGACCAGCGCCCGCGTCACTCGCACCGGTAGCGGTCTAAAAGAGGTTCCCGATGCCGCGGACGGCGGCCCGGCCCACCACGATCTCCAGGAGAACGCCAGCGCTACCGATGAGGAGCGCGAGAACCACGACCGCGAAGTCCTCCAGCAGGACGCCTAGCGACAGCAGCACCACGCCCAGGGCGGGGAGCGTGTCCAGGCCCGTGAACGGGGCCGCCAGGAACGCGCCGAGCGAGCCGGCGGTCACGAGGAGCCCGAAGACGGTTGCTCGCCCGGTGGTTGAACAGAAAGCGCAGGCGAGGTCGGGAGAAGCGCTCGATCCAGCGGATCACCTTCATCAGTCCTCTGATGAAGCGCGTTCGGCCGCCGCCGGTTCCGAGCTCGATCTTGCGCCAGCGCTCCGGTAGCCAGATCTTGTTGCGTCCGGCGACCAGCTCAAGCGCCACGAGTATCGCGATGATCTCGAACACGTGCGAAGCGCCGCCGGTCGGCAGCGGCAACGCTGGAACGCCGAGCAGGAGGATGAAGATCAACGCGAAGCTCTTCTCCTGGAAGACGTCAATCAAGCCGCCGAGCGTCTGGTCGCCGTCGCTCGCCAGCCAACGCTCGAGCTGATCGCTCACGGTCTCCGACTCCGGGAGCGGGTCCGTCATCGGCGAGGCGCGTTCAGGCACGCACCAATGTTGCCTGCAACGCGTGTCGGTGCCATTGCCGCCAGGTATGGCCGGCGCGTGTAAGTCGTCTGGTCGGGGTTGTGGCCAGGAGCCAGTAGTCGTGCATGGAACGCGATGACAACCGTCGGGGCTCGAGCGCGAAGCGAGTGCTCCGCATCTTGCTGGCCCGGCCGCTGATCGCGGTCGCGATCGCCGCACTTGGCGTCGGCGTGATCCTGCTGCTGCAGACCCACGAGCAGACCACGCCCGTCACCGAGCGCACGCAGCACGTGGCGCTCAGCGACGAGCAGCAGATCCAGCTCGGCGAGCAGCAGTACGCCAAGACTCTCCGGGAGGACCGGGCAGACATCGTCTCGTCCGGCGCTGCGTACGACGAGGTTCAGCGGGTCGCCTCGCGGATCGAGGCGGTCGCCGGCCGCGACAAGCCCGCGTTCGATTGGAAGGTGACACTGCTTCGCAAGAACGAGGCCAACGCCTACTGCCTGCCGGGCGGCAAGATCGTCGTGTTCACCGGGATCCTGCCCGTGACTCGGAACGCTGCTGCGCTGGCCACCGTGCTAGGACACGAAGTCGCCCACGCGACAGCTGAGCACGCGGCAGAGCGGATCGAGCGCGAGCACCTGACCAGGATCGCCGCAGCCATCGTCGCCGGCGGCGTGGCGTTCACCCCGCGACAGTATCTCCGCGTGTTCGCGCTGCTCGGCGCGGCGGACTCGCTTCCGTTCAGCCGATCACAAGAGTCCGAGGCCGACCACATCGGCCTGGTCTACATGGCAAAGGCCGGATACGAGCCACGGCAGGCCGTGGCGTTCTGGCAGCGCATGCGGCGCGCATCGAAGGGAACGGAGCCGCCCGAGTTCGCGAGCCGCGGGGCGTCACCCCCGTGTGCGACCCGGGTCCGACCGCCGCGGCAGTCGCACCCATGCGTATACCGGCGACGGCCCGCGCCGCACGTCGTGATGTGCGCCGGACGGATGGCGCTGGCGCACGCCGCGTCGGGCGGCCTGGCCAAGAGCTAGGTGAGCGCTCGCCGGCCGAGAGCTTTCTGGTGGCGCTGTACCGGGGCGCCGAGGCAACCCGCACGCGACCGCCGGCGCGGACCCAGCGTCCCGGACCAGCCGAGGCGCGACAGCTAACGGCGCCTTGCAGGGTCTTTGCTCGATGCGTCGTCGGCTTCGGAGCCCGAGTCCTGGAGCGCGCCTGCCAGTTGCCGGCGGGAGCGGATCCCGAGCTTGGAGAACACGTGGCGCAGGTGCCACTCGACGGTGCGACGGCTCAGGAACAGGCGGGCGGCGATGTCTGCGTTCGAGAGCCCGTCCGCGGCGAGCTCGGCGATCCGGCGCTCGTGCGGGGTGAGGTCGTCGCGGGCGTCGTCAACCCGCCGGCGGGCCTTCTCGCCCGTGGCGACAAGCTCCCTGCCGGCACGTTCGGCGAACGCCTCCATCGCCATGGACGTGAACAGCTCGTGCGCGATGTTGAGCTGGGCGCGCGCGTCGACCCTGCGGCCGTCGCGTCGAAGCCGCTCCCCGTACAGGAGATGCGTGCGCGCGAGCTCGGCCCGAACGCCGGTTCTCGCGAGGTGCTCGATCGCCGTGCGGAACCAGCGATCGGCATCAGCGCCGTCGTCCAGCAGTGCGCGGGCGCGCGCCTCGATGCCCAACGCCCAGTCGGTTCGCGTGACCTGGGCCTTCGCGGTCAGCCGGTTCAGCGCGTCGGTCGCCACGTCGGTTCGTCCGCATCGGGTCGCGGGCTCGACCACCTCACTCAGGCCCCAGTTCTCGACGTTGAGGTCTTGGTGCGCGCTCGCCGACGCGGCGGCGGTCAGCGCCTCGTCATACCGGCCGAGCGCGGTGCACAGGACGGCGCGGGCATACGCGGCGATCGCCAGTCCGAAGCCCTCGCCGCGCGCCTTGGCGTCGCGCTCGGCCGTTTCGATCAGCTCCGTCGTCTCGGTCGACCTGCCTCGCCACGCCGAGACGAACAATGCGCCGTAGGGAGCGGAGCGAATGCCGGTCGCCTCCTCGACGGACGCGGTCTCCGAGACGAGCGCCGCGGCGGCGTCAAGCTCTCCGCAGAGCACCAAGGTAGGCACGCGCGCGCCGAGCGCGAGCGCGAGCTCGCTGAGCGTCCCCGTCTCGTGCGCGATCTCGACGCTCAAGGACGAGAGCGCGCGCGCACGTTCGTCGTCCCAGATCTCGAGCGCAAGCACGCAGCCTTGCCACAGCCAGCGCAGTCGTTCCGGGGCCGACGTCTCCTCGCCGGAGAGCCGCCGCACGACCTCCCGGCAGAGCGGGACCGCTGTCCCGTAGTCGTAGGCGAGGGCGACCAGCGCATCGAGGAGCAGGTCCGCGATGGCCGGCTCGGCATCCGTGGGGTGCGGCGCGGCGCGCGCGGCCTCGGCGGCCTCGCGCATCCCGATGCTGCCGTTGAGCCTTCCGCCGAACATCGCGGCGGAAAACGCGTCGACGTACGTCTCCCGCGCGAGCGAGACGTCCAGCGGCTCGAGCTGGCGGGCGGCGGCCAGCAGGAGGGGGATGGCGTCGCGGCCTCGGCTGGTCACGAACACGAGCTGGGCGTGCAGCACGTCGGTGCGCGCGCGCTGGAGCTCGTCGAGCGGCCCGGCCTGGACGATCCCCAGTAGGCCGCGTGCGGTAGTGAACGCGCCGGCCTGAAGACTGGCGTGCGCGGCCGCGAGCGCACGTTCGCGGCGCCGCGCCGGGTCGGGGGTCAGTTCGGCGGCGCGCTCGAGGAAGGCCGCCGTGGCGGCGACGCCGCCGCGCGCCTGCGCCCGGCCGGCCGATCGCTCGAGCTCGGCGGCGACGTCCTCGTCCGGCCCGGTGGCGGCGAGCGCCCGATGCCATGCGCGGCGGTCGCCATCGGACTTCGGATCGCTGACCTCGGCCAGGGCTTTGTGCGCCCATTGCCGGGTCATGGGCGGCGCGGCGCGGTAGACGGCCGAGCGCACGAGGGGGTGGCGGAAGCGGACGCTCTCGCCGATCTCCAGCAGCCTCGCGACCTCGGCCGGCCTCAACGCGTCGGGCGCGATGGCCTGCCGCCGGCCCGCGCGCAGGACCAGCGGCGCGTCACCCAGCGGCTCGGCGGCTGCCAGCAGCATGAGGCGCCGCGTCGGCTCGGGGAGCTCGCCGACGCGGCGCACGTAGTGGTCCTCGATGTGGTCGAGAAGCTCGTGGGAGGCGGGAAGCTCGAAGCCACCGGCCAGCTCGGCGGCCGTCATGCGCCCGGGCAGCTCCACCAGGGCGAGGGGGTTACCGCCGGTCTCCGCAACGAGGCGGTCGCGGATCCCGCCGTCGAGACGGCCCGTCACGACGCCGTCCAGAAGCGCGCGGGCGTCCTCGTCCGTCAGGCCCTGGAGGCGCATGTCGGGCAGGCCGTCGAGGTCGTGTGTGGGCCGTTCGGACCCCGAGTCGCGCACGGCAAAGACGATCGCCACCGACTCGGCCCGGGCCCGTCGCGCGACGAGCCCGAGGATCTGGCTCGAGGCCGCATCCAGCCATTGGGCGTCCTCCACGAGGCAGAGAAGCGGCCGGTCTTCGGCCGCAGCGGCCAGCAGGCCGAGCACGGCGAGTCCCACCAGCAGCCGGTCGGGGACGACCCCAGTCGTCAGTCCGAGGCTGATGTTCAGGGCATCGCGCTGCGAGGCCGGCAGCGCGTCGACGCGGTCGAGCATCGTCGCGCACAGCTGGTGGATGCCGGCGAACGGCAGCTCCATCTCCCCCTCCACGCCCGCGAGTTCGACGACCCGGAAGCCGGATGCCTGCCGGGCGGCGTAGCGCAGCAGCGCGCTCTTGCCGATCCCCGCCTCGCCGTGGATGACCAGCACCTCGCTGTGGCCGCGGCGCACCCGTGCCAGCAGACCATCGAGCGCAGCGCGCTCGCCGGTCCGGCCGACGAATGCCGGTCCACGGGCGGCGAACATGAACGAACGCTACACCTCCGTCGGCCTCCGGAGTCGGTCGCGAGGTCGGCAGCGCGACGCTCACGAGAGCGGCCGACTGACGCTATGCAGCGAGCGCGCGATGTCCACGGTGACCACCGTCGTCCGCGCTACAGGCGCCCAGGCGACTGCTCTGTCGGCGCCAAGGCGCGGGCGAGGTCGTGGCGCGACTTGATCTCTAATTTGGCGAACACCGTGTGGAGGTGCCACTCGACCGTGCGCGGGCTCAGGAACAGCCTGCCGCCGATATCGGCGTTCGTCAGGCCGTCGCGGGCGAGGCGGGCGATCTGCTCCTCCTGCGGGCTGAGCTCCTCCCGCTCCTCGAGGGCGCGTCTGCGCACGCGCGCGCCCGCGGCGAGCAGCTCATCGCGGGCTCGCCCGGCGAACGCCTCCATCCCGAAGTCGGCGAACATCTCCTCGGCCGCCCGCAGCTGCTCGCGCGCCTCGCGCGGTCGTCGTTCGCGGCGCAGCCACTCTCCGTAGACGAGGCGGGCGCGTGCGAGTTCTGGCCGATGGGGCGTGCTGCCGAGCCGCGCAATCGCCTCGCGATAGGACGCCTCCGCTGTGTCGCCGTCGGCGACGAGCGCTCGGGAACGCGCCTCGATGCCGAGCGCAAAATCGGTCCCGGCCGGCTGCGTCGCCTCGGCGAGCCGGTCGAGTGCATCGCGTGCCAGTTTCGTGTCGCCGATGCGCACGGCGGCCTCCACCAGTTCGAAGAGCGCCCACGACGAGAGAAACGGGAGGATGCCGTTCGCGGCGACCTCCCCGGCTGCTGACGCTGCTTTGTCGTGCTGGCCAAGTCCGTTGTACAGCACGGCGGCGGCCCAGTGCGCGTCCATCACCGCGATTCCCTGCCCGCGCGCGGTGCCTTCGCGGATCACGGCTTCGATCAACGCGGAGGCCTCCGCCTCCCGTCCCTCGAGCGCGAGCACCCGGAGGAGGGTGAAGGGCGGGACCTGATTGCCCACCGAGTCCGAGATGCTCTCGGACTCGGCGATCAGCGCTCGAGCGCCTGACAGGTCGCCGCGCCACGTCAGCTCCAGCGCCAGCGCCTGCAGGTGGATCGGCAGCTCGGCCAGCGCGCCCGCCTCGCGGACAAGCCGGGCCTGCCGCTCGTAGACCGCGATCGCGTCCTCGTCCCACGTCGCGCTCCTCACGCCGCCGACGAACCAACCCCAGCGCAGGACGTCCTCGACCGGCACCTGGAGGGCCTTCGCCGCCGCGCGCTTGAGGACCGGCATCGCGACCGCGTGTCCGTCGGTGATCAGAAGGGCGAGGCCTTCGAGCACCAGGTCGAGCGGATCCGGCTCCGCGGGGAGCGGTGGCAGATCTCGGACGGCGCGGCTGATCTCGAGGAGGACATCCGCTCCGCCGAGGTGGTGGGCCGTGATGGCGGCGCTCCACGCGGTGAGGTAGGCCCGGCGAGCCAGGGCCACGTCGAACGGCTCGAGCTGTCTCGCCGCGTCGAGCAGCAACGGCGGCGCCTCGTTGCCGTAGGCGGAGATGGCGGCGGCGTGGCCTCGAAGCAGCGCGGCCCGCGCTCTCTGGAAGCCGTCGAGAGGGCCGCTCGTCGCCGTAGCCAGCAGCCGCTGTGTCGCGTCGAGCTCGCCGGCCTGGAAGCTGGCCTCGGCCGCCGCCAGCTCACGCGCCGCCTGCAGGGCCGTGTCGGGGGTCAGCGCGGCGGCCCGCTCGAGCAGAGCCGCGGCGGCCGCCATGCCGCCGCGAGCGTGCGCGCGTCCCGCGGCGCGCTCGAGCTCGGCGGCCACCGCTTCGTCCGGTCCGGGCGCCGCGAGTGCGCGGTGCCATGCGCGACGATCGGGGGCGAGCTCGGGATCGCTCGCCTCCGCCAGCGCGTCGTGTGCGCGTCGTCGTTCGGCGGGTGAGGCGGCTCCATATACGGCCGAGCGCACCAGCGGGTGGTGGAACCGCACGCGGTCGTCGATCTCCAGCAGCCCGGCGGCCCTCGCGGGCGCCAGCGCGCTCGGGTCGGTGCTGAGCCGTTCGGCCGCCCGCCAGAGCAGGGGGGCGTCGCCCACCGGATCGGCCGCGGCGAGCAGAATCAGGCGCTGCGTCGCGTCGGGCAAACCGGTCACGCGGTCCGCGTACCGCGCCTCGAGCCGGCTGGGCAGGTCGCCCGCCGCGGGCCGTGCGAAGCCTCCGGACCGCTCTGACGCCGTCATGCTCTGCGAGAGCTCCACCAGCGCCAGCGGATTGCCGCCGCTCTCGGCGACGATCCGGTCGCCGACGCGCTCGTCGAGCCGGCCGGGCACGGCCCTCGCCAGCAGCGCGCGCGCATCAGGCCCGTCAAGACCCTCGAGCGACAGGTTCGGCAGGCCGTCGAGCGCCCGCATGGTGACCGGCTCGCGCATCGCGAAGACCATCGCCACGGGCTCCGCCACCAGTCGCCGTGCGACGAATCCGAGCGCTTGTATCGATGCGGCGTCGAGCCACTGCGCGTCGTCCACCAGGCACAGAAGCGGACGTACGTCGGCGGTCGCGGAGAGCAGGTTGAGGACGGCGACGGCGACCAGGAACTTGTCCGGGGCAGCGCCCGCCGCAACACCCAGGGCGACCTCGAGAGCGGACCGCTGAGGGATTCGCAGCGCCTCGAGCCCGTCGAGCATCGGTGCGCATAACCGCTGGATCCCGGCGAAGGGCAGCTCCATCTCCGCCTGAACTCCGTCGACCTCGACCGTCCGCAGACCTGAGGCTTCCCGCGCGGCGTAGCGCAGCAGCGCGGTCTTGCCGATCCCTGCCTCGCCGCGGATCACGAGTACCGCGCTCCGGCCGTCGCGCGCCTGATCGAGCATCGCGTCAAGGCGTTCACGCTCGCGTGTCCGGCCGAGGAAACTGAGCCCCCGAATGGCAGGCATCGTGGACACGACAGTAACGGCGTCGCCACTCGTCGAGGAACCCGAGCATCTCGTCCGGCGGAGCCCTGCCGACGCTGATGTCGCGCTCGCGCAGTTGGCGCGCGACGACGGGAGTTACGCCGACGGCGGCGCACACGCTCACGATGGTGCCTCGCCATCGGACGTATCGCGCCGCGTGCTGCAAGAGCACCGCCGCGGGTTCCGACGTGGTGTGTGCGATGACGTCGACGCCCCCGAACGCGGCCTTCGACTCAGCGAAGAGGCGCGCGACGTCGACGTCGTCCACGAGATCGGCGCGCACGGCGACGACGTTGCCGTCCGCCCTCAGGATTTCCGCGATTGCGGCGTCGACTGCGCGCTTCTGCGTCAGGTAGACCACGACGACCGGCCACTTCCAGTGGGCGAGCGCGCGCGCGACCTGGCGGCCCGTCGGGAACGAGCCGCCCGTCACGATGGCCACGGTCTCTCTACTGGACTCCGACGAGATCGCCATGTCGTTCCTCACGTTTCCGACCCACGAATGGTGGGCCGTGCCAGGAAACCTTCGCGACGTCGGTGACCCGTCGCGCCCGCAACGTCCCCGGGCGCGTGCGGGTGCTTCGCATCGGCGAACCGGGTCTCACCACCGCGATGTCCCGATGCGCGTCGTTGGCCAGGGAGCCACGGCACCCGCCGCCGCGACCTCAGGGGCGGTGTTCGAGCGCCGCGGCCGACTCGCCTCTTCTCTCCCGCGTGCGCGACGGCAGGCGCACCGCGGCTACGCGCGACCGTTCGCGCGAGCTCTGTCGCACGCCGTCCAGGGCGCAGCGACTCGCTGGCTCTACCGGGGCGCGATCGAGCCCGGCCGGCTCATCGACACTCTCCGCTTCCGCACGCATAACGGCCCTGCCCGCGGTCGCAGCGTGCTCGCGGGGCCATCGGCCGCCTGCCAGCTGGCCCGGCTCCGTGTCCGTCATCGGGTGTGCAACAACTCCTGCGTCGGAGCTGCGCGACCCCGCCGGTCGGGCGGATCGGTGTCGGTTCGTGGACGGGTGAGCGCCCGAAAACGACGCTGACGGCCCCGCCGACGGCGCCGCCGAGGAGGGGCGCGAGCAAATAGATCCAGATCTGGCCGAAGTTCGCGCTGTAGACGGCCGGAGCCAGGGACCTCGCGGGGTTGAACGAGCCACCTGAAGCGGGCCCGACCGCGTCGGCTGCGGTGAAGATGAAGAGGCCGATCACGAGTGGCGCCATGACGCCTTTCCACGGTGCTCGGTCATCGGTTGCCACCGTCGTGATCACGATCACGAACAGCCCGGTCACGACAGCTTCGAGGAGGAACGCCCCCGCGATACCAGCGTGGCGCCAGGGTCGCCACGGGCGCGAAGCCTGTCCCAGTGGCGCGATGATCGTCGCCCGCTCAAGCTTTCCGACGGAGGTCGCTGATGGGCACTATCACCACAACCGACGGCGTTGAGATCTTCTTCAAGGACTGGGGCTCGGGCCAGCCGATCGTCTTCAGCCACGGATGGCCGCTTTCCAGTGACGACTGGGACAACCAGATGCTGTTCTTCCTCGGCCACGGATACCGCGTCATCGCCCACGACCGACGCGGTCACGGGCGGTCCAGCCACGTCGGCGACGGCCACGACATGGACCACTACGCCGACGATCTCGCGGCCGTGACCGAGCACCTCGATCTGCGCGACGCCATCCACGTCGGGCACTCCACCGGCGGCGGCGAGGTCGTCCGCTACATCGCGCGGCACGGCGAGAGCCGCGTCGCCAAAGCGGTGCTGATCAGCTCGGTGCCACCGCTCATGGTCCAGACCGACGCCAACCCGGGCGGGCTGCCCAAGAGCGTCTTCGACGGCTTCCAGGCGCAAGTCGCCGCCAACCGATCGATCTTCTACCGCGACCTCGCCTCGGGGCCCTTCTACGGCTTTAATCGCCCCGGCGCCGAGCCGTCGGAAGCGATCATCCAGAACTGGTGGCGCCAGGGCATGACCGGCGCGGCGAAGGCCCACTACGACGGCATCGTCGCGTTCTCGCAGACGGATTTCACCGAGGACCTCAAGAAGATCACGGTGCCGGTCCTGGTCATGCACGGCGACGACGATCAGATCGTCCCGTACGAGGACTCCGGGCCGCTGTCCGCGAAGCTCGTACAGAACGGGACGCTCAAGACCTACAAGGGATTCCCGCACGGGATGCCGACGACGCAGGCCGACACCATCAACGCCGACCTGCTGGCGTTCGTGCAGTCCGGACCGAACGGCCAGCGCGAGGTCGCAGCCGAAGCCGTCGCCGCGCGCAGGTAGATCGCAGGCCCGTGAGTCACGGGCGGCCACGGGTGGGCGGCGCGGGGTGCGCAGTCGATCTGCTCTCTCCCCGCACGTCGCCGCGGAGCACGACACGCGCCGCCTGCCCACCCTGCACCGCCGCGGGCGCGAAGCGTCTCGCGCGGCTCGAGTGTGTCGTCCAACAGCGCCAGGAGGTGGCCATGAGTCTCCAGCAAGAATTCACCCTCGTCGAGCGCACTGAGCAGTACAAGCTGCCCCATCTGCGCCTGCGCGAACTCGGGCTCCACAACGTGCCCGCGGTGCCCGTGGACCTCGGCGGCATGCTCGACACCCTGCTCAAGCTCGGGCTCCGGGCCAAGCAGCGCGAGCAGGCCTACCAGGCCCTCACCAAGACATATACGATCGGCGGGACGACCGCCCGCGCGTACACGTTCCTCTTCGGGCCCCAGTCCGCCGATGCTCAGCCGGCGGCGGCGCGCGAGCAGGCGCAGGCCTTCCTGAGCAACGCCCCGGCACTCTCACCCAGCCAGCTCGCCGCCACGCTCGAGAAGCAGGACGAGGCGCTCGCCCACAGCTCGAACGACACGGCCGGCGATCCCCTGACGATGCTCGCACTGGAGGATCCGAAGCAGTTCTCACTGTCGTGGACGACCTTCCCGAACGTCTACGCCGTGGGCGAGGAGCATCTCGATGAGTGGGCGGAGGCGCTGGACGTAACGCGCCCCGAGAAGGCGACCGAGGCGTTCTTTCCGACCATCGCCCGCTACGGCATGTCATACAACCTGCTGCTGACCCAGAAGGTCCCGAGTGCGGAGATGCCGCCGTGGCGTGAGCTCTTCGGCGACGCGTGGACATCGGAGCTCGACGACGCCGCCGACGCCGGCCTGCTGTACGTGATCGATCTCCGGATCTACGAGCAGCTCCAACCGCAGCACCTCCACGGTCTGACCCGCTTCACGCCGAGCACCGTCGTTGTCCTCGTGCAGGACGCCGAGACCAAGGCCGTGACGCCCGAGCTCATACGCGTCGCCGGAGGCCCCAACGACCCGAAGATCTTCAGCCGGCAGGGGTCGACCACACCGTCCGCCTGGGTCTACGCCCTGCAGGCGGCGAAGTGCTCGCTCACCGTCTACGGCATCTGGCTCGGTCACGTCTATCAGTGGCACATCGTCACTGCGGCCATGCAGATGACGATGTTCGAGACCCTCTCGCGCAGCCATCCGGTGCGCCGTCTGCTCCAACCACACTCGAGCTACCTCATCCCCTTCGACGACGTGCTGCTGATCAACTGGGACGCAGCCGCCGTGCCGCCGACGTCGATCGCGACCGGCTGGCAGTTCCTCCAGCTGCTCGATCTCTACACCGACGGACGCGGGTTCTTCGACGACGATCCGACGACCACCCTGCAACGGCTCGGCATCTCTGAAGCCGACTTCACCGTCGACGAGCCGTGGGACCAGTATCCCGTCGTCGGCCAGTTGATGGAGATCTGGGACGCGACGGGGCGCTACGTCGACACCTACGTCGATCACGCATATCCGACCGACGAGGACGTGCAGCACGATGACGAGCTCCACCGCTGGATGACGGCCTCAGCAAGCGCCGACGGCGGCAACGTCCGCGGCCTGCCCGACATGAGCGACAAGGACGAGCTCAAGCGCGTCCTCCACAGCCTTATCCACCGCGTCACCGCCCACGGCTTCGCCCGCCTGTGGCGCAGCGGCGAGCCGGCGCTCCTGTTCGTCGCCAACTTCCCGCCGTGCCTGCACGACGCCACCATCCCCGACCCGGCGGACAGCTTCGACACCCGGGCACTGTTGCGGTTCCTGCCGAGAACCGGCCCGATCGGCCAGATGGTCCACTTCTACTTCACGTTCCACTTCTCGCCGCCCTACGTGCCGTTCGTGCCCATCGCCGGACCGGAAACCGACCTCTACTTCGACGACGAGGTCAGCAATCAGGCGCTCATCGACCTGCGCCGGTTCATCGTCGGCTTCACCGAGCGCTTCCAGCCAGACACGCCCCAGATCTGGCAGTGGCCGCGCAACATCGAGACGTGACGTCGAACAACGAACGGCGTCCACGACCGTCACCGTCGCCTGATCGGGTACTCGATTGGGTACTCGCGTCGCCGGTCCGCTTCGCGGCGCCCGCGCGGGTCCCATCTCGAAGTCAAGGAAACTGCTTGCTTGCAGGCGGTTCGCGAATGGCGAGACCCGGACTCGAACCGGGGACACCACGATTTTCAGTCGTGTGCTCTACCAACTGAGCTATCTCGCCGTGGCGGCGATCTAGCCTAGCGCGCCTCAGCCGGTGTCAGCTCGCCTCTGACCGGCGCCGGCCAGGCCGCACGCAGGCGCGGCGCCGAGGTCGCGACAACGCAGGCCATGCCCGCGGCCGCGATCGCGAAAGTGAGCTGAACGCCGCCGGCCGATATCAGCACGCTCGCCGCGACGAACGACCCCGCGAACGCGAACGACGTGAGCGCCTTCTGGAGCGCGAACACGCGGCCGTGGAGCTCGTCGGGCACGGCGCCGCCGAGCAGCAGCCGGTCGTGCACGAGCGCGAACCCGTTCCCGAAGCCGCCGAGCACGAACACCGGGAGCAACAGCCAGAGGCTCGGGCTGATGGCGCACAGCAGTAGGTCGACCGCCATGCAGGCAAGCCCGGCGACGTACGCGCGGCGCCACTGGAACGCCTGCTCGAAGCGCGCGGCCATCGACCCGAGCACCGTGCCGACGCCGTGGGCGGCGATCAGCGCGGCGAGGCCGGAGCCGCCGGCGCCGAGCACGTCGCGCGCGAGGATGACCTCGCCGATGTTCGTGACGCCCGCGAACAGCACGGCCGCGGTCGAGCTCGCGAGCAGGAGCCGGACCTCGGCGCGGCCGCCGAGCAGTCGCAGGCCGACCCGGATGTCCGTCAGCAGCGAGCGGTGCTCGACCGAGTCGTCGCTGCGGCGGCGTCCCGGGATGCCGGCCAGCAGGACCGCCGACACCGCGAACGAGGCGGCGTTGAAGCCGAGCAGGATCGTCGGCCCGGTGACCGCGAGCAGGCCGGCGGCCAGCGCGGGTCCGACCGTGAGCCCGAGGTCGTCGAGCGCGCCGAACAGCCCGAACGCGGCCGGCCGGGCCTTGCCCCGCCGCGAGCTGCGTCACGCCCGCGAGCGCGGCCGGCTGGAACAGCGCGGTGCCCGTGCCCGCGAGCGTCGCGGCGATCACCAGCGCCGGCAGCGAGTGCGCGAACACGACGAGCGTGAAGCCGGCGAGACGGAGCAGATCGGCGGCGATCGCGCAGGAGCGCCAGCCCACCCGGTCGACGAGCGCGCCCAGGAGCGGCCCGAAGAGGATCGCCGGCAGGAGGTCGGGGATGAGGACCGCCGTGACGGCCCAGACCGAGCCGGTCTTGTCGTACGCGAGCAGCGGCAGCGCTACGAGGGCGAGGCCGGAGCCCAGGCAGGACTGTCCGTGCGCGGCGAAGAAGCGACGGCTGGCGCCGTCGCGCAGCGCCGCGCGGAGCATCAGGCGTTCACCGTCGCCGGCATGCGCAGCCAGCGCGGCGCGAGGCGCGACCCGCTCACGCCGTGCAGCGCCATGAGCACGCCGAGCACGATGATGAGGTCGCCGACGCTGAAGACGTTGTACAGCGGCCACGACGGCGGCGTCGAGAAGACGTCACCGAGGAACAGCAGGTTGGGATCGGCCATCGCGCCGGAGTTGACGAACTCCTCGGATCCGGCGAAGTGCCGCGCGAGCTCGGGATCCGCGGGCATGACGCCGCCGTTGGCGGCGATCGCGATGAAGTTCAGGGCGCCGCCGAGCATGATCACCGGCACGCCGGGGATCCGCCGGTTGCTCCAGGCGAAGGCGCCGAGCAGCGCGTAGCTGAACATGTGGATGCCCTCGTGCAGCCCGGCCAGGCCGTCGGGGGCGATCGAGATGATGAGGATCTGCACGCCGATCCCGGCCGGCGCCAGCCAGACGCGGCGCAGCTGCACGTCGCCGAACGCCGTCAGACGCCCGCGCGCGAGGGGGACCGTGATGAGCAGGACGATGAATACGAGTCCGAAGAGCATGTCCCGAACGGCATCGGCGCGGACTGCGCGCGGGTCGCTCCAACAAATGTCCAAACGCTCACCCTCGGGCTATCGGCGGCCGATGACGGTTGCGTAACGGGCTTCCGGAACAGGACCGGGAGTCGTGACATGGAGGTCAACCAGGCATGAAGGCACGCCTGTATCGCACCGTTCTGGCCGTCAGCATGATCGCGGTCCTTCTGGAGGGCCTCGGCGCGTACTGGAAGTGGTAGGGCGCACGTCCTACGGCAACTGGTTCCGCACCGACCCGACTTCTCAAGGAGGTATGACGACCATGAAGGTTCGTAACGGCCGTAAGTGGTAGTTCGGAGGGGTGCCGTGTACCGCCATGTGCGGTCTCCGGGGTAGGGCACCCTCTCCTTCAAAAAGACATGTAATGCGTCAACTCGCGCTCAGACTTCCGCCCTTCAAGGTGTATGTCGCCCTGGTCATCGGCCTGGGCCTCGCCTGCGGCGCCGTGGTCTTCGCGCTCGACGGGGTCCACCTCGGGCGGATGTTGACCGCCGAGGTGGCCCTCTTCACCGTCTGCGCCTTCGCCGGCGAGATGATGCCGCTGAAGGTGGTCACCCGCGGCGTCGAAGGCGAGGTCACCACCTCGGGCACATTCGCGTTCGCGACGCTGCTCGTCGCCGGCCCGGCGTGCGCGATCGCCGCCTTCGGCGGGGCCAGCTTCGCCGCCGACGTCTGCCATCGCAAGCCGCCGGTCAAGCTGCTGTTCAACGGCTGCCAGTACGTGATCTCGGTCGCGGCCAGCGCGCTCGTGCTCGAGCTGCTCACCGGCGTTCCGCGTCTGGGCGAGCCGATGCACTTCGTCCCGGGCGACCTGCCGGGCATCCTCGCCGCCGCCGCGACGTTCTTCCTCGTCAACTCGTCGCTCGTCGCGACCGTGATCGCCCTCGTGCAGGGCCTGCGGATCGGCCGCTACCTCGTGCAGGACTGGTTCTTCCAGGTCTCCACCGGCGGCCTCATGCTCGGCCTCGCGCCGATGGTCGCCCTCGCCGCCGACTTCGCGCTGCCGTCGGTGGCGCTGCTGTTCCTGCCGCTGCTCGCCGTGCACCGCGGCGGCCGCCAGGCGATCGCCAAGGAGCACCAGGCGCTCCACGACGCGCTGACCGGCCTGCCCAACCGCACGCTGTTCAGCCACCGCATCGAGCAGGTCCTCAACTCCGCCCGCCGGGCCGACCGCATCGCCGCCGTGATGCTGATCGACCTCGATCACTTCAAGGAGATCAACGACACGCTCGGGCATCACGCCGGCGACCGTCTGCTGCAGGAGGTCGCCGAGCGGCTCGACGCGACGATCGACGAGCGCGACACCGTCGCCCGCCTCGGCGGCGACGAGTTCGGCGTTCTCCTGCCCGACTGCCCGGGCCACGACGAGGCCAACGCTGCCGCGCAGAAGCTGCTCGGCCAGCTGCGCGAGCCGTTCTCGATCGACGGGCTCACGCTCGAGGTCGACGCCAGCATCGGCATCGCGCTCTCGCCCGAGCACGGCAATGACGTCGAGCAGCTCACCCAGCGCGCCGACATCGCGATGTACGCGGCCAAGGAGGGCGGCCGCGGCCACGTGCTCTTCGAGCCGCAGCTCGACCGCTACAGCCCGCGCCGGCTGTCGCTCGCCGGCTCGCTGCGCTCGGCGATCGCCGACGGCGAGATCGTCCTCTTCTTCCAGCCCAAGGCGGAGCTGCGGACCGGCAGGATCGTCGGCGTCGAGGCGCTGGCCCGCTGGCGACACCCGCGGCTCGGGCTGATCGGCCCATCGGAGTTCGTGCCGATCGCCGAGCAGACCGGGTTGATCGGCCCGCTCACGTCGCACGTCCTCGCCGAGGCGCTCGAGCAGGTCCGGCGCTGGACCGACCAGGGCGAGCAGCTCACCGTCGCCGTCAACCTTTCCGCCCGTTCGTTCCTGGACGCCCAGCTGGCCGTGGAGATCCCACGGCTTCTCGAGCGTACGGGGGTCCCCGCGCAGATGCTCGAGCTGGAGATCACCGAGAGCATGCTGATGCTCGACCCCACTCGCGCGAAGGCGACGCTGGAGCGCCTCAGCGCGATCGGCCTCAGCCTGTCGGTCGACGACTTCGGCACCGGCTACTCGTCGCTGGCCAACCTCAAGCGCCTGCCGGTGGACGGCATCAAGATCGACAAGTCGTTCGTGATCGACATGCCGCACGACCCGTCCGACGCGGCGATCGTGCGCTCCACGATCGACCTCGCCCACAACCTCGGCCTGCGGGTCGTGGCCGAGGGCGTCGAGTCGCACGAGGCGTGGCGGCGCCTCGAGGACCTCGGGTGCGACCTCGCCCAGGGCTTCCACGTGTCGCGGCCGGTCCCGGCCGAGGCGATGACCCGGCTGCTCGTCGAGCGGCGCGCGGCGGCGCAGGCGGCGGCCGAGCCGCAGCCGTTCCCGTTCCGGGTCGTCCAGGGCTACGCGTCGTAGCGCTCGAACCTGACGAGCGGGTCCGGCGGGTCCCCGTGCTCGTCGAACCCGCCGAGCCGGCGCATCTCGGCGAGGTCGGCCGACGCCACCACGAGCTCGGCGGCGCGGCGCGACTCGGCGACGCCCAGCGGGCCGGGCGCGTAGACGAGCGCCAGCTCGACGTCCTGCCCGGGGAACGCCTCGCCCTGGATGCCGTCGAACGCGACGATCGGCAGCGGCGCGAGCGCCCGCGCGGCGTCCGCCTCCGGGCTCTCTGCAAGCCCCGCGAGCACGATCACGTCCGGGTCCGAGTCGACGCGCTCGAGCCCGGCCATCCGGAGCTGCCCGTCGAGCTGTAGGCCGTACTCGTGGTCACCGGCGATCACGATCGCGCGCCGGCGCCGGACCCGCTCGGCGATCCGCTGGGCGACGACCGTGTCGCGCGCCACCATCCGCAGGACCGTCCCGTCGTGCTGCGCAGGGTCGTCGCAGCCTGGCTCGTCGTCGCGCGTGACGCCCGCCCACGTCGCCACCGGAGCGAGCAGCGGGATGCGCGCCGGCGCCGTGGCCGCGACGGCGTCGGCGACGGCGCGTGAGCGGAACGGGCCGATGACCGCGCGGGCGCCGGTCTCAGCGGCGGCGGTCGCCGCCCCCACCGGGTCGGCCTCGCCGTGTGCGACGTGCGGCTCGCCGACGGCACGCAGCACGGCGTCGACGGCGTCGGTCAGGAGGGGTGGCAGGATCGTGTGGACGGCCACGTGGGCCGACGGTACCTCAGCCGGCCCAGGCGAGCAGGTCGGGCAGCGGGTCGATCGGCTTGGACTTCTTGCTCGAGTACCAGCCGTCGGGCCAGATCTCGAAGTGCAGATGCGGCCCGTCGGCGTGCCCGGACTGGCCGACGGCGCCGAGCGCCTCCCCGGCGGCGACGCCCTGGCCCTTCTGGACCAGCACCGAGCCGCCCTGCATATGCATGAAGACGTAGTCGCGGCCGTCGTCGCCGTGCAGCACGACGTAATGGCCGGCGCCGTCGGCCTGGTAGGCGCGCCAGCTGATGAAGCCGGCGCGCGGCGCGACCAGCGGCGTACCGGCCGCGGCCGCGATGTCCTGGCCCTGGTGCGAGTGGCCCTCGCGCTTGGCGCCGAAGCGCGATTCCTCGCCGCCCAGCGAGTACGGCCCCTGGACGGGGAACACGCCGGACGCAGCGACGACCGGCGCCTGCTGAATCTCGATCGTCGACGTGCTCGACGCCCGCGCCCGGCCCTTGCGGCGCAGGGTCGTGGCCCGCAGCCGGGCGGTGTATCGGCCGGCGGCCAGCTTCGGCCGCCACCGGCGCGTGTAGGTGCGGCCGGTGAACCGGCGCCCGAGCGGCAGCGTGGCGACCGGCTTGCCGTCGAGCATCGACAGCAGGTCCACGCGGACGCGCACCCGCCTCGCGCTGCCGGTGATCCGGTACTGCAGCGTCACGCGCGCGCCCGGCACGACCGTCGCCGGCGTGACGGTGAACGTCGGCGCGTCGAGCACCGCCGGCTTCTCGTAGATCGTGCCGCCGTTCGTCTGGGCCTGCGCGGCCGGAGCGAGTACGACGAGCAGGCCGAGGACGACCAGACAGGCGATACGGCGCATGAAGGCAGGGTCGGGCGCACGGGTGCGTCACTCAACCACTGGCAGAACTCCTGCAACTTGCAGGAAATCATGCATATGTCTTGACGTTCATATAACCATAGGGCTATGATGAGGGTGTGACCTCGACGTTCGATGTCCTGGCCGAGCCGACGCGCCGCCGGATCCTCGATCTGCTGATGCAGGACGAGCGGCCGGTGGGCGATCTCGTGGCGTCGCTGGGCATCAGTCAGCCCGGCGTGTCCAAGCACCTGCGCGTGCTGCGTGACGCCGGCCTGGTCGAGGCACGCACCGAGGCGCAGCGGCGCATCTACCGCGTGCGGCCCGAGCCGCTCGCCGAGATCGACGCCTGGCTCGCGCCCTACCGGCGCCTGTGGGCCGACAGGCTCGACGCCCTGGAGCGCCATCTCGACGAAACGGAGGCATCATGACCCGGCTCGACGGCACGCACGACACGCTCGACGACGGGCGCCATCGGCTGCGCTTCGAGCGCCACCTGCGCCATCCGGTCGAGCGTGTGTTCCGCGCGCTCACCGATCCCGGCGAGCTCGAGGCGTGGCTCGCCCGCTCGGCGCGGCCGCCGGTCGCGGGCGGGCGGATCGACCTCGAGTGGCTGAACACCGATGCCGACGGCAACCGGTACGAGGGCGCGGAGCTGAGCGGGAGGATCACCCGCTTCGAGCCCCCGCACCTGGTCGAGTGGGACACCGACGTGCACGGGCTCGTCACGTGGGAGCTCGAGGAGGCCGCCGGCGAGACGCGGCTGACGATGACCTGCGTGGTGGAGCTGCCGGACGACGACGCGCTCGACAACCTGGCCGGCTGGGCCGTGCACCTCGAGTTCCTCGCCGAGTGGCTCGACGACGACACGCGCGTGGACTGGCCGAACTGGCCGCGCGAGCGGTGGGCCGTGCTGCGCGAGCGCTACGAGGCCAGCATGCGGCCCATCAGCTGAACGCAGCCCGCCTTCGACAGCGGCTCGTTCAGGTTGCCGCACTTGGGCGACTGCACGCACGAGGGGCAGCCGCTCTCGCACGGGCACTCGCCGACGAGCCGGTGGGCGTCGTCGACGAGCGCCTCGAACGCCTGGTAGCCCCGGCGGGTGATCCCGATCCCGCCGGGGTGCCCGTCGTAGATGAAGATCGTCGGACGGCCGGTCTGCGGGTGGTAGTTCGTCGACAGCCCGCCGATGTCCCAGCGGTCGCACATCGCCAGCAGTGGGAGCACGGCGATCTGCGAGTGCTCGGCGGCGTGCAGCGAGCCGAGCATCGCCTCCAGCGGCATGGCGGCCACGTCGTCGTCGAGCTCGTACCACAGCGCCTGGGTGGCGAACGACGTCTCCGGGAGGTCGAGCGGCACGAGGTCGATCGCCTCGTGGTCGTGCAGGCGCTTCTTCTGGTACGCGAGCACCTGCTCGGTCACGACGACGGTCCCGAACGACAGCTGCACGCCGAGGGCGCTGCGGCGCTCGATCAGCCGCTCGATGTAGGTGTTGGTCTCCTTCTTGGGCTGCGTGTACCAGTCGCCGTCGAAGCTGTGCACGAGCGCCCGGCGGTTGTCGAGGTCGAGCCCGTCGACCTCGTACGAGCGCCCGCCGTGCAGGTAGATCGCGCCGTCGTGGACCGTCGAGTGCGCGCGCGAGAGCTCGACGTTGCCGATGATCTCGCCCGAGCGCGTCTCGACGATCGCCACCGCGTCACGGCTCGCCGACCGCAGCGACACCGCGGCGGCCGGGTACTCCTCGGGACGGCGCGGGACGAACGTGCCGTCCGGCCGCTCGCGCAGGTCGCCGCCGGACACCAGCGCCTGGGCGAACGTGCGCCACTCCGGGCCGAGGAACTCGGCGTCCGCGTCCTCGAGCGGCCCCTCGTGCGCCGCGCACAGCAGGTGCCCGGCGTGCACCTGCTCGTTCCACGGGTCGAGGATCGCCGCCTCCACCGGGCGGTCGAGGAACTCGTCGGGGTGGCGGCAGAAGAACTGGTCGAGCGCATCCTCGCCGGCCACGTAGAGCGCCAGGCCGCGTCCGCGGCGGCCGGCTCGGCCCCACATCTGCCGCAGCGAGGCGACCGTCCCCGGGAACGTCACGCAGATCGCCGCGTCGAGCGAGCCGATGTCGATGCCCAGCTCGAGCGCGTCGGTGGAGACGACGCCGAGCAGCTCGCCGGCCACCAGCCGCGCCTCGAGCTCACGGCGCTGCTGCGCGGTGTAGCCGGCGCGGTAGGGGGCGACCCGGTCGGCGAGGTCCTGGCGTCCCCGGTCGGCCAGCGTGAGTTGGGCGAAGCGCGACATCAGCTCGACGGCCTTGCGCGACTTCATGAAGACGATCGTGCGGGCCTCCTCGGTGACGAGGTCGGCCAGCAGGTCGGCGGCCTCGGCGAGCACCGACCGCCGCGCCGCGATCTTCTCGTCGACGATCGGCGGGTTCCACATCGCGATCGTGCGCTTCGCCGCGGGCGCGCCGTCGCGGTCCACGACGGTGACCCCGTCGAGCCCGGTCAGCCGGTCGGCGAGCTCGCCGGGGTTGGCGATCGTGGCCGACGCCAGCAGGATGCGCGGCGCCGTGCCGTAGGAGTCGCAGACCCTCCGCAGGCGCCGCAGCACGTTGGCGACGTGCGAGCCGAAAACGCCGCGGTACACGTGCGCCTCGTCGACGACCACGACCGCGAGGTTCGCGAAGAAGTCGGCCCACGCGGGGTGGTTGGGGAGGATCCCCAGGTGCAGCATGTCGGGGTTGGTGAGGACGATGTTCGAGCGGCGCCGGATCGCCGAGCGCTGCTCGCGCGGCGTGTCGCCGTCGTAGATCGCCGGCCGGGCGCGCTTGACGGCGAGCGCGTTCAGCGCCCGCGCCTGGTCCTGCGCGAGCGCCTTGGCCGGGTACAGGTACAGCGCCCGCGCCCGCGCGTCGCGGCAGAGCACGTCGAGCGTCGGCAGGTTGAAGCACAGCGACTTGCCGGACGCGGTGCCGGTGGTGACGATCGTCGGCCCGGCCCAGCCGGCGTGCAGCGCCTCGGCCTGGTGCGACCACAGGCGGTCGATCCCCCGGGCGCGCAGCGCTTCGGCGACCTCGGGGTGCAGCTCCTCGGGGATCGGCGCCTCACGCGGCGGCTTCGGGTGCTGCGAGGCCTGCATGACCAGGCGCTCGTCGTCCCGCCCCGCCTGCAGGAGCTCGTCCCAGGGCTCGATGTCTCGGACGATCGCCATGGCACCTGACTCTACGACCGTGGGTGCCGGGCGAACGTCAACTGCGGCTGGGTAGGGGAGCGGGTGCGCCCGCGTCGCCGGCGGTCCCTGGCGACTTGACCACCTCTGATGTGGTCAACGCGCCAGCGACCGCCGAATCGGCCGACCCCCTCGCCTCCCTACCCAGCCGCAGTTGACGTTCGCCGGCGCAACGCTAACCCGGCCGGTCGAGCTCCGAGTCGTCGAAAGAAGCCGGATCCTCCAGTGGCTCGAGGTGCGTGAACACGGTCGCATGCTCGAACACGCCGCGCAGGTCGGCCTCGACCTGCTCCGCCAGGTCGTGGCCGCGCTGGACCGACCACGCGCCGGGCACGAGGACGTGCACGGACAGGAAGGTGCGGCGGCCGGCCCGCCGCGAGCGCAGCGCGTGGAAGCGCACGCCGTCCTGGCTGTAGCGCTCGAGGATCGCGTTGACCCGCGCGAGGTCGGCGGGCGGGAGCGCGCGGTCCATCAGGCCGCTCGAGGACTCGCGCACGAGCCGGACGCCGGTCGCGACGATGTTGGCCGCGACGGCGAGCGCGATCAGCGGGTCGAGCGGATCCCAGCCGGTGATCGCGACCGCGGCCACGCCGACGACGACCCCGATCGATGTCCAGACGTCGGTCATCAGGTGCCGGCCATCGGCCTCGAGCGTCAGCGAGCCGTGCTCGCGGCCGGCTGCGATCAGGATGCGCGCGACCGCGAGGTTGATCGCGGACGCGATCAGCGCGATGGTGGCGCCGAGACCGACGTCCTCGATCGCCTCGGGGTTGGCCAGCCGCCGCACCGCTGTGTACGCGATCGAAACGGCGGCGAGCAGGATCAACGCGCCCTCGATCCCCGCGGCCAGGTAGTTCGCCTTCTCGTGGCCGTACGCGTGGTCCTCGTCCGGCGGGCGCTCGGCGAACTGCACCACCGCCAGCGCCATGACGGCCGCGATGAGGTTGACCACCGACTCGGCGGCGTCCGACAGCAGACCGACCGAGCCGGTGACCGCCCACGCGAGCGTCTTGAGCGCGATCGTGGCGATCGCCGCGGCGATCGACAGCGCCACGAGCCGGATGAGCCGCCGCCGCCGGGTCTCCGCCGCGTTCACGCGGCCATACTAGGTGGCCGTGCCGAGCTCTCTCCGCTGCGTCTACGTGGACCTCGACAACACGCTGCTCGGCAAGGGCGCGTCGCTGCTGCACGACGGCGACGGGCGGTTCTCGCTGCTCGGGGTGCGGGCGCTGGAGGCGTGCGACCGCGCCGGCGCCGAGGTGATGATCTACTCGGGCCGCCGGCAGTCCACGCTGTTCCACGACGCGCGGATCATGGGCGTGTCCTGCTACGCGTTCGAGGCCGGGGCGGGCGTGGTGCTCGACGGCGAGGTGCACTGGTTGACCGGCGAGCTCGTCCCGCGCGACGGCAAGACGATCTTCGACCAGATCGAGGAGTCGGGCGCGCCGCGGCTGCTGCTCGAGCACTACGCGGGCCGGCTCGAGTACCACGACCCGTGGCACCGGAACCGCGACGTCTCCCACCTGTTCCGCGGCGACGTCGACGCGTTCGAGGCCGACGCGCTGCTCGCCGAGCACGGGCTCGGCCACCTGCGGCTGGTCGACAACGGCGGCATCCACCTGCCGGTCCCGGGCGTCGACAGCGCGCGGGCCTACCACCTCGTCCCCGCCGAAGCCTCGAAGGCCAACGGCGTCGCGTTCCACATGCGCGCCCGCGGCTACGCGCGCGAGGAGTGCATCGCGATCGGCGACTCGCGCGAGGACATCGGCGCCGCCGAGGTCGTCCGCACGTTCTGGCTCGTGGCCAACGCGCTCGAACGCGACCCGTCGATCCGCGCGGCGCTGACCGCCAACACGCGCGTCTGCGAGCAGGCCAACGGCGACGGCGTCTACGAGGCCGTGATCACGGAATTGGCCGAGGCTCGCTCGTAGCGCCCACGGCCTCGGGCGTCGCGGCGAGCGCCTCGCGCGCCTGCGCGGGCGTGGCGAACCGCGCTCCGGGCTCGCGGGCGAGGATCCGGCGCAGCGTCTCGCGCAGCTCGGGCGACGCCATGTCCAGCGAGTCGACGTCGACGTCCTCACTCATCGCCGCGCGCAGCACCTCGAAGAGCTGGCCCTGCGGCCGTGCCGGCCGCCGGGCGAGCATCTCGAACAGCAGCATCCCGATCGTGTAGACGTCGGCCCGGATGTCCGCGGGCCGGCCGGCGAGGATCTCCGGCGCGACGTACGCGGGCGTGCCGATCAGCTGGCCGACCTCGGTGATCGTGCGCTCACCCGCGGTCTCGTGCTTGGCGAGCCCGACGTCGACGATGACCGGCCGGAAGTCGCCGCGCACCATCACGCTCGAGGGCTTGAGGTCGAGCCGGACGACGCCGAGCCCGTCGAGGTACTCGAGCGCGTCCAGCAGACCGCCGGCGAGCTTCACCGCGTCGCGCGGGTCGATCCGCACCTGCTTGAGCAGCTGCTGCAGCGACGTGCCGGCGACGAACTCCATAACGATGCCGAGCCGGCGGTCGTTCTCGGTGAACGTGTCGAGCGTCGCCACGATGTTCGGGTGCTGCACGGAGGTGGCGATCTTCGCCTTGCGCATGAACCGTGCACGCATCACCTCGTCGCCGACGAGCTCCGGGACGTCGAGCATCTTGATCGCCACCTCCTGCCCGCGCTGGCGGTCGCGCGCGCGGTACACGCGGCCCATGCCGCCGCGGTCGATCTCCTCCTCGAGCTGGTAGCGGCCGTTGCCCACGACGTCGTCGTCGTGGCGCTCGTCGGCGTCCGGCGACACCAGCAGGTCGGCACGTTCCTGCACGTTGTCGCGGGCGAACTCGCGCAGCTGCGCGACGACGTCGTCGGCCAGCTTGTAGACGGCGACCTGAGCGCCGGGGACGTCGCCGAAGTGCCGCTCCTCCGCGCCGTGGCCGCGGAGCCGGACGACGATCTCGTTCGTGCGCAGGTGCTCGAGCAGCCGCTCGACCTTCTCCGGCGCGACCACCAGCAGCGGGTCGAGCTCGGTCTCGTCGCCGGCGGGCATGAGGTCCTGGACGGTGAACGTGCGGCCGAGCGTCCGCAGGATCCAGTCGGTCACGTAGTACGCGCCGATCCGCCAGCGGTCCTCGTCGATCGACACCGTGAAGCCGCCGTGCGTGTGCGCGGTGAAGCTCGCGAGCACGCGCTCGACGCTCGCGTAGAACTCGATCCGCTTGCGGTCGGCCACGCGGAGCGTCACGTACGGGCGCCCGTCGTCCCACTGGATCAGCGAGTTGAGCTCCATCAGCAGCAGCCGCGGTACGCCGCGCGCCTTGAAGCGCAGGTAGTCGGCCAGCGACGCGAACTCGAGCCGGGTGCGCCAGTCCGGCGGCAGGATCGTCTCGAGCAGCCGGTCCGTGGCCTGCCACACGCACGGGACGTACAGCTGCCAGCCGAACACGCTGTCGTAGACGCTATTGCCGCGGTGGCTGTGGCTCAGCGACAGGTCGTGCAGGTCCGGCCCGGCGATGAAGACGAAGTGGACGCCCCACGTCGTCAGCAGGTTCTTGAGCCCGCTCACGAGCTCGTCGAGGCACTCGCGCCCGCGCTCGGACTCGGTCAGCTTGTCGAGCTCGTCGATGACGATCACGACCTTGCCGTTCCAGTGCGCGGCGGTGTCGGCGCCGCGGCGGCGGAACAGCGACACGATGCGCAGGAAGTCGTGCTCGACGTCGGCCGCCGAGTAGGCGAGGAACGACGCCTCGAGTGCCAGCGAGTCGGTCGTCTTCTTCGACAGCTCGAGCTTCGGCGCCAGCGCCTCGAGCACCGGCAGCGGGACGCCGATGCCCACGCCCGCGCTGCGCTCGGTCGCCGACCCCTGGGTCTGCGTGAAGGACAGCGAGGTGCGCGTGTAGGCGAGGATCAGCTGGCGCTGGATGTCGGCAGGAAGCCGGCCGAGCACGCCGCCGTCGACCAACGCCTCGAACAGTCGCCGGATGACCTCGAACAGGAGCTCCTCGCTGGTCTTCGGCCGGGCGACGTTGAGGAACACGGGCACGACCGAGTCGGCGCCCAGCTCGTCGCGCAGGTGGTCGAGCGCGTTGAGCACCACGGTGGTCTTGCCGACGCCGCGGAACCCGGTGAGCAGGAACGCGCCGCCGTTCGAGTGAAGGATCCGCTCGACCATCGCCAGCACGACCTCCTCGTTGCCGAGCAGCGGCAGCCCGTCCTCCTGCGCGGCGAACGGGTGGTGGACGTACTTGAACGACTCGTCGATGGGCACGCGCAGCGCGGGCGCGAGCCGGCGGGCGGCGGCCAGCTGATCGGTGGTGGGGCGCCGTGACGGGCGGTCGCCGTTGGTGACCGGCGGTGGCGGCGGCAGCGCCGGGGCAGGGCGCCGGCGCCAGGAGATCCGCAGCCGTGGCCAGCGGAAGCCCCGCGAACGCGCTGGTGCGGGCGGCGGCGGGTAGGTCGGCACGATGACCGTCCCGTACGACGGCTCGTACGCCGGCGGCGGCGGCGGTGGCGGCGCCGCTGCCGCCGCCTGAGGCACGGGCGGCGGGGGCGCGGTCGCCCCGAGCGCGTCGGCGAACGCGGCCGCCGTCGGGAACCGGTCGTCGGCGTCCTTGGCCATCGCCCGCCGCACGACGCCGTCGAGGTCCTCCACGCCGGGCACGACGCTCGACGGCGCCGGCGGCGGGTCGTTGAGGTGCGCGAACAGCGTGCTCGCGTGAGAGTCGCGCGCGAACGGCACGCGCCCGGTCAGCGCGGTGTACAGGAGGCAGCCGAGCGAGTAGACGTCGGCGCGCGCGTCGCCACGCTGGCCCTGGATGCGCTCGGGCGGGACGTAGTCGAGCGTGCCGGCGAACTCGCCGGTCCTGGTGAGCCCGTCGCGACCCGCGGTGGCGAGGCCGAAGTCCGTCACGAACGCGGCGTCGTGCGCATCGAGCAGCACGTTGCCGGGCTTGACGTCGCGGTGCACGAGGCCGAGCTCGTGCGCCGCCTGGAGCCCGTTCGCGACCTGCTCGAGGATGTGCACGGCGCGGGCCGGCGGGAGCGGCCCGTCGGCGATCACCGTCTCCAGACTCGGGCCCTCGACCAGCTGCATCGCGATGTACAGCTGTCCGTCGTGCTCGCCGATGTCGTACACGCGCACGACGTTCGGGTGGTCGATCGACGCGGCGACGCGAGACTCGCGCTGGAACCGCGCACGCGACGTGTCGTCGTGCGCGACCTCGGGTGCCATCACCTTCAGGGCGACGGGGCGGTCGAACGCCACCTGCAGTGCCCGGTACACGACGCCCATGCCCCCGCGTCCGATGAGCTCGTCGATCGCGTACCCGGCGAACTGCGAACCCGAGTCGAGGGACGCAGCGGTCATGGCGCGACCGTCGCAGCACCGTCGGGCGGCTGTCAACCCCGCGTCAGAGCGAGGCGCGGAGGATCGCGCCGAGGTCCTCGGGTCCGGCCTCGCGCGGAGCGATCACCAGCAGCCGCTGCTGCTTGAGCGCGCCCTCGACCAGCGCGTCGACATCGCCGATGCCGTAACCCAGCTCGCCGATGCCCATCGGGGAGCCGACGTCGCGCATCAGCTCGGTCAGCGCGTCCGGTAGCGCGTCGGGTCCCTCGGCCGGCTCGCCGGTGAGCAGCTCGGCGACCCGGTGGTGGCGCTCGGGCGCCGCCTCGTAGGTGAAGTGGAACGCCGCCGGCGCGGTGACGATCACCGACTGCCCGTGCGGCACGAACCGGTGATCGTCGGGGTATCCGGGCGGGCTGTACTCGTGCTTGAGCCCGGCGATCGGGTAGGCGCACGCGTGCGGGATGTGCACGCCGGCGGCGCCGAAGCCGATCCCGGCCAGCGATGCCGCGAGCATCATCCAGCCGCGGGCCTCCTGGTCGCCGCCGACCGCGTCGCGCAGGTACCGCCCGCCGTACTCGAGCGCCTTCGACGACCAGATGTCGGAGATCGGCGTCGCGCCCTGGTAGGGCGGCCGGTCGGCCGGCGAGTCTGGCCGCTCGCGCTCGGAGAACGGCTTGGCGATGAACGACTCGGCGGCGTGGCAGATCACGTCGAGCCCGCAGGACGCGACGACCTCGGCCGGCAGCGTGTCGGTCAGCGACGGGTCGACGATCGCCTGGTCGGGCCGCAGGTAGCGGTGCGAGATCCCCGTCTTGACCTTCTGCTCGGGGATGTCGAGGATCGCCACTGTCGTCGCCTCGGCGCCCGATCCGCAGGTGGTCGGGATCGCCAGCAGCGGCTTCAGCGGCGACGGCGGCTTGCGCCCCTCGCCGACCGGCGGGTTGACGTACTCCATGATCTCGCCGCCGTGCGTGGAGATCAGGTCCGACACCTTCGCGGTGTCGATCGACGAGCCGCCGCCGATGCCCACGAAGCCGTCGAAGCCGCCGTCGACCGCGAACGCGGCGGCCTCGCCGAACGACTCGGCGGTCGGCTCCACGCGCGCCGACGACCAGACCTCGGTCGCGATCCCCGAGGCCTCGATCGCCTCGCGCACGCGGTCGGTGATGCCGGCCGCGACCACTCCCGGGTCGCTGACCAGCATCGCCCGCTTCACGCCGAGGCGCTCCAGCTCCCAGCCGGCGTCGGCGGCCGCGCCCCGGCCGTACTTGAGCGGAGTCGCCTCGAGCGTGAAGACCTGCTCATGGCTCACAGGGTTCCGGCCGTCTCCCGCTCGCGGAACCGCTCGCGGTCGAACCGGCGCTCGCGCACCAGCTCGCGCTCCGCATCGTCGTCCTCGTCGATGTCGTTCTGGTACGTCTCGCGCGCGAACAGCGTCGCGACCACCGAGATCGCGCCCAGGCCGGTGATGTACAGAGCGACCAGGCTCGAGCCGCCCGACGCCAGCAGCGCGGTCGCGATCAGCGGCGCGAAGCCGCCCGCGAACACCGACGCGAGCTGGTAGCCGAGCGAGGCGCCGCTGTATCGCACGCGGGTCCCGAACAACTCGGCGAAGTATGCGCCCTGCGGCCCGTACATGAGGTCGTGCCCGATGTTGACGCCGACCACGATCGCCAGCCAGATCAGCACCGGCGATTTGGTGTCCATCAGGCCGAAGAACGGGAACGCCCACAGCGTCGTGACCAGGGCTCCGGCCAGGTACAGCGGCCGGCGGCCGACGCGGTCGGACAGCGATCCCCACAGCGGCACGGTGATCAGGCCGAGCGCCGCGGCGATGACCACGCCCGTGAGCATCGTGTTCTTGTCGAGGCCGAGCTCCTCCTCGCCGTAGACGTAGACGAACACGGTGAGCAGGTAGAAGACGCCGTTCTCGCCCATCCGCATGCCCATCGCGGTGAGCACGTTGCGCGGGTACTTGCGGACGACGTCGACGATCGGCATCTTGGCCTCGGTCTCGGTCTCCTTGACGCGCTCGAACGCCGGCGACTCCATCAGCTTCAGGCGGATGACCAGGCCGACGATCACGAGGATCGCGCTGGCCAGGAACGGGACACGCCAGCCCCAGCTCGCGAACGCCGCCTCGGAGGTCCTGCTCTGCACGAGCAGGAACACGAGCGTCGAGATCAGCAGGCCGGCCGGGACGCCCATCTGCGGCCACGAGCCGAAGAAGCCGCGGCGGCCCTTGGGCGCGTGCTCGACCGACATCAGCACTGCGCCGCCCCACTCGCCGCCAACGCCGATGCCCTGCGCGAAACGCAGCGTCACGAGCAGGATCGGCGCCAGGATGCCGATCGAGCTGTGGGTCGGCAGGCAGCCGATCAGGAACGTCGCCGTACCCATGATCAGCAGCGAGATCACGAGCATCGACTTGCGGCCAACGCGGTCGCCGAAGTGACCGAACACGATGCCGCCGAGCGGTCGGGCGGCGAAGCCCACCGCATAGGTGCTCAACGCCAGCAGCGTGCCGATCAGCGGCTCGGCGTCCGGGAAGAACAGATCGCCGAAGACCAGTGCGGCAGCCGTGCCGTACAGGAAGAAGTCGTACCACTCGATAGTGGTGCCGATAAAGCTCGCCGCGGCGACCGACTTGATCGACCGCGTCTTTCCCCCGCGCTGCCCATCGAGGCGCGCTGAATCCATGGTTCCTCGCCTCCCTCAGGTCTCAGGTAACCGAGGGTCGGGCTACCCATCAGAGCGGACGGCCGAACCACATCAGCGAGAGCGCGCCGCCTGCGAGGAGCAGAACGACGGCCCCGCCGGCGAAGGCGGCGGTGACCTCCTTCTCGACCGGCTTGGACGACAGCCGGGTGCCGAGATTGCCGTAGATCGATTCCAGGCGCGCGGCGTCCGGGGCGGCGAAGTAGCGCCCGCCGGTGATGCGCGCGATCTCGCGCAGCGTCTCGGTGTCGGGCGGCACCGGGATGCGCTGGGTGAAGCCGAACTGGTCCTGCACCTCGACCTCGCCGTCCGGCGTGCCGAGCGCGATCGTGAAGATCGGGATGTTGAGCTGCTTGGCCTGCCGCGCCACCTCGAGCGGGTCGACGCTGCTCTGCGTGTCCTTGCCGTCGGACAGCAGCACGAGCACCGAGGGCAGGCGGCGCGTGCCGTCGCCCTTCTCGTTCGGGACCGGCGTGCGGGCGAGCTCGATCGCGCGCTGGAGCCCGGTGGCCATCGCGGTGCCGCCGGTCGCGCGCAGGCGGTCGAGCCCGGCCTTGACCGGGTCGCGGTCGGTGGTCGGCGGCGCCTGGATGTCGGCGTCGTCGGCGAACGTCACCAGGCCGAGCCGGAAGTTCTCGGGCAGGTCGTCGGTGAGCTTGCGCGCCGCGCTGACCGCGGCGGACAGGCGGTCGGGATCGACGTCTTCGGCGTTCATCGAGCCGGAGGTGTCGGTGACCATCATCACCGTCGCGGCGCGCTGCGGCGCGGCGACGGTGCGCTGCGGCCGGGCGAGCGCCACGACCAGGGCGGCGAGCGCGCCGAGCACCAGCAGCGGCGGCAGGTGCCGGCGCCAGCCGGGCCGCGCTGTGACCAGGTTCGGCATCAGCGCCGGGTTGGCGAACGACTGCGCCTCCTGGCGCCGCCGCCGCTGCAGCGACAGGTAGGCGAGCGCGGCCAGCGGCACCAGCAGGAGCCCGGCGAGCATGGCGGGGTCGCGGAACGTCATCGCACCTTCACCAGCGGGGGACCGCCGTGGAAGCGCTTGAGATGGGTCGCGAGGTCGCGCAGCCAGTCACCGCTGGTTGACAGGACCACGTGGTCGGCGTTCGCGCGGCGCAGCGCGGCGGCGACCTCGGCCCGCTCGGCGGCGGCCGCCTCGGCGAAGCGCTTGCGGACGCTGCGGCGGCTCGTGTTGACCTGGAGCTGGCGTCCGGTCTCGGGATCGACGAGCCACAGGTCGCCCATCGGGGTGAGCTCGAGCTCGCGCTGGTCGCGGACCTCGACCGCCAGGATGCCGTGGCGCGCGCGCAGGCGGCGCAGCTGCGCCTCCCAGTCCTGCGGTCCGCGGAAGTCCGAGACGACGACGATCAGCCCGCGGGCGCGGGCGACCGCCGCGACGCCGCTGACGGCTGCGCCCAGGTCGGTGGCTCCGGCGCCCTCGCCCTCGGGGTCGGCGCGCAGCTCGGTCAGGAGCTGCAGCAGCCCCAGGCGGCCCTGGCGCGGGCGCATGACCTTCGGCCGGCCGCCGCCGAACGAGACGACGCCGAGCCGGTTGCCGCGCCGCGAGGCGACGTGGCCGACGGCCAGGGCGACGCCTTCGGCGACGTCGAACTTGCGCCGGTCGGCGGTGCCGAACGTCATCGACGCCGACGTGTCGAGCACGAGCCACGTGGTCAGCGCACGCTCGCCCACGTGCACGCGCACGTGCGGCTCGCGCATGCGTGCGGTCACGTTCCAGTCCATGTGCCGGACGTCGTCGCCCGGGAAGTAGGGGCGGATCATCGCCAGCTCGGTGCCGGCGCCGACCTGCGGCGTCATATGCTCGCCGGGCACGAGGCTCTCGACGCGCCGCAGCACGGCGAGGTCGAGTGAGCGCAGGACGGCGGGCGGGACGGGGCCGGGACCCGGCTTGTCGGCCGTGCGCTCGACGGTGGGCAGCCCGCGTCCTCTCACGGCAGCCGCCCTCCGCGCGCCATCGCGACGACCATCCCGGCCATCAGCAGCAGGAACCCGCCACCGGCGAACGCGGCCGTGACCTCCTGCTTCTCCTTCTTGGTGGAGAAGCGCGTGCCGAGGCCGCGGTAGATCTCGCTGAGCCGCTGCGCGTCGGCGGCCTGGTAGTAGCGCCCGCCGGTCTCGCGCGCGATCTCCTGCAGCGTCTCGGTGTCCGGCGGCACGGGCTCGCGCGTGACGGTGCCGTCCTTGGCCGTGTGCTCGATGTAGCCGCTCTGCGTGCCGAGGGCGACCGTGTAGACCGGGATCTTCAGCTTCTTCGCCCGCTCGGCCACCGTGATCGGGTCCTGGCCGGCGCTGTTCGCGCCGTCGGAGAGCAGCACGATCGCGCCCGGCAGCCGCTGCGGGAGGCCGGTGTCGGGGTCGGTGACCGGCGTGCGCGCCGCGTCGAGCCCGAGCGCCAGGCCGTCGCCCATCGCGGTCTTGCCGGAGAACTTCAGCTGGTCGACGGCGGCGTTCACGCGCGCCTTGTCGGTGGTCGGCTCCACGAGCTGCGACACCCGGGTGCCGAAGCTGATGAGCCCGAGCCGGAAGTCGCGCGGCAGCTTGTTCGCCAGCGCGTGGCCGGCGTTCTTGGCAGCCGTCAGCCGATCCGGGCTGATGTCCTTGGCGAGCATCGAGCCGGACGTGTCGGTGACCATCACGACCGTCGCCGCCTGCACCTCGGCCGCCACCGTCCGCTGCGGCCGCGCGAGCGCGATCAGCAGCGCGCCGAGCGCGAGCAGCGCGAGCAGCGCGGGCACGTGGCGCATCCAGCCGGCGCGCGTCGCCACGCTCGCCAGCACGTCGACGTTCGTGTAGCGCACGGCATAGCGCCGCCGCCGTCGCTGGGCGACGACGTAGGCGGCCAGCGCGAGCGGGATCAGCGCCAGCCCCAGGAGGAGTAGCGGGGCTGCGAACTCCATGGCTATCGCGCGTGGTCCTCCGCCAGCTCGATGCGCGGCATGTGGACCTTCTCGAGCACGTCGTCGAGCACGCGGTCGGCGTCGACGCCTGCTGCCAGGGCCTCGTAGGTGAGCACGATGCGGTGGCGCAGCACGTCGCGCGCGAGGTCGCGCACGTCGATCGGCAGCAGGTAGTCACGCCCGCGCAGCAGCGCCAGCGCCCGGCCCGCGTGGATGAGGTTGATCGAGCCGCGCGGGCTGGCGCCGAACTCGACCCAGTCCTCCTCGCCGGCCTCGCGCGTCGCGGTGGTGAGCGCGACCGCGTACTCCATCACGCGGCGGTCGACGTAGATCGACGACGCGGCGCGCTGGTGGTCGGCCAGCATCTCGGGCGAGAGCACCTCGCGGGCGCGGGCGCCGCCGTCGAGCGAGCGCTCGACCACCGCCACCTCGTCGCGCGGGTGCGGGTAGTCGACCACGAGCTTGAACATGAAGCGGTCGACCTGCGCCTCGGGCAGCGGGTAGGTGCCCTCGGACTCGATCGGGTTCTGCGTGGCGAGCACGAGGAACGGCTGCGGCACGCGGTGCGTGTCGTGGCCGATGGTCACCTGGTGCTCCTGCATGACCTCGAGCAGGGCCGACTGCACCTTGGCGGGCGCGCGGTTGATCTCGTCGGCGAGCAGGAAGTTGCAGAACACCGGGCCGAGCTCGGTGTCGAACCCGCCGGTGTCCGGACGGTAGATGCGCGTGCCGACGAGGTCGGCGGGCACGAGGTCGGGCGTGAACTGGAGGCGCTTGAACGACCCTCCCAGCACGTCCGCCACGGTCTTGACGGTGAGCGTCTTGGCCAGGCCCGGGACGCCCTCGAGCAGCACGTGGCCGCCCGCGAGCAGCGCCACGAGGACGCGCTCGAGCATCGCTTCCTGACCGACGATCACCCGCTTGATCTCGAACAGCGCGGACTCGAGCGCGTCGTGGGCCGTCTTGGCCGCGTTCGGCTCGTCGTCGTCGCGCTCCAGCGCCCGCAGGCGGCGCTCGTCGGCTGACACAGCCATCGTCTCCGTTCTCCTAGGGGGTGCTGACGCTGCGGGGCTGGGCCCCGAGCGTCACGTTGAGGGTACGCCGATCTCCGTCGCGTACCACGACGATCTCGACCTTGTCACCCGGCTTGCGGGCGTTCACAGCAGTGGACACGTCGTCCGGCTCGCGCACGTCGGCGTCGCCGATCTCGCACGATCCGGTCGCCCTGGCGGAGCCCCGCCTTGGCGGCGGGCGCGTTGTCGACCACCGCGCGGATCGCCGCGCCGCCGGCGTTGGCGGTGTTCGTCGAGACGCCGAGGTAGGCGTGGTCGACCGGCTCACCCTTCTCCAGCGAAGGCAGCGCGCGCTTGATCGCGTCGACCGGGACGGCGAATCCGACGCCGGAGTTCTGGTCGCTGCCGCCGTTCGTCTGGATCTGCGAGTTCACGCCGATCACGCGGCCCTGCGCGTCGAGCAGCGGGCCGCCGGAGTTGCCGGGGTTGATCGCGGCGTCGGTCTGCACGGCGCCGGAGATCGCGAAGCCGTTGGGGGCGGTGATCGTGCGTCCGAGCGCCGAGACGATGCCGCTGGTCACGGTCCCCTCGAGGCCGAACGGGCTGCCGATGGCGATCGCCAGGTCACCGGGGTGCAGGTTCTCGGACGCGCCGAGCCGCAGCGGCTCGAGGTCCTCGCCGACGTCCTTCGGGTCGACCTTCAGCAGCGCGAGGTCGGCTGAGGGGTCGGTGCCGAGCAGCTTTGCCACGATCGGCTTGCCGTTGTCACCGAAGCGCACGCGGTACTGCGTCGCGTCCTGCACCACGTGGTCGTTCGTGACGATGTGGCCCTCGTCGTCGATGACGAAGCCGGAGCCCGAGGCGGCGCGCCCGCCGCCGGGGAACGCCAGCTGGCCGCGGCCCGAGTTGGCCTGCACGAACACGACGCCGGCGGACGCCCGGGAGTAGATGTCCGAGACGTTCGTCGCCGTCGCGGGGGACGTCGTCGCTGGTGGGGCGGTCTCGGCACGGACGATCGTGTCGCCGCCGCCGAAGGCGCCCGCGATGGCGAGGACCCCGACGACGATGCCCACTGACACCGCACCGGCGACGAAGGACAGCAGCCGGCTCATGCAGGCCATTCTGTGAGGCGCCGTGTGAGGTCTGGATAAAGGACTTCGTCAACTCTTACGCGCCTGCGGCACCGTCATCATCGGTACATGCCCCGCGTCCTGGTGGTCGACGACGAGCCCGCGGTTCGCACGGCGCTCGAACGGGCGCTGCGGCTGGACGCGTACGAGGTCGAGCTCGCGGCCGACGGGCGCGAGGCGCTCGACCGGCTGGCCGGCGGCGCGCCGCCCGACGCGGTGGTCCTCGACGTCGCGATGCCGCACGTGGACGGGCTCGAGGTCTGCCGCCGGCTGCGCGACGCGGGCGACCGCACGCCGGTGCTGATGCTCACCGCGCGCGATGCGGTCGACGACCGCGTGGCAGGGCTGGACGCGGGCGCGGACGACTACCTGGTCAAGCCGTTCGCGCTGAAGGAGCTCAAGGCGCGGCTGCGCGCGCTGCTGCGCCGCAGCGGTGGCGCCGACGGCGGCGGCGAGACGCTGCGGTTCACCGACCTCGTGCTCGATCCCGTGGCCTACGAGGTCCATCGGGGTGGGCGCAGGATCGAGCTCTCGCGCACCGAGTTCCACCTGCTCGCGCTGTTCATGGAGCACCCGCGTCAGGTGCTCACCCGCTCGCAGATCTTCGAGCGGGTGTGGGGCTACGACTTCGGCGCGAGCTCGAACGCGCTCGGCGTCTACGTCGGCTACCTGCGGCGCAAGACGGAGGCCGGCGGCGAGCCGCGGCTGCTGCATACGGTGCGCGGCGTCGGCTACGTGCTGCGGGATTCCTGATGCCACTGCGGCGGCGGATGGCGGTGACGACCGCGGTCGCGGTCGGCATCGCCGTACTGCTGGCGGCGGCCGTCGCCTACGGGGTCGTGCGCGGCGAGCTGCGCGGCCAGGTCGACGATCAGCTGGTCGAGCAGGCCCAGCTGGTGCAGCGCTTCGAGGGCCGGATCCCGCGCGACCGCTTCGGCGGGCGGCCACCGCGCGGCGGGTTCGGCGACATCCCGGCGCCGCCGGTGGCCCGGGGCGGCAGCGCCGCCTACATCCAGTTCGTGCCGGCGGAGGGCCGGGAGAGCATCCGGCTCGGCACCGGTGGCGCGCTGCCGGTGAGCGAGCGGACGCGCGACGTGGCGACCGGCCAGGGCGGCGAGTTCCTGGCCGACGAGGAGGTCGGCGACGACCACGTGCGCGTCCTCACCGTGCCGCTGGAGCGCGGCGGCGCGATTCAGTTCGCGCGCTCGCTCGAGTCGACCGACTCGGTGCTCGCGCAGCTGCGCTGGGTGCTGCTCGCGGTGGTGGCCGGCGGCATCGCGCTCGCCGCGCTGCTCGGTCGCCTCGCGGCGACGCACCTCGTCGCGCCGGTGACGCGCGTGACCGAGGCGGCGCGCCACATCGCCCGGACCGAGGACCTCGGGCGGCGGATCGAGGTCACGAGCCAGGACGAGGTCGGCGAGCTGGCCACGCGCTTCAACGCGATGCTCGACACCCTGGAGGGCTCGATCGCCGCGCAGCGCCAGCTCGTCGCGGACGCCTCGCACGAGCTGCGCACGCCTGTGACGTCGCTGCGCACGAACATCGAGGTGCTGGCCGAGAGCGAGCTCGAGCCCGCCGAGCGGGCGCGGCTGATCGCCGACGTGCAGGCGCAGGCCGAGGAGCTCAGCGCGCTCGTCACCGACCTGATCGAGCTGGCCCGCGGCGACGAGGTCGCGCCGGCCACCGAGGACGTGCGGCTCGACGTGCTGGTGTCGGAGGCGATCGACCGCGCGCGCCGGCACGCGCCGGGCGTGGAGTTCTCCGCCGCGCTCGAGCCGGCCGTCGTCGAGGGCGTCCCGGACCGTCTGGCGCGCGCCGTCAACAACCTGCTCGACAACGCGGCACGGCACGGCACGCACGTCGACGTCGCCACCGGCCCGTCCGGCGTGACGGTGCGCGACGACGGCCCCGGCATCCCCGAGCCCGACCTCCCGCACATCTTCGATCGCTTCTACCGCGGCGCCGACGCGCGCGGCCGCCCCGGCACCGGGCTCGGGCTGGCGATCGTCAAGCAGGTCGCCGAGCAGCACGGCGGCTCGGTGGCCGCCACGAACGTCGCGAGCGGCGGGGCCGAGTTCACGCTCGCGCTCCCCTCAGAGCCCGAGAGCGGCGGGGAGGTCTGACGGGCGCTCGACGATCGGGTCGGCGCCCGCCTCGCGCAGCTCGGCCTCGCTGCCGATCCCCCAGACCACGCCGACGCAGGCCAGGCCGTTGGCGCGGGCGCCCTCGACGTCGTGGCGGCGGTCGCCGACAAGCGGCGCGTCGGCGCCCGGCTCCAGCCCGAGCGCGGCCAGCGCGCGGGTTACGGTGACCGCCTTCGGCTCGTCGACGGCCTCGAGCGACGGGCCGGCGATCGCGGTCAGATGCGGCGCGAGCCCGAGCCGCTCGCACAACGGCACCGCGTACGCGTGCGGCTTGCTGGTGGCCAGCGCGGTGGGGACGCGGGCGGCGACCGCGGCCAGCGCCGCGGGCGCGCCGGGGATGACCGTCGTCTCGACGAGGCTCGAGTGCACGTAGCGCTCGCGGTAGGCGGCGAGCGCGGCGGCCGCCTTGTCGGGCCCGGCCAGGCGGGCGAAGCCGTCGATCAGCGGCGGGCCGATCAGCGGCTCGAGCTCGGACGGCGGCGGGACGGGCGCGCCGACCGCCCGCAGGCCGTGCTCGATGCAGCGCACGATCGCCACGCGCGAGTCGATCAGCACCCCGTCGAGATCGAAGAGGACGGCCTCCGGCATCCGGACGCGTATGATGGCGAGCGGCGGGGCGCCCAGGGGTGGGCGCCATAAAGACAGGGGAGGCAGGACCATGCCCGCACGACGGGTACTTCACGTTTTCGCGATCGCCGCGGCGCTCGGGGCGGCGACGCTGTTGCCTGCGCCGGCCGGTGCACACCCGGAGGAGTGCGCCGGGAGCGGCACGTTCTCCGGTGCGCCGACCGCGGACTTCTTCGCGAACTGGACCGCGGAGAACGACGGGTGCCTGAGCAGCACCGCGATCGAAGGCTTCGACGACTCGGGTGCCACGCTCGCGCCCGGCGAGCAGGACGGCACCGACAACCTGCAGCTGATGTCCAACACCCCGCGGCCGGCGCCGTTCGCCGACACCGGGGACTTCAACTCGGACCTCGCGTTCGAGGACGGCTACGCGTTCGGCGGCAACTACGACGGCGTGCAGATCTGGGACGTGCGCGATCCGGACCATCCGGCGCTCGCGTCGTCGATCCACTGCCCGGGCTCACAGAACGACGTCACCGTCAACGACGGGATCCTCGTCACGTCGACGGACTCGATCCGCAACAAGGCCAAGTGCAAGGGCAACGTGTCGGTGCCGAGCACGAGCCCGGAGTACGGCCAGCCGACGAACTGGGAGGGCCTGCGCGTCTTCGACGTCCGGAACCCGTACCGGCCGAAGTACCTGACGTCGGTGCGCACGGACTGCGGCTCGCACACGCATACCGTGCTGCCCGAGCGCGACCGACTGCTGATCTACGTGCAGTCGTACGACATCAACGAGCTCAAGTACGAGTGCAAGGGGCCGCACGACAAGATCTCGATCGTCTCGGTCCCGAAGCGCAACCCGGCCAAGGCGAAGGTCGTCGCCGAGCCGGTGCTGTTCCCCGACGGCGGCAACGACGGCACGGCCGGCACGCTGCGCGCCACCACCGGCTGCCACGACATCACCGTCTACCAGGCGCTCGACCTGGCGGCCGGTGCGTGCACCGGCGAAGGGGTCATCATGGACATCCGCAACCCGGTGAAGCCGAAGGTCCTCGCCAACATCGAGGACACCAACTTCGCCTTCTGGCACAGCGCGACGATCTCCGACGATGGCAAGAAGGTGCTGTTCACGGATGAGCTGGGCGGCGGCGGACAGCCGACGTGCAACCCGACGATCGGTCAGAGCCGTGGCGCCGACGCGATCTACGACATCACCGATCCGGCCAATCCGCGGTTCCTGAGCTACTTCAAGATCCCGCGGACGCAGACCAACACCGAGAACTGCGTGGCCCACAACGGCAACCTGATCCCGAACAAGAAGGGCCGCGACCTGCTCGTGCAGTCGTGGTACCAGGGCGGCCTGTCGATCCTCGACTGGACGAACGGGAAGAAGCCGAAGGAGATCGCGTGGTTCGACCGCGGGCCGATCTCCGAGACTGAGCTGATCCTCGGCGGCAACTGGTCGACGTACTTCTACAACGGCCGCGTCTACGGCTCCGAGATCTACCGGGGCTTCGACGTCTACAAGCTCGCCGGCGTCAGGACGGGCAAGCCCTTCACGGGCACGCTGAACGCCCAGACGCAGCAACCGCTCGACTGAGCGTCAGGCGAGGCCCTCGGCCAGCTCGCGGCCGAGGGCCTCGCCGGCAGCCTCCAGCGCGGGCAGGTCGGTGGCCTCGATCACGCGCATGAGGTCGATCATCCGCTTGCCGAACGGGTCCAGCGCGTCGGTCCCGACGATCGCGTGGAGCGGCACGCCGGCCTGGCGCGCGCGTGTGCCGATCTCACCGACGAGCTTGCCCTCGAGCGTCTGCTCGTCGAGCTTGCCCTCGCCGGTGACCACGGCGCGGGACGCGCGCATGCGCTGATCGAAGTCGAGCGCGTCGAGCACCCACGGGGCGCCCGCCTCCAGCGTGGCGCGGTGCACGGCCCACAGGCCGCCTGAGAGGCCGCCCGCGCAGCCGGTCATCGGCACGCCGCGCGGGTCGCGCGGCCACCCGGCGGCGAGCTCGTCGAGCCGCTGCTCGAGACGCCCGACCATCGCCTCGTCCGCGCCCTTCTGCGGGCCGAAGACCTTCGGCGCGTGCTCGAACGGCGTGCGGACGTCGCACAGCACGACGAGCTTCGCGCCGCCCAGGCCGCCGGCGTCGTCGATCGCCTCCAGCGCGCCCGCGCCGCCGTCGGTGGTCGCCGAGCCGCCGACGGCGACGATGATCACCGCCGCACCCGCCTGCGCCGCCGCGGCGATCAGCTCGCCGGTGCCGTAGGTCGAGGCCGCCCAGGCGTCGCGCTCGGCCTCGGCGACCAGCGCGAGCCCCGAGGCCGTCGCGGTCTCCACGATCGCGGTGCCGCCGTCCTCGACCAGGCCGAAGCAGCCCTTCAGGTCACGCCCCAGCGGGTCGTGCGCGCCGGCGGCGACGACCTCGCCGCCGAGCCCGGGCAGCAGCGCGTCGAGCGTCCCCTCGCCGCCGTCGGCCACCGGGCACAGGTCGGGCGGCATGAGCCCGGCCCGCTCGAGCCCGCGGCCGATCGCGCCGGCCACCTGCGAGGCCCGGAACGTCCCCTTGAACGAGTCAGGGGCGACGAGGACTGGGCGCTCCGGCAGGGCCATCGCCGCATCCTGCCAGGCCGCCGCGACATATCGCGGCGCGCCGGTACATATCCTCGTTAACTATGGCCGGCACCCCGATTCCCGCAGCATTCCCCACCTCAGACGAGGACGCGCTGGTAGCCCTCCAAGGCGCCGTGAGCGTGCTCGCGGCGAAGTGGAGCGTCCTCGTCCTCGCCAGGCTCGGCGAGGGCACACATCGTTTCAACGAGCTGCTGCGGCAGATCGACGGGGTCTCCCGCCGGATGCTCAGCGCCACCCTGCGCCAGCTCGAGCGCGACGGCCTCGTCGAGCGCCACGTGTATCCACGCGTGCCGGCGCGCGTCGAGTACGAGCTGTCGCCGGTCGGCGAGCATCTGCTCGTCGCCCTGGTCCCGCTGGCCGGCTGGGGCCTCGAGCATCAACGCGAGATGGACGCGGCGCGCGAGCACTTCGACCGCCTGCAGCGCTGGCGGACGCAGGGCGAGGAGATCACGGCGCGCTCGGCGAGCACGCCGCGGATCGTCTAGCGGGCCGCTAGGCCTGCAGGTCGAAGCGCCAGTCGTTGCAGCGCATCATCGTGCCGCTCTCCGGCGGCCACTCGAACTCGTAGGGCCCGAGCAGCTCGAAGCCGACCTTGCGGCAGATGCCGTTCGACGGCCCGTTGTCGACCGACGGGTAGGCGTGCACGTAGCGGCGGCCGCCTTCCGCGCGCGCGGCGTCGAGCGCGCCGCGGGTGGCCTGGCTCGCCACGCCGCGCCCCTGGTGGCCGGGCAGCACCGACCAGCCGATCTCGTAGACGTCCATGTCGCGCCACTCGCGGTCCCAGTAGCCGACCCAGCCGATGCCCTCGCCGGTCGCCTCGTCGACGATCCGGAGCTGCCGCGGATCCTGCTCGTAGCGCGTCTGGCGCTTCGCGATCTTCTCCAGCGGCTCCGGCCCGCCGAGATGGGTCATCATCGCCGGGTCGCCGAGCAGCTTCTCCAGCAGCGGCAGGTTCCCGGGGCTCCAGGGCTCGAGGCGGATCACGAGAGCAGCTGGTCCGTCAGGCACTCGGTCGGCGGCTTGTCGTCGCGCCAGCGCTTGATCTTCGCGCCGTGGCGGATGCGGTCGTTGCTCGTGTGGTCGAACGTGACCTCGACGACGATCTCCGGCCGCAGCTCGATCCACTCGAGCTCGCGGTCGTTGGCCCAGCGGCTCGGGTCGCCCATCCCGCGCTTGCCGGTCTCGTAGGGCGCCAGCTTGGCCGGCAGCTCGCGCTTCTCCTTGGCCGAGAAGCCCGACGTGTGGCCGACCGGATGCAGCACGCCGTCCTCGTTGTAGAGGCCGAGGATGAACGAGCCGACCGTGCCCTCCTCCTTGCCGGGGCGCCAGCCCATGACCACCGCGTCGATCGTGCGGATGCGCTTGATCTTCACCATGCCGACGCGCTCGCCGGGCCTGTAGGTGGCGCCGAGCTGCTTGGCCACCACGCCCTCGGCGCCCTGGAGCCACTCCTGGGCCGCGTCCGGGTCGGTGGTCGTCGGCGTGAGGTCGACGGGCTCGGCCACCAGCGCCTCGAGCCGGGCGCGCCGCTCGGACTGCGGCAGCTCCATCAGGACCTCGTCGCCGTCGGCCAGCACGTCGAACGCGATGAAGCGCGTCGGCGTCTGCTCGGCGAGCATCCGCACGCGCGACTCGGCCGGGTGGATGCGCTGGCCCAGCGCGTCGAAGTCCTGGCGGCCCTCGTCGTCGAACAGCACGATCTCCCCGTCGAGGACGTAGCGGCCCTCGGGGAACACCAGCTCCGGGAAGTAGCGGCGCAGCTCGCGGCCGTTGCGCGACTGCAGGTACACGTCGCTCCCGTCGACGAACGCGATCGCGCGGAACCCGTCCCACTTGGGCTCGTAGCTCCAGTCGTCGCCGAGCGGGAGCGTCTTGGCCGAGCGCGAGAGCTGGGGAAGGACGGGGGGCGCGAGGGGAAGCGTCATGCCCCCAGGAAACCAGAAGAGCCCCCGCGGTGGCAGGGGCTCGAAAGGAGGGAGGGGGAGGGAGGAAGCTCTAGGAGAGCGGACGGCGCTCGGCGAAGCCGGGCCGGTCCTCGGCGCCGAACTTCAGCGCGCCCGCCACCCCGAGGGTGAGGATGAGGATGGGAATGATCATGCTCTGAGTATCGGCACCGCTTGCGTATCGCTCTAGGCTATGTTGACTGGGGCATCGGAAGGCTTAGCCTATGACTCTTCAGCAACTCACCTACTTCCTCGCCGCCGCCGAGCACCGGTCGTTCTCGGCCGCCGCGGCATCGCTGTTCATGGCCCAGCCCAGCCTGTCGGACCAGATCCGCCGGCTCGAGGCCGAGCTGGGCGTGGAGCTGTTCGCTCGCGGCGCGCGCGGGCTCGAGCTGACCGAGGCCGGCCGCCTGTTCCGGCCGCACGCCGAGCGCACGGTCGGCGCCGCGCAGGAGGCCGCCGAGTCGGTCCGCGAGGTGCGCGACATGACCGGCGGCACGGTCGCCTTCGGCACGTTCGGCAGCGCCCACCACTACCTGCTCGCCGGGCTGCTGCAGGACTTCCGCACGCAGTACCCCAACGTGCGCGTGCGGGCGATCGGCCAGAACTCGGCCGAGGTGGCCGACGCCGTGCGCGACGGACAGCTCGAGGCCGGCCTGGTCGCGCTCCCGATCGATGACCGCGGGCTCGACGTCCGGCCCGCGATGCGCGAGGAGCTCCTGTACGTGAGCGCCGAGCCCGAGCGGCTGCGCGAGCCGATGACCATCGAGCGGCTGGCCGATGCGCCGCTGATCCTGTTCGACGCGCGGTTCGGCGCCGACGATCCGATGCGCCGCCAGCTGCGCGAGCGCGCGCAGCAGGCCGGCGTGAAGGTCGAGCCGCAGATCGAGGTCGAGTACGTGACGGCGGCGCTCGAGCTGTGCGCCCGCGGGCTCGGCGACACCGTCACCTCGCCGCAGATGATCCGCGCCCGTGGCCTGGCGCGGAAGCTCGGTGGCGTGGCGTTCGATCCGCCGCTGTACGACGCGTTCGCGTTCATCACGCGGCACAACGCTCATCTCTCGCCGGCCACGCGCGAGTTCGTGCGCCTGGCCGAGAAGCGCGTGCAGGCGCTTCAGCCGCGCCTGGCCGTCTAGTGCGCGCGCCCGCAAGTACGACGCATTCCGGCGGGCCCGGCCCGCCGCTGCCGGCACCCGGCATCCGGTCACGTGCGACCAGCATGCTCGCGGATGCCGTGCACCGGCAACGACGACCCGGTCTCCGCCGGGTTATGCGCCGTACTTCCGGCCGCGCGTACTAGTCCTCCAGCGGCTCCTCCACGGTCACCGTGACCGTGCCGCCGCGGTCCGGCGCGGCCGTGCGCGTGCCCAGGTACTCGCCGGCGACGCGCCAGCGCCCCACGGAGGGCGGCGTCCAGCGCAGGCGCCCGTGCCCCGCGACGACGGCCGGGCGTGATGAGAAGTCGAACAGCCAGCCGGCCAGCGGATCGAACCGCTCGGCGGTCAGGGCGGCGCGGCCGGACACGGCCGGCGACACCGTGAGGTCGAGCGTGACGCCGCTCCCCGGCCCGACAGTCGTGGAGCGCCCGCCGTCCACCAGCATCCGCGCGTGCGTGATCGCGCGCGCCAGGCGCCGCAGCGCGTAGCGGCCGGACGCGCCGTCGTCGGCGCGCACGACCACGTAGTAGCGGCCGGGCTGCATCCGGAGCTCGATCTCCTTGGATCCCTCGAACCCGCAGGAACACTCGATCCGGCGGCCGGACGTCGTCAGCAGCCGCAGGTCGAATCCCTTGCCCGTCGCCAGCGAGAGGCGCAGCTCGCTCGGGCGGGCGATCGTGAAGCGGTAGAGGTCGATCGCGTCGAGCGCGGTGCCGTTGAGCCGGCCGCGGACGCGGGTGTCGTTGGCCAGGCGCAGGCCCGGAGCCGTGTCGTCCGCCTGCGCGAGGCCGGCGCGCACGCGGTACGTGAGCCGGTCGCGCGAGCCGCGCGGGGCGCGCACGAGGACGCTGTAGGTGCCGTTCTCCGTCGGCACGAAGACCGTGTGGGCATCGCAGCGCATGCGGCGGATCGGGGCGTCGCCGAATGCCTCCTCGCTGTCGTAGAGCTCGGCGGTGGCGCAGCGACCGCCGAACGAGACGAAGTTCAGCCGGTAGGTGCGGCCACGCTGGACCTTGATCGCCCAGGAGTCGTCGGGGTTGGCGAGCCGGTCGACTACGGCGCGGGCGCCCTTGCCCGGGAGCTTGCGGCCTGGGAACGTCGCCGGCTGGTCGGGCGCGACGACGCGCAACGAGAAGCGGTCGTCGACGGAGTTCTGGCGGGCGCCGATCCGGATCAGGTAGTCACTGCCGCGCGTGGCGTCGAACTCCAGCGTCGCGGCGCCGCGGCGATTGGTGTTCTTGCACAGCACCGGCGTGACCTGCGAGCGCTCGCGCTCGTAGACGTCGATGGTCGCGTCGAGGTCACCGGCGGCGTCGAGCGCCACAACGATCGAGCGGCCGGTCCCGGCCGTGAAGCCGTACCAGACCGAGTTCCTGGTGGGTTGGCAGCCCGACTGCAGCTCGGCGGCGCCCTCGAGCGTCGCCGCCACGGTCGTGCCGCGCGCGGACGCCGGCAGGGCGCCGAGCGCCTGCGCCGCCGTCCGGGAGTCGTTGGGCGGGGGCGCGGCCGAAGCGGCCGGCGCCGCCCACAGGCTCGTGGCGGCGATGACCAGGATGAGGGACCGACGTGGCACGACGCACCTCCTCGGACCGGCTGACGATGTATGCGAGGCTACTCTGGATTGCTCAGTAAAGTCAACCGATCAGCAGCGAGTGGCGGGGCAGTGCGGTTGCCCCGCCTCGTGGCGTCGGCAATGCTTGGCCTGTGGACCTGCGCATCCTCGGACCCGTCGAGGCCAGGGTCGACGGGCGCGCGCTTCCGCTGGGCGGCACGCGTCAGCGGTCGTTGCTGGCGCTGCTCCTGCTCCACCGCGGCGCACCGGTATCGCCGTCCGCGCTGATCGAGGACATCTGGGGTGCCCAGGCACCTGGCACTGCCACCAAGGCGCTGCACGTCTCAGTGTCGCGGCTCCGGCGTGCGCTCGGCTCCGCCGCCGGCGACCGGCTCGTCAGTAGCGCAGCCGGCTACGCGTTCCGGCTCGAGCCCGAGGAGCTCGACCTTGACCGGTTCGAGCAGTGCTGCGAGGAGGGTCGCGCCGCGCTCGACGCCGGACAGCCGGAGCGTGCAGCCGCGCGCCTCCGCTCCGGACTGGAGGAATGGCGAGGCTCGCCGCTTGCCGACATCGCGTACGAGCCGTTCGCGGCGGTCGAGTCGGCCCGCCTCGAGGAGCGGCGCGTCGCAGCGCTCGAGGATCGCATCGAGGCCGATCTGAGGCTCGGCCGCCACGGCGAGCTGACGACGGAGCTCGAGCAGCTCATCGCTGCCGAGCCGCTGCGCGAGCGGCTGCGAGCCCAGCACATGCTCGCGCTCTACCGGGCGGGGCGCCAGGGTGACGCGCTCACCGCGTATCGCGACGCGGCACGTACGCTCGACGCCGAGCTGGGCGTTCGGCCGCGGCCCGAGCTCGAGCGTCTGCAGGACTCGATCCTCGCGCACGATCCCGGCCTCCAGGTCGCGCGCGCGCCAGCCGGCGCTGTGACGCGCCCGTCGCCGCGGCGTGCGACCGCGACGATCCTCTTCACGGATGTCGTGGGATCGACGGCGCAGCGCGCGCGACTCGGCGACGAGGGAGCCGACGCCTTCCGGCGCGAGCACGAGGGCCGACTTCGCGACGCGCTCGCCCTGCACGGCGGCCGCGAGGTCAAGGCGCTTGGTGACGGTCTGATGGTCGCCTTCGACGCCGCCGGCGCGGCGACGGCCTGTGCGATGGACATGCAGCGCGCGACGGACCGGCAAGGCGACGTCGCGCTCCGTGTCGGGGTCGCGTCCGGCGATGTGACCTGGGAGGCGGACGACTGCTTCGGCCTGCCGGTGGTGTTGGCGCAGCGGCTGTGCGACGCGGCCGGTCCCAAGCGCATCCTCATCGACGAGTCGGTCCGGCTGCTGGCCGGATCAGGACTCGAGGCCACGATCGAGGACGCCGGCGAGCTGTCGGTCAAAGGGATCGACGCTCCCGTCCGCGCATGGAGCGTCGAGTGGACTGGCCGCCGGACCGCTGACGTGCCAACGGCTCCAGCTCTCGTGGTCGACGCGGCCATGCCGCTGGCCGGCCGCGAGCACGAGCTCGCCGCCCTCGAGGCGGCATGGGCCGCAGCAGGCGCCGGCCGTCGCGGAGGGATCTTCATCGCAGGCGAGCCCGGCATCGGCAAGACGCGGCTCGCCGCCGAGCTCGCAGCACGTGCTCACGGTGCCGTCGTGCTCTACGGCCACAGCGACGACGGGCTCGCTCCGCCCGCGCACGCGTTCGCCGAGGCGCTCTCGTCCTACGCCGCCGCGTGTCCGCCCGACGAGCTGCGGGTAGAGCTCGGCGGCAGCGGCGCGCACCTGCTGGGGCTCGTTCCCGCTCTGGCTGTCCAGGTGCCCGGGCTCGTGGAGCCCGCGCCGGCCGATCCGGACCTCGGGCGGCTGCGCACGCTGGATGCTGTCGCCGATCTGCTTGCGGCCGCCTCGGCGGAGGTGCCCGTGTTGCTCGTGCTCGACGACCTCCATTGGGCCGACGAGTTGTCGCTGCATCTGCTCCGCCACGTGCTCACATCGGCACGGCCGATGCGGCTGCTCGTCGTGGGCACGTATCGCGACACCGAGGCGCCCCGGTCACCGCTCCTCGCCGACGTCATCACCGGCCTCGCCCGGCGGCCGGAAATCGAACGCATCGATCTCGGCCCGCTCGCCGAGGCGGAGGTTGCGGCCATTCTCACCGGCGTCGGCCGTCCCCCGTCGCTGGCCGGCAGCGTACGCGACGCCACGGAGGGGAACCCGTTCTTCGTCGGCGAAGTCGTCCGGGCGCTCGCCGAGGACCGAGCGCCCGCCAAGACCATCACGCCGCGCGTGCGCGACGTCGTCCGCTGGCGGCTGAACCGGCTGCCGCCCGGGACCGCCGAGCTGCTCGCCGTGGCAGCGATCATCGGTCCCGAGTTCGATCTCGATGTCGTGGTCGCCGCAAGCGGTGTCGACGTCGAGCGGACGCTGAACGCGCTCGAAGCCGCCGAGACCGCGCGTCTCGTCCGTCCCGCGGGGGCCCTCGACCGGTTCGCGTTCACGCACGCACTCGTACGAGAGACGATCGCCGACGACGTCCCGGCGGGGCGCCGCGTGCGTGTGCACGCCCGGGCGGCGCGTGCGCTCGAGCTCGCAGCCGCGCGTCGGTTCGTGCCGGCTGCGGACCTGGCGACACACTTCACGGCGGCCGGAGCGCTGGTCGACGCCGATGAAACGTTCCGCTACGCGGTCGCTGCGGGCGACGCGGCGGCAGGGGCGCTCGCGTTCGATCTCGCCGCTCAGCACTACGACCAGGCCCGTGCGGCCCTGGCACGGATGCCCGAGCCGACGGTGGAGGAGCGACTCGACCTGGAGGTGGCAAGCGGTCGTGCCCTCCGCCTGGCTGGAGACGAGCGGGCGGGCGGCGTCCTGCGCAGGGCCGCCGCGAGCGCCGAGGCCGCGGGCGACGGCCTCCGTATGGCCGAGGCGCTGCTCGCCATCGGTCTCGATCTCGCCACCGACTTCATGTTCGACGACCCCGAGATGGTGTCGCTCCTGGGCCGCGCGCTCGAGCTCTTGCCGCCCAACGCCGACGCGGCGCGTGCGCGGCTTCTCGGGTACCTCGCGGTCGAGGCTCCGAACGTCATGGAAGAGGCGAAGCGACGGGAGTTGGTGGAGCGTGGGCTCGCTCTCGCGCGCGGCACCGGTGACCCGGTCGCCCTCGCATCGGCATTGATGTCGCACTCCTGGGTCACAATGGGACCGGAGTCTCGCCGGCTGCGACTCGCACTTGCCGACGAGCTGATCGACTGCGGCGATGGCGGGCCTCCGTACGCGGCGTCGGCCGGCTACGTCTTCCGCTACATCGCGCTGGTCGAGGGCGGCGACGTCGCAGGGGCGGATGCCGCGTTGGCGGGCGCACGGCAGACGGCCCGCGTCCCGGCAGCCCGCTGGACCGCCAGCGTGTGGCAGGGCACGCGGTTGCTCCTGGCCGGCCGGCTCGACGAGGCCGAACAGGAGGCCCTGGCGGCTGCCGAGCTCGCCCGGGACGGGGGGTTCCCAGCGAGCGTCGTCGCGGCCACCTACGCATCGGCGATGTGGTGTATCCGCGTGCTGACGGGCGGGCTGCCGGAGCTCCAAGCCCTGATGAAGGACCGGCTGGATCGGCTCGCGGATCGTCCGGCGTGGACGTACATCTACGAAGCCCTGGTCGAGTGCGAGCGGGGCGATCGCGAGGCCGCCGTCGCGGCGCTTGACGCGGCATTCGCCGAGGGGCTCGACCGGGCGCCGCGCGGACTGGCCTGGCCGTCCAGCATGCTCTGGGCCGCTGATGTCTGCGACCAGGTCGGTCACGAGCGGGGTGCCGCGCGCCTCCACGCGCTGCTCGCGCCGTTCGAGCAGGTCATGATCTGTTACGCCGGTCCCGTCTCCGGGGCGCTCGGGCGCTTGGCGAGAACCCTGGGCAGGGCAGACGAGGCCGAGCGCCACTACCGCGATGCGGTCGCGCTCTGCGAGCGCATGGACGCGCGGGCCTATCTTGCGATCGCGCGGCACGAACTGGCTCAGCTCCTGCTGCCCGCTCCGGAGGGCGAAGCGCTACTCGCCGCCGCCGAGAGAGCAGGAAGCGAGCTCGGGCTGCGCTGGCGGCCGACAGCCGGCGTTTCGCGGCCATCGAGCTGAGCGCCGCATCGCACGGGCCCAGTCAATCGCGACGTGGCGCGGCGGTGCCACCCCGCAGGCGCCGGAGGATCGCGTCGGTCGCCCGCGGGGCGAGGCCGTTGAGTCCCAGCAGGCGGACGATCGGCGGGTAGTGGACCGCGCGGCGGTCGCGTTCGACGCCGCGCAGGATCGCCGCCGCCAGCCGCTCGGTGTCGGCCGCCGCTTCGCCGCCGTGGTACCAGTCGGGCAGCGCGTCCTTCTCGTGGTCGTGCAGGGTGGTGGCGATCTCGCCCGGGTAGACGGTGGTGACCGACACGCCCGAGCCGCTCAGCTCGTGGCGCAGCGCCTCGGCGAAGCCGCGCTGGGCGGACTTCGTGGCCCCGTACCCTGCCGCCCACGGGAACGAGCGCAGCCCGGCGCCGGAGGACACCACGACGATGTGGCCGTGCGCGCGATCGATCAGGTGCCCGAGCGCGGCGTCGACCGTGTAGACGGTGCCGAGCCAGTTCACGCGGGTCATCCGCTCGACGAGCTCGACGTCCTGGGCCAGGAACGGCCCGTAGTGGGCGATCCCGGCGTTGGTGACCACGAGGTCGAGCCCACCGCTCTGCTCGATGAAACGGTCGACGGCGTGGCGCACCTGCTCGCGGTCGCCGACATCGGCGGGCAGCGCCACGGCTCGCGGGCCGAGCTCGCGGGCCAGCGCCTGAAGCTCGCCCTCGGAGCGCGCCAGCAGGCCGACGGCGGCGCCGCGGGCGGCCAGCGCGGCGGCCGTCGCCCTGCCGATCCCGCGCGAGGCTCCGGTCACGAGCGCCCGCGTCGTGGCATCGATGCGCATCGGGCGGAGGATATGCTCAGGTCATGTCCCAGGACCACGTGACCGTCGCCGAAGAGGAGTACCTGCAGGTCATCTTCTGGCTCCACGAAGCAGGGCTGCCGATGACCGGCGCGAACGTCGCTCGCGCGATGCAGCTGTCCGCGCCGACCGTGCACGAGATGATCGGCCGGCTGGAGCGCGACGGCTACGTCACGCGTGGGCCGGACAAGATCCTGGCGTTCACCGACAGCGGGCTCGAGCACGCCGAGGGCATCGTCCGCCGCCACCGGCTGATCGAGCGCTTCCTCACCGACGTGCTGGGGATCCCGTGGGATGACGTGCACGAGGAGGCCGAGCGGCTCGAGCACGCGATGTCGCCCAAGCTCGAGGAGCGCATGCGAGCGGCGATCGGCGACGCGAAGACGTGTCCGCACGGGCACCCGATCACGCCCGGCGACCGGGTCCAGGGCGTGCCGCTGGCCGACGTCGAGGAAGGGGCCAAGGTGACGGTCCTGCGCTTCGAGAACGAGGCCGAGGACCTGCTGCACCTGTTCAAGAACGAGGGCTTCGCCCCGGGCAAGGAGGGCAAGGTCAGCGAGGCCGACGCCGAGCACGTGGTGGTGGTGTTCGACGACGGCGACGCGACGCTCACCCGCTCGGTGTCGGAGACCGTGTCGGTGCTCGCCGACCCGTCGCCGCCCCCGCGCACCGCGCTGCCCGAGCAGCTCGTGCTCGCGAAGGAGCGGTACGGCAGGTGATGTAACGTCGACCGCAGGTCACGGGCGGGGTTTCCGTGACCGGAGGGCGAAACTACGTAATCCGCCCTCGTTCCTGCGGAACGAGGCGCTGATCGCCGCGCTCGACGAGGCCGCGCAGGCGGTCGAGCGCGTCGTAGACGTCGACGAAGCGGGTGTAGAGCGGGGCGACCCCGAGCCGGATCGCGTCCGGCCCACGGAAGTCCGGTACGACATCGGCGCGCTCGATCAGCGCGCGGCAGATCGGCCACGCCTCCGCATGGCGGATCGAGACGTGCGAGCCGCGCCGGGCCGCATCGCGCGGTGAGCCGAGCTCGAAGCCGAGCGGCGCCAGCCACTCGTCGTGCAGCGCGACGATCAGCTCGCATTGGGCGACCGACTTCTCCCGCAGCCGCTCGACGCCGGCCTCGGCGGTGATCCGCACGCCCTCCTCGACGGCGGCCAGCGCCAGGACCGTCGGTGTGCCGGCGGCGAAGCGGCCGATCCCGTCCAGCGGGTCGTAGCCGCGCTCCATCGCGAACTGGTCGCGCTGCCCGAACCAGCCCCAGATCGGCGAGCGCAGCCGGTCCTGCAACTCCGCGGCGACGTACAGGAACGCCGGCGCCCCGGGGCCTGCGTTGAGGTACTTGTAGGTGCAGCCGACGGCCAGGTCGACACCGTTCGCGTGCAGGTCGACCGGCACGGCGCCGGCCGAGTGGCAGAGGTCCCAGACGATCCTGGCGCCCGCGGCGTGGACGCGCTCGGTCAGCTCCGCCATGTCTGCGATCGCGCCGCTGCGGTAGTCCACGTGCGAGTGCACCACGAGCGCGGCGCCGTCGAGCGCGGACCCGACGTCGTCGACCAGCCGCAGCTCCAGCCCGCGCTGGGCGGCCAGGCCCTCGAGCACGTAGCGGTCGGTCGGGAAGCTGCCGCGCTCGATGACCAGCGGGCCGGCGCGCAGGTCGAGCGCCGCGGCGCACAGCTTGTACAGGTTCACGGTGGTCGAGTCGCCGACCAGCACCTCCCCGGCCCGGGCGCCCAGCACGTGCTCGGCGAGCAGGTCGCCGGTCCGGGCGGGGACGTCGATCCAGTCCGGCCAGCCGGACACGAGCCGCTCGCCCCACTCGTCCACGCCGGCCCGGAGCCGGTCGCGCGTGGCCACGGGCAGGCGCCCGAGCGAGTTGCCGTCGAGGTAGATCCGGTCGCCGTCGCCGAGCACGAACCGCTCGCGGAAGCCGGCCAGCGGATCGGCCGCGTCGAGTGCCGCGGCCTGCTCGCGCGTCACAGCCACTCGATCACCGCCCTCCAGCACTTCGAGCCGGGGTCGAGATGCTCCATGTGGCCTTCATCGTCGATCACGACCAGGTCGCCGCCGCCGAACGAGCGCGAGATCTCCACCGGCACATCCTCGTCGAGCGCGCCGTGGACGAGCAGCAGCGGGGTTCCGTGCGGTGGCCGCGGCGTCGCGGCCGCGTAGCGCTCGGGCACCTCGTCCGGCGTGCCGCCGAGGAACTGCCGTACGACGTTGTCGGACGCCCCGCGGCGGAAGAGCTCGTAGAGGTCGAGCGCGCCGGCCTGTGACACCACGCCCGCCAGCGGCACGTCCGCCGCCGCCCGCACGGCGAGGTGCCCGCCGGCGGAGTGGCCGATCGCCACGACGTTGTCGGCGGTCAGCGGGAGCGCCTCGATCGCGGCGCGGACGTCGTCGTAGGTCGCCGGCCAGCCGCCGCCGTCGCCGAGCCGCCGGTACTCGATGTTCCACACCGCCCAGCCGCGGGCGACGAGGTCGCGGGCGATCGCGTGCTCGAGATCGCGGCCGTAGCGCGCCCGCCAGAACCCGCCGTGCACGAGCACGGCGACGCCCGCGGGGTCGTCCGCCGCGAACAGCTCGCAGACCTGTGACGGATGCGGCCCGTAGCTATGCAGCGACGCCAATCGACCGCGCCGCCTCGGCGAGCCGCGTGATGCCCTCGTCGATCTGCGCGGGCGTCACGCCGGAGTAGGCGAGCCGGAGCGTGTTCTCGCCGCCCTCCAGCAGGAAGTCGGTGCCCTTGACGAAGATCACGCCGCGCTCGGCCGCCGCCGTCTCGAGCTCGGCCACGCTGACCTCCTCGGGCAGCTCGACCCACATGAAGTAGCCGCCCGACGGCGGGCTGAACGTCGCCTCCGGCAGCTCGCGCTCGAGCGCGGCCACCAGCGTGTCGCGCCGGTCGCGCAGCGCGTTCTTGACGGTGGCGACCGCGCTGTCCATCCGCCCCGAGCGCACGAACTGGTTGACGATCGACTCGGCGACCATGTTCGGCGAGATGTACGTGTTGGTGGCGATCCCCTGGATCTGCTTGATCACCGCCGCCGGGCCGACCAGGTAGCCGACGCGGATGCCGGGGCAGACGGTCTTGGAGAACGACGAGGCGTAGACCACCTGGCCCGCGTCGTCCTGCGAGAGCATCGTCGGCAGGCTCTCGCCCTCGAAGCGGATCGCGATGTACGGATCGTCCTCGAACAGCGTGAAGTTGTAGTCGCGCGCCAGCGTCAGCAGCTTCTCGCGCTTCGGCCCGCTCAGCGTGTAGCCGGCGGGGTTCTGGAAGTTCGGGATGACGTGGGCGAGCGTGGGCCGCACGCCCTCGTCGCGCAGCAGGATCTCGAGGCCGTCGACGTCGATCCCGTCGGTCTCCAGCGGGACCATGCGGATGTCGGCGCCGCGGTTCTTGAGGTTCAGCAGCGTGCGGTCGTAGGTCGGCGACTCGACGACCACCGCGTCGCCGGCGTTGACCAGCAGCTGGAACAGGAACGCGTCGGCCTGCATCGAGCCGTTGGTGACGAGCACCTGGTCCACGCCGACGCCGTGCTGCTCGGCGACCCACTCGCGCAGCGGCACGTAGCCGACTGACGTCCCGTACGCGGTCGTCCCGGCCGGATCGTTGTCGAACGCGAGCTGCGCGGCTTCGCGCAGGCCCTCCACGTCGACGATGTCCAGCGACGGCGCCCCGCGGGCGAAGGAGATCGTGTCGGCCATGGGTCGCAGTCTACGACTCGACCACCGCCCCGCCCGCCACGCGCAGGCGGCGGTCGGTGCCGATCGCGTCGAGGAACGCGCGGTCGTGCGAGACGGCGACGATCGCGCCCGGATACTCGCGCAGCGCGCCCTCGAGCACCTCGAGCGACGGGAAGTCGAGGTGGTTGGTCGGCTCGTCGAGCAGCAGCACCTCGGCGCGGGCCGCGACCATCGCGGCGATCGCGGTGCGGGCTCGCTCGCCGGGGCTCAGGCGGCCCAGCGGCCGCAGGGCGGCGTCGCCCTCCAGCCCGAAGTGGCCGAGCAGGCGCCGTGCCTCGCCCTCCGGCACATCGGCGTGCTCGCGCACGAACGCCACCGCGGGCACGTCGGCGGGCAGCGCGTCGGCGCCCTGCGGGAGCACCGCCGCGCGGACCGGGCGATCGACCGCGCCGGCCAGCGGCTCCAGCGTTCCGTCGAGCAGCGCCAGCAGCGTGGTCTTGCCGGCGCCGTTCGGGCCGGTGATGGCGATGCGGTCGCGGCCGTGGACGGTCAGGTCGACGTCCTGCAGGAGCGGCTCGCCGTCCCAGCCGCCGCTCACGCCGCGGAGTGCGGCGACGAGCCGGCCGCCGGCGCTGCCGTCGAGCTCGACCTTGAGCTTGCCCACGTGCCGCGGCTTCTGGATGTGCTCGTCGGACTCGAGCTCGCGGCGCAGCCGGTGCTCGCGCGCCTGGGCCTTCTTGGCCACCTTCTTCGCGTAGCGCTTCAGGCGCGGCGCCTCGGCCCGGCTCACCGTGTTCTCGGTGTGCTGCGCGTACCCGCGCGTGGCCGCGATGTCCGCCTCCAGGCGCCGGTGGCGCTTGTGCTGGGCCTCGTACGCCAGCTCGAGCCGCTCGGCCCGGCGCGCCTTCTCGTCGCGGTACGCGGTGTAGCCGCCCTCGTACGCGGTCAGCCCGCCGCCGTCGAGCTCGAGGATCTGCGTGACCGTCGCGTCGAGGAACCGGCGGTCGTGCGAGACCACGAGCACCGAGCCCGCGAACCCGGTGAGGAACTGCTCGAGCCACTCCAGACCCTCGAGGTCGAGGTGGTTGGTCGGTTCGTCGAGCAGCAGCACCGTCGGCTGCGCGAGCAGTACGCCGGCCAGCAGCGCGCGGGCCGCCTCGCCGCCGCTGAGCTCGCCGAGCGGCGCGTCGAGCGGGACGTGGGCGATGCCGAGCGCGTCGCGCGCGCCGTCGAGCTGCGCGTTCAGCGCCCAGCCGCCGAGCGCGGCGTAGCGCTCCTGCGCGTCGCCGTAGGCGGCCAGCGCCGCGGGATCGGCGAGCTGGGACTCCAGCCGCTCGAGCTCGCCGTGCAGCTCCCAGACCTCGCCGAGCGCGGCGCCGAGCAGCCGGTCGATCGTCAGTTCCGGGCCCGGCGGCTCCTGCGGCAGGTAGCCGATCCGGTCGCCCGGGCCGAGCGCGACGCTGCCGTGCTCTGGAGCGGTGACGCCCGCCAGCAGCCGCAGGAGCGTGGTCTTGCCGGTGCCGTTCGGGCCGACGAGGCCGACGCGCCGGTCGCCCGACAGTGTGAGATTGAGTCCTTCGAAGAGGGTCGCGTCGCCGTGGGCGGCGCGTAGGTCCGATGCCTTCAACATGAGGTCCTCCGTCGCGAGAAAGGGGAAAGACGGGGGCGCTCACTTCATCGTGCAGCGAATGTAGCGCCGTCGACCCCAGCGCCACAGTGGGGGTGGCCGTACTGGGGTCCGTACGCCGCCCGGGGTACCGTGCCTCGCGTGGGCGAGAGTCCAGAGCTGCTGGTCTCCGACGCCGATCGCGAGCGCGCGGTCGCGCGGCTGCGCGTGGCCGGAGGCGAGGGGCGCCTGACGCTCGAGGAGCTGGCCGAGCGAGTGGAGCGCGCCGACGCCGCTCGCACGCACCGCGACCTCGACGCGATCACCGCCGACCTGCCGGACGCCCCCGGGCCGAGCCGAGCGCTCGAGACCCGGGACCGCGGCTGGATCGTCGCCGTGATGGGCGGCGCCGCCCGCAAGGGCCGCTGGCGGCCACCGCGACGCACGAACGTGGTCACGCTGATGGGCGGCGCCGAGATCGACCTGCGCGAGGCCGAGCTGGCCGAGGACGTCGTGATCACCGCCGTGGCGGTGATGGGCGGGGTCGGCATCACGGTCCCCGAGGGCGTGTCGGTCGAGCTCAGCGGCTTCGCGCTGATGGGCACCAACGGTGGGCCGAACGACAAGCTGCCGCCGCTGCCTGATGCGCCGATGATCCGGGTGCGGGCGTTCTCGTTGATGGGCGGGGTGGGGATCGAGCGGAAGCGGCGTCGCGAGCGAACGTCAACTGCTGCTGGGTAGGGGAGCAGGAGCGCCCGCGCTGTGTGCATTTCGTCGCACTCGTCGGCCGCGGCGCGGTCGCGTGCGACGAATCCGCACCTCTGGCGTGGATTTCGTCGCACGCGCCGCGCGGCCGCGCGATGCGTGCGACGTTTCCGCACACGATCGAGCCAGTATTTCGTCGCACCGTCGCGCCGGCGCGCGTTGCGTGCGACGATTGTCTGGCTATAGCCGAGACGATTTCGTCGCACGCATCAACGCGCGGCCGGACGATCGAGTGCGACGAACTGCTGGCTCGATCGTGTGGGTTTCGTCGCACGCATCGATCGCGGCCGGCGGCGCGTGCGACGAAACCCACGCCAGAGGATGCGTTTCGTCGCACGCACCGACGCCGCGGGCGACGCATTGCGACGAAATGCACACAGCCGCGGGCGCACCTGCTCCCCTACCCAGCAGCAGTTGACGTTCGCCCGCGGAGACCTACGGCGCCCAGGCCTCCGCCAGCCGCACGATCACGGCCGCAGCCGACGCCATGTCCTGCACGGAGGCCCACTCGCGCACCGAGTGGTACTCGTGGCCGCCGGTGAAGAGGTTCGGGGTCGGGAGCCCGCGCTCGCTGAGCACTGACCCGTCCGTCCCGCCGCGGATCGGCTCGCGCACGACCTCGAGACCTTCGGCGCGGATCGCCTGCTCGGCGCGCTCCACGACCTCCGGCACCTTGTCGATGTGCCGGCGCATGTTCAGGTACTGCGGCTTGACCTTGACGTCGAGACGGGCTCGCGGTTCGGACGCGACGACCTCGGTGGCGGTCTTGGTGAGCAGCGCGACGTGCTGGTGCAGCTTGTCGTCGTCGAAGTCGCGCACGATCGCGCGCACGACGGCGCGGCTCGCGCTGCCCTCGATCTCGTACGGGTGGATGAACCCTTCGCGGCCGGATGTCGTCTCCGGCGTGAGCCGGTCGGACGGCAGCTCGGCGAGGATGCGGCCCGCCAGGCGCGCGGCGTTGACGAGCTTTCCAGTCGCCCAACCGGGATGGATGTCGACCCCGTAGACGGTCAGCGACACCTCGACGGCGCTGAACGTCTCGTCCTGGAGCTCGCCGGGCTGCGAGCCGTCGAGCGTGTATGCGCAGCGCGCGCCGAAGCGCTCGATGTCGAACAGCGTCGCGCCCTCGCCGATCTCCTCGTCGGGCGTGAAGCCGACGCGCAGGGTCGGCCGCGGAGCGTCCGGGTGCGCGGCGAGCCAGGCGACGGCGGCCATGATCTCGGCCACGCCCGCCTTGTCGTCGGCGCCGAGCAGGGTGTCACCGCTCGAGGTGACGATGTCGTGCCCGAGCTTTCCGGCCAGCACCGGCATCTGCTCGGGGTCGAGCACGGTGTCCCCGCACGGGAGCTGGATCGCCCCGCCGGCGTAGTTCGCGTGGACGATCGGCACGACGCCGTCCGCCGGCGCGTCGGGGCTGACGTCCATGTGCGCGAGGAGACCGATCACCGGCGCGCTCGCCGGGCCGTCAAGCGTCGCGTACACGTATCCGTTCTCGTCGAGCGCCGCGTCGGTCAGCCCGGCCTCGTGCAGCTCGTCGACGAGCACGCGCGCGAGGTCGAGCTGGCCCGGCGTGCTCGGCGATCCCTCGCGGTCGCGCTGCGACTGCGTGTCCACCTGCACGTACCGCTGGAAGCGCTCGAGGACGTCGGACGCAAGCGATTCGGCGAGGGGGGAGGTGTAGGTCACGCCGTCTTGAGCGAGCCCGCGATCTCGGCGGCGATCTCCGCCACTTCCGTCGGCGTCCGGCCGACGCGCACGCCGCGCGCCTCCAGCGCCTCCTGCTTGGCCACCGCGGTGCCCGCGGTGCCGGACACGATCGCGCCGGCGTGGCCCATCGTCTTGCCCGGCGGGGCCGTGAAGCCCGCGATGTAGGCGACCACCGGCTTCGAGACGTTCTCGGCGATGAAGTCGGCCGCCTCCTCCTCGGCGGAGCCGCCGATCTCGCCGGCCATCACGATCAGCTCGGTCTCGTCGTCGGCCTCGAACAGGGCGATGATGTCGATGAAGCTCGAGCCCGGCACCGGGTCGCCGCCGATGCCGACGATGCTCGAGTTGCCGAAGCCGCGCTGGGCCAGCTCGTTGCCGATCTGGTAGGTCAGCGTGCCCGAGCGGGACACGACGCCGACGTTCCCCTCGCTGAAGAACGCGGCCGGGATGATCCCGACGTTGGCCTTCCCCGGCGAGAGGATGCCCGGGCAGTTGGGGCCGATCAGCCGCACGTCGTCGTTGCGGGCGAGGTGGTTGTAGACGCGCAGCTCGTCGTGCGCGGGGATGCCCTCGGTGATCGCCACCACGAGCTCGATGCCGGCGTCCTCGGCCTCGAGGATCGAGTCGGCCGCGAAGCGCGGCGGCACGAAGATCATCGCCGTGTTGGCGCCGGTCTCGGCCACGGCGTCGTGGAACGTGTTGAAGACCGGGATGCCCTCGACGTCCTGGCCGCCCTTGCCGGGCGTGACGCCGGACACCACGTTGGTGCCGTAGTTGCGGTTGTTGAGCGTGTGGAACGTGCCCTCGCGACCGGTGATGCCGGAGACGCAGAGGCGCGTGTCGTTGCCGACGAGGATGCTCATCCGGCCAGCTCCACGACGCGGCGGGCGGCGTCGAGCATCGTCGCCTCGGTGTGGACGTTGGGCAGGTTCGCCTCGGCGAGCAGCGCGCGGCCCTCCTTGTCATTGGTCCCGTCCAGGCGCACGACGAACGGCACGTCGGGCTTGATCTGGGCGAACGCCTCGATCAGCCCCTTGGCCACCTCGTCGCAGCGCGTGATGCCGCCGAAGATGTTGAACAGCACGGCGGTGACGTTCTCGTTGGAGAGGATCACCTCGACGGCCTGGGTGATCGCCTCCGCCTTCGAGCCGCCCCCGGCGTCGAGGAAGTTGGCGGGGCTGCCGCCCGCCTGGGCCACGACGTCGAGCGTCGACATCACGAGACCGGCCCCGTTGCCGAGGATGCCGACGTTGCCGTCGAGCTTGACGTAGGTCAGCCCGCGCTCGCGCGCCATGCGCTCCTGCGGATCCTCGCCCTCGGTGTTGCGCAGGCCGGCGTTGTCGGCGTGCCGGAACAGCGAGTTGTCATCGAGCGTGACTTTGGCGTCGAGTGCCGTCACCTGCCGGTCGCCGGTGACGATCAGCGGGTTGACCTCGACGAGCATCGCCTCCTCGCCGACGAACGCGTCGTACAAGCGGTTCAGGAGCGCGCCGATGGGGCGCACGACGTCGCCGTCAACGCCCGCCTCGAAGGCAAGCCGGCGTGCATGGAAGTCCTGGAAGCCGAGCAGCGGGTCCACGTGCAGGCGGGCGATCGCGTTCGGGTCGCGCTCGGCCACCTCCTCGATATCCATGCCGCCCTGCGTCGAGAGCATGACCAGCGGGCGCTTGGCCGAGCGGTCGAAGACGATCGAGGCGTAGTACTCGGACGCGATGTCCGACGCTGCCTCCACCCACACCTCGTGCACGGTGTGGCCGCGGATGTCCATGCCGAGGATCGCCTCGGCGTGCGTCTCGGCCTCGCTGCGGTCCTGGGCGACCTTGATGCCGCCGGCCTTGCCCCGGCCTCCGATCTGCACCTGCGCCTTGATGACGCAGGGATAGCCGATCTCGTCGGCGGCAGCGACCGCCTCCTCAACGGTGGTGGCGGGAGAGCCGGACGGCACCGGCACCCCGTGGCGGGCGAACAGCTGCTTGCCCTGATACTCCAGGAGGTCCATGAAGGGCGCCGATGCTAGTGCACCGGCACTCACTCCCGGATCGTCACCACGATCCCGTAGCCGTCGTCCGCCGCGCCGAAGCCCGGGATCACCGAACACCCGTCGTCGATGCGGTCCTGGAAGGGCTGGACCGAGCCGCCCTCGAGGTGCTCGACGCGGAACGTCACCGTGCGGCCGCTCGCGGCAAGCCGGTCGCGCGCCAGCGCCTCGGCGCCGGCGCGGTCGTAGCAGCGCGCGGTTGAGGCGGTCGCCAGGTCGCCCAGGCGGTCCAGGAGCGCGAGCGTCGACCGCGCGGCTCCGCGCATCACGAGCACCGTGCGCGTCCGGGGGTCGACCGTCCCGTCGACGGCGCCGGCGTCGTGGGTGACCATCCCGCACCGCCCCTCCGCGAGCGGTGAGCGCACGCGCGTACGCCACGCGCGCCAGCCGGGCGTGCGGTCGAGCAGCGCCTGGACGCGCGCGGCGAGCTGCTGCGGATCCCAGCAGTCCTTCGTCGCCTCGATCGCGGCGACCTTCCGGCCGAGCCGGTTGACCTTGCGGCGGGCGACGTCGTAGGCCGCGGGCAGCGGCTTCAGCCCGAGCTTCTCGCACGTACCCGGCGAGCCAGGGAACACCATCACGGCAGGGCCGGCGCACGCGACGAGCGGCCCGCTGGTTCCCGTCGCGCGGCGGCAGGCGTCGATCGGCGCGGCGGTGCCGGTGGAGAGGACGGTCACGTCGGAGTGCTTGAGGTCGGCCGCGCTGTAGCAGCTGATGCCGGACGTCGCGAGCTGCTCCGGTGTCGCCGAGCTGAAGACGCCCGAGGCGGCGGCGACGCCGCTGGCGGCGATCGCGAAGGCGACGGCGCCGAACGCGATGCGGCGGCGCACGCGGCCGCGGTGGCGGCGGGCGGCGCGCTCGATCTCGTCGCCGAGCGCGTTGACGAACGGGATCTCGCTCACGGGGTTGCCTCCATCAGGTGGTTCAAGCGCGCCAGGCCGCGGTGCACCCGCGTGCGGGCGGCGGCTTCGGTGCAGTCGAGCGCGGTGGCGATCTCGGCGTAGCCCATCTCCTCGACCACGCGGAGCTGGACGGCGTCGCGCTCGCCGGCGCCCATCCGCTCCAACGCGGTCGCGAGCGCCGCGCGGTGGACCTCCATGTCGGCGAGCGCCTCGATGCGGGTGATCGACTCGTCGTCGAGCACCGGGACCTCGATCGCCAGGCGGCGGACCGCGCGCTGCTCGACCGCCTGGCGCCGGAACCAGTGCGACAGCTCCTTGGCGGCGATCCCGTAGAGCCAGGCGCCGCCGGGGCTGCCGACGTCGCGGAAGCGCCGCCGGCGCTCGAACGCGACCGCGAACGTCTCGGCCAGCAGGTCGGCGGCCACCTCGGCGTCGAGGACCCGCCGGTAGAAGTAGGCGAGCAGCCGCTCCGCCCACCGGTCGTACAGCTCGCGAAACGCACGCGGGTCGTCCCGCGAAGCGATCAGGAGCTCTGCGTCGGTTCGCGTCATCGCCTCAGTTACGCCCCGAGCCGGACGGCTTGTTACGCCCTCGTGCCAAAATGCACGGCCGCATGCCGCTGCCCAAGGAAGTCACCTTCGTCACGTTCGATGTCTACGGCACTCTCATCGACTGGGAGACCGGCGCGTTCGACGCGTTCTCCAAGGAGGCCGATCGCGATGGCTACACGCTGTCGCGCGATGAGCTGATCCCGCTCTTCCTGCAACAACAGCAGGAGATCAAGGGCGGGTCCTACGAGCTGTACGCCGAGGTGCTGCGCCGCACCGCGGTCAACATCTCGCGCGAGCTCGGCTGGCCCCTCGAGCCCTCGCGGTCCGGCTTCCTGCCGGATTCGGTGATGCGCTGGCCGCCGTTCAAGGAGACCAACACGCAGCTCGACCGCTTCGCGAAGAAGTTCGAGATCGGGCTGATCTCCAACATCGACGACAAGCTGCTCGGGCAGACGCGCCGCCATTTCAAGGTCGACTTCGACCTCGTGGTGACCGCCCAGCAGGTGCGCTCCTACAAGCCGGACCCTGCGCACTTCAAGGAGGCCGAGCGCCGGATCGGCGGGAAGAAGGGCTGGGTGCACGTCGCCGAGAGCTACTACTACGACGTGGAGCCCTGCATCAAGCTCAAGATCCCGGTGATCTGGGTGAACCGCTCCGGCCAGACGCTCGAGGCGGGCGCCAAGAAGCCGACGGCCGAGGTCAAGTCGCTGCTCGAGGCCGCGCGGCTGCTCGGGGCGGCGTGAGGGCCGTCGGGCTCCACGCCGACGTCGTCGTCGCCACCTCCCGCGCCTACCAGACCACCTGCACGCTCGTCCGTAGCGCCGGCGAGGCGTTCTGCATCGACTCGCCGATCTTCCCGGACGAGCTGGAGATCATCCCCGCGCTCGCCGAGCAGGCCGACTTCACCGTCGTCGGCCTGCTCGCCACGCACGGCGACTGGGACCACCTGCTCGGCCGCTACTCGTTCCCCGAGGCGCCGCTCGGCTGCGCCGAGACGACCGCGGGGCGCCTGGTCGCCGAGCCCGGCAACGCCCAGCGCAAGCTGCGCGAGTTCGACGACGAGTTCTACGTCGAGCGCCCGAAGCCGCTGTCGCTTCCGAGCGCGCAGCGGCTGCCGGTGCCCGGCAAGGTCGAGGTCGGCGACCGCGAGCTCGAGCTGCAACCGGCCGACGGCCACACCGAGGACGGGATGGCGATCTGGGTGCCGTGGGCGCGCGTGCTGGTGTGCGGCGACTACCTGTCGCCGATCGAGATCCCGATGCTGTCGATCATGGGATCCGCGAGCGCGTACCTGGCCACTTTGAGCCGGCTCGAGCCGCTGGTCGAGGAGGCCGACCACGTGGTGCCCGGCCACGGTGCGCCGATCGACGGGCAGCGCGCGGCGGCGATCCTGCGCGAGGACCGCGCGTACCTGGAGGCCCTGCTGTCCGACGGTGAGGCGGCCAAGCTGCCGCTGGCGCGCCGCAGCGCCGCGCAGAAGGCGATCCACGCCGAGAACGTCCAGCGCGTCGCGTGAGCCTGCACGACCGCGACCCGCGGCTCGAGGAGGCGGTCCTCACCGCGGTGCGCGCGCGGCTCGCAGCCGACCCGCCCCCGCTGGGCCGGACCGCCGAGCCGGGCGAGTTCGCGCCCGCGATCAGCGCCGGCGGGCTCGGCGCCGAGCGGGCCGCGGAGCTGCTGCTCGGCCGGCTGCTGCCGTCGGCGATCCAGGTCGACCACCCGCGCTACCTCGCGTTCATCCCCTCGGCCCAGGCGCCGGCGGCCGCGCTCGCCGACGTGCTGCTGTCGGTCAACTCGGTCTACGGCGGCACGTGGCTGGAGGGAGCCGGCCTGGTCCACGCGGAGAACGAGGCACTGGCGTGGCTGGCTGCGATCGCCGGGTTCCCGGACACGGCCGGCGGCTGCTTCGTCCAGGGCGGCACCAACGGCAACCTGTCGGCGCTGCACTCGGCGCGCGCGGCGGCCCGGGCGGCCGGGCGCAGCGCGACGCGGGTGGCGTGCGGCGCCGAGGTGCACTCGTCGGTGCGCACGATGCTCGGCGTGATGGACTCCGCGGCGCTCGACGTGCCCGGCGAGCGACTGACCGGCGACGCGCTGGCGGAGGCGCTCGACGCGGACGGCGACGGCGTCTACGCGGTGGTCGCCACGGCGGGCACGACCAACCTCGGGCTGATCGACGACCTGGCCGGCATCGCCGCCGTGTGCGGCGAGCGCGGCATCTGGCTGCATGTCGACGGCGCCTACGGCCTCGGTGCCCTGTGCGCGCCGAGCGCGCGCGAGCGCCTGGCCGGGATCGAGCGCGCGGACTCCTTCATCGTCGACCCGCACAAGTGGCTGTTCTCGCCGTTCGACTGCTGTGCGCTGGTCTACCGCGAGCCGGGGCTGGCCCGCGCTGCCCACCGCCAGCACGCGTCCTACCTGGAGGCGCTGTACGCCGACGACGCGGCCTTCAACCCGTCCGACTACGCCGTTCACCTCACGCGCCGGGCGCGCGGCCTGCCGTTCTGGTTCACGCTCGCGGTCAACGGCACCGATGCGGTCACCGAGGCGGTCGAGACGACGCTCGCGGTGACGCGCGCGGGCGCCGACGAGATCCGCTCGCGGCCGGAGCTCGAGCTGCTGCGCGAGCCCGAGCTGACCGTGCTCGTGTTCCGTCGCCGCGGCTGGGGCGCGGACGACTATGACCGCTGGGCCGAAGACCTGCGAGCGGACGGCACGGCGATGGTGATGCCGACCACCGTCGGCGGCGAGGCCGTCGCCCGCCTGGCGCTGGTGAACCCGCGGACAACCGTCGACGACCTGCGGCTCGTGCTCGACCGGATGCGGTGATCCGCCCCGGGGGGTTAACCGCACCCGGAGTAACAGGTTCGCCCGCTATCAAGTTTCGACCGATTTGGGCGATTCTCCGCACATGACCCCGCAGCCCTCAGACAAGGTGCGCGCCACCGCTCTCCGCGAGATGCTGGCGACGCAGCGCGACCAGCATGCGCGTCAGCGCGAGCTGGTCCGGGCGAGCCTGACACTGTGCCCGGGCAAGACCCGCCCGCGGCCGGTCCGTTAGAGCCGCTTGCGCATCAGCAGGTCCTGGCCACCGGTCTTGCCGGTCTCGAAGCCAAGCGACCTGTAGAGACGCATCGCAGCGGGATTCTCCGTATTGACGTCCAGCTCCACGCGGCGGCAGCCGCGCTCGCGGGCGCGCTCGATGACCGCCTCCGTCAGCGCACGGCCCAGCCCCGCCCCGCGAGCGTCGTCGGCGACGTAGAGGTCCTCGAGCCAGCAGTCCTCGGCGTCCCACCAGATCCCCCAGCGGTAGCGGACCTGGGCGACGCCGCGCGGATGCCCGTCGCCGGCCGCGGCCAGGAGGTACTCGCTGTCGTCGCGGCCGATCAGCCGCTCGACCGACGCCAGGAACGCGGCGTCGTCCGGGCCGTCGTAGCCCATGTGATCGCGGAACGCGGCGAGCAGTCCGGCGACCTCGCGCGCCTCGTCCGGCGCGGCCTGCCACACCCGCGCGGTCACCAGCTCTTGGGCTTGCGCGGCGTGTAGAGCCACGTCTGGAAGAAGGGGCCGAGGTCCTGCCCGGAGATCTGTTCGGCGAGCGTCATGAACTGCTGCGTGGTGGCGTTGCCGTGCCGGTAGGTGGCCACCCACGTGCGCAGTAGGTTGAAGAACGGCCCGTCGCCGATCTTCTCGCGCAGTGCCTGCAGCGTCATCGCCCCGCGGTAGTAGACGGCGATGTCGAACATCTTCCTGCGCCCAGGGTTGCCGATGACGACCTTCCAGAAGCGGTCCTTGGCCGGGATCCGGTACTGCACGACGAACACGTCGTGCGCGTCGGCACCGGTCGTGTGGTCGATCCACAGGTACTCGGCGTAGGAGGCGAAGCCCTCGTTGAGCCAGATGTCGGCCCAGCTGCGCAGCGACACGCTGTTGCCGAACCACTGGTGCGCGATCTCGTGGGCGATCGTCTCCTTGTCGCGCACGTCGGAGTACACCGGGCGCGTCTGGGTCTCGAGCGAGAAGCCGAGCGTCTGGCCGCGGAACTTCGCGTCGTCGACGATCGCGCCTGTTGAGCCGAACGGGTACGGGCCGAACGTCTTCGCCTCGAAGTCGGTGGCCCGGGCCGTCGTGCGGAACACGCTGCGGACCGCGTTGCGTCGCTTGCGCGCGAGCCGGCGGTCGACGGCCACGGTCTGCGGTACGCCACCCGGCGTCCGGCCGCTGCGGATGCGCCAGCGGCCGGTGTCGATCGTCGCCAGGTAGGTCGCCATCGGCGAGCCCTCGCTCCACACGAACGTGGTCCGGCCACCCTTCGTTGAGCGCGAGACGAGGCGCCCGTTCGCCACGGTGCGCAGCCCCTTCGGCACCGTCACCCGGAACGTGTACGTCGCCTTGTCGGACGGGTGGTCGTTGCACGGGAACCAGGTCGAGGCCGCGTCGGGCTCGGCGGCGACGAACTGGCCGTCGCGCGTGTGCACAAAGCCGTAGGGCTCGCCGCCGATGACCGAGTGGGTGACGGTGCGCGGGCGCCCGCCGTAGCGGACGCCGACCGTGAACACCTGCCCGGCGGCGAGTTCCGTGGCCGGCGTGATCCGCAGCTCGGAGCCGGCGCGGCGGAACCGCGCCCGCCGGCCGTCGACCTCCACGCGGCGCACGCGCAGCCCCTTGAGGTCGAGATTGAAGCGGGTCAGGGAGGCGGTGGCGCGCGCCCGGATGCGGACGCTGCCGGCAAGCCGGTCGCGCCGCGGCGTGTAGGAGAGCCGCAGGTCGTAGTGCAGGGCGTCGTAGCCCTCGTTGCCGGCGCGCGGGAAGTACGGGTCGCCGACGCCGGGAGCGCCGACGTCGGCGCTCGCGGCCGGTGCCAGCAGGAGCGCCGTCGCGAGCCCGGCGAGGACGGCGTGCTTCATCGCAGCCCGGCGAGATCCTCGTACAGCGCCCGCGCCGACCGCAGCCCGAGCTCGAAGCTCGAGAGCGCGAACGACTCGTCGGGCGCGTGGAACGCGTCCTGCGGCAGGCCGAAGCCCGACACGATGGCCGGGATGGCGCGCCGCACGAACGCGTCGAGGATCGGCAGCGAGCCGCCGGTGCGGATCAGAACGGGGTCGCGGCCACAGGCGCGCGCGAAGGCGTCGCGGGCGATCACCATCGGCGCCGACGTCGGGTCGAACAGCGACGGCGGCGCGGTGACCGCCGAGTAGGTGAGCTCGGCGCCCTCCGGCAGCGCGTCGCGCAGCAGCGACTCCAGCGCGGCGGAGATGGCGGGCGGGTCCTGGCCGGGCGCCAGGCGGACCGAGAGGTCGCACGACGCGACCGGCGGGACGATCGTGCGCGGCTCGCCGCCCTGGATGCGGTGCACGTCGAGCGAGGCTTCGGCGCCGGTGCGCAGATAGAACTCGTCGGCCGCGCCGGGGTCGGCGGGGCGGGCGCCGGCGAGCGCCAGCTCGGTGGCGCCGTCGGGCAGCGTGTCCCAGTCGGCCAGTTCCGCGTCGGACGGCGGCGTGGCGCCGGCGCGCAGCGCGTCGGGTGGGCGCCCGTGCGGGCCGGGCAGGACGGCGGCGAGCGCGGCGTGCAGGGCGTGGAACGCGTTCAGCGCCGCGCCGCCGTAGACGCCCGAGTGGGCGATCCGGTCGGCGGTGCGGACCTCGATCGTCGCGAACACGATGCCGCGCGTGGCGATCGTGATCGCCGGCGTCTCGGCATCGACCATCCCGGAGTCGAACACGATCGCGCAGTCGGCACCCCGTTCGTCGGCCAGCACCCACTCGTTGACGTCGTCGCTGCCGGTCTCCTCTGCGCCCTCGATGAGGATGCGTACGTGCAGCGGCAGCTCGCCGGCGTCGGCCATCGCGCAGGCCACGTGCAGCAGCGGCAGGAAGTTGCCCTTGTCGTCGGCGGCGCCGCGCGCGTAGAGGCGTCCGTCGCGGATCTCGGGCTCGAACGGGGGCGTGGTCCAGGCGCTCTCGTCGCCGGGATCCTGGACGTCGTAGTGGCCGTAGATGAGCACGGTCGGCGCGTCCTCGCGAGCGGCGCGGAGCTCACCGACCACCAGCGGGGCGCCGCCGGGCGTGGCGACGAGATCGCAGGTGCCGCCGGCGGCACGGATGCGGCGCAGCGCCCACTCGGCGGCTTCGCGCAGCGCGGCCTCGTTGCGGGCGCCGGCGGAGATCGACGGGATGCGCAGCCAGTCGGCCGCCTCGTGGATGAGCGCGTCGAGCTCGTCGCTCACTTGATCACGGCAAGGGTGTCGCCGCTCTTGACCGCGGCGCCCTCGGAGATCGGCAGCTCCTCGATCGTCCCCGCCTTGTGGGCCGTGATCTCGTTCTCCATCTTCATGGCCTCGATGATGCAGACCAGCGCGCCCTCCTGGACCTCGGCGCCCTGCTCGACGAGCACCTTGAAGACGTTGCCCTGCAGCGGCGAGGTGAGCGTGTCGCCACCGCCGCCGCCCCCGCCGGAGCCGCGCCGCTCGCGCTTGGGCGCGGTGCGGGCCGGCGCGCTCCCGTTGGCCACCGCGGCCGCCTCGCCGCGCACCTTGACCTCGAAGCGCTTGCCCGACACCTCCACCAGGTAGTCGCGCTCGACGGTCTCGGCGCCGTCCTCGGCCGGCGCCTCCGGCTTCGGCTGCGCCAGCGCCTTGAGCCACTTGCGATCCTCGATCAGGTCGCGGCACGTCTCCGCGTCGGCCCACTGCCGGGAGGCCATGATCGCCTTGTGGAACGGAATCAGCGTGCGCACGCCCTCGATCTGGAACTCCTCGAGCGCGCGGGCCATCCGCCGCGTGGCCTTCTCGCGGTCGGCGTCCCAGACGATCAGCTTGGCGATCATCGGGTCATACAGGGGCGTGATCTCGCTGCCCGCCAGCACGCCGGAGTCGACCCGCACGCCGGGCCCCGACGGCTCGAAGTAGGCGGTGATCGTGCCCGGCGCGGGCGCGAAGTTCTTGGCCGCCTCCTCGGCGTTGATGCGGCACTCGATCGCGTGGCCGTGCCAGCGGACGTCGTCCTGGCCGAAGCTCAGCTCCTCGCCGGCGGCGATCAGGATCTGCTCGCGCACGATGTCGACGCCGGTCGTCTCCTCGGTCACGCAGTGCTCGACCTGCACGCGCGTGTTCATCTCCAGGAAGAAGTACTCGCCGTCCTGGAGCAGCCCCTCGATCGTGCCCGCCGAGTGGTAGCCGACCGCGCGCGCCGCCTCGACGGCGATGTCGCCGATCCTGGCCCGCAGCTCGGCGTCGACCATCGGGGCCGGCGACTCCTCGATCAGCTTCTGGTGGCGGCGCTGGATCGAGCAGTCGCGCTCGCCGAGGTGCACGACGTTGCCGTGCTTGTCGGCCAGCACCTGGACCTCGACGTGCCTCGGGTCGGGGAGGTAGCGCTCGAGGTACACCGTGGCGTCGGAGAAGAACTTCTCGCCCTCGCGGGCGGCGCCCTCGAACGCCTCCTCGAGCTTGTCGGCCTCCAGCGCGACGCGGAAGCCCTTGCCGCCGCCGCCCCCGGCCGCCTTGACGGCGATCGGGTAGCCGATCTCCTCGGCGATCTTGCGGGCGTCATCGACCGTCTCGACCGGCTCGGTGGTGCCGGGCACGATCGGGACGCCGGCCTTCTTCATCAGCTCGCGGGCCCGGGTCTTGGAGCCCATCGCCTCGATCGCCGACGCCGGCGGCCCGATGAACGTGATCCCGGCGTCCTCGAGGCGCTTGGCGAACGCCGCGTTCTCGGCCAGGAAGCCGTAGCCGGGGTGCACGGCCTCGGCGCCCGAGGCCTCGATGACCTCCATCAGCTTGTCCACGTTCAGGTAGGACTCCGCCGCCGGCCCGGGGCCGAGCAGATATGCCTCGCCGGCGCGGCGCACGTGCTGGGACTCACGGTCGGCCTCCGAGTACACCGCCACCGACGGGATGCCGAGCTCATCGAGCGCCCGCATCACCCGAACGGCGATCTCGCCGCGGTTCGCCACCAGCACTTTCGAGAACATAGGGCGGGTGATCCTACCTTCCGATCGACTGATCCTCGTCCGCCACGGGGAGTCCACCTGGAACGCCGAGGAGCGCCTGCAGGGCCAGCTCGACCCGCCGCTGTCTGACCTGGGGCGCGAGCAGGCGCGGGCGCTGGCCGCGATCGTCAACGGAGTGCCGGACGACCGTGTCGTGTGCAGCGACCTGTCGCGGGCTCGCGAGACGGCCGAGCTCATCGGCCTGCGGCCGGGACGGTTCGATGAGCGCTGGCGCGAGATCGACGTCGGCTCGTGGGGCGGTGAGACGGCCGCGGAGATCGACGCGCAGAGCGACGAGCTGACCAACTGGCGCGGCGGTACACGGCGGGCACCGGATGGGGAGTCGTGGTCGGAGTTCGCCGGGCGCGTGGCCGGCGCGCTGGACGAGCTGATCATGGTGGGCGGCCCGTGGGTCGTCATCTGCCACGGCGGCTGCATCCGCGCTGCTGTGGCGCACGTCACCGGCGCCGACGCCCTGCGCCTCGGCTCGCCGCCGAACGCGAGCGCGACCGTGTTCGAGCTGGGGGCGCGACCGCGACTGCTGATCTACGGCTCGCTGCCCGACGGTGGGCTGCCGACGGGGCTGTACTGATGGACGCCCACGCCGCCCATGCCGATGCGGCCGAGGTGGAGGGCGAGCTGCGAGGCGGCGCGGCGCGCTTGCGTGGCATCCGGGTGAGCTCCTCGGGTCTCCCCGCACCGCAGTGGAACTCGGCCGACGTGACGGCCCCGGACCCCGATCTCGAGGGCGCCCGCGCGTTCTTCGGCGACCTGCCGTGGGGGTTCCGGGTGCCGGAGGGCATGGACTGGCGCGTCGGCCGCCGGCTGTTCACGCAGCCGCTGATGACGCTCGCCGCGGGTGCGCTGCGGGCCGCGCCGGAGGTGCCCGGCCTGGAGATCCGCACCGCTGGCCCTGACGACATCGACGCGGTGCTGGCGGTCGACGGCGAGGCGTTCGAGACCGATCCGGAGGAGGGGCGGCCGTGGGCAGCGCCGCACCTCGACTCGCCGCGGATCCTCACCGTGCTCGCGTCGCTGGGAGGCGAGCCGGTCGCCACCGCCCATACGATCCGCTCCGACGGCGAGGCGGGCCCCGCACTGCTGCTCGCCGGCGTCGCCGTGGTGGGCGCAGCGCGCCGTCGCGGCATTGCCGCCCACGTCAGCTCGCGGTTGCTCGCGCGGGGGTTCGCGGACGGCGCCACCTTCGCCCATCTGCACGCCGACACCCCGGCGGCGGCGCGCGTCTACGCGCGTCTCGGCTTCGGCGCCGCGGGCGGCTTGGACATCTACGCGCGATAGCCGCAAGTTCTATCGGGCGCCCGCGTTGGAGCGGTCGTGCGCCTCTCCTCCAACGCACAGCTGTCCCCGGAAGGGGCAGAACCCTGAGCGGCTAGCCGCTCAGTCCGATGGAGACAGGGCCGGTCCGCTCATGGGGCCGCGGGCCGGTCCTCTCTCCTCGTCGCCTCGGTCAGCAGCGCCAGCAGCTCCCTGACGATCGCCGTGCTGGTCGTCGGCGCCAGCTCGACCAGCTCGTCGACCGGCCGCACCCGCCAGATCCCGCCGTCGCCCTCCAGCACCTCGAGGTTGCGCCGCCAGCCGCCGCGCTGCACGCACACCGTCCAGTGGCGGACGCCGGCGTCGAGCCGCCGCTGGAGCTCGTTCGCCACCTCGGGCTCGAGGCCGTGCCCGTGCGCCTGGCCGCGGCCGATCACCACCGACATCGCGCCGGGCTCGAGCCGGACCACCGGGAGGTCCGGCGTCTCGCGGGGGCCGAGCCCGACCCACACGGCGAGCGCGACCGGCATCTGCCCGGTCGCCACCTGCAGCAGCGCCCGCGTCCCGTCGGGCCGGTCCGTGAGCACCACGCAGTCATCGCGGTCGCCGAGCACCGTGATGCCCGGCGCCGACCCCTCGGTCCATGCCCGGAACGCCGGCTCCCGGGCGACCGCCCACGCCTCGTCGGCCGCGATCAGCTCCGCGATCGCGGCCGCGGACCCGACGACCTCGCCGGTCTCGGCGTCGACCTCGGTCATCCGGCCCGGAACGTCGCGGCGACCGCCGCCAGTCGCGGCCCCCAGTCCGGCTGATCAGCGAGCGTGCTCATCGCCGACACCGTCCACCGCCGCCCACCGGCCAGCAGCCGCCACTGCTCGCTGGCGCTTGCCGCTCCGCCGGCGGAAAGGTGCAGCGCGAACGTCCGCACGCACTCCGTCCCGCCCAGCTCGACGCGCTCGCGATCGACCAGCAGCGCGTCGGCCATCAGCCGCAGGTCCTCGTCGACGGCCTCGTCGATCGTGGTACCGGGGATCTCGTCGCGCCAGGCCACCGTCATGACCGGGTCGCCCCCGACGACCCCGAACAGCGCGCCCTCGTCGAACACCGCGCGCGGCTCGAGCACGCCGCCGTGGTCGATGGTGAACGCGCTCACCGGCCGAACATCCGCCGCCAGCCGCCCTTCTTCGGGTTCGGTTCGGGTGGTGTGAACTCGGTCAAGCCGTCGAGGAACGCGTCGAGGTCGGGAGACAGCTCATAGACGTTCTCCTCCGACGGCTCGGCCGGGATCTCCTCGTGGTCCCAGAGCAGCACGGGGCCGTCGCGGTCCTCCCGCGTATCGATCACGATGTAGTTGCCGACCGGGTCGCGCGCGATGGGGAGCAGACCGGGCAGCAGGCCTTCCGCCAGCAGCTCCGTCGCCTTGACGAGGTCGACGCCCGGCGACGGCACCGGCCGCACGCCGAGGAATTGCTGCACGAAGTCGTCGTCCGCCTGCCCGTTCCGCTCGAGATGGAACGTGTCGCGCACCGGCATCCCGCCGTCGTGGTCGGCCAGGAACGCCCGATAGCTGGGCGGGATGCGATGACCGAGCTCCGCCAGTCGCGCATCGGCGGCCGCGAGGTCCTCGGACGAAGCCGGTGGCGACGGCTCACGCAGCTCGATCACGGTGCCGCCTGCGCAGTCGCGGGGTTGGTCGAGGCGCTACCGGCGGCCGCACCGCCGGCCGCGACCTTCTGCTCGAACGGGGTGAACACGCCGCCGGGCCGCCCGAGCGCGGTCGTGCCGTTCCGCAGCGCGGCTGCGCCGCCCTCGTGCTTGACCGCGTCGTGCAGGTCCGTCGGCACGAGCTCCATGTACTTGCCGTCCTCGGAGTGGTGCCAGGTGTAGTTCTTCTGCTCGGCGAGCGAGAGCTTCGACTGCTCGGCGGCCATCCTGACGTCCGCCGCCGTGTTCCCCGTCATGTCCGCGACCGGGATGCGGTCCTTGGCGTATGGCGTGAAGATCGGATGCCCGGAACGGTCGAACCGGACGCCGTCCGGGTACTTCTGCGCGAGCTCGGTACGCCTCGCCTCCGAGATCGTCGGTGCGGCGGTGCCCGGGCGCGCGCCGAGATCCGGCTTGTTGAAGTCGAACTTCCGGCCGGCGAACTTCTCCGCGTTCATCGGCGTCGTCTTCCCGAGCTGCACGACCTTCGGGCTGCCGACGACGCGGTTCAGGCGCGAGGCGCGAGCCGGCACGGTGCCTGCGCCGCCGGCGAGAACGCTGACGCCCATCCCGCCGAACCAGTCCTCGTAGCGGCCGTTGGCGAGGTCCTCGTAGTTGACGAGCGCCTTGCCGGTGCCGACCGGGTCGTGCCAGGTGTTCGAGCCCACCCGCGCGAGGCCACCCGGGATCTTCTCCGGGTTGTCCCATGCCTTCTTCGCCATCGCCAGCGTGCCGGCGACCGCGGCGGTCTCGCCGCGCCCCATCTTGTAGATCGACTTGGCCCACCACGGCCAGTCCTCGGGCGGCTGCATCTCGCTGATCGGGATGTGGCGCGGCTCCTCGGGGCGGATGCCGCCGGCCGCGGCGATCCTGCCGGCCGCCGGGGCGCCCGGCATCGCCATTGCCATCGGCGGGACGCTGCGCAGGACCGCCTGCAGGACGGTGGCGGCGGTCTCGGCGTCGTCGGCGGCGTCCTGGCCGTCCGTGCGGGCGTCCTTGAGGTCGTCCTCGGCGTCCTTGAGCCGCTCGCGGGCGCGCTTCTCGCGCCGCTCCGCCTCGTGCAGGTCGCGCTCCGCCGCGCGGTAGGCGGCGTCCGCCGCGCCGATCGCGGCCGCGGCGTTGGCGTCGCCGGCCAGGTTGCCGGCGACCGCGCTGAGCAGCCGCGTCTCCGCCGCCTGGCGGGCGATGGTGGCCATCGTCATCCGGCCCTGGGCGTCCTTCTGGTCGTCCAGGGCCTGGCGGATGTCCTCCTTGGCCTGGTTGATCTCCTCGCGGGCACGCTTCGCCCGCACGATCGCCCGCCCGGCGCGGTCCTGGGCGTCCTCGAGCTGGTCGGCCGCGATCTGGATGCTCGTGCCCGCCATCATCACGGTGAGCGAGGTCGACGCCAGCGACGTGGCCTGGTGGCCGGTCAGCTCGGCGAAGTTCGAGCTTCCGGGGCCCGCCCAGCTGCTCATCAGCGACGGCATGCCCGCGACCTGCGAGGACGACGACTCGATCTGCGCCGCCACGCCGATCAGCTGCTTGCCGGCGGCCGCGAGGGCGTCCGGGTTGCCGAGCGGGACCGTGATGCCCTCCGCGGACTCGCCGCACTTCGGGAGCGCGCTCATCGCCGCATCTGCCCTTCGTCGGTCTCGCGGTACGCGTGCGCCGCGGCGGCGAGGTTGTGGCCGGTGCGGCGGATCGCCTCGGCGCTGCCGGCGAGCTGGCCCTCCCAGGTCGTGCCCCAGTCGGCGCCGGCCGCGGACGCGCCTGCGTGTCCGGCCGAGTCGGCGACGGACGAGGCGGCCGCGCGCAGCAGTCCCGCTACGCCTCCGATCGTCCCTGCGACGATGTCGTTGTTCCCGCGTCCCGCTGCGAGCTGATCCGGGTTCACCTTGAATTCGGGCATACAGCCTCCCGCTGTGCCAGGCCTTCTCTTCGATTCAAGCGCCGCCCCCGGATGAGCAGCGCCTGCGGAATTCTAGACAGTCATACCCGCTCCGACGGTGTCATTCGTCCTCTCATCGACGACGATGAACGCGCCGGTGGCCCGGACCCGGTCGTACGGGTCCGGCACGAGCGGTGACGCGAGGCGCAGTCGGACCCGGCCGATGGCGTTGAGCTCGAGCTCGTCGGCGGGCTCGTGGGCGAGCGTCGTGACGTCGAGCCGGTGCTCGATCGCGTCCAGCTTCGCCGGCACCGAGCGGGTCGTGTGCTTGATCAGATAGCGGGCGCCCGGCCGCGCCGGCTCGTCCCCGAGCCAGCACAGCGTGGCCTCGAGCTCGCGGACCGGCTCGGGCGCCTCGGAGGCGCGCGCGAGCAGGTCGCCGCGGCCGACGTCGAGCTCGTCCTCGAGCGCGACGGCGATCGAGCGGCGCGGCCACGGCCGTGTCGGCGCCGTCCTCGAACGCGGCCACGCGCGAGCGCGTGCCGGACGGCAGGACGACCACGTCGTCGCCCACCCGCAGCGTGCCGGAGGCCAGGCGGCCCGCGTACCAGCGCTCGGCCGCCGCGCGGATCACGTACTGGATCGGCAGCCGGGCCGGGCCGTCGGCCAGGCCGTCGCCGGCCGGCGCCGCCTCCAGGTGCTCGAGCAGCGACTCGCCCGCGTACCACGGCATCGCCGCCGACCGCTCGACCACGTTGTCGCCGTGCAGCGCCGACACCGGGATGAAGCCCACGCCCTCCAGGCCGAGCCGCGACGCCCAGTCGAGCACCTCGCGCGCCACCGCGTCGAAGCGCTCCTCGGCGTAGCCGACCAGGTCCATCTTGTTGATCAGCACGGTCACGCCCGGCACGCCGAGCAGCGCCGCGATCGCCAGGTGGCGGCGCGACTGCTCGGTCATCCCCCGCCGGGCGTCGACCAGGACGAGCGCCAGGTCGGCGGTCGACGCGCCGGTGGCCATGTTGCGCGTGTACTGCGCGTGGCCGGGGCAGTCGTGCAGCACGAACCGGCGGTTCGGCGTCGCGAAGTGGCGGTACGCGACGTCGATCGTGATGCCCTGCTCGCGCTCGGCGCGCAGGCCGTCGGTCAGCCGCGCGAGGTCGGCGGCCGTGCCGAGCTCGTCGGCCATCAGCGACTTGGAGTCGTGCAGCAGGCGGCCGATCAGCGTCGACTTGCCGTCGTCGACCGATCCCGCCGTGGCGACGCGGAGCATCAGAAGTAGCCCACGCGCTTGCGATCTTCCATGGCGGCCTCGCTCACGCGGTCGTCGGCGCGGGTCTCGCCGCGCTCGGTGATCCGCGTGGCGGCGATCTCGGAGATCACGTCGTCGAGCGCCACCGCGTGCGAGCGGACCGCGCCGGTGCACGTCATGTCGCCCACCGTGCGGTAGCGGACCGACTCGAGGAACGGCTCCTCGCCGTCCTGCAGCGGCAGGAAGTCCGACACGGCGTAGAGCATCCCGTCCCGCGCGAACACCTCGCGCTCGTGGGCGAAGTAGATCGACGGGATCTCGAGCTCCTCGGCGCGGATGTACTCCCACACGTCGAGCTCGGTCCAGTTCGACAGCGGGAAGACCCGCACGTGCTCACCCCGCCGCACGCGGCCGTTGTAGAGGTCCCACAGCTCCGGCCGCTGGCGGCGGGGATCCCACTGCCCGAAGTCGTCGCGGAACGAGAACACCCGCTCCTTCGCGCGCGCTCGCTCCTCGTCCCGCCGGGCGCCGCCGAACGCGGCGTCGAACCCGTGCGCCTCGATCGCGTCGAGCAGCGTCGTCGTCTGCAGCTGGTTGCGCGACGGCTCGTCGCGCACCCGCCCGCGGTCGATCGACTCCTGCACCGAGGCCACGAGCACGTCCGGCACGTGCCGGTCGCGGAACGCGATCACCTCGGGGAAGTTGTGCCCGGTGTCCACGTGCATGACCGGGAACGGCACATCCCCGGCGCGGAACGCCTTGCGCGCGAGGTGCAGCAGGACGATCGAGTCCTTGCCGCCGCTGAACAGCAGCACGGGCTTCTCGAGCTCCGCCGCCACCTCGCGGATGACGTGGATCGCCTCGGCCTCGAGCTGGTCGAGGTGGTCCATCAGACCGCGCACTCGCCCTCGCCGCGGATGACCTCGAACGGGACCTTCTTGGTCCAGTCGATGAACTCGTTCATCGTCTCCAGGCCGAACTCGACGGGCATGGCGAGATCGCGGACCGCGTCCTCGAACTCCTTGGTGCCGACGCGGGCGGCGTAGGCGTTGAACCCCTCGCCCTCCTCGCGCTCGGCCTCGTACTTGCGGATCCAGCGCTCGACCGCCTCGGGCACGCGCTTGGCCGGCAGGCGGACCTTCAGCCGCGTGCCGTAGACGATCTCGCCGCCTTCGTAGTTGCCGCCGATGTGGGCGACGTAGGCGGGGATCGTGTGCTGCGCCGACCTTGATCGACGCGCCGTAGAACCCGATGTTGCCGATGTGGTGCTGGCTGCAGCCGTTGGGGCAGCCGGACATCTTGATGTGGATGCCGCGCGTCAGCGGGTCGGTGATGTTCATCGCCTCGATCCGCTCCGACGACCGCGCGGTTGAGCCCCATCGAGCTGGTGATGCCGAGCTTGCAGGAGTCGGTGCCGGGGCACGACACGACGTCGTTCACCTGGTCGGCCCCGGCGTCGCCCAGCCCGAGCTCGGTGAGCCGGGTCCAGACGTCGTAGACCGACTCGTCGCGCACCCAGCGCAGCACGAAGTTCTGATGCACGGTGGTGCGGGCGTAGCCGCCGGAGAAGTCGCGCATGACGTCCGCCAGCCCGCGGAACTGCTCGGGCGTGAGGTCGCCGCGCGGAACCTTCACCTGCACGGCCGAGAAGCCCTCCTGGCGCTGGGCCTCGACGTTCGCGTCGTGGAAGCGGCGGAACTCGGTGAGGTCGCCGTTCGGCGAGCCGGGGGAGAGCGGTTGCTCCGGGGCGTGCGCCTCCTCGTCGTGCTCGAACAGCCGGTCGACCGGCGAGAAGTCGCGCTCGTCGACCCAGTCGCCCTGCAGCTCCTCCTCGACCTGCTCGCGCATCGCCTCGATGCCGATCTTGTCGACCATCACCTTCAGGCGGGCACGGGCGCGGTTGACGCGCAGCCAGTCCTGGCGGTCGAAGATCCTCAGGACGGCCTCGGTGTACTTGAGGTACTCGCCGTCGTCGGCGCGCACGAAGTCGATCAGCGTCGGCGCGATCCGCGGCATGATCGACGTGCCGCCGCCGATGCGCATCTCGAAGCCGCTCGACGCCGTCGCGCTCGCGGGCGATGAACGCGACGTCATGGATGCCGGTGAGCGCGCGGTCGGTGTCCGAGCCCGTGAACGCGGTCTTGACCTTGCGCGGCATCAGCTGCGTCGTGGGATGGCGCACGAAGTACCGCACGTAGGCGCCCGCGTACGGCGTCGGGTCGAAGGTCTCGTCGTGGCACACGCCGGCCCAGGGTCGGCGGTCACGTTGCGCACGGTGTTGCCGCAGCCCTCGCGGCTGGACAGCCCGGCGTCGGAGATCTCACGGATCAGGGCGGCGGCGTCGCGCAGCGGCACGTGGTGCATCTGGATGTTCTGCCGCGTGGTGATGTGGCCCTTGTTGAGCGGCACCCAGCGCTCGATGACGTCGGCGAACGTGTCCATCTGCTCCGGCGTGATGCCGCCGAACGGCAGCTTCACCCGGATCATCTGCACGTCGGCCTGGCGCTGGCCGTAGACCCCCTGCTTGAGCCGGAAGCCGATGAACTCGTCCTCGGTCATCTCGCCGGCGAGGAACTTCTCGGCCTCGTTGTCGAAGTCGTCGAACTCCCGCTCGAGGATCGGGATGACGTGGCCCGGTACGTCGTCGCGGATCTCGGGGTTCTCGAGAGAACCCGGCTTGGCACTCATGCGCCCAAAGTACCAAAACCAGATCCGATTCCAGCCATTTCCCCCCGATCAAGGGGGGACAGTCCCCCCTCAGGGTTCGCGGTCGACGGCTTCGAGGCGCGCGGCGCGGACCCACGGGCTCTCCCGTGGCTCCTCCGGCGCCGCCGGCGGAGTGGTGTCGCGCAGGAACTGCTCGACCGCCGCCATGACGGCGGCGGCCTCCTCGGGCGTCGCGCTCGAGCCCCGCAGCTCCAGTCGCGGGCGGCGGTTCACACCGCCGGGCCGTTCTGGCCCTTGATCGACTTCTGGCCGCGGTCCAGGTGGTAGCGGAACCCGTTCGTGGTCATGGTCGCGCGCGAGCGCTTCTTGATCGACGGGACGCGCTTGAGCGTGCAGTCGAAGCCGCTGCGCGTGGCCTCGACGATCGCGTAGCCGTGGTGGTCGAGGTCGCCGTTGTCGATCCACGGGTTGAATGAGCGCAGCGCGTCGAACACCGCCGGGGGCGTGTTCGGGTTCGCGTCGTTGCCCGGGATCACCACGTCGGTCTCGCCGAGGTTCTGCGAGGTGATCGAGCCGCCGACGAACTCGACGGCGACGCTTGGCCCGCTGCCGAGGTTGGTGCGCACGTCGCCGGCCAGGAACAGGTGGATGTCGCCGGTGATGAAGACGACGTCCTCGATGCCCTCGTCGCGGATGTGCGCCAGCAGCTCCTCGCGCTCCTGCGGGTAGCCCTGCCAGTTGTCGAACCCGTAGTACGTGTTCGGGCCGACCTTCGCCGGCATCATCATCGTCTGCGAGCCGACCACCTTCCACGTCGCCTTCGACGTGCTGAGGCGGCGCTTGAGCCAGTCCATCTGCCGGCTCCCCAGGAACCGCCGCGGCGCGTTCAGGTCCGGGCACGGCGGCGACGTCGCGTCGTCGCACGGCTGGTCGGCCCGGTACTTGCGCTGGTCGAGCATGATCAGGTCGACGTTGCGGCCGTGGCGCTGCGCCCGGAAGACCTGCTTCGTCGGGCCGCCGTAGAACGGCATCGACTCGAAGAACGCCTTGTAGGCCGCGCGCTTGCGGTCCTCCGAGAAGCGCAGCGATGGCTCCAGGCCGCCGTCCGGGACGCCGCCGGCGTAGTTGTCCTGCACCTCGTGGTCGTCCCAGATCGTGACCATCGGGAAGCGGGCGTGGAGCTGGCGCAGGATCTTGTCCGACCGGTACAGCGCGTACTTCTCGCGGTAGTCCGAGAGCGTGAGCGCCTCGCGCACGAAGTCGTCGGTGTGCTGCGGGTTGACCTCGCCGATGCGGTCGTCGCGCACGCCGGTTCCGCCGGCCACCGAGTGGTAGGCCTCGCCGTAGATGTAGTCGCCCAGGCAGACGATGAAGTCGACGTCATCGCGGCGCATGAGGTCGTAGGCGTTGTAGTAGCCGTGCGTGTAGTCCGCGCACGAGAAGAACGCGAACCGCACGGGCTGGCGGGAGTCGGTCGGCAGCGCGGTCTGGAACTGCCCGACGGGGCTGTGCCGGTCGCGCGTCTCGAAGCGGTAGTAGTAGCGCTCGTGCGGCGCCAGGTGGCCCACGCGCGCCTTCACCGAGTGGTTGCGCTTCCCGCTGGTGGAGATCGTCTCGCGGGCCACGACGCGGCGGAAGTCGCGGTCGCGGGCGACCTCGAGCCGCACCGTGCCCGAGCCCGACACCTCGTCGAGGACGGTCAGCAGCGTGATGCCGTGCGGCGTCGGATCGCCGGACAGCACGCCCTGGCTGAACCTTCCACCGCGGAGCAGCTTCGGCCGGGCGAGCGCCTCCACGGCGGTCTGTGGGGCGACGACGAGGGCGGCTCCCGCCGAGCCGCCGCGGATGAGGAACTGGCGGCGTGAGAGCATCGCCGCGGGAGCCTAACGGGGCGCGGATAGGATCGCGCTGATGAAGGTCGCGGTGCTGGGGTCCGGGAACGGGGGGTGCGCGGTCGCATTCGACTGGGCGCAGCACGGCCACGAGGTCGGCGTGTTCGACTTCGAGCGGTTCCCGGCGAACCTGGCGGCGATCACGGCCCAGGGCGGGATCCGGAGCTCCGGGCAACTGGAGGGCTTCGCGAGGATCCGCTACGCGGGCCACGACATCGCGCAGGCGATGGACGGCGCCGAGCTGGTCTTCGCGGTCAGCCCGGCGTTCGCCACCGAGCCGACCGCTCGTGCCGTCCAGCCGTACCTGCGGCCCGGGCAGGCGATCGTCGTGTGCCCGAGCTCGTGCGCCGGCAGCCTCGTCTTCAAGACCGCGCTGGGCCTGGCGCTCGACGACGACACCTACACCATCGGCGAGACCAGCACGCTGCCCTACGCCGTGCGCGTGACCGAGCCCGGGGAGATGCGCGTCTTCCTCAAGCTCGAGTCCGGGCTCTCGGTCGCGGCCGTCCCGCGCGGCGGTACGGCGCAGCTCCACGCCGCGCTGCTCGAGGTGTACCCGGGGCTGACGGCCGCCGAGAGCGTGTTCCAGACCACGCTGCAGAACGGCAACCCCGTGATCCATCCGGCCGTGACGCTGCTCAACGCGGCGCTGATCGAGCGCACGGGGGGAGCGTTCGATTTTTACGAGGACGGTGTGACCGAGAGCGTCGGGCGCCTGATCGAGGGCGTCGACCGCGAGCGCCTCGCGCTCGCCACGGCGCTGGGCGTGACCGTGCTGTCCGATCCCGCGATGGGGATCCTCCAGGGCTACATGGTCGAGGACAACTACTCGACCGGCTACTCCGCGGCGCCCGGGTTCCGCGGGATCCGCGCCCAGAGCAAGCTCGACAGCCGCTACCTGACCGAGGACGTCGGCTTCGGCATGGTGTTCCTGTCCGACCTCGGGCGCCAGGTCGGCGTGCCGACGCCGGTGATGGACGCGATCATCGAGATCGCGTCGGTGGTCATGGCGCGCGACTTCCGCGGCGAGGCGAGGCGGACGATGGCCGCCGCGGGCCTGTCGGGCCTCACCATCGAGCAGTTGCGCGCGCTCTGACCCCTACGTGCCGACGGGGTGCCAGGCGGTCTTGAGCTCGACGTAGCCCTCGATCCGGCTGAGCGAGTCGCCCGCCGGGCGCACCACGCGCGTGACGCTGTCGGCGGCCAGCCGCACGACCTCGGGGTCGCCGGACGGGTCGGTGATCGCGTCCACGTCGCGGTGGCCGGCCAGCGGCTTGACGAGCTCTGAGCGCAGGCCCGACAGCAGGTTCACGACCCCCGCCGGGACGTCGGCCACGCCGAGCACCTCGCCGACGTGCAACGACAGCAGCGGCCAGCGCTCGGAGACGATCGCCACCACGACGTTGCCGGCGGCGAGCGGCGGCAGGATCTCGGAGACGATGCCGAGCACGTCGGGCTCGTCGGGCGCGATCACGCCGACCACCCCGGAAGGCTCGGGCATCGTGAAGTTGAAGTGCGGCGCCGCGACCGGGTTGACCGAGCCGAGCACCGCGTGGACCTTGTCGGTCCAGCCGGCGTAGTGGACGGCCAGGTCCACGGCCTCCTCGATCTCCTTGCGCGCGGCGGCGGTGTCCAGCCCGCGCAGGCGCACGGTCTCGGCCACGAGCTCCTCCGCGCGCGACTCGAGCGCTTCGGCGAACCGGTAGAGGATCTGGCCACGGTTGTACGCGGTGCGGCCCTGCCAGCCGGGCAGCGCGCCGCGGGCGGCGCGGACGGCGTCGCGCACGTCCTTGCGCGTGCCCCGCGGGGCGTTGGCGACGTGCTCGCCCGCCTGGTCGTTCGCCGCCACGTGGCGGCCGGACTCGCTGCGCACGAACGCGCCCCCCACGTAGAGCTTGTACGTCTTGGCGACGGGGAGCCGGCTCATGACTTCACCCTCACGTACGGCCGCAGCCCGGCCATCCCGCCCTCGCGGCCGAAGCCGCTCTCCTTGTAGCCGCCGAACGGCGACGTCGGGTCGAACTGGTTGTACGTGTTCTGCCACACCACGCCGGCCTTCAGGCTGCGCGCCACGGCCAGCGCGCGCGAGCCCTTGTCGGTCCACACGCCGGCGGCCAGGCCGTAGGCGCTGGCGTTGGCCTTCTCGATCGCCTCGGCCTGTGTGCGGAAGGTCATCACCGACACGACCGGGCCGAAGATCTCCTCCACGGCGATCCGGTGGGCGGGCGCGACGTCGGTGAACAGCGTCGGCGCGAACCAGTAGCCGCGCTCGGGCAGCGTGCAGGCGACCGTGCGCCGCGTCGCGCCCTCGCGCTCGCCGGCGTCGACCAGCGCCTCGATCCGCTGCAGCTGCGCGGCGGAGTTGATGGCGCCGACGTCGGTGTTCTTGTCCAGCGGGTCGCCGACGCGCAGCAGGCCCATGCGCCGCCACAGCTTCTCGACGACCTCCTCGGCCACGCTCTCCTGCAGGAACAGCCGCGAGCCGGCGCAGCACACGTGGCCCTGGTTGAAGAAGATGCCGTTGACGATCCCCTCGACCGCCTGGTCGAGCGCGGCGTCGTCGAACACGATGTTCGCCGACTTGCCGCCGAGCTCGAGGGTGAGGCCGATGTCGCGGCCCGCGGTGGCGGCCTGGATGTCCTTGCCGACGTCCGTGGAGCCGGTGAAGGCGATCTTGTCGATCTTCGGGTGGCGGACCAGCGCGGCGCCGGTCGCCCCGTCGCCGGGCAGGATGTTCACGACGCCCTCGGGCAGCTCGGCCTCCTGGCAGATCTCGGCCAGCAGCAGCGCGGTCAGCGGCGTGGTCTCGGCGGGCTTGAGCACCGCGGTGTTGCCGCAGGCGAGCGCGGGGGCGAGCTTCCAGGCGGCCATCAGCAGCGGGAAGTTCCACGGGACGATCTGGCCGACCACGCCCATCGGCTCGACGCTGCGGCCGCCGAGCCCGTACGCGAGCTTGTCGGCCCAGCCGGCGTAGTAGAAGAAGTGCGCGGCGGCCAGCGGCACGTCCACGTCGCGCGATTCGCGGATCGGCTTGCCGCCGTCGAGCGACTCGACGATCGCCAGCTCGCGGGCGCGCTCCTGGATCAGCCGGGCGATCCGGAAGACGTACTTGCCGCGCTCGAGCGGCCGCAGGCGCTGCCACGGGCCGAGCGCGGCGCGGGCCGCCTCGACGGCGGCGTCGACGTCCGCGTCCGAGGCCTGGGCGATCTCGGCGATCGGCTCCTCGGTGGCCGGGTTGATCGTCGGCTCGTAGGCGCCGGACTCGGGCGGCCGCCAGCCGCCGCCGACGAACAGCTCGTACCGGTCGCGGAGCCGGATGTGGTCCGTGGCCTCCGGCGCCGGCGAGTACTCCCAGGCCAGCGCGGTGCGCGTGGGCGTGGCGGTCATCCGTTCACTCCTTCGAGAAGTCCTCGGGGCGCTGGTAGCGCCCGGAGTCCCCGTGCTCGTACTGCATGAGCAGGTCGTTGAGCAGCGACGAGGCGCCGATGCGGAAGCGGTCCGGCGTGAGCCACTCGTCGCCCAGCGTCTCCTTGACCAGCACGAGCTGGTGGATCGCCTGCTTGGACGTGCGGACCCCGCCCGCCGCCTTCATGCCGATCACCTTGCCGGTGCGGGCGGTGTAGTCGCGCACCGCCTCGAGCATGACCAGCGTGGCGCTCGGCGTGGCGCCCTTGCCGATCTTGCCGGTCGAGGTCTTGACGAAGTCGGCGCCGCCCTCCATCGAGAGCATCGTCGCGTGGCGGATGTGGTCGTAGCCGCCGAGCTCGTCGACCTCCACGATCACCTTCAGGTGGGCCGGCCCGCAGGCCTCCTTCACGCGCTCGACCTCGCTGATCACGCGCTGGTCGTCGCCCGACAGGTACGCGTCGCGCGGGATCACCATGTCGATCTCCGTGGCGCCGTCGGCCACGGCCTGGCGGGTCTCCTCGAGCTTGATCTCCATCGAGGTGAGGCCCGACGGGAAGCCGGTCGCCACGGAGGCGACCGCGACGCCGGTGCCCGCGAGGGCGCGCGCGGCGTCCGGGACCCGCGTGGGGTACACGCACAGCGCGGCGCACGACGGCACCTCGGGGTGCGTCGGCGCCGGGCACACGGCCTTGGCCGCGAGCTGCGTCACCTTGCCCGGCGTGTCCTGCCCCTCCAGCGTGGTCAGGTCGACCATCGAGATGGCGAGGCGGATCGCCGCCTGCTGGGACTCGGCCTTGATCGATCGCTTGCCCAGCACGGCTGCACGCTCGTCCACCCCGACGCGGTCGACCGGTGTGAGTCGGCGTCGCATGCGACCAGCGTACTGCCGTGCCGTCACTTGATCGAGATCGCACCTCTCTTGATCGCCTGCTCGGGAAGCGAGAACAGCAGGGTGTTCTCGTCCCAGACCGAGATCGCGACCGTACGCGCCTCGTCGACGGTGACGTGCAGGGTCACGTCGCGGGCGATCGTGCGCGGCCAGAACCACCACGCCCGCTGCCAGACGTCCGCGACGGCGCGGAACTCGGCCCGCCTGCCGTCGGCCGACGCCCCCAGCGAGGTGAAGTGGTCGGCCGAGATCCGCAGCTCACGGCCGCCCGACACGTAGGCGACCTCGGCGTCACCTCTGATCCCGCGGTGGTGCTTCGCGCGCACGTCGAACGCGAACGCCAGCCGCGACCGCGCGTCGGCGGCGTAGGTCCCGGCCGAGGAGCGCACCGTCAGCTCGCCGGTCGCGGAGACCCGCGTGTGGCGCGGCGTGGCCACGCGCACGCTGGCGCTCGTCGCGCCGGTGTAGTAGCCGCCGGCCACGACGTCGACCGTGTGCGAGCCGCGCGGGAGCCGCACGCGGCAGGAGACGATCCCGTCGCCTGCCGGCAGCGGACCGCACAGCGTCCGCGAGCCCTCCTTGAACGTGACGGTGGCGCGGGCCAGGTCGCCCGGCGAGCCGTCGTCGGCGTCCGCGATCGTCGCGCGCAGGAGCACCGAGCCCGATGACAGCGTGTCGCCGGTGTAGGCGAGCTCGGCGTCCTCGGGCGTGACGGTGACGGTCAGCGGCCGGCTGACTGCCTCGCCGTCGCCGTCGGCCACGCTGACGCTCGCGGCATATGTCCCCGGCGCCGCGGTGACGGTGCCGGCCAGCCTCCACGTGCGGCCGTGCTCGGAGGTCGAGGCGACGGCCAGCGACAGGCCGGCGGGCAGATCGGTGGCGGTCGCGGTCAGGGCCGAGCCGGGCGAGTCGTCGTCGGTCGCCTCCACGGCTGTGTCGGGGCCCGCCGGATCGCTGTACTGCACGGTCTGGTCGTGCACGGTCACGCCCGGCGCTCCCTGGATCGTGACGTCGGCGTCGGAGACGTCGAAGAACACGTTCCCGACGGCCTCGACCTTGATGCGCGCCCGCGTCGTCGCCGCGTTCGGGAGCGTGACGGTCGCGAGCCCGTCGTTCGGCGTCGACTCGGCGAGCACGTCCGGGTATGTCGCACCGCCGTCGGTCGAGAGGCTGATCCTGACCGCCGACGTGCTGATCGGCGGGGCGTCGGTGCCGGCCACGGCCCAGTTGACGTCCTCCTCGGAGCCCCCACGCAGCGTCGCGGCGTTGTCCTGCGACGTGACGAGGAACGGGCCGGTCCCGTTCGCCAGGAGGAGCTCGGTGTCGGCCCGGCCGATGCCGCCGCCGCCCGGGTGCCCGTCACGCGCGGTGAGACGGAAGTGCAGCGTCCGGTCACCGGCGAAGCCCACCCAGTCCGCCGTCGGCAGGAACTCGGAGTAGCAGTCCCTGACGGCGTCCGGCACCACGGCCGGGGCCGGCGGCGCTGCCGGGCATTCTCCGCTCTTTGCATTCGTGTTGCCGGCGACGATCTGGGCGATGTCCGGGAACACGCGTGTCGGGTCGGTGGTCACGGCATTGAGGCCGGGCGACGGGCTCAGCAGCGTGTCGGTGGCGCTCACGTTGGCTGCGGTGCCGAACTGGCGGAACAGCGGGCCGTTGGTCTTGACGTTGTTCACGAGCGCGGTGCCGGCGGTGCTGCCGCCGCTGATGCCGCCGCGGTCGTTCTGCTCCCACATGTACGTGACGGTGTCGCCGTCCGCGTCGGTGGCGCCGCCCGTGAGGGCGAATGGCGTCCGCAGCGGAATCGTGTACGACGGTTCCGTCTCCACGACCGGGGCGTGGTTGCCCGTGGCGGTGACGATGAAGCCCTTGTTCTTCACAGGACCGCCCTGTGCAGTCTCGCCGACGAACCCGGTGCCGCCGGTGACGGCGACGCCGAGCGGGGCGACGTCGACGGACCCGAGGCCGGCGCCGAACGTGACCTGGAAGCCGTTGTCGTCGAGGACCGTGGCGCCGCCCCAGCCGCCCACGGTCGCCGTCGCGCCGGGCGGCAGGATGCCCTTGGTGCCCTGGGTGGTCTCCACGACGGTGCCGGCCGCGCCGCCGGTGCCGTTCGTCACGGCGAGCGGATCGACGTCGGTGCCCTGGTGCGCGCCGCCGAACGTCAGCGTGTAGCCGGCGTCCGTCGCGGGGCCGACCGTGACGGTGCCGCCGGTGGGCCAGCCGGCCACGGGGCCGCCGCCCTTGGCCGCCTCGCGGACGGCCGCGGTGCACGCGCAACCGACGATCGACAGCGAGGGCACGTCGGTGGTGGCGGACGCGCCGGCGAACGTCACCGTGAAGCCGGTGCTGACGGCGCCGGTCACGTTCACGGTGCCCGGGAAGCCTGCGATGCCGTTCACCGCCGCCGCGATGTTGCCACTGTTGACGGCCAGCCCGCCCGCCCCGAGCGTGACGGACGTGTTGCCGCCGAGCTCGATCTGGAACGACTGGGTCGCGGCGTTGAAGCCGGTGAGCGTGAGCTGCTGCACCTCGTTGCCGCCGCGCAGCGCGTTGGCGATGCCCGCCTGGGTGTCGTTCTGCCCGCGGACGATCGGCACCGTGTCGGCGCCCTTGTAGTTGAGCGTGTACGAGTCGCCGTCCGCGTCGTAGCCGGTGAGCGCGACGGTCTGGACCTCCGAGGTCCCCTGCAGCGCCTGCGTGATGCCCGCCGCGCTGTAGTTGGTGCCGCGCACGATCGGGCCGGCTGGTCGCCCCGCCGTAGCCGAGCGTCAGCGAGTCGGTCCCGTCGAAGCCGCGCAGCGACACGGTCTGGACCTCGTTGATCGGCGGCCGGTCGGAGGTCACGTACGCGGTGATCTCGTCGTAGCTGTGCTGGGACCAGTACGGGTCGCTGTGCGGCTGCAGGTTGTCCTGCTGGCAGATCCCGGCGTAGCCCATGATCGAGGAGCCCGACCCTGGCTCGACCGACGCGCCGGCGCTGCGGTTGCCGCCGCAATTGCTCTGCGTGCCGTTGAACGTGTGGTTGCCGGCGAACTGGTGGCCCATCTCGTGGGCCACGTAGTCGACGGCGAAGAAATCTCCCACCGGGGTCGACAGGCCCGTGCAGCCCTGTGCCTTGCCGTTGCCGCCCACGACGCCGAGGCTGGCGATGCCGCCCCCGGGGTTGCCGAGCGCGATGTGCCCGATGTCGTAGTTGCTCGCGCCGACGAGCTGTCCGATGACGATCCGGTTGCGGTTCAGCGTCGAGCTCCCGCATGTGACCGCCTGCGTGGCCGTGTAGCACGCGGCCGCGCCGCACGGGCCGTTCGCGCCGGTCATGTCCGCGGCCGTGTTCGAGGTTGAGCTTGTCGTTGTCCGCGATCAGGACCAGGCGGATCGCGGTCTCGTCCTCGTAGACCTGGTCGACGCGGTTGAGCAGCGTGACCTTCGCCGCCGTGACGTTCGCCGCGCCGAAGTACGTCGCGTACGTCGGGTCGGTGACCAGCGCGAGCCGGTACGTGCGCAGCGTCACCTCAGGCCCCACTGGGACGTCGAGCGTGCCGATGTCGAGCGGGTCTGTCCGGCCCGAGATGTCGCCCTCGACGAACGTGCCGTGCGGGTTGTCGACGAGGTCGCGTCCGTAGTAGCTGACGTAGACGCTGTCGTCGAGGCGGTAGTAGGGGTCGATGTACCACGCGCCCCGCGGCGAGCGCACCGAGGCGTGGAAGCCCAGCGGGCCGTTGTCGGCGCGGATCGTCGCCGTCGGGTCGTCGACGCCGCGGCCGGCGTACGTCTTGATCTCCGGGTGCCTGGCGGCGAGCCCCGGCTCCATGATCGGGGACTCCTGCACCTCGAACCGCTGGAAGCCACCGCCCGGGGCGGGCAGCGTCAGCGTGATCGCGTCGGCGGCCAGCGAGCGGGCGCGCAGGCCCACCTGCGGCGCGGCGTCGAGCCTGGCGCCGAGCGCGGCCTGGTCGAGCGTGAACGCCCGGTAGCTGTCGGGCTGCACCTCCGCGGGCGCGCCGCCGCGCGAGGCGGGCAGGGAGCCGCCGACCGGGTCCCACACGTCACCCTGCGCCGACGCAACCGCCGGCGCGACCACGGCGATCGCCGCGGCCAGGCACAGGCCTGTCCAGGCCCGCCCTATTGACCCCTTCATCCAAACCCCTCTCATGGAGCTACGTCTTGTGCGACGCGGCCCGCGATCCTCCCGATTCTGGACGGTCTCGTCAAGTTCCTAAATGCGTCCAGGTCGCAGAATGGGGTCTTGACCGTAGCTATGTTTCGTAGTTATGATGGCTACGAAGCATAGTTTGTCGATTCCTCCCCGGAGCTCTTCATGACACACACGCAGCGCTGGACGCTGGCCGTGGTCTGTGCGGCCACGGCCATGCTCATGCTCGACATCGCGGTGGTGAACACCGCGCTGTCGGCGATCGCCGCCGACCTCGACACGGGCCTCTCGGGCCTGCAGTGGGTCGTCGACGCGTACACCCTCCCGCTCGCCGCGACGGTGATCACCGCCGGCGCGCTCGCCGACCGCTTCGGCCGGCGTCGGCTGTTCCTGCTCGGTCTGGTGATCTTCACCGCCACCTCGCTGCTGTGCGCGGCGGCGCAGTCGATCACGATGCTCAACGTCTCCCGCGCCGCCCAGGGGCTCGGCGCCGCGGTCATGTTCGCGGTCTCGCTGGCCGTCCTGTCCAACGCGTTCCCGCGGATGGAGGAGCGCGTGAAGGCGCTTGCCGCCTACGGGGCGACGATGGGCGGCTCGTTCGCGGTCGGACCGCTGGTCGGTGGCGCGCTCACGTCCGGCCTCGACTGGCGCTGGATCTTCCTCATCAACCTGCCGCTCGGGCTGATGTGCCTGTGGATCGTCCGGCGTTACGTCGTGGAGTCGCAGGACCCGCGGGCGCCGCGCGTCGACGGTCCCGGCCTCGTGACGCTGACCGGCGGGCTGTTCCTGCTCGTGTTCGCGCTGCTGCGCGGCAACGAGGCCGGGTGGGGGAGCGCGACGATCCTCGCGTCGTTCGCCGGCGCCGCGGCGCTGCTCGCCGCGTTCGTCGTGATCGAGGCGCGCGTCGCCCAGCCGATGCTCCCGCTCCGCCTGTTCCGCAACCCGTCGTTCACCGGCGCGCAGGTCGCGGCGTTCGGGATCTCGGCGTCGCTGTTCGCGATGTGGCTGTACATGACGCTCTACCTGCAGCAGATCCTCGGGCTGTCGGCGATCGAGGCGGGCCTCGTCTACGTGCCGGGCACGCTGCTCAACTTCGCGGTGGCGGGCTCGATGGCGACGGTCGGCCAGAAGGTGTCCCCACGCGCGCTGATCGCGACCGGCCTCGCGCTGGTCGGCGCCGGCCAGGCGCTGCTGACGATCCTCGCCGTCGACTCGGCGTGGTGGCTGTTCCTCCCCGGCCTGCTCGTGGCGATGGTCGGCACCGGCATCCTCAACCCGATCGTCAGCCAGGTCGCGCTGAGCTCGGCGCCGCCCGAGCAGAGCGGTCTCGCCGCCGGCGTCAACGACATGTTCCGCCAGGCCGGCATCGCGGTCGGCGTCGCGGCGCTCGGCGCGCTCGTCCCCGCCGCCGCCGCGTTCGGCGACGGCTCGCCGCAGTCGTACGTGGACGGGTTCCACGACGCGCTGTGGGTCGGCGCCGTGCTCGCGTTCGCGGCCGCGGTCGCCACCGCGCTGCTGATTCGCGGCCGCCCCGCGGGCGTGCCGGCCGACGCGGCGCTCGAGGCCGCGTAGGCGACCTCTGCGAACGTCAACTGCGGCTGGGTAGGGAGGCGAGGGGCTCGGCCGATTCGGCGGTCCCTGGCGACTTGACCACCTCACACGTGGTCAAGTCGCCAGACGTCACCCGTCTGGCGCCTTTGGGTCGAATACCGACCCCAACGCGCCAAGGACCGCCGGCCACGCGGGCGGACTCGCCTCCCTACCCAGCAGAAGTTGACGGCCGCCGGCGCTACAGCGGGATGTTGCCGTGCTTGCGCTTGGGGCCGGGCTCGCGCTTGGTCTGCAGCGTCTCGAGCGCGGTGATGACCTTGGGCCGGGTCTCGTGCGGGATCAGGACGTCGTCCACGTAGCCGCGCTCGGCCGCCGCGTACGGGTTGGCGAAGCGGGCCTTGTAGTCGTCGATCAGCTTCTGCCGGCGCTCGTCGGGCGTCGGCGAGCCGGCGATGTCGCGGCGGTGGATGATGTTCACCGCCCCGTCCGGCCCCATGACCGCGATCTCAGCCGTCGGCCAGGCGAAGTTGAAGTCGGCCGCCAGGTGCTTGGACGCCATCACGTCGTAGGCCCCGCCGTAGGCCTTGCGCGTGATCACGGTGATCTTCGGCACGGTCGCCTCGGCGTAGGCGTAGAGCAGCTTGGCGCCGTGCCGGATGATCCCGCCCCACTCCTGTGAGGTGCCGGGCAGGAAGCCGGGCACGTCGACGAACGTGAGCAGCGGGATGTTGAACGCGTCGCACGTGCGCACGAAGCGCGCGGCCTTGGCGGAGGCGTCGATGTCGAGCACGCCGGCCAGCGAGCGCGGCTGGTTGCCGACCACGCCGACCGTCCAGCCGTTGAGCCGCGAGAAGCCGCACATGATGTTCATCGCGTAGTGCTCGTGCACCTCGAAGAACTCGCCGTCGTCGACCACGTAGCGGACGACATCGCGCATGTCGTACGGCTTGTTCGGGTTGTCGGGCACGACCGCGTCGAGCTCGGCGTCCATCCGGAACGGGTCGTCGGACGGGTGCACGCGCGGCGGCGTCTCGAGGTTGTTCTGCGGCAGGAAGCTGAACAGGTAGCGGGCGTCCTCCAGGCAGGCGTCCTCGTCGTCGGCGGCGAAGTGCGCGACGCCCGACTTGGTGTTGTGGCTCATCGCCCCGCCGAGGTCCTCGAACTCGACCTCCTCGCCCGTGACCGTCTTGATCACGTCGGGGCCGGTGATGAACATGTGCGAGGTCTCCTTGACCATGAAGATGAAGTCCGTGATGGCGGGCGAGTAGACCGCGCCGCCCGCGCACGGGCCCATCACCAGGGAGATCTGCGGGATCACGCCGGAGCAGCGGACGTTGCGCAGGAACACGTCGCCGTACGCGCCGAGCGACACGACGCCCTCCTGGATGCGCGCGCCGCCGGAGTCGTTGATCCCGATGACCGGGCAGCCGATCTTGGCCGCCAGGTCCATGATCTTGCACATCTTCTCGGCCATCACCTCGCCGAGCGAGCCGCCGAACACGGTGAAGTCCTGCGAGAACACGCATACGCGGCGGCCGTCGATCGTCCCGTGGCCGGTGACCACCGCGTCGCCCCACGGCCGGTTCTTGTCCATCTCGAAGTCGGTCGTCCGGTGCCGGACGTACGTGTCGAGCTCCTGGAAGGAACCGGGGTCGAGCAGCTTCTCGATGCGCTCGCGTGCCGTGTACTTGCCCTTGGCGTGCTGCTTCTCGACCGCATTCTCGGACGCGTGGTGGATCATCGCCTCGCGCAGCTCCTGGAGCTGCTCGAGCTTCTCCTCGTAGGTCTCAGGGCTCTTGCGGCGCATCGTCGGCGCGACTCTACCGGCGCGCCCTCACCGTCTGGCGCACCCGCCGCCCGCTGGCGTCGAGCGTGGTCAGCTTGAACTTGAGCACGCCCTTGGCGCGGCGCGTGAACACCCCGCCGCGCAGCGTCGCTTTCACGCGCCGCACGCCCTTGGTGCGGATCGTCAGCACGCCGCGGCGGCTGAGCCGGCCCTTGGACACGCGGCCGCGGCCCGGGTGCGCCTTGAGCTTGCGCGGCAGCGTGAGCCGCACGAAGCGCAATGCCGGACCGCCGCGCACGGCGTCGACGCGGAGCGCGAGCTTGCGGCCGCGCACGCGGATCGTGGCCGCGGGCAGCTTGCAGCCGGTGACGGTCATCGGCACGCGCAGGTTCGCCTTCGCGCCGTTGTGGCCGGTGAGCTCGGCCGCCACGCGCGGCACCGGACCGCGGCAGACGTCCCGTGCCGCGCGCAGCGCGCGATCGGCGTCGAACGCCAGCTCGAAGCGCGACAGCGGCACGTCCGGGATCCCGGCGAACTGCGTGCGCAGCCGCCGGCCCGACACGGTGCCGACGAGCGACAGCGACACGACGCCCGACAGGTCGACGCGCACGCCCGGCAGGATCTGGCCTGGCAGCAGCGCGAGCGACACCGGGCCCGACAGCGGCGGCAGCAGCGGCGTGAGCGCGACGGCGCGCCCCACGTGCGAGGCCGCCGGGCACGGGCCTGCCGCCTGCTGGGCGACCGTGCAGGCCCCCGCCAGCGCGGTGTTGTTGACGACGATCCCGCTCGGCAGCGTGACGGCGGCCGTGGCGGTGTTGGCATTGCCGGCCGGGCCGGTGATCACCGTGCGCAGGGACGGTGTGGCGCCGGTGCTGATGGACGCCTGCATCGACGGCTTGAACGGCAGCTTCGAGCACGCGGTCGGTGTGAACGGCGCGGCCGTCCGGCTCACCTTGGTCCCGTTCGCCGAGGTGGCGGCGAGGCGCGCGGTGGCCGGCCCGCACCCGGTCGGCATCGTCATGAACGGGCCGGAGGCGCCGGGCGGGCGGCCGAGCAGCTTCAGGCTCATCGACTCGATGAACATCTCCGACGGGACGACGATCGTCGCGGTCGAGGGGATGTTGGTGAGGATCGAGTCGAGCCCGCCGTCGGCAGGGCGCAGCGCCACACGCGTGATCAGGAACACCTTGTTGCCGACCGGCGGGCGCACGACCACCCCGAGCCGCGCCGGCTCGCCCGGGCCGGGGCGCAGGTTGTAGACGTCGCCCTGGGCGGTCACGGTGATGCCGGTGACCAGCGCCGGGATCGTGGTCCGCACCGAGGTGGTGCCGACCCGCGTGTTGGCGGCGCACTGGTCGGCGGCGAACTTGTCGGCCGCGCAGCGGGCCGCGACGTTCGGGTTGCCCACCAGCCCGGGCGGCAGGCTGATCACGAGGTCGCGCACGTGCTCCGGCGGGTTGGCCGGGCTGTACGGCGCGAAGCCGATCGCGACGTTCACGTCCGGATGCGAGCCGGCCTGCAGGCTGCTCGGCGTGACCGAGAACGAGCGGACCTCGAACGCGGCGCTCGCGGACGCGGGCAGCACGAGGAGCGCCACGACCGCGAGGAGCAGGCCCCGCATCAGCGCTGCACCACGAGGATGGCCTTGCCGGGCACCTTGCGCGCCGCCAGCGCGTCGAGTGCGTCGTTGACGTCCTCCAGCGGGGTCTCGAGACCGACCTGGACCGCGAGCCGCCCGTCGGCCACCAGGCCGAGCAGCGTGCGCAGGTTGTCGGCCGCCCTGTGCTCGTAGGCGGCCGAGTAGAAGGCCTGGATGCGGGCCGCGTCGCGCCCCGCGAAATCGCGGAAGTCGATGCTCGAGCGCTCCTTCGCGGAGTTGCCGAAGACGAGGATCAGCCCGCCGGCCGCGACCTTGGCGATCGCCTGGTCGAGCGACGCGCCGCCGGCCGACTCGAGGATCAGGTCCTGTCCGTCGGGCGAGTCCTCGGTCACCGCCGACACGGCGGTGACGTTCGCGCCGGCCAGCTTCGCGAGCTGCACGGCGATCACGCCGACACCGCCGGACGCGCCGGTCACGGTCACGTTGCGGCCGAGCAGGTCGCCGCCGATCCGGATCAGGTTCAGCGCGGTGGTGCCGGCCATCGGCAGCGCCGCCGCGGTGGAGAAGCCGATGTCGTCGGGCAGCGTGACGAGCCGTGCTCGGGGACCGTGGCGAGCTCCGCCCAGCCGTGCCAGTCGGCGAGGCCGACCACGCGCTCGCCCTTGCGCGGCCCGGCGGCGACCACGCCGGCCACCTCCTGGCCGGGCCCGAAGTCCTCGCGGATCTGCACCAGCGTCAGCTCGCCGCGGTTGATGCCGGCGGCGTGCACCTCGACGAGCACCTCGTCCGGCCCGGGCTCGGGCTCGGGCACATCGCGGAGCTCGGCCCAGCGCTCGCCGCCGGGCGTGGACACGACGGCGCGCATCAGATCTCGGGCTGGTACTCGCCGAAGACGTCGCGCATCGCGCCGCACACCTCGCCGACCGAGCAGCGGTCCTTCAGCGCGGCGCGGATCGGCTCCAGCAGGTTGCCGGTGCCGGATGCGGCCTGGCGCAGCTCATCGAGCCGGCGGTCCGCCAGCTCCTGATCGCGATCGGCCTTGAACGCCTTCAGGCGCTCGATCTGGCCGCGCTCGGTGGCCGGGTCGACCGACAGGATCTCCTCGACCTCGGCGTCGTCCTCGACATAGCGGTTCACGCCCACGACGACGTCCTGCTCGGTGCGGTAGCGCTCGTGGTAGCCGAAGGCCGACTCCTCGATCTCGTTCTTGATGAACGCGATCGCGTTGACCGAGCCGCCCAGCTCGTCGACGCGCTCGATCAGCTTCCATGCCCGCCGCTCGACCTCTGCGGTGAGCGACTCGACGTAGTAGGAGCCGGCGAACGGATCGACCGTGTCGGTGGCCCCGGACTCCTCGGCGACGATCTGCTGCGTGCGCAGGGCGACCTTGGCGGCGCGCTCGCTGGGCAGCGCCAGCGCCTCGTCGTAGCCGTTGGTGTGCAGCGACTGGGTGCCGCCGCACACGGCCGCGAACGCCTGCAGCGCCACGCGCACGATGTTGTTCTGCGGCTGCTGGGCGGTGAGCGTGACGCCGCCCGTCTGCGTGTGGAAGCGCAGCATCATCGAGCGCTGATCCTGGGCGCCGAACCGCTCCTTCATCGCGTGCGCCCACATGTTGCGGGCGGCGCGGAACTTGGCCACCTCCTGGAACACGTTGTTGTGGCCGTTGAAGAAGAAGGCCAGGCGCGGCGCGAAGTCGTCGACCTTGAGCCCGGCGTCGAGCGCCGCCTGCACGTAGGCCATCCCGCTGGCCAGCGTGAACGCGACCTCCTGGACGGCGCTGGCGCCCTTCTCGCGGAAGTGGTAGCCGGAGATCGACACCGTGTTCCACCGCGGGATGTTGTCGCGGCAGTAGGCGAACAGGTCGGTCGTCAGCCGCATGCTCGGCTCCGGCGGGTAGATGAAGTTCCCGCGGGCGATGTACTCCTTGAGGATGTCGTTCTGGACGGTGCCGCGCAGCTTCTCGCTCGGCACGCCCTGCTCCTCGGCGACGAGCGCGTAGAGCAGCAGCAGGACGCTCGCGGGCGCGTTGATCGTCATCGACGTCGAGACCTCGTCGAGCGGGATCCCGTCGAACGCCGTGCGCATGTCGTCGATCGTGTCGATCGCGACGCCGGTGCGGCCGACCTCGCCCAGGCAGCGCGGGTCGTCGGAGTCCAGGCCCAGCTGGGTCGGCAGGTCGAAGGCCATCGAGAGGCCGGTGGACCCGTGCGCGAGCAGGTACTTGTAGCGCTCGTTCGACTCCTTGGCCGTGGCGTAGCCGGCGTACTGGCGGATCGTCCACGGGCGCTTGCGGTACATCTCGGGGTGGATGCCGCGCGTGAACGGGAACCCGCCCGGGTCGCCGAGGTCGAGGTCCGGCGGCAGGTCGTCCGCGCCGTAGACCGGCTCGACCTCGATGCCGGAGTCGGTGAACCGCCGCGGGTCGTCGGGGCCGACGACCGGCGCGACCGAGAGGTCAGCGGTGTCCTTGTCGTCGACGGCCATGCCTGCATGCTAGGGGCCTACGATCCCGTCGTGACCTCGCCACGTGATCTCCCGCCCGTCGACGCCCTGGCCGCTGAGGTGGACGCGCCGCGGGCGGTGGCCGTCGCGGCCGCCCGGGCCGTGCTGGCGGAGCGGCGGGCCGAGCTGCTGCGCGGCGAGGGCGCGGAGGCCGACCTCGCCGCCCGCGCGCGGCGCTGGGCCGCCGACGCCGAGCGGCCGCGGCTGCGCCGGGTGGTCAACGCGACCGGCGTGATCGTCCACACGAACCTCGGCCGCGCGCCGCTGCCGGCCGCGGCGCGCGCGGCGGTGGCGCGCGCCGCCGAGGGCTACTCGAACCTCGAGCTCGACCTGGAGTCGGGCGCCCGCGGGTCGCGGCACGACCACGTCGAAGGCCTGCTGCGCGAGCTCACCGGCGCCGAGGCGGCGATGGCGGTCAACAACTGCGCCGGGGCGGTCCTGCTCGCCGCGGCCGCGCTGGCCGGGCGCGGCCGCGAGATCGTCGTCTCGCGCGGCCAGCTCGTGGAGATCGGCGGCGGGTTCCGCGTGCCCGAGGTGATCGGCGAGGCGGGAGCGCGGCTCGTCGAGGTCGGCACCACGAACCGCACTCGCCGCGCCGACTACGTGCGCGCGATCGGCGACGCCACCGGCGCGATCCTCCGGGCGCATCCGTCGAACTTCCGCCAGCTCGGCTTCGTGCAGGAGGTCGAGATCGAGGAGCTGTGCGAGCTGGGAGTCCCGGTCATCGACGACGTCGGCTCGGGCGTGCTCGCGGACGACCTCGAGACGCTGCGCGAGGAGCCCGCGGTGCGGCGGTCGGTGCGCGCCGGCGCCGCGCTGGTCTGCTTCTCGGGCGACAAGCTGCTCGGCGGCCCGCAGGCGGGGCTCATCGTGGGGCGGGCCGACGCGGTCGCCGCCGCGCGCGCCCACCCGCTCGCCCGCGCGCTGCGCCTCGACAAGCTGGGCCTCGCAGCCCTCGAGGCGACGCTGCGCCTGTACCGCGACCCCGAGGCCGCCCGCCGCGAGATCCCGGTGCTGGCGATGCTGACCGCGGACGAGGCGACCCTGCGCGCCCGCGCGGAGCGCCTCGCGGCCGCCGTCGGCGGCGAGGTCGTCGCGGCGACCGCGAAGGTCGGCGGCGGCGCGCTGCCGCTGCTCGAGCTGCCCGGGCCCGCCGTCGCCGTCGGCGGCGCTCCGCCTGACGACCTCGCCGCCCGGCTGCGCGCCGCCGACCCGCCGGTCATCGGCCGCATCGAGGACGGCCGCCTGCTGCTCGACCCGCGCACGCTCGCCGACGACGAGGTCGAGCTCGTCGCGCGCGCACTGCGATGACCACGCTCGGGACCGCCGGTCACATCGATCACGGCAAGACCGCGCTGATCCGCGCGCTGACCGGCGTGGACACCGATCGGCTGCCCGAGGAGCGCGAGCGAGGCATCTCGATCGCGCTCGGGTACGCGCCGCTGGCGCTGCCGTCGGGGCGGCGGCTGTCGGTGGTCGACGTGCCGGGGCATGCCCGGTTCGTGCGCACGATGGTGGCCGGGGCGACGGGGATCGACCTCTACCTGATGACCGTCGCCGCCGACGACGGCGTGATGCCGCAGACGCGCGAGCACGCCACCGTGCTGTCCGCGCTCGGCGTCGACGTCGGCGTCGTCGCGGTGACGAAGGCCGATCTGACGGATCCCGCGCGGGCGGCGGCGGAGGCGGCGGAGCTGTTGCCCGGCGCCGAGATCGTCCCGGTGTCGGCGCGCACCGGCGCCGGGCTCGACGAGCTGCGCGCGGCGCTCGACCGCGCGGCGGCCAGGACCGACGGCCGGGCCGAGACGCCGGGCGGCCTGCGCCTGCACGTCGACCGGGCGTTCACGATCCGCGGGGCCGGGACCGTCGTCACCGGCACGCTGTGGTCGGGCTCGGCGGCCCGCGGCGACGAGGTGACGATCCAGCCATCAGGGCGCCAGGCGCGCGTGCGGTCGGTGGAGGTGCACGACGCGGAGGTCGAGCGCGCCGAGGCCGGGCAGCGCGTGGCGCTGAACCTCGCCGGCGTGGCGCGCGACGAGGTCGGGCGCGGGGACGTGATCGTCGCCGAGGAGCTCGCGCCGACCTACCGGGTGGACGTCGCGCTCACCTGGACCGAGCGGCCCGACGGCGGCGCGCGGATCGGCGTGCACCACGGCACGCGCGAGTCGGCCGCCCGGCTCGTCGAGCTCGGCGGGCGGTACTTCCAGCTCCGGCTCGAGGAGCCGATCGTGCCGCTGCGCGGTGACCGCCTGGTCATCCGCTCGCTGGCGCCGCCGGACACGATCGGCGGCGGCGTGGTGCTCGACGCGGCGCCGCGCCGCCACGGCCCGTCGCGCGATCTGCTGGCCCGGCTCGTGGCGCTCGAGCGCGGAGAGGAGCCGGACGAGCCCGCGCCGGCGCCCGAGCCGGAACCCGAGCCGGAGCCACCTGCGCTCACCGAGTCGGCGCTGGCCACCGAGCAGCGGCTGCGCGCGGCGGGCGCCGCGCCCCCGCTCGACTCCGAGCTGGACGCGCAGGACCTCGCCTTGCTGCGTGCCCACGGCCGCGCCGTCCGGCTCGGCCCGGCGATGCACGTGCACCCCGAGGCGCTCGCGGCGGTCACCGCGCGCATCGTCGCGGTGATCGAGCGCGACGGCTCGATCACCCTCGCCGGTCTGCGCGACGAGCTCGGCACCTCGCGCAAGTACGCGCAGGCCTACCTCGAGCACCTCGACGGCGAGCACATCACGCTGCGCCGGGGCGACGAGCGCGTCCTGCGCCGGCGCTCGCCCTGACCGCCTCGATCGCCCGTGCCTGCGCCACCGCGTCGTCGCGCCCGAACGGGAGCGGCGCCCCGTCCTCGACCGCCGCGCGGAACGCCTCGAGCTCGAGCGCGAACGGGTCGGAGGGCTCGGCGGCCACGACCTCCGGCTCGCGCCCCGGCCGCTCGATCGTGATGTCGCCGGGCTGCGGCCACGGCACGACGCGCAGCGTCGCGTCCTCGCCGACGACCTCGAGCCCCATCCGCAGCGGCATGTCCATCCCGCACTCGAGCGTCCCGAGCACGTCGCCCGGGAAGCGCAGCACGGCGGCGATCCGCGCGTCGACCCCGTCGCCCACCGCCTCGGCGCTCACCTGCGAGGGCTCGCCGCACACCAGCCGCATCGCGCTGAGGCAGTAGCAGCCGACGTCCATCAGCGCCCCGCCGCCGAGCTCGGCGCTCCAGCGGACGTCGGCCCGGTCGGGCAGGTCGAACCCGAACACGGCGCGCACGACCCGCGGCCGGCTCTCGCGGGCGAGCCGCGCCAGCACCGCCGCCTGCGGGTGGAACCGCCACATCAGGCCCTCCATCAGCACGCGGTCCGCGCGCGCCGCGGCGTCGAACGCCGCCTCCGCCTCGGCGCCGACGCCGGTGAACGGCTTCTCGACCAGCACGTGCTTGCCGGCCTCGAGCGCGCGGATCGCCCACTCGGCGTGCAGCGCGTTCGGCAGCGAGACGTAGACGGCGTCGACCTCCGGGTCGGCGAGCAGCGCCTCGTAGGAGCCGTGGGCGCGCGGGATCCCGTGCGCGTCGGCGAACGCCTGTGCCCGCGCCGCCGAGCGCGACGCCACGGCGACGGCGTGCGCGCCCGCGCGGATGATCTCCACGTTGATCGCGGCGGTCGAGAGCAGTCCCCAGCGGATCATCAGCGCACGCGAAGGGTCGCACGCATGCCCAGCGCACGATGTCCCTCCAGCGTGCAGAAGAGCCGGTAGCGGCCCTTGCGCAGCCTGCCCTGCCACTCGCCGAGGTCGCCCGGCAGCGTCTTGGCGATCGCCCGGCGCTTGCCGCCGCCGATGCGCTGGAACGCCAGGTCGTGCGGATCCTCGCCGCGGTTGACCATCTGCACGATCGCCGGGCCGCGCTTGATCTTCGCGCGCGACAGCGTGAGGTTGAACTCGCGCGCCTCGACCAGCAGTCGCGCCGGCGCGGCGGCCGCGGTGTCGGCGGCGAACAGCGCGATCGCCAGCGCGAGCAGCGCGGCGCGCCTCACCGCACGACCTTCGGCCGCGGGATCCGGCTGCCGCCGGGCAGCACCGCGCCGGGGTCGACGCCGAACCAGTCCGCGCACAGCGACGCGTAGAGGCCGCGGAAGTCCGACGTCGCGCGCAGGTTGCCCTGCGGGTCGAGCGTGGCCAGGCCCGGGAACTCGCCGACCATCCGGCCGGTCGCGCGCGTGCCGATGACGAAGCCGATCCCGGCCGCGCCGTGGTCGGTGCCCGACCCGTTCTCGGCGGCGCGGCGGCCGAACTCCGACCACACGAGCGTCAGCACGCGGCCGGCGAGCCCGCGCGCCTCGAGGTCGCGCTGGAACGCGAACAGGCTGTCGGCGGTGATCCTGAGGTTGTCGGTGAGGGTGCCGGCCTGGTCGGCGTGGGTGTCCCAGGCGCCCGGGGCGTTGAGCGTGGCGCAGCGGATCGGCAGCCCGGCGCCGAGCATCGCCGCCAGCCCGGCGAGCCGGCTCGGGAAGCGCTCCTCGCTCTGCGGGTAGGCGGCGCGCGGCGTGTAGGTCGGCTCGCCGTCCTTGCCGAGCGGCGCCAGCGCGTTGCGCACGCCGCCGGCGAACGCGGCGGCGCGGGCGGCCTGGGCCACCGCCGGGTCGCGCGACGCCTTGCGGACGCGGCCGACATCCGAGAACGCGTTCAGCGCCAGGTCGGCCGGCGGCCCCCACGCGCCCGGCATCCAGAAGCCGAAGTCCTCCGGTGCGTCGACCGCGGCCACCGGCACCCGCGACGTCGCCAGCGACGGTCCGAGGCTGCCGCCCATCGAGACGCCCTGGAGCGGGTTGTCGGGCGAGCCGATGCTGTCGAGCAGCCGGCCGAGCCAGCCGGAGCGCAGGCCGGGGTCGAGCGCGCCGACCTCCCAGAAGTGGCGCGAGACGAAGTGCGACTGGTCGGGATGGTCGTAGCCGACCGCCGGCAGCACCGTGACCTTGCCCTCGGCGTGCAGAGCCGCGAGCGGCGCCGCGGCCGGGTGCCAGCTCAGGCGCGAGTCCTCGCGGAACACGTTGCCGCTCGCCGGCAGCGCGAGGCTCGGGCGCAGGCGGCGGTAGTTCGGGTCGCCGGTCGGGGCGAGGATCGACAGGCTGTCGGCCCCGCCGTCGAGGAACACGTTCACGAGCACCGTGCCCGGGATCCCGGCCGCGCGGGCGATGCCCTCCTCGAACGCCGGCAGGCCGGCCAGCTTGCCGGCGCCGTAGACCGACAGCGCGAGGCCGGCCGAGCGCAGCAGGAACGAGCGGCGCGACATGCCGGTGCCGGCCGGCGTGGGCATGCCGGGCTCGATGCCGGGCAGGCCGGCGCCGGCGCGCGCGTGGTCGACGCAGCAGATGCGGGAGTCGTGGCTCACGAGGTCAGGTAGTCGGGGGACACGGCGACGAGCATGCGCAGCGCGTTCTCGGTCAGGACGGGATAGGACTCGCGCTTCCACGGCTCGTCGGCGGTGGCCATCGCGGTCTTCGCGTAGCGCTCGAGCGCGCCGCGCGTGGCGCCGGACAGCGGCGTGTGCCAGAACCGGGAGGCGCGCCGTACGAGCTCCTTCGGCTTGGCGGAGACCTTCGCGTCGTCCTCGAGCCGGGCCTGGTTGCAGATCTCCGAGGCCATCTGCCAGCGCGCCCGGAACGTGGCGGTGTCGAGCCAGCGCGTGTCGTCCCAGCCGGAGACGTTGGGCGGCTCGAACAGCATCTGCCCGGCCTCGCCGCACAGCCACGACCACGCGTCGGTGTCGACCCCTCGGCCGACGGCGCGCAGCATGCCCGGCCGCCTGCACGACCGGCGGCTTGACCATCCGGCGGTCGGGGTCGTAGAGATGCGGGTGGCGCAGGATCGCGTCGAGCAGCGGGCGCACGTTGCGGCTGTGCGCGACGTACATGCGCTCGAGCGCGCGTGCCGTGCCGCGCGGCGGCGGCGTCGGGATGAAGTAGCCCCAGAGCTTGCTCGACGAGGAACGACGGGTGCTTGCGGTGACGGACGCTCAGGCGCACGGCGTCGCGCCAGTCGAAGCGGCCCTCGCGGCCGAGCACGCGCTTGACGCCGCTTGTCGTGCCACTCGCGGTCGTAGCGGAAGTTGTGCGGGCCGCGGCCCGTCGGACCAGTCGCTGCGCCAGCCGGTCAGCGCGCGCGCCATCTCGCGCACGTCGCGCTCGCTGTAGCCGCGGCCGGCGCCGAGCGTGAACAGCTCCATCAGCTCGCGGGCGTAGTTCTCGTTGACGTCGTCCTTGCGGTTGTCGACGCCGTTGAGCCACAGCAGCATCGCGGGGTCGCGCGTGATCTCGATCGCCAGGCGCTCGAACGAGCCGAGCGCGTGGCGGCGCAGCAGCGCGTTCTGGCGCAGCATCAGCGCCCTGCGTGCGAGTTCGCCTTGCTGGTGGCGAACCAGTCGTGCCAGACGAGCGTCATCCGCTCGACGAGCTGCGCCTCCGAGCGGACCATGCGGTCGAGCCACCAGCAGTGGTCGTGGCCCCAGGCGTCGCGCGGCGCGAGCGGGCGGCTGATCCGCGTCGACGCGGCCGCGGGCCCTTCAGCCGCTTCGAGTGCGGGTGCGTGAGCGAGTGCACGGCCCGGTCGAGGCCGTGCTTGGCCAGCCGCTCGGCCTGGCCGGGCGTGGGCCGAAACCGGCGCGCCAGAGGAGGCGCCGGGCTTCGTCAGGGCCGAAACGCCCGCGATATCTCGGGAACGCGGGACACCCACCTGTCAATGTCGGCAACATGCGCCGCGCCCTGCAGTCAGTTGCCGGGCGAGAGGACGTCCATCCGCGAGTAGTGACCCGTGACGTCGAACCAGCGCTTTGCGTGCACCCCTGCGCGCAGGTCACAGTCTGCCAGGAGAATCGTCTCCTCGTCGTAGACGGGCCCGGCGATGATGCCGCCCCACGTCGGCTCGACGATCACGGCGCCGCCGCGGCCGTACACCGTGTCGCGCTCGACCGGCACCGGGAAGTCCTCCGGGAACGCGCTGCCCGGGATGTACTGCGGCACCGAGACGACGTAGGCGCCGGACTCGATCGCGATGTGGCGCATCGAGGCGATCCAGCCGTCCGAGTCGTCCGCCGTCGGCGCCACCCAGATCTGCGGCGTGCCCTGGTAGACGGCCCAGCGGGCCAGCGGCATCCGGTTCTCCCAGCAGATCAGGCCGCCGATGCGGCCGAGCGGCGTGTCGACCGGCGCCAGGTCGGCCCCGTCGCCGATGCCGTGGAACAGCCGCTCGTGCTGGGTCGGCATCAGCTTGCGGTGCTTGTGGAGCAGCCCGTCCGGCCCGATCAGCAGGTACGCGTTGTAGAGCGAGCCGCCGTCGCGCTCGTTGATGCCGACGACCGCGTGGATGCGGTGCCGCGCGGCCGCGGCGACGAGCTCGTCGACCAGCGGGCCCGGGACCTCGACCGCGTTCTCGAGCAGCTGCTCCCACAGCTCGTCCCAGCCGCCGAAGCCGGCCGCGCCCTTCGCCCAGCGGTTCGAGGGGTACAGCGGCACGAACGTCTCGGGGAGCACCGCCAGCTCCGCGCCCTGCGCGGCCGCGTCGCCGAGCAGCTTCACGGCCTTCGCGACGGTGGCCGCCGCGTCGATGATCACCGGCGTCGCCTGGATCGCCGCCACGCGAACGGTGCGGAGTTCCGACATTGTTGGCGACTCTACCGGCGAACTGCGGCTGGGTAGGGGAGCGAGTGTGCCCGCGTTGTCGGCGGTCCTTGGCGCGTTGGGGTCGGTATGCGACCCAAAGGTGCCAGACGGTGGCGTCTGGCGACTTGACCACGTGTGAGGTGGTCAAGTCGCCAGGGGACCGCCGAATCGGGGTTCGTCAGTCCCGCCTCAACGCCCGTGACACCACTCTCACGGCGAGCGTGAACGTGCGGCGCTCGAGCCGCGAGGGCGTGTCGCAGGCGGTGTGGCGGCACGGGTTGTCGAGCGTGCCGATCTTCACGCCGCGGAGGCCGGCGAGCTCGAACTCCCGGTGGTCGGAGTTCCCGGTGTCGCTGTCGCGCTGCCAGTCGACCCGTGCGGACAGCATCTCGCGCTCCACGCGCCGCCGCGGCTTGGCGACGGGCGAGCGCAGGCGCAGCCGGTTGCCGACGCCCGACCTCGTCGATCGACAGCGCGTAGCGCAGCCGGGAGCGCGGCACGATGCGCGTGAGCGCGAGCGACCCGAGGTGGTCCGGCGAGCCGGTGTAGATCCGCTCCTCGGCGCCGGTCGCGACGAGCCACACCGTGCACGGCGGGTCGATCGCGTCGAGCCGCGTCGCCAGCTCGGCCAGCACGCCGAGCCCGGACGCGTTGTCCTCGGCCCCCGGAGACGGCGGCACCGTGTCGGTGTGCGCCATCACCACGCGCAGGCAGCGGCCGGCCGGCCGCACGCCGATGACGTTGCGCGACCGCCCGCGCGGCGTCGAGAACCGCTGCACGCGCACCTGCAGCCCGGCGGCCGCGAAGCGCTTGCTCATCCGCCCGTGCGCGCGGTGCTCGAGCCGGCCCGCCGCGGGTCGCGGGCCGTCGCGCGAGATCGAGACGGCCACGCGCTCAGCCTGCACGCCGAGCGTCGCGGCGGCGAGCGCGACGGCCAGCAAGGCTCAGAAGGCGCCGCGCCGGGAGAAGACCGCCGGCACGGTCTTGAGCAGGATCGCCAGGTCGAGCCCGACCGACCAGCGCTCCAGGTAGAGGAAGTCCAGCCGCACGAGGTCGTCGAAGTCCAGCTCCGAGCGGCCGGACACCTGCCACAGGCCGGTGATGCCGGGCAGCACGAGATAGCGCTTCTTGTGCCACTCCTGCAGGCGGTCGAAGTCGCGCTGCGGCAGCGGACGCGGGCCGACCAGCGACATCTGGCCGGCGAGCACGTTGAGCAGCTGCGGCAGCTCGTCGAGCGAGTAGCGACGCAGCAGCCGGCCGACGCGCGTGAGCCGCGGGTCGTGGCGGATCTTGAACAGCGCGCCGGTGGCCTCGTTGATGGACTCCAGGTCGGCCTGCATCTGGTCGGCGTCGCTGCGCATGGTGCGGAACTTCAGGCACGCGAACGACTCGCCGCCGATCCCGGGCCGCATCGACCGGTAGAGGACGGGCCCGCGCGAGGAGATCGCCACCGCGATCGCGATCAGCAGCAGCAGCGGCGACAGCACCAGGAGCAGCAGCAGCGACACCACGAAGTCGAACGTGCGCTTGACCGCGTAGTCGAAGCCGTCGAACACCGGCGGGCGCAGCTCGAACAGCGGGACCGACGCGCCGGGCACGAACTCGGCGCGGTGCACGAGGATCTCCATCGTCGACGGCGCGATCCGGACGGTGACGCCGCGGCGGTGGCACTGGTCGACGAGCTCGACCGCGCGCTCCTGCGGGAAGTCCGGGTCGGCGATGATCACCTCCTGCACGCGATGGCGGTCGAGCACCACGGGCAGGTCCTCGATCCGGCCGAGCGAGCGCAGCCCGTTGTCGGGCCGCGGCGTGAGCGAGATGAAGCCGACCATCTCGACCGGCGCGTGCACCTCGTCGATCAGCGCGTGCGCGACGTCCTCGATGTGCTTGCCGGACCCGACGAGCACGGCGCGGCGGCGGTAGCCCGCGGCGCGCAGCAGCACGCCGGTGAGCTTCTCGTAGCCCCAGCGGAACGAGCCGATGAAGCACGATCCCGAACGCCAGCGTGCCGTAGAAGATGTAGTAGCTGGAGTACTGCTCGCCGTTGACGAGCGCGAAGATCAACGCCACGAGCGTCACCTGGAACAGCGACGAGACGATGCGCGACAGGCCCGGGCGCTCGGCGCGCGAGGCGTACAGGCCCGAGCGCGCGAACAGCAGCACGGTGACGAGCGACGCGAACGCGAAGTTCTCGCGCGTCTCGACGTAGGACGCGTGGAACGCCCAGTCGCCGTAGCGCAGGACGGCCTTGACCATCAGCGCGACGTAGATCGCCGCGAACACGCCGCCAAGGTCGAGCACGAGCAGCGAGACCACGCGCAGCGCCTTGCGCAGCGTCTCCATGCGCAGCAGGAACGCGAGCGCGGGCGGGCGCTTGCGCCGGACGTCCACCGGCGGGAGCTCGATCGGCGCCGTCTCGCGGGCTGCGTCGGTGCGCTGTGGGGTCTCTGTCTGGGCCAATGGTCTGGGGCTCGCACGCTGCAACGCGCGCGCGGGTGGCTTGTAGCGGTGTTAGGTGATGCCGGCGCCCGTCAGGGCTTCGACGCCGGACTGGTCGAGCGTGAGCTGCAGCCCTTCACGCAGGTCCACGCGAGGCTCCCAGCCGAGCAGCTCGCGGGCGAGTGATATGTCCGGCTGCCGGACCTTCGGGTCGTCCGTGGGCAGTGCCTCGTGCACGATCTCCGAGCGGGAGCTGGTGACGTCGATGACCGCGCGCGCCAGCTCGAGCAGCGTGAACTCGTTCGGGTTGCCGATGTTCACGGGGGTGTGGACGCCGGACTCGGCAAGCCGGATGATGCCGTCCACGAGGTCCGAGACGTAGCAGAACGAGCGCGTCTGGGACCCGTCGCCGAAGACGGTGATCGGACGATCCTGCAGCGCCTGGCGCATGAACGTCGGGATCGCGCGGCCGTCGTGCGGGCGCATCCGCGGCCCGTACGTGTTGAAGATCCGCACGATCGCGGTGTCGACGCCCTGCTGGCGGTGGTAGGCCATCGTCAGCGCCTCGGCGTAGCGCTTGGCCTCGTCGTACACGCCGCGCGGGCCGATCGGGTTCACGTGGCCCCAGTAGGTCTCCGGCTGCGGGTGCACCTGCGGGTCGCCGTAGACCTCGGAGGTGGAGGCGAGCAGGAACCGCGCCCGGTGGTGCTTGGCCAGGCCGAGCGAGTTGTGCGTCCCGTAGGAGCCGACCTTCAGCGTGTGCAGCGGCAGGCGCAGGTAGTCGATCGGCGACGCGGGGGACGCGAAGTGGTAGACGATGTCCACCGTCTCGTCGACGTGGTACGGCTGGATGATGTCCCGGTAGAGGTGCTCGAACTCCGGCCTGCGGATGTGTTCGATGTTGGCGAGGGATCCGGTCTCGAAGTTGTCGACGCAGATCACACGGTGGCCGCGAGCCAGCAGCTCATCGCACAGATGCGATCCGAGGAATCCCGCACCACCCGTGACGAGGCAGGTGGCCATTGCGGCGCCAGGATATCGGGCGCTAGCGGGCCCTTGCCGCCTTGAGCGCCTTCTTGCCGACGTTCAGCTCGACGAGATAGTGGCGCTTGTCCTGGCGCACGGCGAAGCCTTCGTTCTCCAGGCGCTTGCAGACCACCGGGCACTTCTTGCACCGCGGCCCGGACTTGCAGCAGCGCTTCTTCGTCCTGACGAGCTTGAAATCCCTCACCGAGGGCGAGCAGGCTAGCATCGCCGCTCATGCCCGCCGAAACCTTCGTCAGCCGGCTCAACGAGCAGATCGGCAACGAGTTCGCCGCCCATCAGCAGTACGTGGCGATCGCCGTGCACTACGACGCCGAGACGCTGCCTCAGCTCGCGCGGTTCTTCTACCGCCAGGCGCTGGAGGAACGCGATCACGCGATGATGATGGTGCAGTACCTGATCGACGCCGACGCCGACGTCGTGATCCCGGGCGTGAGCGCTCCGCAGACGTCGTTCGGCGACATCGTGGCGCCCGTCGCGCTGGCGCTCCAGCAGGAGAAGAACGTCAGCGACCAGATCAACAAGCTGGCGGCCACGGCGCGCGAGGCGGACGACTTCACGAGCGAGCAGTTCATGCAGTGGTTCATCAAGGAGCAGGTCGAGGAGGTCGCGACGATGTCCGACCTGCTGCGCGTGGTCGAGCGCTCCAAGCACGACCCCATGGAGGTCGAGAACTTCATGGCGCGCGAGCACCCGGGCGAGGAGGGCGAGGACCCGACCGCGCCGCATCCCGCCGGCGCGGAATAAACGCTTTCGCCTGCCAGGCGTACATACAGCGGCACCTCGGCGCCGTCCTCCGGCACCGTCACCTGATCCGTCAGCCCTTCCTCGTGGAGGCGCTGGTGCAGGTCGGCGCGCGTCTGCAGGCAGTGGTTGATCGCCTCCAGGTGCACGGCGACGACCCGCGCGCCCGGCGCGTAGCGCGCGACGGCGACGACGTCGTCGGTCGTCATGACGATCGGCTCTCCGCCGAGGAAGCATGCGCCGGAGGCGTTGACGACGATGACGTCGGGCGTGTGCTCGTCGATCGCTGCGCGCACCTCGTCGCACCAGATCGTGTCGCCGGCGACGTACATCGTCCCCTCGCCCTCGGCAGCCAGCACGAAGCCGGGAGACGGGCCCAGCTCCCCGTGCACGCCGTCCGTGCGGACGATCCGCACGCCGTCCCAGTCGGCCGCGTCGTCGACCGCCCGCACGTCGGCGAACCCGTGCCCGCGCAGCGTGTCGGCATCGCCGGGCGCGCAGAACAGCGGCACGTCCTTGGGCGAGAGCTCGATCCCGGCGTCGTCGAGGTGGTCGCGGTGCAGGTGGGTGACGACGATGCCGGCGAGCCGCTGGACGATCACCTCGGCCGGCTCCGGCAGCTCGACGAGCGGGTTGGGCACCTGATTCGGCGTGTTCCCGACCGGTGGTCGCGCGCCGGCGGGGTCGAGCATCGGATCGATCAGCACGGTCCGCTCGGCGAGGCGGACGAGCAGCGTCGCGTTGCGGATCAGCCGGAGGCGCATCCCTGTTGAAGCGTACTCTCGGGCCCGTGCGCGCCCACTACGAGTCCTTCTGGGCGGACGCGCCGCAGGACCCCGAGCCGTGGGAGTGGGAGCGCCGCCGGGCGCTGCTGCTCGCCGAGGCGCGACCCGGCGAGCGCGTGCTCGACCTCGGCTGCGGCGCCGGGCGCTTCGTCGCGGCGCTGCGCGACGGGGGCGCCGACCCCGTCGGCGTCGAGATCGCCGAGGCGGCGCTCGAGCGCGCTCGCCGCAACGCGCCGGGGGCCGATCTGCGGCTGCTGGAGCCGGACGGCTCGTTGCCGCTCGAGCACGGGAGCGTCGATCTCGTGTGGTGCTCGGAGGTGCTCGAGCACGTCGCCGACACCGAGCACCTGCTGCTCGAGGCGCGGCGCGTGCTGCGCCGGGGCGGGCGGCTGCTGATCACGGTCCCGTTCCACGGGCGTGTCAAGGCGGCGCTGATCGGCCTGCTGCGGTTCGAGCGGCACTTCGACCCGACCGGGCAGCACCTGCGCTTCTACACGGCCGGCTCGCTCGCGCGCACGCTCGGCGACGCGGGCTTCGACGCCGTTCAGGTGCGGCCGTGGGGCGGCCCGCCGGTGCTGCGCACCGGCCTCACGGCGAGGGCGCGGCGCCCGTAGCGCCGGCGCGGCTCGCCTCGAGGATGTCCGAGGTCGATGCCGGGTTCTTCGGGTCGAGGTAGTACGCCGCGCGGAACGCGCTCAGGGCGCCCTGCTGGTCGTTGAGCGCGGTCAGCCGCAGCTCGCCCAGCCGCCGCCAGGCCTCGGCGCTCGCGGGCTCGAGGCGGACGGCGCGCTCCAGCGTGCCCTCGGCCTCCTGCGCCTGCCCGCGGGCCTGCTGGATCGCCGCCAGCTCGAACAGCGGGTCGATCGACAGCGGGTTGCGGCGCGTGGCGATCGTGGCGATCGACTCGGCGGCCTCCACCTGCCCGGCGTCGAGCCGGTCGAACGCCGTGTCGCCGGCGTGCACCGCGCGCACGGGCTGGAAGGCGGCCCAGGCGGCCGCGAGCGCGAGCACGAGCACCAGCGCCGCGCCGAGCCCGCGCAGCGGCGGCACGCTGTTGGCCATCCGCCGGAGGCGGCTCGCGTGCGGCCAGGTGCCCGGCGGCGGCGCCGGGCCGGCGGGGTTCTCGAGCCGCTCGCGCAGCGGCCCGCGGCCGACGACCCAGCCGGCGGCGAGCATCGCCACCGCGGCGTTGGCCGGGACGAACCAGGTCCAGTCGACGGCCGAGTGGACGCCGAACACGATGACCACGACGGCCAGCGTGAGCATGCCTATCCGCTCCGCGTCGAACGGCAGGCCGCGGGCGCGGCGGTGCACGCCGGTCGCGCGCGCGGCGGCGGCCAGCCACGCGAACGCGGCGATCAGCGACAGCCCGAGGCCGATCCAGCCGAGGTCCGCGAGCGTCTGCACGACGTAGCCGTGGGCGTGGCGCACGGCCAGCGCGTCGTCGCGGAAGCGCGTGCGCACGGTCGCGTAGGCGCCCGCCCCGGTGCCGAGCCACGGCTCGGTGGCATGCACGTCGAGTGCCTCGGCCCAGTAGCGGGCGCGGACCGACGAGGTGGCGGTGAGCCGGTCGGGCGTGTTGGCCGGCGTCCGTGCGTCCGGGTCGGTGAGCTGGTCCCAGGTCTTCGACACCTGGCCCTCGATCCCGCCGGGCGCCGTCGCCACGAGGATCACGGCGACGATCGGGACCAGCGCCAGCACGGCGAGCGCGCCCCGCCCGGCGAGCCTGCGCGTCCGCGGCGTGAGCGACCGCTGCGCCACCACGAAGTGCACCACGAGGCCGGCGGCCAGCAGCACGACGGCCATCAGCACGAGCAGCGCGCCGAACTCGTGCCCGGCGTCCACGCGCGCCGCGATCGGGGCCCGGTCCGTCGTCAGCCCGTCCTGCGAGAACGCCCAGGCCACCAGCGGCGCGGCCCCGAGCACGCCGGCCGCCAGCGCGGTGATCGCCCGCAGACGCAGCGGGACGCACAGGAACCAGAGCGCCACGCCGACCACGAGCGCGACCAGCGCGCCGCGCGAGTAGGACAGCATCAGGCACACGAGCAGCACGGCGATCGCCGGCCAGGCGAGCGCATTCGCGGCCGCGTGCCCGGACCGGCGGGCGGCGAGCCACAACATCGGCGGCACACCGAGCGCCGCCATCAGGCCGACCGAGTTCCAGTACGCGAACGGCTCCCGCAGTCGCGCGTACGTCTCGTCGGCGGCCAGCGACGCCGGGAAGACCTTGGTGAACAGCGCCCAGGTGCTGATGAGCAGGCAGCCGGCGCCGATGCCCATGACCATGCCGGGCCAGCGGCCGGGCAGCAGCCGCACCAGCGCGATGCCGGCGGCGAACACGGCGAGGTAGGCGAACGTCCGGTTGGCCTCGATCCACGAGTCGCCCGGCGTGAGCGACCACAGGACCGACAGCGCGGTGAACGCCGCGAACAGGCCGAACGCCAGCAGCGGGCCGCCGCCGCGCAGCGGCGCGTCGGCCGTGATCGGGCGCCGCAGCAGCGCGGTGGCCACGAGCGCGGCGCTGCCGAGCATCATCGCGATCAGGACGTCGGTGGTCCGCTCCAGCCGCAGGCCGCCGGCGGCGGCGAACGCCGCCGCGGCGAGGGCGATCGCGACGCCGGCGCCCAGCACGGCGCTGCCCGAGAGGCTCGGGACCGGGATCGTGACCGTGCGCCGCGCCGGGCGGCTGGGGCTAACCGGATCGGCCAGGGAGGACACGGCGGAGCTTGGGACCGATGGCGGTGAGGCCGCCGCGAGCGCTGCGGCGGACGGACGGCGCGAGCGCGGCCGCCGCCGCGGCGCCGAGCAGGGCGAGCACGACGATCAGCGTCGTCGGCAGGTCGTTGCGCAACTCGCCCTCGCCGGGGGTGACACGGCGCCCGGAGATCTCCAGCGGCTGGCCGCCGCCGGTGGTCGCCTCCTGCAGGGCCTGGCGATCGGCCTCCGTGGACGGCGTGAGCGGCGCACCGCCGCTGCCGCCGCTTCCACCGCCGCCACCGCCTGCGCCGCCGTTGCCGCCACCACCGCCGCCGGAGTTGCCGGCCTGGTTGAGCAGCGCGGCGCGGAGCACGTCACGGCAGTCGGAGTACTGGTCGATGTCGTCCGGGATGTTGTTAAGCGCGTCGCGGATCTCGCGCGAGGAGTAGTTGCCGGTCAGGCGGCCGTCCTGGCATTCCTGCAGGATCTTCACCCGCGTGGAGTCGGCGAGGGCGGCAGGTGCGGTCGCCAGGACCGCGAGCATGCAGGCGAAAACGGCAAGTCGCAGCACGGGGCGGAGCACGCTAGCAGCCGTCCTCTGAGCGTCCGGCGCCTGCCGCGGCCAGCGCCCGAGCCATGCCGCGGGCCCAGTCCGTGTGCGTGTACGCCCGGACGGCGCCGCGCGCCGCGGCGCCCAGACGGGCGCGCAGCGCGGGCTCGGCCTGCAGGCGCAGGATGGCCGCCGCGAGGGCGTCCGGGTCGCCGGCGGGGACGACCAGGCCGGTGCGTTCGTGCTCGATGAGTCCGCCGGCGGCGGCGCCGACGGCGTCGGTCGCGATCACTGGGACTCCCTGGTTGAAGGCTTCGTTGGCGACCAGGCCCCACGGCTCCAGGAAGTCGCGCGTGGGGATGGACGGTATGACCACAACGTCGGACCCGGCGTAGAAGTTGCGCAGCGCGTCGGGCTCGACCGGGCCAACGGGCACGGCCGCGCCGGTGGCGGCGGCCCGGGCTCGGATCGGGCCGCCGCCGACCAGAACCAGCGCGGCTGTTGGTGCTGACAAGCCCGATGAAGACCAGGCCCGAAGGAGCACCGCGACCCCCTTTTCCCCGGCCAACCGACCGGCAAACATGACCTGGAAGTCGGCCCTGCGATCCGGGCGCGCCGGCGCCGCCCAGAACGCGTTGTCGACGCTCTGGGGCGCCTCGACGACAGGCCCGCGCGCGCCCTTGGCGCGTACGTAGGCGCTGACGTGGGGTCCGTAGGTGGCGATCGCATCCGCGCTGCGGTAGAGGTGGCGCAGCGGCAGATACGAGAGCGCGTGCGCGGCGGTTCGCGGGTGCGCCCAGATCGTCGCCCAGAGCACGAACGGGACACCGGCGCGGCGGGCGCCGGCGTAGGCAGCCGGGAGCGCGACCCGGCCGGACAGCCCGGCGATCACCGCGCGGAAGCGGCCGGAGGCGGCGAGCCGCGCCACGCCGCGCTGGCTGGGCCGTACGACCGGGAACGGGAGGTCGCCGCCCCCGGCCCCGCCGCCGTGCCGGACGTCGCCGCCGATGAGCGCGAAAACGACGTCCTCGCGCTCGTGCAGCGCGGCGAACGCGCCGACCCGGAACGGCGGCGCGTGGTTGGTGACGAACAGGACGGGGCGGCTCACCGGCGCAGCCGGTCGGCGTTCGTCCCCAGGCTGCGGCCGAGCGCACGGGCGACGTGGTGGGCCAGCGAGCGCATGGTCTGCACCTCGACACCCTCAGCGCGCATGAACGCCCGGTCCGCCGCGACGTCGCCGCGCACGCGGGCCGCGATGTAGCGCGGCGTAAGCGGCTCGCGCAACCCGTTGACCTCGGCGAGCGCGCGGAAGTCCGCGAAGTAGCGGCGGAACGCCTGCACCGGCGGCAGGTCGTGCGAGTGGATCACCGCGGCCTCCGGCACGTACGCCTTCGCCAGGCCGGCGGCGAGCATGTCGCGGGCCAGCGCCTGGTCCTCGGCGTATCCGACCGGCCGGAACGGCACGCGCTCCCAGGCCCAGCGGGCGACGGCGCCGTTGGCGCTGCTGAAGAACGTCGCCGGGCCGAGTGCGTTGGCGCCGCGGTCGACCCGACTGTCCCCGAAGCGAGCGAACAGCTCGCGTAGCTCGCGGCGCACCATCGGACTGGCGTCGGGCCGCGGGAGGTGTGGGCCGAACGACAGCGCGACGTCGTCGGCCAGCGCGAAGCCGCCTAGCAGCGCACCGAGCCAACCCGGGCCTGCGGGCACCGAGTCCTGCGTGAGGAACGCGACGTGGTCGCCGCCCGCCAGCTCCATCAGCCGGTTGCGCGTACCGCCGTGGGAGAACTCGGCGTGTGGGATCTCCACGACCCGCGCACCGTGGCGGCGCGCCAGCTCCTGCGACCCGTCGGTGGAGCCGGAGTCGATGACCAGCAGCTCCGACTCGACGTCCTGGGCGCGAACCGCGGCGAGCACGTCGCCGAGCAGCATCCCGCCGTTGCGGACGGGCAGCGCGACGGTGACGGTCATGCGGCCAGCGCCTGCTCGTAGGCCTCGACGGTCGCGCGCCCGCAGCCCTCCCACGTGAACGCGCGCACCACGGTCGCCCGCGCGGCCGCGCCGAGCTCCTGCCGCCACGCGTTGCCGTCGAGCAGCGCGGCGATCTCGGCGGCGAGCGCCTCGGGGTCGCCGGGCGGGACCAGCCGGATGCCGTCGCCGGTCGCCGCGATCTCCTCCGGGCCGTCCTCGCCGCGGCAGCCGATGGCCGGCACGCCGCCCGCCATCGCCTCGACGTAGGCGACGCCGAACGCTTCGTCGACGCTCGGGAGGACGAAGACGCCGCGGCGGGCCTCCTTGACGGCCTGCTCGTGCGGCAGCGGGCCGGTGAAGCGCACGCGCTCGACGAGCCCGAGGTCCCGGGCGAGCCGCTCGAGCGCCGGACGCTCGGGCCCGTCGCCGACCACGACCCACTCGAGCGCCGGATGCGAGTCGCGCAGCAGCCACAGTGCGCGCAGCACGTCGCTGTGGCGCTTGCGGCCGATCAGGCTGCCGACCGTGACGATCCTCCGCGCGCCGGCAGGCGCGGCCTCGGCGGGCACGTCGCTGCCCAGGTGGACGACGCGCGTGCACTCGGCGCCGAGCCGGCGGGCGCGGCGCTCCATGCCGGCCGAGTTGGCGAGCACGACCGCGGCGTGCCGCAGGGCGCCGCCGACCGCGCGGGCACCGGTCTCCGAGCGCTCGGCCACGGCGAGCAGGTCGCCGCCGTGCACCGACACGGCCAGCGGCACTCGGGCCCGCGCGTGCCGGACCGCGTCGCCGGCCGGTGCGGCGTAGTGGGCGTGCACGAGGTCGAACGGGAAGCGGCGCCTTAGACGGGCAAGCGCGAGCGCCAGCGACGGCGCGGCCCAGCGGCCCCAGGTCGCGTACGTGCGCGGCCGCGGCGGGGCGAGGAACGGCACGTAGGTCACGGGGACGCCGTCGTGCTCCGTGCGCAGCGGCTGGCGCAGCGGCGCGACGAGCGCGCGGCGGTCGCGTGCCTTGAGCGCGGCGCGCGGCGGGATCGGGCGATGCAGGACGAGCACGTGCACGTCGGCGCCCGCGGCGGCGGTGGCGACCGCCTGCCGGTGGGCCCAGATCCCCAGCACCGGGTCATGGGCGCGCGGGTAGTACTCGGCGACGATGGCGACCCTCATCGCGAACCTATGATGGCGGCGTGCCGCTCGACCTCGCGGTCCAGGTGGTCAACTACCGCACCCGCCGGCAGCTCGAGCCCTGCCTGGAGAGCGTGCTGCGCGACGTCGCCGGGCTCGACGCCGGCGTGTTCGTGCTCGACAACGCGTCGGGCGACGACCTGTCGGCGCTCGCGGCCGGCGCACCCGGCGGTCGCGTTCGAGACGGCGGACCGCAACCTCGGGTTCGGCGCCGGCCACAACCTGCTCGCCTCGCGGCACGACGCGCGGGCGCTGCTGCTGCTGAACCCCGACGCCCGGTTCGTCGAGCCGGACACGGCGACGCGGCTGCTCGCCGAGCTGCGCGGCGACGTCGCGGCCGTCGGGCCGCAGCTCGTGTCGGCGGCGGGCGCGGTCGACGTCCGCGACCACGGCGAGCTGCGCGGCTTCCGCGCCCGTGTGGCGCAGGCGGCCGGCCACAGCCACTACCGCCGCCGTTCCGAGGCGGCCGACGTCGCGTGGGTCTCGGGTGCCGCCTGCCTTGTCGCACGCGAGTGGTTCGACCGCGTCGGCGGGTTCGACCCGGGCTTCTTCCTGTTCAAGGAGGAGGAGGACCTGTTCCTGCGGATCCGGCGGGCGGGCGGCCGCGTGCGCTACCAGCCGGCCGTCCGCGTGCGCCACGACGGCGGCGTAGTGGCATCGCGCGACGAGCACCTGGCCGCCTCGGTCGAGCGATTCGCCGATAAGCACGTGCGACGCGCCCGGCTGATGGCGCCGGTGCATCGCACGGTCACCGTCTGGGGAGGGCGGCTCGACCGCCTGCTGGGCCGCTGATCCTCCTCCTGCACAACCGCTACCGCGAGCGCGGCGGCGAGGAGCGCGCGGTCGACGACCTCGCGTGGCTGATCCGCTCCGAGCTCGGCGAGGAGGCCGCGCTCCTCGCTCGCGACTCTGCGCGCATGAGCGCAGGCCGCGCCGCGACGGGGCTGCTCGCGGGCGGCCTGCGGCCGGACGCCGTGGCGCGCGCCGTGCGCCACTCCGGCGCGCGGGTCGTCCACGCCCACAACGTGCACCCGGCGTTCGGCTGGCGGGCGCTGGCCGCCGCCCGCGAGGCCGGCGCCCGCGTCGTGCTGCACCTGCACAACTACCGGCTGGTCTGCGCGATCGGCACGTGCTTCACGCGCGGCGAGGACTGCACGCGCTGCCACGGGCGCAACACGCTCCCCGGGGTCGCGCTGAACTGCCGCGGCTCGCGCGCGGAGTCGGTCGTCTACGGCGCCGCGCTCGCGCTGTGGCAGCGGCGGCTGGCCGACAGCGTCGACGCGTACGTGGTGCCGAGCGCGTTCGCGCTCGGGCGTCTGCGCGAGCTGGGCGCGCCGGTCGAGGGAGCACGCGTCATCCCGTCGGTGCAGCGGACGTTCGCGGAGACGTCCCTGGCGGCGTCCGGCCGCTACGCCCTCGCCGCCGGCCGCCTGACGCCCGAGAAGGGCTTCGCCGACGCGATCGCCGCCTGCGGCCGGGCGGGAGTGCCGCTGGTGGTGGCCGGCGACGGGCCGCAGCTCGAGGAGCTGCGCGCGCTCGGCGGCGACGTGCGCTTCACCGGCCGCGTCTCGCCCGCCGAGCTGGCCGCGCTGCGGCGCGACGCCGCCGTGGCGATCGTGCCGTCCCGCTACGCCGAGATCCTTCCGCTCGCCGCGCTCGAGGCGATGGCGGCGGGCCTGCCGGTCGTCGCCGCGCGCGCCGGCGGGCTGGCCGAGATCGTGCCCGACGAGGGTCTGTATCCGCCCGGCGACGTCGCGACGCTGGCCGTGCGCGTGGCGGAGCTGTGGGGCGACGCCGCCGCCGGCGAGCGCGCGCTGGCCGTGGCGCGCGCTCGCGCGCGCCCACCGCCGTCGTCGCCGCGGCGCTGCGAGCGGTGTACGACGGGCGAACGTCAACTGCGGCTGGGTAGGGAGGCGGCAAGGGCCGGCCGTGCGGCAACGATTGTCGGGTTGATTCCCGTAAGGGGAAGTAACTCGACAATCGCGGCGATTGATGACTTTGTCGGCGTATGGCCGACAAACTCGACACTCGGCCGGCGGACGAGCGGCAACGCGCCACTTCTCCGCTCCCCTACCCAGCCGCAGTTGACGTTCGCCCGCGCCGAGCGCGCACTTCAGAGCTGCGGCGCGCCCAGGTGCCGCGTCGTGCCGCGCAGGTCGAGCACCTGCGGGGCGCGCTCCACCACACGCCCGTGGTCGACGCTCGGGTGCGCGGTGACGATCACCGCGAGGTCGACGTTCTCGAGCGCCTCGTCGAGGCCGGTGCTGCGCAGCTCGTGCTCGGCCAGCTCGGGCACGTGCGGGTCGTGGTAGCTCACCTCGGCACCGTGCTCGCGCAGGAGCCGGATGATCTTCAGCGCCGGCGACTCGCGGATGTCGCCCACGCCCGCCTTGTAGGACACGCCGAGCAGCAGGACGCGTGAGCCGCGCATCGGCTTGTGCGCGTCGTTGAGCGCGCGATCGATCTTCTCCATGCAGAAGTACGGCATGTACTGGTTGACCTTGCCGGCGAGCTCGATGAACTCGGTCGAGAGGTCGTACTCGCGCGCCTTCCAAGCGAGGTAGAACGGGTCGACCGGCAGGCAGTGGCCGCCCATCCCCGGGCCTGGATCGAACCGCGTGAAGCCGTACGGCTTGGTCGCCGCGGCGTCGATGACCTCCCAGATGTCGATGCCCATCCGGTCGGCGAGGATCGCCAGCTCGTTGACGAGCGCGATGTTGACCGAGCGGAAGATGTTCTCCAGCAGCTTCGAGAGCTCGGCGACCTCGGGGGTCGAGACGCGCACGACCTCGTCGCAGATGCGCGCGTAGACGGCCGCGGCGCGGTCGGTGCAGCTCGGCGTGAGCCCGCCGACGACCTTTGGCGTGGTGCGCATCGTGTAGTCGGTGCGACCCGGGTCGACGCGCTCGGGCGAGAACGCCAGCGCGAAGTCCTCGCCGGCCCGCAGGCCGGACTCCTCGAGCACCGGGATCATGTAGTCGCGCGTCGTGCCCGGGAAGGTGGTCGACTCGAGCACGATCAGCTGGTCGCGCCGGACGACCCCGGCGAGCGCCTGTGCGGCCGACTGCAGCGGGCCGAGGTTCGGCTCGCGGTTGCGCGTCAGCGGCGTCGGGACGCAGACGAGGATCGCCTCCGCCTCGTGCAGCTCGACGGAGCGCGTGGTGAACGTGATCGATTCGAGGACCGATTGCAGACGCTCGTCCGAGATGTCCTCGATCGGCGAGCGGCCGGCGTTGAGCTCGGTCACGCGCCCGTGGTCGACGTCGACGCCGATCACCTGCTCGCCCGCCTCGGCGAAGCTGACGGCCAGCGGAAGGCCGACGTATCCAAGTCCGACGATGCCGATGCTCAAGATGCGTCCTCGATCTGCGTGAGTGTCACAGCCCGCGCGTCATGTCCGGCGCGGACCTGGTCGTGCCAGAAGACGGTAGCGTCGAGCCCTTCCGGAAGGTCGAGCGACGGCCACCAGCCGAGCCGCTCGCGCGCCGCCGAGGCGTCCAGGCGCAGCACCGGCGCCTCGATTCCGTCGGCGGCGGGCTCCACCCGCACGTCGAGCGCCCAGCGCTCGCTGACGCGGTCCACGACCCAGCGCACCGGCCGCGCGTCGCCGGGGCCGAAGTTCCACGCGGTCGCGTACTCGTCGGACTCCGCGAGCCGCTCCGCCAGCAGCAGGTAGCCCGCCAGCGGGCCGAGCACGTGCTGCCACGGCCGGACCGCGTCCGGGTGGCGCAGCACCACCGGGTCCCCGGACTCGCGGGCGCGCACGAGGTCGGGCAGCAGCCGGTCGCGCCCCCAGTCCCCGCCGCCGATCACGTTGCCCGCCCGTGCCGTGGCCACGCGGCCGCTGTACGCGGCGGCGACGAGCTCCTGCGCGGCCTTGGAGACCGAGTACGGGTCGCCGCCGCCGCCCAGCGGGTCGCCCTCGCGGTGCGGACGGTCGCCGGGCGCGTAGCACTTGTCGCTGGTCACGCACACCACCGGCGCGTCGCCCGCGGCGGCCAGGACATGCTCGGTGCCGAGCACGTTGACCGCGTACGTGGCGGCCGGGTCCTCGAGCGCCGCGCGCACGATCGCCTGCGCCGCCAGGTGGAACACGACCTCCGCGCCGCGGGCGGCCTCCGCCACGGCAGCGGCGTCGCGGACGTCACCGCGCCGGTCGCGACACAGCTCGCCGACGCGGGCGAGCTCGAACAGCGACGGCGTGCTCGGCGGCGGCCCCGAGAAGCCCGTCACCTCGGCGCCCAGCGCGTGCAGCCACAGCGTCAGCCACGCGCCCTTGAAGCCGGTGTGCCCGGTCACGAGCACGCGGCGGCCCTGCCAGAACGCGCTCACCGGGAGGCGAGCCACTTCGCCGTCGCCGCGACGCCCTCGCGCACGCCGATGCGGGCCTTCCAGTCCAGCAACCGCTCGGCCTTCTCCACCGACGGCCAGCGGCGCTGCACGTCGACCTCGAACGACGGCAGGTGCTCGAGCTCGAAGTCGGCCGGGTCGTTGCCGGCCGCCTCCCAGCAGATGCGCGCGATCTCGGCCACGGTCAGCTCGTCGGCCGCCGAGACGTTGAAGTCCTCGTTGAGCCCTGCCGGGTGGGCGGTGGCGGTGACGATCCCGTCGGCGACGTCGTCGACGTGGGTGAGCGTGCGCGTCTGCTCGCCGGAGCCGAAGATCGGCAGCGGCTTCAGCCGGTCGAGCGATTTGCGCAGCAGGTCGGGCACCGCGTGCGCGATGCCCGGCTCGGCCTCCGGCAGCTCGCCCGGCCCGTACGCGTTGAACGGGCGGCAGATCGTGAACGGCAGGCCGAACTCGTCGTGCGCGGCGCGGCAGTACACCTCGCCGGCGAGCTTTGACCACCCGTACGCCGACCGCGGCGGCGGGCAGTCGGGCAGGTACGCCTCGGTGGTCGGGAACTGCTCGGCACGCTCGAACACCATGCTCGACGAGACGTAGGTGAAGCGCTCGACGCCGAGGTCGAGCGCCGCCCGGAAGATCCCGTTGTAGAGCGCGTGGTTGACCTCGGTGAGCGTGTACGGGAGCTGGTGGAAGTTGGCGATGCCGCCGACGATCGCCGCCAAATGGATCACGTGCGAGCAGCCGTTGAGCGCCGTGCGCGCCTGGTCGGGGTCGCGCAGGTCGCCGGTGTGGACCTCGCAGCCCTCGCGCATCCAGTCCGGCGCCGGCCGCTGGTCCGACACGCGGACCTCGAAGTCGGGGTCGCCGAGCAGGCGGCGCACCACCGCGCTGCCGATCGTGCCGGCGCCACCGGTGACGAGGACGCGGCTCACGCCCGCAGCGCGGCGATCTCGTTCGCGTAGGCGAAGACCTGGGAGGCGCCGAGCGCGTTCCAGGGATCCACGACCAGGCAGTCGGCCTTGGCGCGGTCGGCGATCGCCGCGAGCGCCTCGGGGCGCTCGAACACGCTGTGGTTGGTGGCGACGATCACGACGTCCGCGTTCTCGACCGCCTGTTCGAACGACGCGCTGGGCGTGGCGACCATCGGGTCGTGCACCGCGACGTCGGCCAGCTCGCGCTCGAGCAACCGGACGAGCTTGTGGGCCAGCGAGTCGCGCTCGTCGTCGGTGTCGCGCTTGAAGGCCAGCCCGAGCACCGCGACCTTGCGCTCGCGCAGCGAGCCGCCGAGCCGGCGCTTGACGCCGTCGACGAGGAACAGCGGCACGCTCTCGTGCACGCGCGAGACGCCGAGCAGCATCCCCGGCGCGTTCGACTTCTCCTCCGAGAACGCGAAGTCCTTGCGCAGGCACGTGCCGGCCGTCAGCCCCGGCATGGCCATGCCGCCGCGCGGATAGTCGCGGTTGATCAGCTCGATCACGTCGAACACGTTCGCGCCGTGGCGCTCGCAGTCCATCATCAGCAGGTTGGGCAGCGCGAACGTCGTGTAGCGCAGGATGTTGGTCCAGATCTTCGCCAGCTCCGCCTCGACCGGCGTGGTCTGCACGATCGGGGCGCCGAGCGTCTCGAACAGCCGCGCGGCGCGCTCTCCGGATGCCTCGCCGACGCCGCCGACGATGCACGGGAGCGTCCCGATCTCGGCCATGAACCGGTCGGCGGCGATGCGCTCGGGCACGTGCGCCACGAATACGTCCTCGCCCGCCGTCAGACCGCGCTGCTTCTCCAGGTAGCCGGCCACGAAGTCGGTGGTGCCGGGCGCCACCGTCGAGCGCAGGACGAGCAGCTGGCCGGCGTGCAGCAGCGGCAGCAGGTCGTCGAGCACCGAGCGGATGTCGCCCATGTCGATCTCGATGTGCGACAGCATCGGCGTGCCGAGCGTGAGCACGATCGCGTCGGACTGCGCGGCGTCGGCGGCGCGGGCCGACACGTCGAGCTGCACGCGCTCGAGCAGCTCGTCGGTGCCCGGCTCCTTGAACGGCATGCGCCGCGAGCGGACGGCGTCGAGCCGCTCGGGGTCCTTGTCGATGCCGAGCACGCGCAGACCGGCGTCCGCGAACGCCAGCGCGAGCGGCAGGCCGACCCGGCCGAGGCCGATGACCGCGACGTCGTACATGTGGCCGGGAGGCTAGCGCTGCCCGAGGCGTTGCCGAGCCCACTGGCGGGCGAAGCCCACCACGAAGCGCGGGTTGTAGCGCAGGTAGCGCCGCCACAGCCGGCGTGGCTCCTGAACGAGCCGGAACAGCCATTCGAGGCCCGCGCGCTGCATCCAGCCGGGTGCCTGCGGGATCAGCCCGGCGTGGAAGTCGAACGCCGCGCCGACGCCGACGAGCACCGGCGCCGTGAGCCGGTGACGCATCCGCGCCATCCACTTCTCCTGCTTGGGGACGCCGATCCCGACCCACACGACGTCGGCCCCGGAGCGCCGGATGTCGGCCGCCACCGCGTCCTCCTCGGCGTCGGTCAGGTCCCGGAACGGCGGCGCGTGGCCGCCGACGATCTGCAGCCCCGGATGCCGCAGCCGCAGCACGCGTGCGAGCTGGGCGAGCGCGCCCTGGTTGCGGCCGCCGTAGAGGTAGAACCGCTGCCCGGTCTCGCGCGGCGCGTGCGCACGCCTGGTCCATGAGATCGGGCCCGTACACGCGGTCGTCCACGTCGTGGCCGAGGGCCTTCAGCGCCCATACCAGCGGCTGGCCGTCGGGGACCGTGAAGTCGGCCCCGAGGACGGCCGCGCGCAGCGCCGGGTCGTCCCCCGCCGCCATCACGGTGTGCGTGGCGGCGACGCAGAGGTAGCCGCGGTGGCCGGCGGCGACGGCCGCGTCGATCCAGTCGAGCGTGCGCTCGTAGTCGATCAGCGCGAGCGGCACGCCGAGCACGGTGGCGGTCGGCGGGATGCCGGGCGCTGACGGCGGACGGCCTGGGCTTGGACGGTTCTGGAGCGGTCCATGCGTCGGTACTAACGCGTCAGAGCGCGCGTTGGAGCGGTGTTCCCCGCGCGGACAGTCTACGTGCCGCTGGTCTTCTCGACCCAAACGCTGCCGCCGTCGGGCCAGCTGGGATAGATCTTGCGGACGTCGGCTTCGCGGGTGCGGAACAACATGTGGTTGGCCAGGCGTACCCGGTAGGCGGAGTTGTGCATCAGGAACGCCTGGAGCACGTACTGCTCGTTCCAGCTCAGGCCGTCGCCGTAGACCCACTGGTCGTGGTAGTCGTCGGGCCAGTAGATGTCGTGCACGTGCACCATCACGCCGGGCTTCAGCCGCGGCAGCACCTCGAACAGGAACCAGTTCACGTCGCTGCCCGTACGAGCGACGTGTGACCCGTCGTAGAAGCACACGTCGCCTGGCCCCAGCGCGTCGAACACCGACAGGTCGACGAACTGCAGCAGCGAGCGCCGGATGTCCCAGCCGGCCGGGAGGCGGGCGAGCAGCCGGCGGTCGGGCTCGGGCTCGATCAGCACCACGTCGGCCGCCGTGTCGTTGTGGGCGAGCGCCTCCGCCAGGAAGATCGTCGACCAGCCGGCGCCCACCTCCACCACGCGGCGCGGCTGCCGCGCGCGGATCACGCCGTAGTAGGCGCACGCGTCGGCGTCGGGGAACGAGCCGTTGATGAACGTGGTCGGGCTGCTCATGTCAACGGCCGCGGGGCGCTCGGCGATCTCGGCCAGCTCGCCGTACGACGCCGCCAGCTCGCGCGCGAACGCGACCTGGCCGTCGAGGTCCCAGTCGATCCCTGCCGGCAGCCCGCGGTCGTGCCACAGGTCCGGGTGCTCGCGCAGGAACGCCACGTCGTTGAGCGGCCAGTAGTAGTGGTTGGGCTGCAGGTGCCAGCCGCGCGCCTGCAGCTCCTGGAACGGGATCGTCTTCAGGTACGCCAGCGCCTCGTCGACGTGGCGCCACGAGACGTCGGCTCCGGACGGCGGGCCGGGCGCCGCCGGCTCGCGGCGCACGCCGCGCCGCCACAGCGCTCATAGGCGGCGCTCGAGCGCAGCGCCTCGATGCGCCGGTACAGCGGCGCGCGCGGTGATCCGCTCGACCTCGCCCTCGTCGGGCAGCCAGTCCGACGCCGGCCGGGCGCCGACGCGCGGGCCGAGCACCGGCACGCGCGAGACCGCCTTGGTCACCTTGAACGCGATCGACCCCTCGTGGGCCGCCTGGCGCTCCGCGCGCTCCGCCGGCGCGAGCGCCGCCGGCGTCCCGCGGAACTGGGCCGTGAACGTCTGCGGCGGCCAATCTTGCGGGCTCATCGAGCGGGCCATACTAGACTCGCCGCCCCATGACGACCGATCGCCCACTGCGCGTCGCCGTCGCCGGCCTGGGGTACTGGGGACCGAACATCGCTCGCAACTTCGCGGCGCTGCCCGGTGCCGAGCTGGCGTGGATCTGCGATGCCTCCGACGCGAACCGCGAGCGCGTCTCCGCTCTGTTTCCGAGCGCCCGCGCCGCGGCCGACCTCGACGAGGTCCTGGCCGACGACACCGTCGACGCCGTCGCGCTGGCCACGCCGGTGCCGACCCACGCTGCGCTGGCGATCCAGGCGCTCGAGGCCGGCAAGCACTGCTTCGTCGAGAAGCCGATGGCGCAGTCCGCGGCCGACGCCGAGGCAGTGGTCGCCGCTGCCGAGCGCGCCGGCCGCACGCTGATGGTCGGCCACCTGCTCGAGTACCACCCCGGCGTGGTCAAGCTCAAGGAGCTGATCGACTCCGGCGAGCTCGGGCGCGTGCTGTACATCTACGGCAACCGCCTCAACCTCGGCAAGCTGCGCGCCGACGAGAACGCCCTGTGGTCGCTCGGCGCCCACGACGTCTCGGTGCTGCTGCGGCTCGCGGGCGAGGAGCCCTACGAGGTCGAGGCACGCGGCGAGAGCTACATGCGCGAGGGCATCGAGGACGTCGTCTTCTGCTTCCTGCGCTTCCCGTCCGGCCTCGCCGCACATCTGCATCTGTCGTGGCTCGACCCGCACAAGGAGCGCCGCTTCACCGTGGTCGGCGAAGGCCGCATGGCCACGTTCGACGACATGGCGCTCGAGGGCAAGATCACGGTCTACGACAAGGGCTTCGACGAGCAGGCCGGCCGGGGCTCGTACGGCGAGTACATCACGCGATCGGGCGACATCTGGAGCCCGCGGCTGCCGAACCTCGAGCCGCTGCGCACCGAGTGCGAGCACTTCGTCCAGTCGATCCGCTCGGGCACCAGCCCGATCTCGGACGGCGAGGCGGGGCTGCGCGTGGTGCGCGTGCTCGAGGCGCTGCAGCATTCGCTCGACGAGACGCGCCGCAACGGCGTGTCCCGCACGGTCGCACTGACCACGTGATCGACGCCCGCGCGCTGAAGGTGCGGGCGTTCAAGGCGCTACGGGCGGGAGCGGGCCGCGTCGGCCTGCAGGTCGTCCCGAAGAACTACTACAGCCCGATCCCGGACCTCGACGCGCTGCCCGCCGACGTGTTCGACCGCCGCAGCGCGCTGCGCGGGATCCACTTCGACCTCGACGAGCAGGTCGCGTGGATCGAGCAGAACCTCGGCGAGGGGATGCGCGAGTTCGCTCCACCCGCGAGCTTGATCGACAACGCCTCGTACGGACGCGTCGGCGCGGACCTGCTCCACGGCGTGGTGCGCGGCCTCAAGCCGGGCCGGATCGTCGAGCTGGGGTCCGGCCACTCGACGCTGTTCATGGCCGCTGCCGCCGAGCGCAACCGGGCGGAGGGCATCGAGACCGAGCTGCGGACCTTCGATCCGTATCCGAGCGTCGCGCGGCCGGACCTGCCCGGGCTCGCCTCGCTCGAGCCGGTCCGGGCGCAGGACGTCCCGCTCGACGTCTTCACGTCGCTCGCAGCCGGCGACGTGTTGTTCGTGGACACCACGCACACCGTCAAGCTCGACTCCGACGTGAACCGCATCGTGCTCGACGTGCTGCCGGCGCTCGGCCCAGGCGTGCTCGTGCACGTGCACGACATCTTCCTGCCGTACGAGTACCCGCGGCGCTGGCACGAGGAGTCCGGGTTCCACTGGGCCGAGCAGTACCTCCTGCAGGCGTTCCTGGCCGGCAACCCGGGCTTCGAGGTCCGCGCGGCGACGTTCGCGCTGTGCCGGGACCGCCCGGACGCGATGGCACGGCTGGCACCCACGTGGCGGCCGGGAGCCGAGGCGAGCGCGTTCTGGTTCAGCTCGACAGGCGATCCAGCAGCGCCGCAACCTGCTCCGCAACCACCGCGCGGCTGAACGGAGCCAGCGCCGCAGGGTCGACCGGTGCGGGCGGCGCCTCGATCAGCCGCGCGACCGCTCGCCTGATCGCCGCCTCGTCCCCCGGCGGCGCGCAGCCCGCGGCATGGCCGAGCCGCTCGAGGAGCCGCTCGGACTCGCTGCCCGGGTTCGTGAGCGCCAGCACCGGCGTGCCGAGTGCGAGCGCCTCGTAGAGCTTGCTGGGCGCCGCCATGTCGCCGCCCGTGCCGGGGCTGTTGATGACGACCGCCACGTCGGCAGCCAGGACGCGCTCGACCGCGTCCCGCCACGGCACGGGCGGCTCGACCACGATCTCGAGGTCGCCGTGGTCGCGTCGGAGCTCCGCGGCGGTCGCGGCGTCGAGCGCCCCGACCAGCACGAGCCGCGTACGTGACGCCAGCTCCGTGCTTGAGAGCGCCCGGATCAGCGTGACCGCCGAGCGGTCGCCGTAGAGCGTCCCGGCGTGGACGAGCGTGGCGCGCGGGCCACGATCCTCACGGCGTGCGCGGAGATCGAGCAGAGCGGGGTCGAACCCGTTGGGCAGCACTTCGAGCCGCGCCGCGATCTCGGGATGCAGGCCGACCATGCGCGCGGCGCAGCTGTCGGTGACGGTCACGATCGCATCGGCGCGCGCGAACGCCCGCTTCTCGATCCGGGTGAGCAGCGTGCCTCCGGCGTCGAAGTACGGGTTGCCGGCCCAGAGGTCGCGCATCTCCGCCACCAGCGGCACGGCCCCGCCGTTCGCGGCTGGGAGCGCGGCGAACAGCGCCGACGGGGGCGGACACGTCGCCCACACCACGTCGGGCCGGGCGCGCTCGGTGGCGCGGCGGACGGCGGGGCGCCCGGTCAGCGACCACAGCGCGTTCGGCGGGAACGCCTCGGGCTGAATTCCGAGGCGCCGGAACGCGGGACGCGCTACGGCGCCGGCCGTGCTCATCACCTTCGCTCGCGCCGCGGCCAGTCGCGCGGCGCGCGGATCGGTGCTGACCGGATTCGCCGTCACGTTGGGCCGGGCGCTGACCTCATCGACCTGCCAGCCGTGCCGGGGGAGGGCATCGCGGAGGTACTGCCACCGCACGCTCGCGCCGCCGCCGTAGTCGAGCGGACGCTGGGTGACGAGCAGGAGGCGGCGCATTCACGCCACCTTCCGGTAGACGGTCTCGAGCAACTGGGCGCCGCGTGCCCAGGTGTAGTGCGCGGTGACGTGGGCGCGTGCGCTCTCGCCCATCCGCCGGCGCCCGTCGCCGCCCGCATCCACCATCGCGCGCAGGCCACGTACGAGGTCGTCACGGTCGTCCGGAGTCGACGTGCACGCCGTGCACGCCGTCCTGGCTCACGCCACGCGCGCCGGGCAGCCGGGAGACGACCACCGGCAGACCGGTTGCCATCGCCTCGAGCTGCACGATCCCGAACGACTCGAGCGTCGAGGGCATCACGAGCAGGTCGGCAGCGCGGAGATGCTGTGCCACCTCGTCGTGACGCTGGTCGCCCGCGAAGACGACGCGGTCGGCCGCGCCTGCCTCGCGCGCCTGCGCCTCGAACCGCGACTGGAGCGGGCCGCCGCCGATCACCAGCAGCGTCAGGCCCGGCACACGGGCCGTCGCCTCGATGGCCAGGTCGAGCCGCTTCGTGAGGTGCGCCGGGTCGAGCTTGGCGCAGAACGCCGCGACCGTCGCGTCCGCGGGAATCCCGAGGGTTGCCCGGAGCGCGGGCTCGCTGCCGGGGTGGAACATCTCGATATCGACGCCGTTCGGCACGGCGGCGAACGCGTCGGGACGACGGCGCAGCTCGGCGGCCAGCAGCGGCGCCTCGCGAGCATGCTCCATCGACAGTGCGATCAGGGCGGAGGAGCGGCGCAGCGCGGTACGTGTGACGACCTTGTCGTAGCCGGCGAACAGCAGCCCCTTGACGCCCGGCGCCTGGAGCTCGTTGTGGTAGCTGCTCACCAGCGGGATGCCGCTGCGCACCTGCGCAGCCAGCGCGGCCTCGGCGCCGAAGATGAACGGCTGGTGGAGATGGATGACGTCGAACCCGTCGATGAGCGCGAGCTGCGGGATGAACGGCGCGTTGCCGAGCCGGAGCCGGCGTCGTAGCGGTGGGTGATCACGCCGGCGGGATCGCGCGGTACGCCGGGGTATGACGCGGTGAAGACCTCGACCGAGTGGCCGCGCGCCGCCAGCGCCTCGGCCTGGTAGAAGCACGCGTTGCCCGAGCCGGCGTAGTACGGCGGGAACGTCGCGACGAGGTGGGCGATCCGCATGTCAGCGCAGCCACGCGAGCACGCGGCGGCGCGCGGGCATCAGCACGCGTGTGGCTAGCGGGATCAACGCGTGCGAGCTGGCGTCGATCGCCTGCGAGAGGATCGGCCGGCGACCGCCGCTGGCGGCCGGCAGGACGCGTTCGACGTCCTCCACGAGCCGCCGATAGGTGAACCGGCCCGAGGCCACGATGTCCGCGTACGCCCGCTCGGCGATCTCGCGCGAGTCTTCCGCGGCCACCGTCTCCAGCACCGCGTCGAGATTCGACAGGTCGCGCTTGAGCTCGAGGTAGTGGACGCCGGGTTGCAGGACGCCGCTGTACGACCCCTCGACGAGGATCTGCACGGTCCGCGTCGCGCACGCCTCCAGGTGGCGGGGCGATATCGCGAACAGCGCCAGTTCGCCGTCGCGGCCCGGGAAGCACTTCGCCTCGAGCTCGTCGAAGCTCAAGCCAGGCGGCTGGCGTCGACGCACGCCTGCACCGAGCCGTCGCGGTCGAGGATGCTCGCGCCGCCCTCGATGCCGACCGTGTACCGGCAGGCCGCCAGGAAGCGGTACCAGTCGTCGCCGTAGAACGTGTCCTCGGCGCGCGTCGACAGATCGACGCGCAGCCCGCGCGCCGAGGCCCGTGCCGCCACCGCGTCGGCCAGCTCGGCCTTCAGCATCGCGTGGCGGCCGAGGTATGGCTTGGCGGGCACGGTCCTGTAGCCGACGTCGATCGTCCGCGGCCGCCCCTCGGCCACGATCGCGTCGATGCGCGCGACGGTCGCCTCGTCGAGGTAGCCGGTGAGCGCCGGTGAGATCTGCACGTCGTCGAGGTCCCCGTAGATGGCCGGCCACTCCGACCGCGGCGCGACGGAGAAGACGTGCCGCACGCCGAGCTCGGCCAGGAACGCATTCACGCGGTCGCCGTGGATGAACTCGTCCTGCGGCAGCGCGACGTGGCAGTCCGTTGTGGCGCGCAGGGTCCGGGCGCGGCCGAGCAGCCCCTGGTGCTGCTCCTCTGGTGCCCAGCGGAGCCACGCCAGCACGGTGTTGTGCCACAGCACCGCGTCGTAGCGGCGCCGTGCGTAGGCGCGCGCCAGTCCCGGCACCGCCAGATTCACGTACTCATACGGCCGCGATCCGTAGCGCCGGAAGCTGTAGAGGTGGTCGCGCACCGTGCCGCGCCACGGCTGCAGCTGGGCGTACACGACGAGGACGCTCATCGGGCGACGAGCGTCGCGCGACGAGCGCGTTCAGCTTCGCCTCCTCGCGCTCCCAGTTGACCCGCCAGCGGCCTGCCGCGCGTTCGCACGCAGCCGCTCCAGCTCGCGCGGGTCGTCGAGCAGACGCTGGATGCCGACGAGCACCGAGTTCGCGTCGCGAGGATCGATCGGCACGCCGACGTCGTGCTCCTCGCAGAGCGCGCGGATCGCCCGCATCGTCTCCGGGTACAGCAGCGGCAGGCCCGCCGCGATCGCCTGGTAGAGCCGGTTCGGCAGCGCGTTGAGGAAGTTCGAGGTGATCGGCAAGTAGAGGATCGCCGCCGCGTCGGCACCGGCGATGAAGCTCTTGACCTCGCGGGCGGCACCGGCGGCAGGAAGTGCACGCGGCCGTCGATGCCGCGCTCGTGGGCCAACGCGGCCGGAGCGTCGTAGTTGCGCCCGACGAACGCCAGGTGGACGTGCTCGGGCAGCGCGGCCAGCGCGTCGAAGATCGGCTCGAACGCGGTGCCCTCCTTCGAGTTGCCGGCGGCGACGATCAGGAACGCGTCGTCGCCGAGACCGAGCGCCTCGCGGACGTTCGCCTGCGTCGTGCGGTCGAGTCGGTGGTCGTGCGCGTTGTGCAGCACCTCGAACGGCCGACCGAAGTGCCGTTCCTGCAGCTCCTTCACCCCCGCGCCGACCGTGACCCGCTCGGCCGCGAAGCGGACGAACAGCGCGCTCGACCCGCTCGTACACCCACATTCCCCAACGGTCGGCCCATCTGAGGCCCTCGTTGTTCTTGGAGTCCGAGTAGAAGTCGTGGGCGTCGTAGACGAACGGCACGCCGCGGTAGCGCGCGACCAGCGCCACGGCCGGCAGCTGCGCCACGCTGTGGACCCAGTAGAGGTCGGCCGGGCGGCAGCGTCATCGCGGTCTTGCGGTTGATCGAGCGCCAGTGTCAGCAGCGGCCCGACGAGCGTCGGCGAGCGGGCGCAGCGCGCTCCACACCGACCGCGGCAGTGCCTCCTCGGCGGCGGTCGAGCGGACCGCCGGCCCGGCGGGCGGCCACAGGCTGATGACCTCGATCGGGACGTCGCCCCACGACTCGGCGCTGCCGACCCGCTCGACCACGATCGAGCGCATGCCCGCGCGTGACAGCGACACCGCCTCCTTGAGCGTGCGGCTGTCGGCGTCGAGCCGCAGCGGCGTGACCGGAACCACGGTCGCGCTCGCGCGTCGGCGTCCGCCGCAGCGCCGGCGGGCGCAACCGGCCGGCGAGGCGCAGCAGCCGGCCCTTGGAGAGCCGCCACCACACCCGCCGCCACGAGACCCGGTCGTGGACGCCGCGCCGGCCGCCGTCGGCCACGCGCGACGCGCCGGCAGTCCGCGCCGGCGCCGGGCCGGTGAGCAGCACGCGGTCGACCTGCTCGCGCGAAGCCGCGGTACGTGTAGCGGCCGGACGCGACGACGTCCTGGTACGCCCGCTCGGTCAGCTGCGCCGCGCCGTCCTCGTCCTTGGCCTGCTCGAGCACGGTGCCGAGGTCGGACAGGTCGGCACGCAGCGGCAGGTAGTGCCTGCCCGGGCTCGAGCACGCCGCTGTAGCCGCCCTCGACGAGGATCTGCCCGGTCGCGTGGCGCACGCCTCCAGGTGGCGCGGCGAGATCGCGAACAGCGCCAGCTCGCCGTCGCGGCCGGGAAAGCAGGCCGCCTCGATCTCGTCGTAGGTGGCGTCGGGGTGCTCGGCGACGTACCGCATCGTCGCGGCGCGGATCTCTCCGTCGGGGTCGAGGATGCTGGCGCCGCCCTCCACGCCGAGCGTCCACCGCGCATCGGCGAGCGCGCGGAACCAGTCGTCGCCGAGCAGCGTGGCGCCCGGGTCGAGTCGAGACGTCGGTCGTGAGCCCACGCGCCCGCGCCTCGGCCTCGCCGGCGCGCGGCGATACCGGTCTTGAGCATCCCGTGCCGGCCGAGGTAGGGCCGCTCGGCGCCGGCCCGGTAGAAGACGTCGGTCTGCCGCTCGGGCGCCTCGCCGCACGATCTCGTCGATCCGCGTGAGCGTCCGCTCGTCGAGGTAGCCGGTCAGCGTCGGCTCGAACCGCACGCGCTCGCGGTCGACGCCGGCGTAGATCTTCGGCCACTCGGATGCCGGCGAGACCGAGAACACCACGTCGACGCGCGCGTCGCGGATGAAGTCGCACAGCGCCCCGGAGCGCAGGAACTCGTCCTGCGGCATCGCCGCGCGGACGCCCGGCAGGTCGGCGAGCTCGAGCGCTCGCGCACGCAGCGTCTCGTCCACCTGCGGGCCCCAGCGCAGCGACGACAGGAAGCTCGTGTGGAAGACGATCGCGTCGAAACGGATCCGGCGCATCCAGCCCGGCACCGGCCCGACGAGCGCGTTGGCGTAGAAGACGCGCGCTCGCGAGTACCGGCGGAACGAGTACAGGTGGTCCTCGACCGTCGAGCGCAGCGGATGCTGCATCAGTCCATAGACGACGAGGATCGTGCGCACGTTCTCGCCTCTAGCGCTTGCGCAGGTGGTACGTGCCGCCGATGCCGGCGTGGAAGCCCGCGGTACATCGGCCGGCCGGCGACGTCAAACGTCAGCGCCGCAGGAAGTCGCGGTGCTCGGTGCCCAGGCGGGCGTCGGCGATCGCCTTCGCCCACGACTGCTCGAGCGCTCGCAGCTCGTTCTTCGACAGGTAGCCGCCGACGAACTCGACGTCGAAGCCGGCCGCCTCGCACAGTGCCGCGAACTCGGCCGGCGGGTAGCTGCGCGAGATCGGGCACTCCGGCCCGTCGGTGTTGCGGCGGAACGCCTCGTGCACGTCGAGCCCGGGGAACGCGTCCTCGACGATCATCTTCTCGTACGCCGTGTACAGGTGGAACCAGAGGCTGTCGCGGTTGTAGACCATGATCACGCCGCGCCCGCCGGGGCGGAGCACGCGGTGCAGCTCGCGCAGGATCGCCTCGGGGTCGCTGGTGTGATGGAGCACGCCCTGGCTCTGCACGAAGTCGACCGACGCGTCCTCGAGCGGAATCGCAGACCGTCGCGTCGCTGCCCTGGATCAGCTCGACCCGGCTCGGGTCGACGCCGTGCAGCGCGAGCCTGTCGCGGCCAGCTCGAGCGCCCGCGGCGACACGTCGAACCCGATGATGCGCGCGCGCCGGTGTACAGCGCATAGCCGACGAGGTCGTTGCCGGGGCCGCACCCGTAGTCGAGCAGCACCTCGCCGTCGTGCTCGCCCCACAGCCCGGAGAACTCGCGGAACAGCGGGTACTGGTCGAACCGCCACTCGAGGTTGCGCTCCGACGCGCGCTTGCTGCGGAAGCGCTCGGCGCGGACCGTGTGCCCGGTCCAATATTGGTCGACGGCCGTCGTCATCGGGCCTCCAGGCTAGAGGAACGTTCGCGCCCACTCCTCCAGGCAGAGGAGCGACCAGATCAGCAGCCGGCGGTTCTCGCGGCCGCCGAGGTGATCGTCGACGAGCGTCGCACGACGCCCGCGTCGAGCTACTCGTAGATGCGCGCGTCCGACCCCAGGAGCGTGCGGCGCACGTAGTCGATGCTCTCGCCGCGGAACCAGCTCGCGTCGGGCGCGGAGAATCCCTGCTTCTACGCTCGTGACCGCCACCTCGGGCATGTGGCGGTCCATGGCGTCGCCGCAGGATCAGCTTGCCGTCGCGGGTGCGCTGGAAGAAGCTGCGCGGTCTTGTCGCCCGGGCTCGTTCTCGTTGAGCGCACGACCTCGCCGAGGTTGCCGAGCTTGAGGCGGACCGGCAGCGCATGCGCGAAATCGACCAGGTCGTTGTCGAGGAACGGCACCCGGGTCTCGAGGCCGTGCGCCATGGTGAGCTTGTCCTCGACCACGAGCAGGCCGTGCAGGAACGTCTTGGCCTCGAAGTAGAGCGAGTGGTTGATGTAGTCCTCGGGCCGCGTCGATGTTGCTCGGGCGTGCACGGGGAAGACGTCGCGGAAGATGTCGCGCGTCGAGACGTCGGCCACGTCGCGCCAGATCGGGGCGAGACATGCGGCGCATCGTCGCTCGTCGACAGCAGGCGCTGCCAGAAGTCGTAGTACTTGTCGACGTAGTGCTCGAAGTCGTCGTTGACGACCGCGCGGTAGTAGCGCCACGGGTAGCCGCCGAACAGCTCGTCGCCGCCGGCGCCCGACAGCACGACCTTGCCGAACTTGCTGGCGAGCTGCGCGGCGTAGAAATTCGGGTAGCTCTGGCCGACGCGCGGTCCTCGAGGTGCCAGACGAGCCGCGGCAGCACGCGCTCCATGTCGCCGGCCTTGAGCACCATCTCGTAGTGCTCGGTCTTGAACAGATAGGACATGTGCTCGGCCGCGCTCGCGCTCGTCGAACCCCAGCTCGATGCCCGAGGCCGAGCTGCAGGTCGAAGCCGCACGTGAAGGTCCTGAGGTCGGGAAGCTGGCGCGCGGCGACCGCGGTGATCGAGCCGGAGTCCATGCCGCCGCTCAGGTACGCGCCGACCGCGACGTCGCTGACGAGCTGGCGGTGACGGCCTGGCGGAACAGCCGGTCGAGCTCCTCGACGTAGCTCGTCGTCGTCGCGCGGCGTGCGTCCGGCTCGCGAAATCGAAGTCCCAGTAGCGCGTCGGCGCGGCTCCGGCCGGTCCGGCACGATCGAGCCGCATGTACGAGCCGGCCGGCAGCAGCCGGACGCCCTCGAACAGCGTGCGGTCGGTGAAGATGTTCTGGAACGTGAAGTATTCGAGCAAGCGCCGGCAGGTCGACATCGCGCGGCAGCGCCGGGATGCGCGAGAGCGCCTTGATCTCCGAGCCGAACAGCGAGCGTCGTCGCCGCGGTGCGCGACGTAGAGCGGCTTGATGCCGTAGCGGTCGCGGGCGAGCAGCAGCTCGCGCTCCTCGCGTGTCCCACAAGGCGAAGCGCGAACATGCCGTTGAAGCGCGTCGAGCGCGCCCGTGCCCCACTGCGCGAGCGCGTGCAGCACGACCTCGGTGTCGGTGCTGCGAGCGGAACCGGTAGCCCGAGCGCCTCGAGCTCGACCCGCAGCTCGCGGAAGTTGTAGACCTCGCCGTTGTAGGAGAGGACGTAGCGCCCGTCGGCGTCGCCATCGGCTGGTGGCCGGCCGGCGACAGGTCGATGATCGCCAGCCGGCGGTGGCCGAAGCCGACAGCGGCCCGTCCACGTAGAGCCCTCGCCGTCGGGCCCGCGGTGGGCGATGGCGTCGGTCATGCGCTGCAGCAACGACCGGCGAGACCGGCTCGCCGTCGAGGTTGCAGGATGCCGGCGATGCCGCACATCGGCTGCAGCCGTCGCTTGCGCGCGATGATCGTGATGCCCGCCTCCTCGACGCTCTCGCGCTCGATCGTCGAGGCCGGCCTCGGCGCACCAGCGCGCGTACCTCCTCCGGCGTCTGGCGGTGCGCGTTGCGCGGCGCGATACCAGTCGAAATTGATGTGGTTCATCTCGTCGAAGGTCAGGTCCGGGTCGATAGAACGCCTTGACGACGTGCCAGTAGAAGAGGCGCTGGACGTCGATCGGCCCGGCCGGGATGCCGAGCAGCTCGATCGTGCTCGCGGAACGTCGACCTCGGCGTCGAGCTCGCCGAGCGCGATGCCCGAGCCGCGTCAGCGGCACCATGCGCCTCCCAGGCCTCCTGCGGGCGTCATCGCCTGAGCTCGCTCGCGGATCATAGTCGTCGGTGAACTCGCGCACCGGGCCCTTCCTGCGGTAGACGTAGAAGAGGAACCGCCCGCCGGGCTTGAGCAGCCGCGCCAGGCGACGCAGCGCGCTCGCGCGTCGAGTCGGTGTGGTGCAGCACGCCCTCCGAGAAGATCACGTCGACCGATGCCGTCGGCGAGCGGCAGGTCGGTGATGTCGGCCTGCATGAACGCGCCGCGGCGAGGCCGCGCTCGGCGAAGCGCGCGGCGGCGACGTCGACGGCCTCGGACACGTCGACGCCGAGGTAGCGGACGCGCGGCAGCGCGTCGCCGAACAGCTCGAGCGCCGACATGCCGGCGCCGCAGCCGGCGTCGAGCAGCAGCGGGCGTCCGCCGTGCTCGCCCAGCCACGGCCGCGTCGCGACGTCGCCGTAGCGCTCGATCAGCCAGCGCCGCATGCGCGCCAGCGAGGCCGTCGCGACTCGAACGTGTCGCGCTTCTTCCACTTGAAGCCGAACGCGTCGCGGTCTGCGCCTGGGCGGCCGACAGCAGCCGCGTGCTGCGCAGGATGCCGCCGCGACGACGAAGCTGCTGGCCGCCGATGTCGACGCTCGCGCCCTCGATCGACGGCGTCGACGCCGAGGAGCGGCCACAGCCACGCCGGAGTCGCGCGGCGTCACGGCTCAGAGCGCACTGAGCGGCGTCGACGACATAGTCGACGTCGTCCTCGCGTCATGCGGTTGTGCAGCGGAATCGCCATGCGTGTTGGCGTCGCAGTCGCGCGCACCGGGGAAGTCGTCCGGCGCGAGCCCGAACCGCGCGCGATAGTACGCCGAGCATGTGCACGGCGTGGGTGCCCGGGCCGGGTCGCGATGCCGCGGCTCGTGCAGCGCCTCCATGATCTCGTTGCGCGGCAGCGGCGCGTCGTCCGGTCGACGTAGGTGACGAAGGCCTGCCAGGCGTGGCGCGCCGTCGGCCGGCGCTCGCGGCAGCGCGAGCCAGCCGACGCCGCCGAGCGCGTCGCGCGTAGCACTCGGCCCAGCGCTCGCGCTCGGCGATGAAGCGGTCGAGCTTGCCGAGCTGGACCAGGCCGACCGCGCCCTGCAGGTCGGTCATCCGGTAGTTGAAGCCGAGCAGGTCGAACGTCGGGCAGCAGATACGGCGCGGGCCCGGCGTGGCGCTGCTCCTCGGAGATCGACGCGCCGTGGTTGCGCAGCCGCGCCACCGTCTCGGCCAGCTCGGCGTCGTTGGTCGTGACCATGCCGCCCTCGCCGGTGGTGATCGACTTGCGCGGATGGAAGGAGAACGCGGCGGCGTCGCCGAGGCCGCCGGCCGGCGCGCCCGCGTAGCGCGGCGCCGGCGGCGCAGGCGGCGTCCTCGACGATGCGCGACGCCCGGCGGCAGCGACGGCGCGCAGCGCGTCCATGTCGGCGCACAGGCCGAACAGATGGACGGCGATGACCGCCTTGGTCCGCGGCGTCAGCTTGCCGCGCGCACGTCGTCGGGATCGATGTTGTAGGTGTCGCGGATCGACGTCGGCGAACACCGGCGTGGCGCCGCAGTAGACCACGACGTTGGCCGTCGCCACCCAGGTGAAGGCGGGGACGATCACCTCGTCGCCCGGCCCGATCGCCGATCGCGGCGAGGCACGAGATGCAGCGCGGTCGTGCAGCTACGTCGTCGCCAGCGCGTGGTCGACGCCGTGCCGCTCGGCGAACGCCCGCTCGAACGCCGCGACCTTCGGGCCCTGCGTCAGCCAGCCGGCTCCAGCGGCTCGCGCAGGGCCTGCCATTCCTCCTCGCCGAGCGACCGGCAGCGGCGATCGGGATCGTCGCGGTGCGTGCGTCACGGTGTCAGCGCCGCGCTCGCCGGCGCTGCGTCGACCTCGGTCCTGTGTGCGGCTGCCGCCACTCGATCAGCGCGCGCAGCCCGTCCTCGAGGTCGACCCGGCCTCGAAGCCGATCTCGTCGCCGCGCCCGCTCGGGCGAGCCGATCCGGTTGCTGCACGAAGGTCGACGGCCCTCGGGCGCGTAGCTGGATGCCGACGTCGGCTGCCGGTGAGCGCAGCAGCATCTCGGCCAGCTCCCTCATCGACGTCCGCGTGCCGGTGCCGACGTTGTAGAAGCGGTCGACCGTGTCGGCCTTCATCGCGCACACATTGGCCTGCGCGCAATCCTCGACGTGCGACGAAGTCGAACGCCTGGCTGCCGTCGCCGTAGACGCGTCGAGCGGCTCGCCGCGATCGATCGCGTCGAGCATCTTCATGATCACGGCGATGTAGGCGCCCCGGTAGTCCTGGCGCGGGCCGTAGACGTTCATGTAGCGCAGGCCGACATAAGTCGAGCCCGTAGCGGTGGTGCAAGCGCGCGCAGCATGCGCCTCGCCGGCGATCTTGGTCGCGCCGTAGAAGTTCTTGTTGTTGAACGGATGGTCCTCGGTCATCGGCTCCTCGACGGCGTCGCCGTAGACCGAGGCCGACGAGGAGTACACCAGCCGCTCGCACGCCGTTCGCCGACGCACGCCTCCATCACGTTGAACGTGCCGCGCGACGTTCACGTCGAACGCGCGCGCGGAAATTCGTGGCACTGCAGCAGCCACAGCGCGGCGAAGTGGAACACGCCGTCGGCGCCGTCGAGCGCGGCGTCGAGGATGTCGGTCTGCATGATGTCGCCGCCGAGCTCGAACACGCGCACGCGCGGATCGCGCAGCGCGTCGCGCGAGGTTCTCGCGCGTGCCGCGCGACGAAATTGTCGTAGACGACGATCTCGCGCGACATCCTCCGCGTCAGCAGCGTCGACGGTGTGCGAGCCGATCAGCCCGGCGCCGCCGATCACGACGACGCTTCTTGCCACTCAAGTTCAAGGGACTTCCTCCAGTCGCAGCTCTCAGCGCACGTTGATCCGATCGTGGCGCGCGAGCAACGCGTCGTAGTCGCTAGCACCGGCGGCCGCGGCCCTCGCACGCTGCGGACGACGCGCTCGCGCGGACTCAGCGCCTCCGGCGTCCACCACTCGGGATGGGTCAGGACGTGCAGCCGCGAGACGTCCGCGTCGGCGAGCAGGTCGGGCAGCCGACGGAAGCGCCAGTATCCGTTCGAGTCCGACACGTATTCGTAGGCCGCCTCGAGCGCCGCGCCGTAGGCGTTCGGCAGCCCGGCCAGGCGATCGTCGCGCATGCCGGCGACCCGCCGGACGTCTGGATTGTGCAGCGAGACGGCGGACACCGGCCGCTCGAGCCAGTCCTCCAGCAGGCGGCGCTCGTGCTCGATCGGCTGCTCGAGGTCGTCCTCGTCGTCCGCAGTCGCGGATAGGCGCTCGGATCGAAATGCAGGCCGAGCCAGTGCCCCAGCTCGAGGATCGCTCGCGCGCGCGCGCCCGCATCCCGGTCGAGCAGGTTGTAGAACGGGCTGTGCAGCCAGAAGAACCAGGTCGACGTACGCGCCGGCGTCGGCCTCGATGCGGGCGAGCGCCAGCGCTCGGTGCACGGACATGTCGACGTCGTGGCGCCAGAGCACGTGCGGATGCGCGCGCATGGTGCCGAAAGGCTCGAATGCGAACCGCCCGGCGTGCGGCGTCCACGAGCTGCCTCGTACGCCGGCCTCGGTGAAGTCGTCGAACGTCGATCGGCGGCGGGGCGGGGATCGCTCACGCCAGTAGCCGTCGCGTGTCGCCGGTCGCCGAGATTCATCATCGCGTCGACGACCGACAGCCCGTGGACGCGGCGCGGCGGCGGCCTGCGGGTATTCGGGGTGCCCGAATTGCTGGACGCGAACCTCGATCCCCCGGCGCGCGAACGGCTGCTCGTCCAGGTATCCGCCGGCGCCGGCGCCGCTGAGGTATACCGTGCCGCCGACCGCCTCGACCAGGCCGGCGAGCAGTTCGGAGCTGGTGCCCGTCGGCGCCGAGCTCGGAGGCGCGCACCACCTCTGGCGTCGAGCGCGAGCGCGCCGGCGATCCGCGCGATGCCGGCCTCGTTGAGCGTCGCGAGTCGGTCCGTCGGCTCGTTGAGCACCGGCTCGACGAGCGCGTAGGTCTCCTCGAACCCGCGACGCGGGCCGTAGCTGACCTCGAGCGTGCGCAGCGCCTTCCGCCGCCACGGCCGCGAGTCGTCGATCCGCGCCTCGACGATCCGCGGCTCGCCGTGCTCGGGCCGGCGGACCGGCACGGTCAGCCAGGTCGGCGCGTCGCCGGCGAGGACCTGCACCCGGTTGGTCCTGCGATCCGCGCGAGAACTCGACGGTGTCGAGCAGGATGAACACGTCGCAGCTCGCGAGCTTGTGGAAGAAGCCCAGCCACGGCAGAAAGTTCGGCTGGTGGATGCGACGACGTCCCGTCAGCCCGGGCTCGCCGTGGACGGCGGACCTCCCGTCGGCTCGACCTCGGCGGCCGACGACCTGCATGGGACCCGACGACGATCGAACCGTCGGGCACGTCGCGGTTGACATACGCGTGAGCGCCGATCGACGCAGCGCGAGCCGACGGTGACGCCCATCGCGACGACCGCGCAAGCGGTCCGATGAACGTGTTGTCGCCGATGCGTCGTGCGCCGGCGCGCCGGTACTCCGACGATCCCCCACTGACTGCCCAGCTCGATCCACGGTCGATGGCTGTAGACCTGGGCGCCGGCGCTGATCGAGCAGTCCAGGCGCCGATCGCGAGGCCGCCGCTGCCGTCGAGGAGTGTCATCGGCCCGATCCACGTGTTGCTCGCCGACGCGTCACGTCGCCGTACACGTACGCCTGGTGGTAGATGCTGGCGCCGTCGCCGAACCCGAGCCGGCGCGCGCGTTCCCAGCGGTCGAAGAGCTCCTCGGCCAGCGGGAGGCTCCGGTTCCAGCGCTCTCGCGTCGCTTCGTCCTTGGCCGCCTGCAGCGCCACGAGCGCCTGGGCGAGCTCGTCGGGCGGCTCATCGGCCGCCACTCGCTCCGCGAGGACGCTCATGACGACGACGTCCTCGCGGCGGCCGTCGATGTACGCGGCCTCGCGCAGCACGCCTTCGCGGACGAAGCCGCTCTTCTCGTAGGCGGCGATCGCCGGCGCGTTGGAGGCCAGCACGTGGAGCGAGACGCGCCGCAGATCGAGATCCGCGAACGCGTGGCGCAGCAGCAGGCCGACGGCCTCCGTGCCGAGGCCGCGGCCGCGGGCGTCCGGCTCGCCGATGCGGATCTGCAGCTCCGCGCTGCGGTGGCGGTGATCGATCGCGAGCAGCTGGCAGGTTCCGACCAGCCGGTCGTCGTCGAGCAGGCGGATCGCGAAGAGCTCGACCGACGGGTCGCTCGACACGCTCGCCCACCACGCCTCGTGGTCGCTGAAGTGCACCGGCCGGTACGGCGCACTGAGGACGACGAGCTCGCGGTCGTTGATCCAGGCGTGCAGCAGCGGCAGGTCGTCCGCCCGACAGGGCCGAGCGAGATGCGCGCGTCCGGTCAGCACGTCAGGCGCGCGACGGGTGAGGTCTCGACGGCGAAGCGCGGAGGCTCGACCGGCGCATCCGGGATCGGCTCGCCGTCGAGCAGGCGTCGATAGAGCGCCGTCCATGCGCCGTGCGCCGGCCGCGGCCGAGTGCCACTTGAGCGCGAACGCGCGGCCTCGCTCGCCGAGCTCGCGGCGGCGGTCCGGCGTCGAGCACGAGCTCCCTGACGACGTCCTCGACGGTCTCCTCGGTCGCGCTCGACCACGGGCAGCTCGTCGACGTAGTCGGGCAGCTGCCGGCCGACCTGCTCCAGCCACGACGGCCGCAGCCAGCAGACCACCGGCTTGCCGAGCATCAGCGACTCGCGGCCGTTCGCCCCGAACCAGCCGATCGTGAGCTGGTCGAGCACGATGTCGGCCTGGGCCTGGTAGTAGCGGATCTTCGTGCTCGGGACGTCGTGGAAGAACATCAGCTCCACGTCGAGGCCCTGCCGCTTGAGGCGCTCGGCGAGCGGCACGAAGACGTGCGTGCCCTTCATGTTGCGCCCGCCCGGTCCCGCGACGCAGCTCGAGATTGCCGATCGAGTGGTAGAGCTTGACCGTCGAGTCAGGGATCGGGACGCGGTAGTTCGTCGGGCACGAGAGGTCCGGGCGCCAGAGCTCCGGATCGAGGCAGTAGAACTCGGGGATCTCGTGGACGCGCGCGTCGTTGTTGAAGTCCGCGCGGTTGCCGCCTGTGGTCACCTGGAGGTCGGCCATGCGGTTGCGGAACTCTCCCCACGCGAGGTTGCGCTCGTCGCTGCAGACCGCTGGGCGACGTCGCGGAACGGGCAGATCGAGCACGCTGGCGACGGCGTCCCAGCTCCGCGAACGACGTCTGCGCCACGCCGTCGAGACAGCCGTTGTTCGAGTAGACGATCTTCTTGCCGTGCGCGCGCAGCAGCTCGATGTCGGCGCCGCGGTGGTAGAGCTCGGCGAAGTGCGTCCGCAGCAGCCGGCCGAACGCGAGACGCGTGTGCGTTGGAGAAGTGGAACACGTCATAGGTGTCGAGCGCGTACTCGAGGAAATCGAGGTGCGCGCGGAGTGACGTCGCGCGCCGCCGGCCGGCAGCTGGAAGTCGTGCCCGTGGTAGAGCTCCGTGCCTTTGGGTTGTGATCGAAGTCGAGCACGTCGGCCTTCCAGCCGAGCCGCCGCAGCTCGCGCGAGAGGTACCACCCGTGGTAGTACGACTGCCCGGCGAACAGCACTGCGCCGGGCTCGCCCGCGGCGCCGGCCGGATCCGCGGCGCGGGCGGCTTCCACAGCGCGTGCTCGCGCGAGAACCGCGCGGCGTCCAGCGCCTACTGGCGAGCGGGCGAATCGGGATCGCATCGTTCGGAGACCACCTTCCACTCGCTTCTCGGCCGCACGAACCCGCGCGGCGTGCCGACCGGGTACTGCTCCAGTCCGTCGAAGCTCGTCGCGAGCGCCTGCGACGCGCACGACGCGCTCGACGAGGTCGACCGTCTCGCCGCGCGCCGTGCCGGCTCATGCCGAGGTCCAGCGCGTACTCGCCGGGGACGAGCGCGATGTCGAGCTCGGCGCGGATCTCGTGGACGCCCGGCTCGAGGTCGCTCGCCGGCCGGCCCTTCGTCGATGTTGTGCACGGTTACGACGCGCACCGCGTCGGTCGTCGAGAGCCCGAACTCGACGACCGCGTCGGGATCGTCTCGAACACCTCGATCGTCGCCGCCAGCGTCATCGGCTCGCCCAGGTGGAGCGCGCTGACGGGATGGCCGCTCGGCACCGATGACCGCGGCGCGGCGGAACAGCGCCTGGCCGTTGCCCACGCGCGGCGATGCTCGGCCGGGATCTCCGCCTGCGCCGCGTGCACCGGCGGCCGATGCTCGATCGAGGTAACGCCGGACCACGACGTCGCTCGGGCCCGTCCGCCGCGACGCGACCCGGCCTCGATCAGGTAGGCATGCGAGCACAGTCGATCGCACGGCCTCCATGCTGTGGCTCACGAAGACCACCGTGCGGCCGCCCGAGGCAGCCTCGCGCAGCGTGCCGAGGCACTTGCGCTGGAACTCCTCGTCGCCGACGCTCGAGCACCTCGTCGACGAGCAGGATCTCGGGATCGAGGTGCGCCGCCACGGCGAACGCGAGCCGCACGTACATGCCGCTCGAGTACCGCTTGACCGGCGTGTCGATGAACCGCTCGACGCCCGAGAAGTCGACGATCTCGTCGAAGCGCGCGGCGATCTCGCGGCGCGACAGCCCGAGGATCGAGCCGTTGAGGAACACGTTCTCGCGGCCCGTCAGCTCGGGGTGGAAGCCCGGTCCCGACCTCGAGCAGCGTGCCGACCCGCCCGCGCATGCACGATGCGGCCCGTCGGTCGGCGTGCGTGATCCGGGCCAGCAGCTTGAGCAGCGTGCTCTTGCCGGCGCCGTTCGGACCGATCAGGCCGACGACCTCGCCCGGCTCGATGCTCAGCGAGACGTCGCGCAGCGCCCAGAACGGCTCGCTCGCGACCGTGCGCGCGCGTCGGTCGCGCGCTGCGGAGCGGCGCCGCCAGCGCGTCCATGAGCCGCTCGGACAGTCGAGCGTGGCTGCCGGCGCTCCCCGAGCGTGTAGCGCTTGCTGACGCCCTCGACGCGGATCGCGGGCGGCATCTCAGATCACGTCCGCGAAGCTGCGCTCGGCGCGACGCGAAGTAGCGGCTCCCGGTCACGAGCAGTGCGATCGGCGCGACGACGATCGGGACAGCGACGAGCCAGCCGGGGAACGGCGCCTCGGCGAACAGCATCCAGCGGATACAGCTCGAGCACCCCGACCATCGGGTTGAGCGCGTACAGCGGCTGCAGGTGCTCCGGCACGAGCTAGAACGGATAGATGATCGGCGTGACGAACAGGCCGACCTGGACCATGAACGGGACCGCGACGCCGATGTCGCGGTACGCGACGTTGAGCGCCGCGAGCCACAGGCCGAAGCCCAGCGCCGTCGCGAGCACCAGCGGCACGATCAGCGGCACGAGGAGCACGCCTGGCGGACGGCGCACGCCGTAGACGAGCATGCTCGCCGAGCACCACGACGAACGCGATCGACGAAGTCGAGCGTCGGCGGCAGCACGCGCGGCGACCGGAATGACGATCCGCGGGAACCAGACCTTCGAGATCAGGTTCGCGCTCGACACGGTGCTGTCGGACGCGCGCTGCAGCGCGCCGCGTGAAGAACATCCAGACCACCATCCCGACAACGGCGAACACCGGATACGGCACGCCGTGGTCCGACGGCGACCTTCGCGAGCAGACCGAGGAAGACGCTGAACACGACCGCGAGCAGCACCGGCTGCAGGACCGCCCACAGCGACGCCGACGACCGACTGCTTGTAGCGGATCGCGACGTCTCGGCGCGCCGAGCAAGTAGACGAGCTCGCGATACGCGCCAGATCGCCTGCGGCCGCACCAGCTCGACGTGGCGCCGGCGTCGATCACCGTGACCGCGTGCTCGGCGTGCTCGACGGCGGTCGTCACGCCGGCCACGTCACGCCGCAGCCTTCACTGGCGCCCCCGCGGCCGCCATCTGCTCCGCGTGCTTGGCGATGCACGCGTCGATGAACTCGCGGTTGGCTCGCGCGTCCACTCGATCGTGCGCTCCAGCCCCTCGCGCAGCGGCATCGCCGCTTCGAAGCCGAGCTCGCGGCGCGACTTGTCGGGGTCGCCGTACCGCTGGCCCGAGTGGTCCCAGTCGCGGGCCGGCGTCAGCGCGATCGGCGTCGGGTTGCCGGTCAGCTCGTTGATGAGCTCGGCCAGCTCGCGGATCGTCGTCTCGGCGCCGCTCGCGAGGTTGTAGACCTCGCCGGGCTCGCCGCGCAGGCGCACGCGATCAGGCCCCGCGCCATGTCCTCGACGTAGATGAGGTCGCGGCTGGCGATGCCGCCGTTCTCGACGGGCAGCGCCTCGTGATTGAGCGCCTTGTAGATGAACGTCGGCGTGACGTTGCGCCAGACCGTGTTGACGGTCCCGCGCCAGCGGCCGGCGCCGAGCACCTCGCCGGGGCCGTAGACGTTCTGGAAGCGCGCCTTGACCACCGGCAGGCCGTGCCGCGTAGAAGTAGTAGTTCGAGTAGTACTCGCCGATGATCTTGGAGATCTGGTACGGGCTGTCCAGCCACAGCGAGACCGGCGCGTCCTCCTGCGTGGCCTCGGCGCCCTCGAACGTCTTCTCGGCCACCGTGCAGCCCGCCGACGCGTACACGACGCGCTTGAGCTGCTCGTGGTCCTTGAGCGCCTCGTAGAGCTTGAGCGTCGTCAGCGTGTTGTGCTCGTGGTCGGCCAGCGGGTCGGCCATCGAGCTCTGGTTGCCGTGGTAGGTCGACAGGTGGAAGACGTAGTCGAGGTCGCGCGGCAGGCCGGCCAGCACGTCGTCGTCGTTGATCGAGGCCTCGATCAGCCGCACCCGGTCGTCGTCCGGCAGGTTCTCGCGCTCGGACGACAGCAGGTTGTCGACGACCAGCACCTCGCGCGGCTCGCTCTCGAGCAGCGCGCGCACGAGGTTGGAGCCGACGAAGCCGGCCCCGCCGACGACGAGGATCCGGCGGCCCTCGAAGCTCACTCGGCGACCTTCAGATGCGTGTAGGTCTGGGAGATCCCGTTCTCGCGGTAGTACTCGATCGCGTTGCGGACGCCCTCCTCGAGCGGCGTCTTCGGCTCCCAGCCGAAGTCCTCGCGAATGCGTGACTGGGTCGAGCAGGATCGTGTAGGCGTCGTCCTCGCCCTTGGGCCGCACCTCCACCTCCTCGTCCAGCTCCACCTCGGGCAGCGCCGCGATCGTCGCGTCGAAGAGCTCCTTGATCGAGAAGTCCGAGCCCGAGGAGGCGTGGTAGATGCCGTGACCCTTGCCCTCCACCACCGCCTGCGCCACCACGTCGATCAGGTCGTCGACGTAGATGAAGTCGCGGCGGGTGTCCATCACGAACACGCCCTTGCCCTCGGTCAGACGGTGGAAGAAGGTCGGCAGCGGGCCGGAGATGTTGCGCGGCCCGTAGGCGTTGGCCAGACGCAGCGACACGAAGTCGAGGCCCGACATCTCGATGTACTGCTCGCCGGCGGTCTTGGAGATTGCGTAGCTCGAATCGGGCCGGATCGGGTGCGACAGCGAGACCGGCTGCTCCTCGGGCGTCGTGCCGTAACAGAGCGCCGTCTGGAAATAGAGGATCGCGATCGACGCCTGTCGCCTGCGCGGCCCTGACGACGTTCGCCGTGCCCAGGGCGTTGGTGCGCACGTCTTCGCCCCACGCCTCCGGGTCCTTGTATGAGGCCGCGGCGTGAACCACGACGTCGGGACCGAAGCCCTCGAAGGCTTGGTCGACCGCGTCCGGCGTCCTCGATCGTCGCCTCCACGATCGTCAGTCCGTCGCGCTCCGTCGAGGTTGTCGCGGCGGCCGGTGGCGTAGTTGTCGATTACGAGGACCTGGTGGCCCTCATCCAACAGCCGATCGGCTAGATGAGAGCCGATGAATCCGGCCCCCCCGGTGATCAGGACTTTCACTCTGCGGTTCCTTTCTCGTTCAGCAGATCCTTGAACGTCCTGCTCGCGGTCGTGGAAGGCGCGCTGCCACAGCTCGAGGCAGAGCAGCCCCCAAGTCTGGCGGCCGAAGCGGTTCTCGCGCTCTCAGCCCGGCAAGCACCTTGCCGTTGTCGAAGATGTCGCGCGTCCGCGCGCGCTCGCCGGCGAACACGTCGGTCACGAACTCCCGCGCAGGTCCGCGCATCCACTCTTGCAGCGGCACCGGGAAGCCCATCTTGTCGGTCCGGTCAGCGATCGAATCCGGCACCATCGAACGCGTCGCGCGCTTGTAGACGTGCTTCATGTTGCCGTCCTTGAACTTGACGTCGGCAGGGATCGTGGCCGCCAGCTCCACGAGCTCGTGATCGAGCAGCGGCACGCGCGACTCGAGACCGTGGGCCATGCTCACGCGGTCCTCGACCTGGAGCAGCGCCGGCAGGAGCGTCTTGAAGTCGAAGTGGGTCATCTTGTCGAAGTACGACTGGTGACCGACGTTGTCGCCATTGAAGATCGTCCTGAACGTCTCGAAGGGCGAGTAGTCGCCGAGCGCGTCGAATTCGACCTCGCCGCGCAGCTGCGGCGCCCGGTTGATCAGCCGGAAGTAGCGAGCGTCCAGATCCTCGAACAGCCCCTCCCGCCAGAACTCCTTCATCAACGGCTTGTAGTTCTGCAGGGAGACCAGGTTGGGGATGATCGACTCGTAGGTGACCACGAAGTTGCCGCTCTGGGTCGTCCCGTCGATGGCGGCCTTGATGCACTGCTCGAAGTAGGCGATCAGGTAGCGCGTGTAGCCGCCGAAGATCTCGTCGCCGCCCTGGCCTCCGAGGATGACCTTGGCTTCGCGGCTCGCGGCCTCAGAGACCATGTACTGCGGGAACGACCCGGGTCCCGCTGCCGGGTAGTCCATGTGGTAGACGACGTCCTCGATCGTGCCGAGGAAGTCCTCGACCCCGATCTCCACCTCACGTAGCTCGAGCCCCCGCCACTCGGCGAGGTCGCGGGCGTAGGCGCTCTCGTCGTAGCGGCTGTCCTCCGGGAAGAGGCCGGTGAAGGCCTTCATGGGCTCGCTCGAGCTGTTGCTGGCGAGCGAGGCGACGGCGCTCGAGTCGAGGCCGCCGCTCAGGTAGGCGGCCACCGGGACGTCGGAGCGCAGATGCAGCCCCACCGACTCCGTGAGCAGGCTCTCGATGCGCTCCTCGTAGTAGCTTCGCGGTGTGGTCGAAGTCGAGGTCGTAGTAGACCTCCCAGTAGCGCGTGGCCTGGGCCACGCCGCCGCGGACGCGAAGGAAGTGGCCCGGCAGGAGCTCTCGCACACCCTTGAAGAGGGTCTTCCCGGCGAGGCAGAACTGGAAGGCTAGGTAGTCCTTCAGCCCCTCCATGTCGGTCTCGATGGCGGGGACGAAGGGCAGCAGCGCCTTCGGCTCGGAGGCGAAGTAGAGGATGTCGCCGACCTGGGCGTAGTAGAACGGCTTGATGCCGAAGCGGTCACGCACGCAGAGCAGCTCATCGGCGGTCTCGTCCCAGATGGCGTAGGCGAACATGCCGCGCAGGCGGTCGAGCGCCTCGGCTCCCCAGCGGTCGTGGGCCCGCATCACCACCTCGGTATCCGTGCCCGACCGCCACGAGCCTCCGAGCTCCGCACGCAGCTCGGGGTAGTTGTAGACCTCGCCGTTGTAGGTCAGCCATCGTCCCCCCTCGTCGCGCATCGGCTGGTGGCCGGCGGGGCTGGGGTCGATGATGCTGAGCCGCCGGTGGCCGAAGCCCACGTGGCCGCGTTCATGTGCCCAGGTTCCGGCGTCGTCGGGACCCCGGTGGGCGATGAGGTCGTTCATCACCTCCAGCCGGGCTGGCAGGTCGGGGATGGGCTCCCCGCGCAGGTTGATGGCTCCGCAGATTCCGCACATAGCTAGGGCGCTCGCCGGAGGATGGCCTCCGGAGAGCAATCCGTGAGGGTACAACCCGCGCCAGCCACCGAAGTTCCTGGGCCGGCTGGGGCCAGCTTGCGGTTGAGCTCTCGTCAGTCCTCGACTGCTCGCAGCGCCCGGTACAGCAGAAGCGGAAATGCCGTGAGCAGCAAGCCAACCACCAGCCAAACGGCCCATGGGCCTATCGGCTCTCCGCGAAAGAGCGCCGCGCGAGTGACCATGTCGCCGGTCAGGGACAGCAGGCTGGCGTCGTTCGCGCGGAGGAATCTGAGATCGATGTCGTAGTCGATCTCCTTCCCATTCAAAGAGGCCGAACTGGCCGGGTGGGCCGCGCCATCGTTGCCAAAAACCTGGAGCGGGCGACGACCGGTGTTGCGCAGGCAGAAGGAAATTGGACTGTCCGTCGTCCCTACACCTACGGGTGCGACCACGGCGATACGGCCGCCGATGGTTCGGGAGGAGGAGGCTCGGGCGAGTGCTCGGCCGTCCGCCAGCAGGCGCGCGACAAAGACCGGCGGCGCGGGGCCTTCGGAACCGACCTCGAGCCTCACGCGATCGAACTCCGTGGGCGGTTCGATCGACCGTTGGCAAACCTGAGCCCCCGGAGGGACCGCCAGCGGGCCCACGGGCGCGACCCCCAAGGTGAAGGCTTCCGCTCGCCGCTCGATCGAACCCAAGGCGAGCAGAAGGACCACGCCCGTCGCGAAGACCGCCGCGAACGCCAGCGATGCCCTAGGCATAGAAGCGTGCCGCCGTGAGTCCGATGGAGAGCAGGCTCAGGCTCGCCAGCGCCCCGACTCCAACCCCGAGTGTCACGGGCCTTGCTCGCGCCGGTACCGCCGTAAGCGCTGCGGCGGCTGTCAGACCAGCCAACGAGATCAGCGGGAACAGGTATCTCCCCTGGTTGATCAGAGCCTGCGTATCGCGCAGCACTGAGAACTCGGACAGGTGCAGTCCGATCAGGAGGCTCACTGTTGCCAGTAGGAAGAACGCCAGGAGGGCTCGACTGACGCGAGCACGCCGTTGCCAGATGGCGCGTCCAGCCCCGATGGCCACCATGAGGCCTGCCGCCGCCAAGAGCCAGTAAACCTCCCTCGACCATCGCACCTCGAGCCAACCGAAGGCCCCCCAGCTCTGCTGAATCCAGAATTCGTAGGCTCGTGGCGGCCAGACCGCGAGCAGGGGATAGTCGTTCTGGAACGGCAAGCTGGGCAGGTAGAACTGCCACAGGTAGCTCGCGAAGGCGTTGAGCCGGAAGCTGTCGAGCGAGATCGCCTGACGGAGCTGAGGCAGCGCGGAGGCCCCAGAGCTGCTGCCGAACGCAAGCCAAGCGACCGCCACCCCGAACAGCAAGACCGACAAGGCCACTACCGTGGTCACAAGAGTCCGGCGGGCACGATTTCGCCACAGAAGCACCCCCAACACCAGGAGGACCGCCGGCGCAAGCGCCAACGATACGGCCTTGGTTGCCATCGCCAGCCCGACGACGACCAGAAGGCCGATCAGGTCCAGCAGTTGCCCTCGGCCAACCAGGATCCTCGCTCCCAGTAGGAACGCGACGCTCCAAAGGGCGTAGAGAAGTCCGTCTGGGTTGATTGAGCCCGATATGAAGCCGACCATCGGAAACAACGCCGGGACCGCTGCCGCAGCAAGCTGACGTTCAGTTTGCGGGCCGAAGACGACACCAGCGAGTAGCCACGTGGCTGCGACCGTAATGAGAAGGAAGGGCACGGTCCACAGGCGCATGACCGTCGCACGAGCAAACAGATCTCCGCCCGACGCAATCGAATACGCCGGTAGCTCCCACAGGTAGTAGAGCGGTGGATTGACAGCGGCAGGTGTCGGACCGCCGTCTTGACGGTCCGAGGAATCTTCACGTGCAGTGCGTTGGAGGTAGCGATCGTGGGCCGACTCCGCCCACTCCGGTTTTGTCCCCAACTGCTGCTGGGTCTGCAACGAGTTCGCAGCCAACGCGGCGCGACTGAGCGCGGTGGAGAGAGTCGGTGGCCCGTCCGACGTGGGAAGCTCGCCCCGCTCGGCCAGAAACTGAACGTAGGCGAAGTGCCCGTTCTCGTCCGGGGCCTGAAACGGTGGCACCACCGCTATCCACCCGAGGGCGAGAATTGCGGTCGCGCACAGCAGCGCGACGAGTGGGCCCGGTGGCCGGACCGATCGGGTTGCCCGAATCAAAACGTTCCGCACCCTAGCGACCCCCGCCGCCGCTAGTTTGCCCAACGGGTAGAAACTCTTGGACGATGACCTCTGACGACCGTACGACGCCGCTCGAGGCGACCGGCGAGCGTTTGATGCCCGAGCTCCAGCACGGGGAGGTGGTGCACGCCGAGCACCTCGTGCGCTACCTCGTCGCCACCGAGCTGGCTCCGGATCGGCGCGTGCTCGACGCGGCCTGCGGCGAGGGGTACGGCACAGCGCTACTCGCCGGGGCGGGTTCGAGCTCGGCGACGGGCCTCGACCTCGACGAAGCCGCCATTGCCCACGCGCGGTCGAATCACCCGGCCCCGGAATTCGTCGTCGGTGACGTGGGCGACCTGCCGTTCGACGACGCCTCCTTCGACCTCATCGTGTGCTTCGAGACGATTGAGCACGTTCCCGATCCCGGGCGCGCCCTCGCGGAGCTCCAGCGCGTAGCTCGCGCCGGAGGGGCTGCTGCTGGTATCCACGCCCAACAAGCACCAGTATCTGGTGGAGAACGAGTACCACGAGCGCGAGTTCTTCCATGAGGAGTTCGTGGAGTTCCTCCGGGCCCGCTTTGCCAGTGTCGAGCTCCTGCTACAGCACAACTGGCTCGCGTCAGCCGTGCTCCCGGTGCCGGCCGCCGGCGACCGGTCGGGCGAGCTGGACCACGAGATCGCCTTCCACAAGCTCACCGGACTCGAGCCCGGACAGGAGCTCTACACGCTGGCGCTGTGCGGACGCGACGAGCTGCCGCAGCTGCGCGGTGCTGTCGTGGCGGCGACCGTGGACGAAGCGCACGAGCTCGCCCGGCGCGCGGTGGAAGCCGAGCGCACAGCCGAGATGTGGCACGGCGAGTACAGGCGGGCCGAAGAGGGTCTGCTCCAGGCCTACAACTCGGTGTGGTGGCGCCTGACCGCCCCACCGCGGAGGCTCATCGAGTTGGTGAGGCGGCGCCTGGGTGGCTGACGCCGTGACCGTGGCCATCCCAGTTCGCAATGGCGGCGCCCTTCTCGGCGACGTCTTCGAGGCCGTACAGGCGCAGCGTGTCGATCGTCCGATTGAGCTGCTGGTGGCAGACTCGGGCTCGACGGACGGCTCGCGCAAGCTCGCCCATCAGTACAGCGACGGCGTAATTGACGTGCCTTCAGACGAGTTCTCTCACGGAGCAACGCGCAACTTGCTGATCGAGGAAGCAAGCGGCAAGCACGTCGCCTTTCTTACTCAGGACGCCGTGCCGGCACACGAACGCTGGCTGGCGTCCCTCCTCGCGGGCTTCGGCGCGGATGAGAAGGTCGGTCTCGTTTTCGGGCCCTACCGTGCACGTCCCGAGGCGAGCCTGATGGTGCGACGCGAGCTCGATGAGTGGTTCGCATCGCTGCCTACTGAGCGCGAGCGCGGGACCGGCGAGGACGCTGACGGACGGCGCTTCTTTTTCACCGACGCGAACGGGTGTGTGGCCCGCGCTGCGTGGGAGCAGGTGCCGTTTCGGGCGGTGAGTTACGCGGAGGACCGTCTGTTGGCACGCGACATGCTGGCCGCCGGCTACGCCAAGGTCTATCGGCCCGACGCCGCTGTCATCCATTCCCATGACTACCGGCCGGTCGAGCAGTTCCGGCGCTCCTTCGACGAGTGGCGTGGATTGCGGGAGGTCCATGCGATCGCCGGGCCGGTCCCGCTGGTGGATGCCGCCCTCGGCGTACAGCGGGCCGTGCGCGACGATCTTGCTCTAGCCAGGGTCGAGGGCCGGACCCGCAAGGTGGTGACGGCCACGGTCTCGTCACGCCACCATTCGCTGCGCGCGGCCGGCGAGGCGCTTGGCTCGCGCGCGGACCGGCTGCCTCCGGCGCTGCGCCGGCTCTGCTCGCTCGAGGGCCGGGGCGGCTACGACCCGGTGCCGGCCGGGTCCTGATGGGCACCGGGTCCCAGTTACCGCGGCGCGGCCGGCGCCGGCCCTTCATGAACGATCTGCCGCGCCGTGCGTACCTGACCGTCAAGCACCAGGGCTACGGCGAGCTCACCGTGCGGATCATCACCTCGCCGCTGCGGCTTGTCGGACTCGAGCGCGGAGTGCGGGCGAGGATGTCCGCCTGGGTCTGGGGCCGGCGCGTGCGAGCCTGGTACCGGCGAGAGGGCCGTCGTGTGACGATCGTCATTCCGACCTACGGAGATCCCGCCACAACGATTGACGTCGTCCGCCGCCTTCGCCGTACGCTGCAGCCTGGGGCCACTCGAATCGTCGTCGTCGACGACGGCAGCGAGGCGCACCACCAAGAACGTCTGGCCGAGCTGAAGGACGAGGTGCAGCTGGACTTGGCGCCCGAGAACGGCGGCTACGCGGCAAGCGTGAACCGCGGGCTAGCCCGCGCAGGGGCGGGCCACGACGTGGTCGTGCTCAACAACGACGTCATCGCTCAGCGCGGCTGGCTCGAGGCTCTGCAGTACGCGGCCTATCGCGACCACGCCGGCGTGGTGGGCCCATGTTGGTGTACCCCGATGGCCGCATCCAGGCGGCTGGAGCTCACCGGAACCTGGGTGCGCCTGAGTGGTTCGACCACCGCTACCGCTTCAAGCGGCCCGACCACGGGCCGGCCAACGTTCCGGACACCGCCCTTGCCGTGACCGGCGCCTGCATGTACCTGCGCCGCGCGCTGATCGACGAGCTCGGTCCCGTTCGACGATGACTTCCCGATGGCCTACGAGGACATCGACTACTGCCTGCGTGCCTGGGAGGCGGGCTGGGACGTTCGCTACGAGCCGCAGCGCCCGGCTGACCCACGTCGAGTCGCCCACGCGCGGCACCGAGATCGGCGAGCGCGAGCGTCGCTCCCAGGAGCACTTCTGGGACAAGTGGGGCGACTGGTTCGACGCTCGCCAGGTCCAGGCCGCCGACGGCGGCCTCCGGATCATCTACGTGACCCAGGACACCGGCGTCGGCGGTGGCCACCGCGACGTCTTCGAGCATCTCAACCGCCTGCAGCGTCGCGGCCATTCCGTCGAGCTCTATCTCGCTCGACGGCACGCCGGACTGGTTCCCTCTCGAGGTGCCCGTTCGCGCCTTCGGCAGCTACGAGGGCCTGGCCGCGGCCCTCGCGCGCGAGGACGCCATCAAGGTCGCCACCTGGTGGGCCACCGCGCACTGGGTCTGGCGCGCCTCGGTCACGCGCGGCATCCCCGTCTACTTCGTCCAGGACATCGAGACCTCGTACTACCCGGGCGACCCGGCCGCCCAGAACCGCGTCCTCGCCAGCTATCGCGAGGAGTTTCGCTACATCACGATCTCGGGTTGGAACCGCCAGGGATTGGCCGAGCTTGGCCTCGAGGCCGAGCTCATTCCCCCGGGGATCGATCTCGACAACTTCCGTCCTCTCGACCGCCCCAAGCGCGATGATGTGGTGCTCTCGATCGGCCGCTCGCTGCCGCTCAAGAACCTCCCGCTCACGATCGACGCGTGGAACCGGCTCGAGCCGCGGCCGGAGCTGTGGATGTTCGGAGTGGAGCCCGAGCTGGGCCCCGAGCACGGCGCCCGCTACTTCGAGCGCCCCAGCGACGAGCGCGTGAACGAGCTCTTCAACGAGGCGACCGTGTTCGTGCAGACCTCGATCCACGAGGGCTTCTGCCTGCCGCTGCTCGAGGCGATGGCCGTCGGCACGCCGGTGGTCTCCACCGACGCTCACGGCAACCGCGACTTCTGCCGGCACGAGGAGAACTGCCTGATCGCCGACCCCGATCCCGAGTCGGTGAGCCAGGCGCTGGGACGAGTGCTGGGCGACGCCCGGCTGCGCGAACGGCTCGCCGCAGCGGGCCTCGAGACCGCGGCCGACTACGCCTGGGAGCGCCGCATCGACCGGCTCGAGCGCTTCTTCACCGAGGTCGCCGCTACAGCTCCTCAGCGATCCGCGGCGCCTCCCGGTTGAACACCCAGAACCCGATCACCAGAAACGCGATCACGATCGCGGCGGGGATCAGCAGGTACTCCGCCCCGCCGGCGGCGTCCCAGGAGTTGGGGGCGTTCTCGTCGATCAGGGAATGCCGGGCCTGGACCAGGATGGTGGCCAGCGGATTCAGCCAGATCACCAGGTGCTGCAGCGTCAGCGTGGGCAGGATCTCGATCACGTAGAGGATCGGCGAGGCGTAGAACGCGATCTGGACCACCACCTCCCAGATCGGCTGGAGGTCACGGAAACGGACGTAGAGCGCCGACAGCAGCATCGCCAACCCACCCGCGAAAGCACCGAGGGGGAACAGCATCAGCGGCAGGGCCAGCCATTCGAGTCTCGGATCCACGCCGGTGATCAGCACGAACACGAGCACGGCCGTGAGGTTCAGGGCCAGGTTGAAGTAGGCGAGCGTGATGACGGACAGGGGCACGACCAGGCGCGGAAACTCGATCTTGCGAACGAGGTTCTCGCGGTCGAGCACGGCGGTGACCGAGCCGCTCGTGGCGTCGGCGAAGAACGTGTAGAGGACGATCCCGGTGAGCAGGATCGCCGGGTAGTAGTCCACCCCCTCGCCCAGCTTCACGAACTGCGTGAAGACCGCGTAGAGGATCCCGAACAGCATCAGCGGCCGCATCAGCTGCCAGAAGTAGCCGAGCACCGAGCCGAAGAAGCGCAGCTTGAACTCCATCGTGGCGAGCGTGATCGTGAGGTGGACGAGCCGGCGAGCGTCGGTGCCCAGGGCGGATGGGCCCTTTATCGGCCGGCCCGCCCGGCCGGCGTGTGCGACCGTCATGCGCGCGGCGCTCCGTCGGTCACGCGGCCGATCGTCTCGATCTGGATGTCGTGAGGCAGGTCGACGATGCCGCCGGCCGCGCCGGCGCCGGTGACCACGAACGAGAAGATGTTCTCCCAGCGATCGGCGATCCGGCCGCCCGGATGGGAGATCAGCGTCGACACCGCGTAGCGGCCGGGGGCGAGCGCGTTCTCGAAGGAGACGGTGAAGTCCACGGCCTCCCCTGCTTCAAAGCGGCCGCTCTGCTCGCCCCGAGAGGCCGAGTTCGCCACGAACACGTTCTGGTGCTGGGCGTTGACCAACGCCACGGCGAACTCCGGGTCGTCCACAGCCTGCTCGAAGCGAACCGCGGCCCGGAACGAGCACGGCAGCCCCTGGCTCAGAGCCCCCTGGCGCGCTCCGTGCTCGTCCTCGATCCAGGCGTCCGTGACCCGCGCGGCTCCGTCGCCCGCACGAGCCTTGCCCAAGCCGTCGGTGCGGTCCTCGCCGAGGCCCTCGAAGTTGAGCTGGAGATAGCGGTCGGCGACGTCGTCGGGATCTCCGATCGCCACGACGTGCCCTCGCTCGAGCAGCATCGCGCGGTGACAGAAGCGCTGCACGGCGGCCATGTCGTGCGTCACGAAGAGGACCGTCTTTCCCTCTTCGCGCATGCGAAAGAACGTGTCGAAGCACTTCTGCTGGAAGGCCGCGTCGCCGACGGCCAGGATCTCGTCCACCAGGAGGATGTCGGCGTGCACGTGGATCATCACCGAGAAGGCCAGCCGCACGTGCATGCCCGACGAGTAGTTCTTGAGCTTGAGGTCCACGAACTCCTCGAGCTCGGCGAAGCGCACCACGTCCTCGAACCGCTCGCGCGCTTCGCGAGGGGTGAGCCCCAGCATGATCCCGTTGAGCACCACGTTGTCGCGAGCGGCCAGCTCGGGGTTGAAGCCGACCCCGAGCTCGATGAAGGTCGACATCCGGCCGTCGGCGTAGATCTGGCCCTCGTCGACCCGATAGATCCCCGAGGCACTTGAGCAGGCTGCTCTTGCCGGATCCGTTCCGGCCTACGATCCCGAAGAACTCGCCGCGCTCGACCTCGAAGCTCACGTCGTCGAGTGCCTCGAAGAGGTGCTCGCCTCCGCGGCGGAACGGGTGCAGCGCACGCTCCTTGAGCGTGTCCCGGCGCTCGTGGGGGACCACGAAGCGCTTGGTCACGTGGTCGACGACCACGGCTGGAGCTGTGCCCTCCGGCGCGCTCACGGCCGGAACGGTATCGGGGCGCCCAGCCGCTC
>CAVWYY010000006.1:0-727235 GCA_963759375.1 uncultured Solirubrobacteraceae bacterium | reverse complement strand
CGATCAGCCGCCCGATGTCGTTCACACGCGAAGTGTCGCGAAGGACGAATAAGACTTGCGCCACGTACGCGTGCGCACTGGTCAAGTTCTGAAACCAGTGCGAGCGGGCCGCGCTCAAGCACGCCACGTTCGCGGCCGATGTCTCGTCTGTGAAACCGCAGATCGGCACCCTGGACTTCGCACGCAATCCGACGGCCCGCGCCTCGCGCAAGCCGTGGCTCGAGCACTGGCTCGAGACGTGCCGCGACCTGTCCGATCTGCGGGCGACACACCCGATGATGGATGCCGTCATCGACGAGATCGACGGCCGCATGATCCGTATCGGCGACCACTGGCTGGCGGACTTCGCCTCGTGCAACTACCTCGGGTTCGACCTCGACCGCGAGATCATCGATGCGGTCCCGGGATACCTTGACGCTTGGGGCACGCACCCGAGCTGGTCGCGGCTGCTGGGTAGCCCGGTGCTCTACGAGGAGATCGAGCAGCAGCTCACTGCGCTCCTCGGCGCCGAGGACTCGCTCGTCCTGCCGACGATCACCCACATCCACATGTCGGTGATCCCGCTCCTCGCTGCCTCGGGCACCATCTTCCTCGACGCGCGCGCACACAAGACGATCTACGACGGCTGCCAGGTGGCGCGCTCGCGCGGCGCTGCGGTCCGGCGCTTCCGCTTCGAGGATCCGGACCACCTCGACGAGTTGCTCCGCGGCGAGGCAGACCGCACGCGGCTCGTGTGCATGGACGGCGTGAACAGCATGACGGGCAACGCTCCGGACCTGCGGGCGTTCGCCGAAGTGGCCCGGCGTCACGGTGCACTGCTGTATGTCGACGACGCCCATGGGTTCGGCGTCATCGGCGAGCGCGGTCCGGACGAGCCGTCGCCCTACGGCCTGCGCGGGAACAGCGTGGTGCGCCACGCCGGCGAGAGCTACGACGGGCTGGTGCTCGTCGGCGGCTTCTCCAAGGCTTACTCGTCGCTTCTCGCGTTCATCGCCTGCCCGACAGAGGTCAAGCAGCTGCTCAAGGTCGCGGCGCCGCCGTACCTGTACTCCGGCCCGTCGCCGGTCGCGTCGCTGGCCACGGTGCTCGCGGGCTTTGACGTCAACGAACGCCGTGGCGATGTGCTCCGCACCGAGCTCCACGCGCTCAGCGCCCGGCTCCTGGAGGCGCTCGACCGGCTCGACATCGAGACGCCGAACCACTCGGGCCTGCCGATCGTGGAGATCCCGCTGCGCGACTACGAGCGCATCGGAGACGTCGGCCGCATCCTCTTTGACCGTGGCATCTACGCCACGCTCGCCGCCTACCCGCTCGTTCCGAAGGACGAGGTCGGCTTCCGCATCCAGCTGACCGCGGCGAACACCGTCGAGGAGGTCGATCGCCTGATCGCTGTCCTCGAGGAGCTGGTCGAGCGCGGCGAGCTCCGCAGCGCGCGAGCAGCCTCCGAAAGCCTCGCGGCATGATCGAGCGCGCGCGCCTCCAGGTCGTCCCGGCGTGGGCCGCATACCTGGTGTTCGGCGCGGTCCTGTGCGCGCTCTACCTGTGGGTTCCGCCGTTCGAGGGCAGCGGTCCGCTGATGAACCTGATCGGGCTCTCGCCCGTGGTGGCCATCCTTGTCGGCATTCGCCGGCACCGGCCTGCCTCGAAGCTGCCGTGGCTTCTGCTCGCGGCCGGCTCGGCGCTCTTCTGGCTCGGCGATCTCTACACGTACAGCTACCCGCATCTCCTCGGTGCGGAGGTGCCGTTCCCGTCATTCGGTGACGCGCTGTACGTCGCGATGTACCCCGTGATGATGGCGGGCCTGCTGCTGCTGGTGCGTCGCCGCAACGCCGGCAGCGATCGCAGCGGCCTGATCGATGGCTTGATCCTCACCGTCGGGCTCTCACTGCCGGCGTGGATCGCGCTGATGGCGCCCTACCTTCACCAGGACGACCTGTCGCTGCTGGGCAAGATCGTCTCGGTGGCGTATCCGGTCGGTGACGTCATCCTGGTGGGCGCCGTCGTCCGGCTCGCGCTCGACGCGGGTCGCAGGGAGCCGGCGTTCCATCTGCTGACGGGCAGCATCGTGCTGCTTCTCATCACCGACTTCGCCTACGGGCTCCTGACGCTTCACGGCCTGTACGACCACCAGCTCTGGCTCGACGCCGGGTGGATCGGCTCGTACCTGCTCTGGGGCGCGGCCGGGCTGCATCCTTCGATGGCTCGCCTCGACCAGCCGGCGCCGGGGCGCGAGATCGTGCTCACCCCCTTCCGGCTGGCGCTGCTGACGTGCGCGTCGCTGATGGCGCCCGTGATCGGCATCGTCCACGACCTCAGGTCCGGCGACCTCGACTACACGGTCGTGCGCGCGGCGTCGATCCTGCTCTTCGGACTGGTGATCGTGCGAATGGCCGGGCTCGTCCGCCAGCAGGACCGGTCGCTTGAGCGCGAGCGCTCGCTCAGCGGCGCGGGGGCGGAGCTCGTCGCGGCCACCGAACGCGCGGAGATCGATCGCGTTGCCGTGCGCGCTGCCGCTGCTCTTGCCACGCCCGGCGCAGCCGTCGCGCTGTGCCGGCTCGACGACTCCAGGGCCCTGCGCATCGCCGCCGCGGCCGCGAACTGGGACACCGCCGCCGGCCGGGTCCTCGATCTCGAGCGCCTGGGGAGGGCCGCGGCGCAGGGCGAGGCGACCACACGACTCGCCGTGCCGGAGGCGCTCGCGGCAGGCCTGCCGCCGACGCACACGCGGCTTCTCGTCGTCACGCTCGCGCCCCGGCGCGCGGAGTCGGCGGTTCTACTGATCGCAGGCCCGACGAACGCGTCGAAGGCCGAGCGTGCTGCCATCCGCGCGCTCGCCAGCCAGGTCGCGCTCGCCCTTGACAGCTCGGTGCTCAGCGAGGAGGTCCATCGCCGGCGGGGCGAGGCGCGCTTCGCGTCGCTCGTGCGCCACGCCAGCGATCTCATCACTGTGCTCGAGCCAGACACGACGGTGAGCTATCAGAGCCCGTCGATCGAACGCATCCTCGGCTACGTTCCCGATGAGCTCCTCGGCCAGCGCTTCGACCGCCTCGCGCCCGCCGGCGACCGGGATCGGCTCGCCCGTTGCGTGGCCGCTGCGGCGACCGGAGAACGCGTCCAGTCGCTCGAATGCGCGCTCACGAATCGCGATGGCGACACGCGCCAGTTCGAGATCCTCTTCACGAACCTGATCGAGGACGAGCACGTCGGCGGCATCCTGCTCAATGCCCGCGACGTCAGCGAGCGCAAGGCGTTCGAGGCCGAGCTGGCCCATCAGGCGTTCCACGACCCCGTCACCGGGCTCGCGAACCGCGCGATGTTCGCGGAGCAGGTCCGCCACGCGCTCGCGCGTGCACGCCGTGAGGAACGCACGCCGGCGGTGATCTTCCTCGACCTCGACGACTTCAAGACCGTGAACGACTCGCTGGGGCACGCGGCCGGCGACGAAGTGCTCGTCGAGTTCGCGCGCCGCCTCGACGAGACGATCCGCGGCGCGGACGTTGCCGCGCGATTCGGAGGCGACGAGTTCGCCCTGCTGCTCGAGGACGTCGTGGAGAGCCAGGCGGCCGCCGACGCAGCGCAGCGGATCCTGGAGCTGCTCGCCCAGCCGATGCAGGCGGGTCACCGGCAGGTCACGCTGAGCGGAAGTATCGGCATCTCGATCTTCGGCGTCGACGACACACGCGACGCCGACGAGCTGATCCGCGACGCCGACGCCGCCATGTACATCGCAAAGCGGGACGGCAAGGGCGGCTACCGCTTGTTCGAGCCCGCGATGCACGAAGGAGTCGTCGCCCGCCTCGAGCTTCGCAACGATCTTCAGCGTGCGCTCGCCACGGACGAGTTCGAGCTGCACTACCAGCCCGTGATCCGACTCGCCGACGGGTCGATCTCAGGCGTCGAGGCACTGGTCCGCTGGCGACACCCCGAGCGGGGCTTGATCTCGCCGGTCGAGTTCATCCCGATCGCCGAGGAGACGGGCCTGATCATCCCGATCGGTCGTTGGGTTCTGCGCGAGGGCTGCCGGCATGCGCGCCGCCTCCAGACCAACGACGGGACGCTGCTGCGCATGAGCGTGAACCTCTCCCTCAAGCAGATCCAGCACTCCGACATCGTCGCCGACGTCCGCGACGCGCTCGAGGAGGCGGGCCTGGCGCCGGAACGCCTCACGCTCGAGATAACGGAGTCGGTGCTCATGGACGACACGGAGCTCGCCGTCAGCCGCCTGCGTGACCTCAAGGCACTCGGCGTCACCCTCGCGCTCGATGACTTCGGCACCGGCTACTCGTCATTGAGCTACCTCAGCCGCTTCCCCGTGGACATCCTCAAGATGGACCGCTCGTTCCTGCGGGAGGGGTCGACACCGGGGTCGCACAGCCTCGCCAACGCGGTGGTCGGCCTGGGTGCGACGCTGGCGCTCGAGGTCGTCGCCGAGGGCATCGAGGAGCCCGAGCAGGCCGAAACCCTTCGCGCGCTGGGGTGCGATCTCGGGCAAGGCTTTCTGTTCGCCCGGCCGATGGACGCGGAGGACTCGGTGGCCTTCGTGACCGGCAAGGCGCGCCCGACGGCCGATGCACCATAGTTACGAAGGGCTCGACCGCGCCGGCGGCGTGGCACGACGCGGCCTGGCCGCGCCGCTGCGTCACCGCGACTTCCGCCTGCTGTGGGCCGGCATGTGCGTCTCGCTGCTCGGCGACGGCGTCTTCATCGTGGCGCTCGCGTGGCAGGTCTACCAGCTGAGCGACGCGCCCACGGCGATGGGCGCGGTCGGCGTGGCGATGACCGTTCCGACGATCGCGTTCCTGTTGATCGGCGGTGCGCTGAGCGACCGGCTGAACCGCCGTCACCTGATGCTCGCGGCCGACATCGCACGGATGTTTGCGGCGGCCGCTCTTGCGATGCTGAGCCTGACCGGTGCGCTGGAGCTCTGGCACGTCGCCGTCGTTGTCGCCGTCTACGGCACGGGCCAGGCATTCTTCGCCCCGGCGTTCGACGCCATCGTCCCCGACCTGGTTCCCCAGCGCGAGCTCGCGCAGGCCAACGCGCTCGACCAGCTCGTCCGACCGATCGCCCTGCGCATGCTCGGTCCGGCGATCGGAGGGATCCTCGTTGGCGCGGCTGGCGCAGGCGCAGCGTTCGCCCTGGACTCAGTGAGCTTCGCCGTGTCCGCCGTTGCGCTGCTGCTCATGCGTCCGCCCGCCGTCACGCGCGAAGCCGTCCGTGCCGGCTCGGTCGTCGGAGATCTTCGGGACGGTTGGCGCTTCGTCCGCGAGCGGCGCTGGCTCTGGGTCACGTTCGCCAGTGCGGCGGTTGCCTACCTGCTCTTCATGGGGCCGGTGGAGGTGCTCGTGCCATACGTCGTCAAGCACGACCTCGGCGGCGCGGCGAGCGACCTCGGCCTCATCTTCGGAGCCGGTGGGCTCGCGTCGATCCTCGCCGCCGCCGCGCTCGGCCAGCTCGGGCTGCCGCGCCGGAGCATGACGTTCATGTACCTCGCCTGGACGGTCGCGACGCTGGCGGTCGCCGGCTACGGGCTGGGCTCGGCCGTCTGGCACCTCATGCTCGCGAGCGCGGCGTTCAACGCGCTCGAGACCGTCGGCACGATCATCTGGGTCACGGCCAAGCAACGCCACGTGCCCTCCGGCATGCTCGGGCGCGTGTCCAGCCTGGACTGGCTGATCTCGATCGGCCTGCTGCCCCTGTCGTTCGCTCTGACCGGCGCCGTGAGCGCGGTCGTGGGGGCGCAGACGACGCTGGTGCTGGCCGGCATCACGGGCGCCGCCGTGACGATCGGAGGGCTGTTCGTTCCCGGTGTGCGGGCGGTGGAGCGCGCGCCGGCGCGCGAGGCCGTCCGACCGATCGACGCGTACGCGGCCTGAGCGTCAGGCCGCGGGGCGGAGGTGGCCGATGAGCGTGCGGTCTCCGCCCTCGCGCTTGGCCCGGTAGAGCAACGCGTCGGCACGCTGCTGTAGCTCGTCGGCGCTCTCGGATCGATCCCACTGGACCAGTCCAGCTGAGCAGCGAACGCCGGCGGCGGTTGCCTTCCGCAGTCGCTCGACCACCTGCTCGCCGCCCCGGGCGTCGCAGTCGGTGAGCACGACGGCGAACTCGTCGCCGCCGAGGCGAGCGATGACGTCGTTGGGTCGGAGCTCGGTGCGCCACGCCTGGGCGCTGGCGCTGAGTGCCCGGTCGCCCGCCTCGTGCCCCGCCGTGTCGTTGAGCACCTTGAGCCCGTCGAGGTCCAGAAAGACGATGCACACCGAGGTTCCCGTACCGAGCGCGATCGTGAGCGCCTCCTGAAGTGAGCGGTCCCAGGCACGCCGGTTGCCCACGCCAGTGAGCGGGTCCGTGCTGGCGAGCAGCTCGAGCTGCTCGAGAAGCTCGGCACGCTCGACGTCCGCCCGCCGGGCCGCCGTCGCCTGCTCCCGCACGCGATGGATGAGCCGCTGAACATTGCCGCCGACGATCGCGGCGAGCACGACGAACAGCACTCCCGCCCGCCATCCACTCGAGGGGTACGCCGGTGCGCCGATGACGAGCAGTGGGACGGCGTTGACTGCGGCGACTCCGGCGATCACGACCACGAGTTCGCGCCGGTTGCCGTAGAGCGCGACCCACACGACGGGCAGTAGCACCAGGGGTCCCACACCGCCCGTCGCACCTCCGGCGGCGTCTCGGAGGACGAGGACGGCAAGCAGGTATGCCAGCGCCGGTACGACCCGATACGCCGATGGGAGCCGCTGCCAAGGCGCGAGTATCACCGCGGCGGCCACGAGCAATGTCAGACCGGCCGCGATCGCGAACTCGGCGGCATCGAACGACTGGCCCGGCAGCGGCACGAGCACGAGGCCCAACGCTGCGACGAGCCCGAACGGGATGAGCCGCCGAGCAAGCTGTCGTCGTCCTGGAGCGCGGTCGGGCCTCATGGACTTATCGTCGGCTGCGCGCGGGCCCGTCTTGAGCTATCTCAGGTGCCCAGATTGGGCGTGAAGTCCGCCCGCGACCGCTGGCGCGAGGTCGCCGACACCGCGCTCGCGTTCATCAAGCGATTCACGTGATCAGCGTCGGTCGCACGCACCCGAGCAGCGGATCGAACAGCTCGGAGCGTGCGCCCGCTCAGCCGAACTCGGGGCGGACCTTGAAGCGCCAGCTCGCGACCTGGTGGCCGTCCACCAGCCAGCGCGCCCGCCACTTGCCCGGGCCGCCTCGGTCGTTGACGAACCGCGCGACGAACACGCGCGAGGCGCCGTTTGCATTGGTCCGCCGGTCCCAGCAACGACGGATGCCGTCGGCAAGGTGGCGCAGGCAGACCCGGTAGCTCACACGTCCGGCGGCCCGTTCTTTGAAGACCGCCCGCCAACCCGCCCCTTGGGATCCCTCGTGGGTCGGCTGGTCATCGAGCCGGTCGACGTAGCCCCGGTAGCGGCGTGCGGCGGTGCTCGCGTGCGCATCGTCGGCCGGACGGTGGAAGTCGCCGTCGCACTCGCCCCAGACGCCGCGATCGGCATGGCGGGCGCTGCGCTGCGCGGTCCGGAACGCGCGCACCTGCCGGAACGGCTTGCCGCCGTACACGTACACCTCGGCCCACCCAGCGCGCAGCTGGCGCTTCTGCAGCGATCCCTTGCCGCTGGCGGTCACGTACGCGAGCAGGCGGCCGTAGCGGTCGAACGTGTCCTGGGTGGGGTCGGTGCGCAGCACGACGCGGCGGCCCTTGGCGCCGTGGTCGAGCAGCCCGTCGCCGTCCTCGTCGCTCGCTGTGCGGTAGGCGAGCCGGTACATGTTCGAGCCGGCTTGACGGCCGCCGCACTCGACCGGAACGCCCGGGCGGTTGGTCTCGGGGGTGTCGATGCCGATCAGCCGGACCGTGTAGCGCTTGCGCTTGGCGCCGTACGCGCGGACCTTGACGGTGTCGCCGTCGACGACCGCCGTGATCTTGGCGTCGATCTTCTGCATGCGTTTGCGCGGCTTGTCAGCGCCGCCCGATCCGCGGCCATCGCCTCCAGCGCGCGGGTCAGGGGCAAGACACGGGCAGGGCAGAGTCTCGCAGTAGACGCCGTCGCCGTCGGCGTCGCGGGTGTCCTTGGCGCGCTGCGCCGACGCCTGATTGGCGTGGTCCGCGCAGATCGCGGCCGCGTGCGCGACCGGCGCCCGGTCCGCCCGGGCGGATGCGGTTCCGCCGCCCAGGGCCGCGGCGAGCAGTCCGAGCACGGTCATAGCTGTCGTCCGTGATCGCCGCATGGTTTCCCCTCGTCGCGAGATGCCGACCATATGCAACCTGTCGGCATCCGGGGAGCAAACCTGACGTCAGGTGCCGGACGAACGCGGGATGGCCAGCGGCGACGCCCGGCACATCTCGGACCTCCACACGCCCAACCTCATGTGAGCGCGACAGCGATGCGTCGCGTGCTCGCGCCGTGATGCAATCGGCTCATGGTCTCGGTGTCGGAAGCTGCAGGTCGACCATCGTGTCCGCGTGCCGGTGGACGATCTTCCAGGAGCCGCGCTCGAGCCGGAAGATCATCGTCGCGCGCAGGACCTGCTGCTGTCGCTCCGTGTGTCCGGTGTACAGGACGTTGGCGCGTTCGATCGCCACGGTGTAGGCGAGCCTGCCGCGCACGTCCTTGACCAGGTACTCGAAGTCGACATCGGCGCCGCTCGGGACGGAACGCGCCCGCGGCCAGCTGGTAGCGCTGGTGGACCTTGGCGACGCCCGCGTCGCCGAGACCACCGAATCCGCCGAAGATCGACGCTGGGTCCTTCTCGGCGGTGAGAGACAGCCACGGCGCCGGGTTTCCGTTGACGAAGGCCGAGTTGGCGGCCTCGTAGCGGTGCAGGAACCGCTCAAAGCCATACGCGTGGGTGGCGCCGCGGGGGGAGTCCGCGTTCGCTGCTGGTCCGGCGAACGCTCCGGAGGAGGCCAGAACGGCGAGCGCCAGTGAGAGCACCGCGATCGCGGAGGCGAGACGCTTCATCGTGCATCCTTTCGTCGAGCAACCGTGCACAGTTGGCAAGACCGGTCGCCGGCTCCGGATATTCCCGAGGCGGTCACCGCGGCGTCACTCACTTCGATGCTCGGTCGGCGACGATGCCTGCCAACGCCGGTCCTCGAAGTCGAAGCTCCAGGTGTCGGCGAAGAAGCGCTCGGCATCGCGGCCGAAGACCATCACCAGGCGGTCGCGACGCCGATCGTACGACCGCGCTCGCAGAACGCCGGCACGCAGGTGCCGCGGCGTCGCCGCAGTTCGAAGGCGCGAGCTGCTGCCAGGTCACGCCGTCCTCATCGCGAACGAGCGACCACACGTCGTTGAAGTGTTGCCCGCTGGCCGCGTTGAGGCCGCCGCTGACGATGAGCTGTCCGCCTCGCATCGCGTAGGCCGCGCTGCGGCGCGGAGCGGGAGCGGGTCCGACCGTCGAAATCCGCCGCCAGGTGGGAGGGCCGTCGAGCGAGAGCGCCCATGTGTCGTCGTGGCTGACCGCGGCGGCGTCGGAGCCGGTCTGGCCGCCGGCGACGACGAACTCCCGGTGCACCGGGTCATAGCCGGAGGCGGCACCCCAGCGGGCGGCGGGCGAGGTGCCGGTCGGTTCCAGTCGCGACCAGGTCGGCCGGCCTCCGAGCGAGAGCGCCCACACGTCGCCGAAGCTCGTGCCGTCGGTGCGCCGGCCGCCGAACACGACGACACGATCGTGGTCGGGGTCGTAGGCGGCGTTGCCGCCCCATCGCGCCTGCGGACCGGCGCCGCAGCTGGTCGGCGTGCAGAGCTGGCGCCACCGCGGCGTCCGACCCCGCAGGCCCGCCACCCAGACGTCGGCAAGTTCGTCGTCGCCTTCCAGCCCTCCGATCATGAACAGCCGCGAACCGGCCTCGTCGGTCGCGACGGCCGCCGCCTCCCGGTGCAACGGGACCGCTCGGGCTGTCACGTTGCGCCAACGGCCGCGGCGCAGGCGCCACGTGTCTGCGAGATGGGTGCCGGCGTCGAGCCGGCCGGGAAACGCGCCCGATCCGAAGCCGCCGAACGCGAACAGGCTGTCGGTCCGTGCGGAGTACCCGACGGCGGCCTGGTCCCGGGCCGTCAGCGCGGTGCGCGGAGCGAGGCCGCGCCACGCGAGCCGGTTTCCCCGCAGTCGCAGCTGCGCGACGTCTTTGAGCGCGGTGGCGCCGACGCCGCCACCGAACACGAGCATGCGGCGGCCCAGGGGATCGTAGGTGCCGACGCCGAAGTACCGCGCCTGGGGTGCCTCGCTCTGGGGCTCGGCGCGAGACCAGCGCGGCGCGGCCCCGAGCTCGCTCAGCGTCCAGGTATCCCGGGGGTACCGGTTGGGGCCCGACTCCCAGCCACCGTGGAGGACCAGGCGGCTCGCCCGGCGGTCGTAGACGAGCACCGCGCCCGACCGCGCCGCCGGCGCGCGGTCCTCCGCCACACGCTGCCACGTCGCCGTGCCCGGGTCCAACGACCACGTATCCGCCAGATCCGGGCCCGGGGACGTCCCGCCGAACAGCCAGACGCGGCGCTGCTGCGTGTCGTAGGCCATCGCGTGACCTGCGCGCGCCTGCGGCTGCGGTCCGGTGGCGGGAAGCTCGCGCCACCGGGGCGCGCCGTCGAGCGAGAGCTCCCACAGATCGTTGCGATACCGATCGTCGAGCCCGCCGAACAGGAGCAGCCGGTGGCCCGCCGGGTCGTACACCATCTGCGCGGCGCGGCGTGCCGTGGGCGGAGGTCCGCAGGACTCCGCATCGCACACTCGCTCCCACCGGGGCGACGGCCCTGCAGTCAGGGCCCACACGCCATTCGTGGCCGTCACCCCGTCCCAGCCGCCGAACACCAGCATCCGCTTGCGTCGCGAGTCGAACGCGGCCGCGCAGCTGCGCACCGGTGGCGGCGCTGCCGCCGCATCCGCGCCGGCGACGCGTTGCCAGCGCTCCGCGCGCACGTCGAGCCGCCAGGCGTCCGCGAAGTGCGCACGTGCGCCCTCGCCACGGCCGCCGAAGACGTACCAGTCCCGATGCATTGCGTCGAACGCGGCGCAGGGCGCGAACCGGCGGTCGGGCCAGGGGAGGTCGTCCGCGGCCGGGGCCGCGGCGGGGGCGAAGGCCGTGCCGGCGAGGACGACCAACGTGAGGGCGAGGACGACGGAAAGGCGCATGCGAGGGACGACGGCGATCGCGCCGGTGATATTCCGGTCAACGAGGGGCGTGTGGCACAGCGGTGGCGACGCGCGAGAACATCGACCTCTTCGAGGCCGACCTCACCGAACGGTCGAGCATCTCGCGTTCGCTGCGAGGGAACGCGGCGGCGCCTAGCTCTTGGTAGTGCTTGCCGGGATGGGGATGGCCGCCGCGACCAGCGTCCCGCCGTCGGCGGGACTCTCGATCTGGAGGCGCCCGTCGAGCGCGGCGAGCCGGTCCCGGAGGCCTTGGAGGCCGCTGCCGTCGGGGCGGGCGCCGCCGACGCCGTCGTCGCGCACCTCGACCCGCAGCGTCGCGTCCTCGACCCGCGCGGCGACCGCGGCGCTCGCGGCGCGGGCGTGCTTGGCGACGTTGGTGAGCGCTTCGGCGACGACGAAGTACGCGGTCGCCTCGATCGGGGCGGGCAGGCGGTCGGCGGGGATCGCGAGCTTCACCGGCACCGGCATCCGCGATGCAAGCGCATCGACGCCCGCGCGCAGGCCGCCGTGCGTGAGGACCGAAGGGAGGATCCCGTGGGCGAGCTCGCGCACCTCGGCCATCGCCTGCTCCGCATTGCCCGTCGCCTCCTGCACCAGCAGCGGCCCGTTCTCTGCTCCCTTCGCCAGCGCCTGCTGCGCCAGCTTGAGCGTGAGCACCGTGTGGACCAGGCGCTGCTGCGCGCCGTCGTGCAGGTCGCGGACGATCCGGCGGCGCGCATCGTCTGAGGCGGCGACGATCCTTCTGCGCGACGCGGCGATCTCTGCCGAGCTTTCGGCGTTCGCGATCGCCGTCGCGACGAGCTCCGTGAACGAAGCGAGGCGCGCCTCGGTGTCCGGCGGAAGCGGCCCTTCGGTCGAGGTAGCCGTCATGACGCCCCAGAGATGGCCTTCGACGACGATCGGGGTTCCAACCGCCGACTTGATGCCCGACTCCCGCGCGGCGACGCCGATCGGGTCGGTGGCAGCTGAGAAATCGTCAAGGCGGGCGGACCGACCCGTCTGGAGCACCATCCACGCGACGTTCGTGCCCTCGGTCGGCCACCGCCTGCCGGTAGGAAAGGCGACCTCGCTCGTGCTCCACGAGGCCACCGTGGTAACGCTGCCGTCGGGTTCGTAGCGACCCATCGTGGCGCTTCCGACGGGTAACAGGCGGCCGACCTCCTCCGCGACGGCCTCGAAGAGATCGTGAGGCGAAGCCCCTTGCGCCACCAGTGTCGCGACACGTCGCAGCGCCGTCTGCTCCTCGGCGAGCTCGGCAAGTGCCTCGCGCGACTCTGCGTTGGCGATCGCGGTCGCCACCAGCTCTGTGAACGCGGCGATACGGGCCTCGGCGTTCTCGGCCCACGGCTCGACAGCGCGAGTCGCGGCCATCAAGGCGCCCCAGAGCTCCCCCTCGACGAGGATCGGGGCCCCGACGGCCGAGCGCACACGCAAACTCAGTGCGAGCTCTGTCGCCTCACGCTCCCACGCCTCGTCGTAGCTGTGCATTCGCGCTGGCGCGCCGGTCTCGAAGATACGGGCGGCGAGGCTGTCGCCATCCAGTGGAAACCGTGTCCCGATCGGCAACATCTGGCCGTCCCGGCTCCAGCTGGCGATCGTCGTCGCTGTGCCGTCGCCGGGGAAGACGTGCAAGACCGCAAGGTCGGCATCGAGCACCAGCCCGACCGCCTGAGTGACGGCCGTGAAGACCTCGCCGGGAGACGGCTGCTGCGCGACGAGTACCGCCACGCGCCGCAGCGCCTCCTGCTCCTCAGCGAGCCGCTCCACTTCCCCGCGCGCCTCGGCGTTCACGAGCGCCGTCGCGATCAGGTCCGTAAAGCTTTGCAGCCGCTCGTCTGTGTCAGCGGGCAGCGGCTCGCTGAGCGTCGAGATGATCATCGCGCCCCAGAGCCGGCCCTCCACTTTGATCGGGACGGCGACGGTTGAGACGGGGCGAATGCGCTCCAGGATCGCGGCGACGTCCAGGTCAGCGCCCCCTCCGGGGTGATCAAGACGGGTGGGGAGACCAGTTCGGTACACCGCCGCCGACGCCAGCGCGTCATCGAGGTTCCATCGCGATCCGACGACGGGCTCATCGGCGCCATCTCCGACGCCGACCACGAGGAGCTCCGCCGGATCGCCGTCGAACTTGCCTACGACCACCAGCTCTGTGTGGAAGATGGCCGCGGCCTCGTTGCTGACCGCGGAGAAGATCTCGGAGGGCGGCGCAGCCTCGGCCACCATCGTGGCCATGCGCCGCAGCGCTACCTGCTCCTCGGCCAGCGCGCTGCGGACGGTCACGTCCCTCGAGATGCCGTACAGAACGCCCTCGTGCGGCAACGTGCGCGCGTTCCACTCGAACCGGCGGACCGAGCCGTCGACGCAGACGAGGCGGCCCTCGAATCCGATGATGTCCTCGCCGGCGGCCATCTGGACGAGCGCGTCGCGCGCACGCTCCACGTCATTCGGATGCACGAACTCCAGGAACCGCCGCGACATGAGCTCCTCGCCCGTGTAGCCCAGCACGCGCTCGAACGACGGGTTCAACCGCTTGAAGTAGCCGTCGAAGCCGGCGATGCAGAGCAGGTCGGGCGAGAGATCGAAGAACTGGCCCAACTCGTAATCCGGCGCGGGCACCGGCATGCCGCGAGTATGACTCGCCGCGGTCTCAAGCGGGAGATCCCGGATCGTCGTAACCGACAACGCCGGCCCCTGCTGCGTTGAGGGACACGCGACAGCGCCGCGCAGAGCCCGTTCGCTAGTTCGATGTGAACAGCAGCCGCGGTGCTTCGGCTGACCCATCGGCGTGGAGCTTGCGCCGCCGCTAGTCAGTGCTACTATGTACCAGTACCAAGTATCACTGAGTAGCTGAAGGAGGTTCCGTGGGCAAGCAGATGACGGAGATGCTGAAGGGCACGCTGGAGGGGATCGTCCTCGCGGTCCTGTCCGGCCGGTCCGCGTACGGCTACGAGATCACGGCGTGGCTGCGCGATCAGGGGTTCTCCGACATCGCCGAGGGCACGGTCTACGCCCTGCTGGTCAGGAGCGAGCAGCGCGGCCTCGTCGACGTGGAGAAGGTCCCGTCCGAGAAGGGGCCGCCGCGCAAGGTCTATTCCCTCAACGCTCAGGGACAGGCATATCTCGAAGAGTTCTGGCGGACGTGGAGCTTCCTCACAGAACGCATCGAACAGCTCCACCGTGAACACACCGACGAGATCGACGCAGGAGAGAACTGATCATGCCCAACTGGATCGAGACCATCACGGGATCGCTTGAGCAGAAGAAGCAGTGGCGGGCATACAAGGCCCGCATCGAGGCCCTCCCCGAGCCGTACGGCAGCGTCGCGAAGGCTCTGCAGCGGTACTTCATGTACTACGGGGGCGTCACGGACGGCGACACCATCGTCAAGATGTTCGGCGACTTCGCCGACCTGTGGGAGCGTGCCGCAGCCGACGGCACGCCCGTGCGCGCGATCGTCGGTGACGACCCGGTCGAGTTCGCCGAGACGTTCGCCCAGGCCTACACCGGCAAGCAATGGATCGACAAGGAACGCGCTCGCCTGACCAAGGCGATCGAGGACGCGGAGCGGGGGCAACAGCGATGACCCCCGACGCAGCCATTCACGTCCGGGGTCTGGAGAAGTCCTACAAGAAGCTGGAGGTGCTGCGCGGCGTGGACTTCGACGTGCCGCGCGGCAGCATCTTCGCTCTGCTCGGCTCCAACGGCGCCGGCAAGACCACGGTCGTGAAGATCCTGTCCACGCTGCTCAAGGCCGACGCCGGGACATGTCAGCGTCAACGGCTTCGATGTCGCCACGCTGGCGGCGGACGTCCGGCAGTCGATCAGCCTCACCGGCCAGTTCGCGGCCGTCGACGAAATCCTCAGCGGGCGGGAGAACCTCGTCCTGGTCGCCAAGCTGCGGCAGGTCAAGGACCCGGGCGCGATCGCGGATGACCTGCTCGATCGCTTCTCGCTGACCGACGCGGCCGCGCGGAAGGTGTCGACGTATTCGGGTGGCATGCGCCGCCGCCTCGACATCGCGATGAGCCTGATCGGGGATCCGCCGGTCATCTTCCTCGACGAGCCGACGACCGGGCTCGACCCCCAGGGGCGCATCGAGGTCTGGCAGACCATCAAGGAGCTCGCCGAGCACGGCACCACGGTGCTGCTCACGACGCAGTACCTGGACGAGGCCGAACACCTCGCCGACCGGATCGCGATCCTCCACCAGGGCCGCATCCTCGTCAACGGCACCCTCACCGAGCTCAAGCAACTGCTCCCGCCCGCCAAGGTCGAATACGTCGAAAAGCAGCCGACCCTCGAAGACGTCTTCTTCGCCCTCGTCGGCACAGACGAGTAAGGACCAACCATGACCACGCACTTCTTCGGCAACACCGCCGCCCTGACGGGACGATCCCTTCGCCACATCACGCGCAGCCCGGACACCATCATCACGACCACGATCATGCCGATCGCCTTCCTGCTGCTGTTCGTCTACGTGTTCGGCGGCGCGATCAACACAGGGTCAGACTCCTACGTGAACTACCTGCTGCCCGGCATCCTGCTCATCACGATCGCCTCGGGCATCTCCTACACCGCATTCCGGCTCTTCCTGGACAAGCAGAGCGGCATCTTCGAGCGATTCCAGTCGATGCCGATCGCACGATCGTCCGTGCTGTGGGCGCACGTGCTGACCTCGCTGGTCGCGAATCTGATCTCGGTCGTGGTCGTCGTGCTCGTCGCCCTCGTGATGGGCTTCCACTCGGGCGCGGGAGTGCTGGCATGGCTCGCGGTCGCCGGCATCCTGATCCTGTTCACCCTCGCGTTGACGTGGCTCGCCGTCATCCCCGGCCTCACCGCCAACTCCCCGGACGGCGCGAGCGCGTTCGCCTACCCGATCATCTTCCTGCCCTTCATCAGCTCGGCATTCGTGCCCACCGACACCATGCCCGACGCGGTGCGCGCCTTCGCCGAGAACCAACCCGTGACGACCATCGTCAACGCGATCCGCGACCTGCTCACACAACAGCCGGTCGGTAACGACATCTGGATCGCCCTCGCCTGGCTCGTCGGCATCCTCATCGTCGCCTACACCTTCGCCATGCTCACCTACCGCCGCAAGATCTCCTAGGGGGAACCCACACTGCACACGGCCAACATCGCGGCAGCGCTCGAACGCAACCGCGGCTTCGCTGCCGCCGGTGGCCATGAAGGCGCCGTCGTGTTCCCCACCCTGCGCCTGTTGGTGATCACGTGCCTCGACCCGCGCGTCGACCCCGCACACTTCCTCGGCCTCAGACTCAGCGACGCGATGGTCGTCCGCAACGTCGGTGGGCGCGTCACCGAGCAGGTGATCGACGACGTCGCCTTCATCGGCCAGATCGCCGAGAACGCCCTACCCGACGGCCCGCTGTTCGAGGTCGCCGTCATCCACCACACGCAGTGCGGAGCCGGGGCGCTCGCCGACGACACCTTCCGCCGCCGCTACGCCGAGCGGATCGGCGCGGATGAATCATCCTTGCGTGAGCGCGCCGTAGTCGACCCCGAGGCGACCGCTACCCACGACGTCGAGCGCCTCCGCTCCGCACCGGCAATCTCGCCGCGCGTTGCGGTGTCCGGGCACGTCTACGACGTTCTCACCGGCCTGGTGGAGACCGTCATCCGTGCAGACCACTGAAGGACTGTGAGCCGCCGCCGCGCGACTTTCGACTGATCAGCTCGCCGGGCTGGACGCGTTGATAGCCGGCGCCACCGACGGTCCATGGACGGTGTTCGCGGGTCCGGCGATCGCCGAGGTCCGACTACATCAGTCGTCGTGGCGGTGCCACGCTGCGTCGATCGCCTCCGTCGGCGGTGCACCGCAGCGGATCGGGGTCGTCCAGGCCGTAGATTGAGGGGTGTGATCGTCGCTCGTGCCATCTACCGCGACGGCGAGCGGGTCGCCGAGCCCACGGACTTCGCGGACATGGCTGCGACCTGCCGCACGGGAGGGGGGATCGCCTGGATCGGCCTGTATCGCCCCACGCGCGAGGAGTTCGCGGAGGTCACACGTGAGTTCGCGTTGCACGAGCTCGCGGTCGAGGACGCGGTGAACGCGCACCAACGGGCCAAGCTCGAACGCTACGGCGACACCCTGTTCTGCGTCCTGCTCCCGGCGCGGTACGTCGACGAGACGGAGACCGTGGAGTTCGGCGAGGTGCACGTGTTCGCCGGACCCGAGTTCGTGATCACGGTGCGTCACGGCGAGGCCCCGGACCTGGGCGACGTCCGGACCGGGCTCGAGGCGCGGCCGGATCTCCTGCGCCGCGGGCCGGTGGCGATCCTGCACGCGATCATGGATCGCGTGGTCGACGACTACGCCCCGGTGGTCGATGGGTTGGAGAACGACATCGACGAGATCGAGGACGAGGTGTTCGGGGTGGGGGTGGGCGCCGACGTCTCGCGGCGCATCTACCAACTCACGCGTGAGGTGATCGTCTTCCAGCGCGCCACCAAGCCGCTCGACGCGATGTTGCAACGGCTCATGGACGCACCGGCGGTCGACGACGAGGAGAGCCGCTACCTGCGTGACGTTCAGGACCATGCGCTGCGCCTGCTAGAGCGGGCCGACGGGTTTCGCGAGCTGTTGCAGAACATCCTCAACGTCAATCTCACGCTGGAGACCAAGGCGCTGAGCGAGGTCTCCAACCGTCAGAACGAAGAGGTCAAGAAGATCTCGGCCTGGGCGGCGATCTTGTTCGCGCCGTCGATCGTCGGCACGGTGTACGGCATGAACTTCGATCACATGCCCGAGCTGAAGTGGCTGTACGGCTATCCGTTCGCGCTCGGCCTCATGTTCGCGGTCGGTGCGCTCCTATACCTGGCGTTCAAGCGCAGTCACTGGATCTGACGGGCAGCGCCCAGCGCAAGGGGCTCACCGCGGTCAGATCGTCTCGGGCGCGAAGAACATGTCGATCACCGGGCGCGCGTCCTCGGGGCCGGAGATGTCGAGCACCAACTCGCCGCCCTCGCGACCGAGGACGAAGTCAAGGAACTCGCAGCACCTGGACTCGGCGGCGATGAGCTCGCGGGTGCGCTCCTCGATGCCCGGGGTGTCGCGCAGGCGCACGCGCAAGCCGGCGTCGGTCGGGGTGCGGTCGAGCAACCCGTCGGCGGAGAGCGCCTCGATGAGCGCGAGCCGGGCGGTCATGCCATCGGGCGTCAGGGTGCAGGCGATCGGCAGGTCGGGCATGGGCACCCTCTACTGTGCACCTTCAACACGACTTCAAGTCAAGGACCTCCGCGCAGATGGCATCACCGACCACCTCCAACGAGCCGCCGCTGACGATCGGCCAGGTCGCCGAGCGCGCCGGGCTGAACACCTCCCACATCCGCTTCTACGAACGAGTCGGCGTGCTGCCCGAGGCCGACCGTGTCGCCGGCCAGCGCCGCTACCGCGACGACGTGCTGCACCGGCTGTCGATCATCGACGTTGCCCAGCGCGCGGGCCTGACGCTGGAGGAGATCGCGCCGCTCACCGGTCCCGGCAATCGCGGCGCGGACGCCAGCCGCCACATCCGCGAGCTCGCTCACGACAAGCTCCCGCACATCGACGCCCTGATCGCCCGCGCGCAGGCGGTCAAGCACTGGCTCCAGGTCGCGCAGTCCTGCGACTGCGCGAGCGTGGACGTCTGCGGCCTGTTCGTCGATCCCACGCTGATACCGCCCGAGGGCGACATCGACCTCGACGTCCGGCCGGTCAAGGCGCGCGAACGTCGCTGACCGCGGCGCTTGACTTCAACACGGCTTCAGGGTGGAGGCTGCCTCGGACCAGCCTGCGCCGACTGAAGGAGACCCGCGATGTGACAGCCCGGGGCTAGTGTGTCGCACATGGCTGAGATCGCGTCTTCGAGCGGACGGGGTCGGGATGGCCAAGCGGCGCTCGCGCGCGGGAACTGGGAGGAGGCGCGGGCGGTCTTCGAGCGGGAGCTCGAGGTTCGCGAGACGGTCGAGGCGCTGGAGGGGCTGAGTTGGGCTGCGTGGTGGGTCGAGGACGTGCCCACCTGCCTTGAGGCGCGCGAGCGCGCCTACCGGCTTTGCCGCCGGGAGGGAGACGTGCGGCGGGCCGGGATGTTGGCGATCTGGCTCGCCAACGATCACATGGTGTTTCGGGGCGAGCGCGCGATCGCCAGCGGCTGGTACCGGCGCGCGGCCCGCATCCTCGAGGGGGCCGAGCTCTGTGCGGAGCACGGGTGGCTCGACGCGCTGCGTGGCTACATGGCGATAGCTGAGGGCGATCAGCCGAAGGCGAGAGAGCTCGGCGTCCGGGCCCGCGAACTCGGCCGCCGGCTCGGCGTGGTCTCGCTGGAGATGTTCGCGCTGTCCGTCGAGGGCGTCGCGCTCGTGACCGAAGGTGAGACGCAGGCCGGCATGGGCTGCCTCGACGAGGCCGCGGCGGCGGCGCTGGCGGGTGAGTACGAGGAGATCGTGCCCGCGGGGTGGACCTGTTGCCTGTTGCTCAACGCGTGCGAGCGCGTGCGCGACTACGAGCGGGCCGGGGAGTGGTGCGGCAAGGTCAAGCAGTTCGGCGACAGGATGAGGATCAACTTCGTCACCGGGGCGTGCAGAGCCCATTACGGGGCGGTGTTGACGTGGCAGGGGCGCTGGGCCGAGGCCGAGCGCGAGCTCACCGGGGCGACCGAGTACCTCGCCGCGCAGCGGCCGACCTGGAGCGGCCTAGCCATCGTGCGGCTCGCGGACCTGCGCCGCCGGCAGGGGCGATTTGCCGAAGCGCAGGAGCTCCTCGGTCGAGCCGAGGGCAACGCGCTCACGCCGGTGGTGCTGGCCGACATGTTCGTCGACCTCGGCGATACGTCGGCGGCCGGTGATCTGCTCGAGCCGGTCCTGCGACGCATTCCGGTGGAGAACAGGACTCTGCGGCTGGCTCCGGTGGAGGTGATGGTGAGGGCCAAGGCGGCCGCGGGCGAGACCGACGCAGCTGCTGCTCATCTCTCGGAGCTGCGTTCGATCGCGGAGGCGGTGGGAACGCGTCCACTGCATGCGACGGCGCGCTTGTGCGAGGGGCTCGTAGCGGCCGCCGCGGGCGACGATCAGACCGCGCGCGCGGAGCTCGAGGAAGCCGTCGACCTGTTCGCCACGAGCGGGGGCGCTTTCGAACTCGCGCGAGCGCGGATCGCGCTCGCGCGTGTGCTCGCCGCGTCAGGCCGCGAGGACGCAGCCGCGCGGCAAGCGGTGCTGGCACTCGAGCGTCTGGACGAGATCGGGGCTGCTGCCGAAGCTGCCCGGGCGCGGGAGCTGGTCGGGGCGCATGGGACGCGGGCGTCCACGTCCGCCGTGCCATGCGATGAGCTCCTCACTCGCCGCCAGCTCGAGGTCGTGCGGCTGGTCTCGCAGGGTCTCACGGACATCCAGATCGCGAAGCGCCTCGTGCTCAGCAGACACACCGTTCACCGCCACCTTCAGAACGCGTACGCCAGGCTCGGCTGCTCCTCGCGGGCCTCGGCGGTCGCGGAGGCGCACCGGCTGAAGCTGCTGTAAGGCCACGGGCTTCGCCCGCATGGCCTCAACAGGCCAAGCTCAGAGTTGGCTCGTTGAGGCGAAGACACCGATCCCCAGCGCGCCGATACTCGGCGTCCTCAAGCGACTGCAGCAAGGAGCCGAAGGATGTCGATTGCGCGCCCAAGCGAAAACCGCGAGTACCTGCTGACGGGACAGGCCTCAGAACTCGAGCGGCTCGAGCTTCAGTCACGAGTCTTGGAGCCGAGCGGTCGGCGGTTGCTCAATGAGATCGGTGACGGCGGCGGGGGCCACGCGCTTGACGTCGGCTGCGGCGTTCTCGGGTGGCTCCGGGTGTTGAGCGAGTGGGTCGGTCCCGACGGCGAGGTGACTGGCACCGACGTCGACGAGGCGATGCTCGCCGCCGCCGATCGGTTCGCGGCCGGGGAGGCTCTCGGGAACGTCGGCCTCGTGAAGGACGACCTCTTCGCAAGCGAGCTCGAGCCGGACTCGTTCGACCTCGTCCACGCCCGCGCTGAGATCTGCCCCCTCGGGCGCGCCCACGAGCAGATGGAGACCTACGTGCGGCTCGCTCGCCCGGGCGGCACCATCGTGCTGGAGGACCCCGACACGGGCTCGTGGCACTACAACCCTCCCGCGCCCGCGCTCGAGCGGCTGATCGAGCTGATCGAGGAGGCGTTCCTGGCGAGCGGCGGGAACTGGAAGGCGGGGCGCAACCACCTCCACCTGCTGCGCGAGTTCGGCATCGAGGGGAACGTCAGAGCAGAGGTGGTGGCGCTTCCCCCAGGTCACCCCTACCTGCGCCTGCCGCTGCAATTCGCCACGGCTCTGGAGAACCGGCTGCTGAGCCTGGTCAGCGCCGACGAGCTGGAGCGGCTTCGCCACGCGGGTGAGGTCGAGCTACAGGAACCCGGCCGCTGGGGCACGACCTTCACGCTCCTCCAGTGCTGGGGCCGCGTGGGATGACCATGGGCGCTGTCAAGGGAGCGAGCGAGCTGTCGTTGTCGGGGCCGGTCCTTGCTCCGGGAGCCCCGGGCTACGACGCTGTCCGGCGCGTCCACAACGGACTGATTGACAGGCATCCCGCGATCATCGCGCGGTGCGTGCACACGGCGGACATCGTGGACGCGGTCAGGTTCGGCAGGAGCGAGGGGCTGGAGATCTCCGTGCGCGGCGGTGGCCACAACGTCGCCGGCAGGGCGGTCACCGACGGCGGGCTGATGATCGATCTCTCGCTGATGAAGGGGATCCACGTCGACCCAGTCTCGTTACACCGCCCGGGCGCAGGCAGGTGTCACGGTCGGCGAGCTCGATCGTGCCACCGGCGCGTTCGGGCTCGCGACTCCCAGCGGCGTCGTCTCCACGACGGGGATTGCTGGCCTCACGCTCGGGGGCGGGATCGGGTGGTTGATGGGCAAGTATGGGATGGCCGTCGACAACCTGCTGTCGGCCGAGGTGGTGCTCGCGTCCGGTGAGGTCGTCACTGCGAGTGAGGACACCGATGGCGATCTCTTTTGGGCGCTTCGCGGAGGTGGCGGCAACTTCGGTGTCGTGACCTCGTTCGAGTACCGCACGCATCCGGTCGCCAGCGTGCTCGGCGGTCCGGTGTTGCATCCGCTCTCGGCAGCGTCGCAGCTGTTCTCGTTCTACCGCGAGTTCGCTGCCGGCCTGCCGGACGAGCTCTCTACGCAGGCCGTCTTCCTGCACGCACCGGATGGATCCGGGACGAAGCTGTGCGGGATCGCGGTCTGCCACGCGGGCGACGAGGTCGACCGGGCCGAGGCCGACGTGCTCGCGCTGCGCAGGTTCGGCTCACCGGCCGCGGACATGATCCAGCGCATGCCGTACCACGCCGTGAACACCGGCGTCGACTGGCTGTCGCCCGCGGGCGTGTTCGGCTACTGGAAGTCGGCGTTCTTCTCCGAGCTGTCGGATCCGGCGGTCGCGGTGATGGCGAGCGCGTTCGAGCGGTCGCCGAGCGCGCTGTGCGCGATCGCGGTCGAGGAGTTCCACGGCGCGGTGACTCGCGTTCCCTCGACGGCGACGGCCTACCCGCATCGGGAGCCGGGCTTCAACCTGGTCCTGATCTCGCAATGGAGCGATCCCGCCCAGAGTCAGGCGGGCATCGCGTGGGCGCGCGAGACGTTCGACGAGCTGGCGCCGTACACGGCCGACCGCTCGTATACCAACTACCTGCCGGCCGATGACTACGACCGCGTCCGCCAGGCCTTCGGCCCCAACTATGAGCGGCTCGCCGCTCTCAAGCGGCGCTACGACCCGGACAACGTCTTCCACCAAAACCACAACATCGACCCCACGGTCCGATGACGGCGCCACCGATCCGTGGCGAATCCGGTCACACCAGCTCGTGCGCCGGCTCGAGGCGGCGCTCGCGGCCGTCCCCGCCGACCTTCGCGTCGCCGATCAGATTGGTGCTCGCTTGAGCGCCCGCCGTGCGCGCGCGATGACGTCCTCGCCGCGGTCACCGGGCTTCCAAGCCGACGCGACGACCTCGACTGCGGGGCCGGCGACGAACTCGGTGCGGATGTCCTCCACGACGTGCCGATGTCGTCGCCCTCGCGCAGCGGAACATGCATTGCGAGGCGCCGTCCGCTCGCTCGGTAGGCGGTCGCTCCCAACCGCGTCGAGGCGTTCGCGGCCTGCCGAGCCGCAAGCTCGATCAGGCGGTCCCCCGCGGGGTAGCCCAGCTCGTCGTTGATGCGGGGGAGGTCTTGGAGCTGGAGCAGGACGACGGCGAAGCCACGTTCAGGCGTCGCCTCGTTCGTCGCGTCGTGGATGGCGCGTTGGAGCGCGCGATGATCGCCCAGCAGCGTGAGGCCGTCCAGGGTCGACGCGCGTATCCCATCGAGCACATGCTCGTCGCTCACGCGGCGGTCCAGCGGCAGGCTTTCGAGGAGCCCGTCCGTTTGCTCAGGGGCGGCGTCGAGCGGCTGCTGTCGCGTTCGCTCCACCACGAGCTGGACGATCTCCGGGTCGAACTGGGTGCCGGCGTGTTCGATGAGCTCCTCGCAGGCCTCGTCCAGGCTTCGCGGCCGGTGGTGGGGGCGCTCGTGCGTCATCGCGCTGAAGGCTTCGAGCACGCTCAGGGCGCGAGCGGCAACGGGGATGTCCTGCGCCTGGAGGCCCGCGGGATACCCCTGACCGTCGTAGCGCTCGTGGTGATAGAGCACCGCGACCGCGGGCTCACGCAGTGCCGGCGCCTGCCGGAGAATCTCGAACCCGAGGCGCGAATGCAGCGACATCAGAGAGCGCTCGTCGCCGCTGAGAGGTTCCGGTGAGAGAAGCAGGCGTTCCGGAAGCGCGAGGTACCCGACGGCGCGTAGCAGCGTCGCGGTGACGAGGACGTCCCGATCGTGTTCATCGAGCCCGAGATCGCCGGCGAGCCTGCTGGCCAGGGCCGAGAGCGCGAGCGATTCCCGGTGAAGCACGGGATCCCGCGCTGATACCGCCTCGGCGAGCACGCGCACCACCGCGCGGTGCGCCTCACGAAGGTCCTGGTTGACGCGGCCGTGATGGAGCATGGACCCGGCCTGGTTTCCGAGCGCCAGCAGCACGTCGTCTTCGAGCTCGGCGAAGCCGCCGGGGCGATTGGCGCAGACGATGACGCCATGGAAACGGTCACGAAGGTAGAGCGGGATGGCCACCAGCCCGTCGATCTCCGCGTCGGCCGGCGTCGCGTCCTCGCGCGGCGCGGCGGGCTCGTCCTCCCGGACGATCTGATCCTCCTGGAGCACTTCGCGCGCGAAACGCTGGGCGACCGCGCTGTGCTCGGGATCGTTCTCGAACCCGAACGCGGTCACGAGATCGAGGTCGCCGTCGGCATCATCGTCCTCCCGTGTCAGGAGCAAGCCCTTCTCGGCGTCGACCAGTTGGATCGCGGCCTTCAGCACCAGCTCGATCACACTCTCGCCCCCCGCGGAGCGGCCATGGAACTCCTGAAGTTGCCGACGGAGCTCGCGGCTCCACTCGCGCTCCGCCTGCCACGAGCTCCGAAGCCGCCCCAGCACGACGCGCTCATGAGACAGCGCCTCCTCGAGCCGCCGGGAATGGCGCTCGAGCCGCTTGCGCTCGTCGGAGCGCTCCTCACGTTGCGCGTCAACGACGTGTGACAGCCGGTGCGCACGCTCACGTGCTGCCCGCCAGCCCAGAACCGCCAGCCCGGTGGCGGCCACCAGCACCGCGATCGAGACCACTGCCGCGGCGGCGATCCCGGCTCCCGCGATGAGCAGCACCACGAACAGGACCAGAGCGGCCACTGCCAGAGCGCTCGGCACGATCGGATCGAGGCGATGTCCTATCGAGTGATCCATTCGGCTCCCTCCAATGGAGCGACTGCGCACGCCTCTGGCCGCTGCATCAGGTCCGTCACGCGAACGTCGGACGTGATCGATCAGGGCTCCTCCTCCGGACCGGCCGCCGCAGGCGTCCGGTCACCAGGGGCTACCCGATCGAGAAGTCGGCGATTCGTTCGTCAGCGTGAGACGTTGCGCGGTCCGGCGGTCTTGACGTTGGGTGCTCAGCCGCCGGGCGAGCGCACTTCTCTGATCGCGTGTCGCGTCGGCGCCATCCGGGCAAACGCGGCACCGAGTTGGTAGGCGATCATGCGTGCGCGGCGGATCTCGAAGCGGCTCCAAGGGAGCTCGCTCGCGCGGTAGGCCGCGAGCGAGCCCATGATCTCGCCTTCGCATGTCACGGGCACTCGCAAGAGGGAGCGATGGCCGGTGGCGGCCAGCCGCGCGCGCTCGGCGGGCGCGGCCGCGGGATCACCGGTGAGCACCTGGATCACCTCGCGCGTGCCGAAGGGGTCAGTGTCGAGGACGACGTGGTCGGCGCGAAGCTCGCGAGCGATCGGCTCGGCGGCCGCTGCGAGCTCGGCGTGGTTGCGAGCGGCTGCGAGCAGCGAGACGACGTGCTCGAGGTCGTTGCCGCGGGGGAGGGTGAGGTTCTCTCGTGATCGCGCATCACGGATTCCCGTCTGCGGTGCCCTGCCGTCGCGGAGTCAGGCTGCGTTGGAGCGCCGCGCAGAGCTCAGCGATTCTCTCTCTAGCCGCGTCACACGCTCGCTCAGGGCCTCCAGCGAGGTGACCCGGTGGGCAAGCGATTCGAGCTCGCGGTCCTGTGCGCCGGCGCGGCGCTCCGCGAACATCAGCGCGCTCCCGGCGCCGACGCCCGCGCCTGCCATGGCGGCCATGCCGACCAACGCCGGCACGTGCTCCCAAGGATTCGGGTTGCGTCCCATGCCGCGGGACTACCCGACGGTCGGAGACAGCAGTCAATTGCTGCTGCGCTTGGCGTTTGCGCTACGGATCGTGCGTGCCCACTCCTGCGTCCACTCGTCGATTCCGTCGAGCCGTCCGAGCAGAAGTGAGCCGGCTTCGGTCAGCGTGTAGCTCCCGGCCTGGTCCTTCTCGATCAGCTGAGCGTCCCTGAGCTCGGTGAGTCGCTGCGAGAGAACGCTCGTAGACATCGAGTCGCAACGGTGGTGTAGCGCCTGGAAGCTCGCCGGCTCCAGCCGGAGCTCCCAGAGGATCCGCAGTGCCCAGCGACGCCCGAGCAGATCGAGCAGGGCCAGCATCGAGGGCGGCGTCGAACGGGGGTCGGCGGGCGGCAATGTTTGCGAGTTGGCGCACTTCGGTATTCAAAAGTACACGCGCACTTCGGTATTCAAAGTACCCCTGGTACGCCGAACCCTACCGCGTCGCCGGCCCGGCGATGTGGCCATCCAAACGTGCTTACAACGCAGGGAGATGTCATGCCACGACGACGTCCACTTCACTGGCTCTCGGACAACGCCGGCACCGGCCTGCGGGAACTTCCCTCGAACGCGGCGTGGCTGGTGTCGCGCATGCTGCCGGACGAGGCGACCGGCCCACGGGACACCGCTCGGAAGCTTAGAGCGTCCATCGAGGATGCCACTCCGATGGGCGATTCGGTCGAGACCCGGATGAAGCGCGCCCGCGCGGCCGCCGAGCGCGCGCAGCAGGCCGAGGAGGAGGCGCTGGCGGCCACCGAGGAGGCTACGCAGAGCGCTGACCACGCGCGCCTGGTGGCGGAGAGCAACCGCTCGGAGATCGCGGAGCTCAAGCGCGAGCTGAAGCGTCGCGTCGAGCAGGCGGTCACCGAAGCGCGCCGAGCCGCCGACGAGCAGGTCAAGCAGGAGCGCGCCGCCGCCCAGGCGGAGGCCGACGAGGAACTCGATGAGAGGCAGACCGAGGCCGAGGAGGAGACACAGGCCGCGCAGGAGGACGCCGAGGTCACGCGGCAACGAGCACGCGAGCTCGTAGACGAGGCGACGGAGCGCCTTGCCGAGGCCAGGGAGCTGGCCGACGAGGCCACGCAAGCCGCCCGCGCCGCCGCCGAGGAGGCGCATCGCCAGGCGCAGCAATTGGCTGCGGACGCCGAGCAGCAGGCGAAGGATGCCGACCAGCGGGTCGCGGCCGCCGAGCAGGCCGGCAAGTTCACGGCGGCGACCGCCGAGGACACCGCGCAGCGGCTGGACAGCCGCCAGATCAACGGCGATCTCGAGTCGCACACGAAGGCCGAGCTGCTCGATCTCGCGGCTGCCATCGACATCGAGGGGCGCACGACGCTGACCAAGGCGGAGCTCGTCTCCGCGATCAAGCGGGCCTCACGCACCACGCGCTAACCCTGGACAGAACCAACCGGATGGAGAGGATCGACATGAGACCTTTGCGGCGACGGACGCGGCTCGAGAAGGCGGTCAAGGCGACCCGTGACGCACAGCTTCCCTCGGGAGTCAGATCGGCGCTGGACGACATCCACCCGCCCAAGGCAGTCAAGTCGGGGGTGGCCGCCGTCGTAGCGGCCACTGCGGCGAGCGCGGCGATCTCTGTGGTGCGCCGGCGGATCGAGGGAACGGCGAGCGATCGGTGAGGTTGACGACCTTGCTGATGTTCGGAGCCGGGTATGTCCTGGGGACCAAGGCGGGACGTGAGCGCTATGAACAGATCGTCACGGCGGCGGGGACGGCGTCAAAGCGACTCGAGGCATACAGCGCACGACACCGAGCGGACGCCGCAGACGAACCTGATCGCGGTTCCCGACGACGGCAGGCCGCTCTCTGAAGGGCTTCTCGTCGAAGCGTCCATCGTCGCGCGGCTGCTCAGGATTCGTGTTCTCGCGATCGATGCCAGGCTGATCGTTGCGCCCGCGCACGTGCAGCGCCGCACGCGGACCCCGGTCACGCTGCGCACGCGCGGTCGCAGGATCGGCACCGGTCTGGCCGCGGCTGAGCGGATGCTTGACGAGGGCGCGGCCGGCTTCTAACGCGTGCCGGTCGCGACGCGTCGATCACCTGCCGTCGCTCGAGGCCGCCTCACCATCGGGCTCGAGCACGAAGAGCTCGGCGGCGAGGTCGGGGTCGATGTGGTTGGCGCTCATGAAGGCCACCACCTTGCGGCCGGTGAGCTTCTCGATGCTGGCGACGGCGTCCTCGCGCATCGCTGCCTGAAACTCGGCTCGGTAGTCGAGGACGCGCATGTCGCGGCCCTTGGCCACGAGCCGGCGCTCGCCCTTGGTCAACGTGTCTTCGAGGAGCACGACCACGAGGTTGTCGCGGATGCTCGTCCGGGCGCGTGTCGGGCCGCGGCCGGTGTACTCCGCTACCAGTTGCCTGACGGAATTCGAGATGGCGGAGGCGAGAGAGCCACCGTCCTGCAGAGGTCCAGCTTCTGTCTCGGGGCCCATGACCGGCCCCTTCCTCGCCTCCCTCTGGGCATACGCCCCGCGCTGAGGTAGGAGGAAGACGGCGAACAGCCGGAGCGCGAGCTACTGACTACCGGACGTAGTGTCGCAGCTTGCCGGGCCTGGCTACGTCGGCCGAGGTCCCACGTAGGCCAGCAGGTCCGGCAGTTCCGCAATCTCGAGCAGGCGCCGCACCTTCGGGCCTGGGATGAAGCGGAGGTTCATGCCGTCTTGGCGCGAACGCGCGTCGGCCTTCAGCAGCACCCGCACGCCCGTGAGGTCGATGAAGCTGACCTCGCGGAGGTCGACCACCACGGGGCCCGTCTGCGTCGCCAGCACGGCTTCGAGATCCGGCGCCGTGCCAAGGTCCAACTCTCCGACAGGGACCACCACCGTCCCTGCGGCATGCTCTGACACGACAATCTGGAACTCGGCCGTGTCTCGATTGACGGCGCCCGAATCGTCGGTATCGCTGACGTTCATCCCGTGAGAGATGTTCCTCGTTGACGCTGACCAAGACCGACGGTTCGCGAAGCGCCGCGTTCTGCAACCTCCGCGTCGCGTCGTACTTCTAGGCCTCGCGCCTCAGGCGGAGCGCGATGGCCCCGCGGAGGCTACTACGCTCACGCGCCCAGTTGCAAGCGCATGACGAGATCCGCGCCGGCTCACCAGGCGTCGCCGGTCTGGAACGAGTCGAGCGGCCGTCAAGCCTGTCGCGGACGGCGGACGTACCACTCCGTGAACTCCCGGCAGCGGCCCGTCGCCATCGAGCTTGAGCACGAAGCAGTTGTCGAAGACCCGATCGACCGGACCGCCAGGCTCGACCGAATAACTGGTGGTGCCGACGGCGACGGCGACGTCACCGTCGACGGCGATCGTGCGGTACTCGGCCTCCCACGTGCCCGGCTCATCCGGCGTCGATGCCTCCGAGACGTCGCTTTCGCCGAGCCACGAGCTCACAATTGCGTCGCGCCCGCGAACCCATTCGTCGTACGGGTGATAGCGGTACCTCGCGTCGGCGCTGAACAGTGCCGCGATCTGCTCGCGGTCAGACGTCCGCCACGCCTCGACGTAGGCGACGAGCCAGCGGTCGACCTCCCCGCGGTCCATGACCCGCATCACATCACAGTCGAGGCAGGCAGCTCCGGATCGCCGTTGACCGCCCCGTCGTCAGCTGACGCCGTTGACGGGTAGCAGCACCGAGTACACCGATGTCGTCGCGCAGATGAACAGGCGGTTGCGCTTCGGACCGCCGAACACGACGTTCGACACGACCTCGGGCACGAGGATCCTGCCAAGCAGCGTGCCGTCGGGCTCGTAGCACTCGACCGCCTCCCCTGCGCTCGTCCAGATCCGTCCCTCTGTGTCGACGCGGAGGCCGTCGAAGGCGCCGTCGGCCCGGGTGGCGAACACCTCGCCTCCTGACAGCGTCGCGTCGGCGCCGACGTCGAACACGCGAATGTGGCGCGGCCCGTCGTCGACGTGGCTGGCGCCGGTGTCGGAGATGTACAGGCGACGCTCGTCGGGGGAGAACGCGAGGCCGTTCGGGCGGACGAAGTCGTCGGCGACGATCCGGCAGTCGCGACCGTCGGCTTCGACGCGGTACACGTGGCACGCACCGATCTCGCTGTCGGCCCGGTGGCCTTCGTAGTCGCTGTCGATGCCGTATGCGGGATCGGTGAACCAGATCGAGCCGTCGGACTTGACAACCACGTCGTTCGGGCTGTTGAAGCGCTTCCCCTCGTGGCGGTCGACGATGACGGTGAGCGACCCGTCGTGTTCGGTGCGGGTGACGCGCCGCGCGCCGTGCTCGCAGCTCACCAGACGTCCGTGGCGGTCCACCGTGTTGCCGTTGGTGTAGCCCGCCGGCGCGCGGAAGACGCCGACGTTCCCGGTCATCTCATCCCAGCGGAGCATGCGGTCGTTCGGGATGTCGCTCCAGACCAGGTACCGGCCGGCGGCGAAGTACGCCGGGCCTTCGGTCCACCGGCAGCCGTCGGCAAGCCGCTCGAGCCGTGCGCTGCGCTTGATGCAGAACCGGAAGCGGTCCTCGACGACATCGAAGATGTCCGCACCGAACACGGCGGTAACCGTACCGGCGGACCGCGCATGCACCCTCGGTCAGACGCGTGCCCTGGACCGGATCTCCCAGAGCAGCAGCTCGGCGCTCCCGGGCGGCTGAAGCGGACCCAAGTGTCGCCTGCCGCCGGGACCGCGTATGACGATCCCGCCGTCGTCAGTCCCGTCCGCGCCGGTGATCTCCTCGTACCGACACGCAACGGCTGCTCCGGGGCGGAGCTTGCCGTTCGGGACTATGACCAGACGGTCCGCCGTAGCCGCCACGAGAGCGGTCTTAGACCGGGCAAGTTCCACCACGATCTCGTCCGCGGCCAGGTCGACGGCCAGCGCGACGAGCGAGGGCTCGACGACGACGTAGCCCGCCGAGCCGAGCCGGTCGCGGGCGAGATCGAACAGCGCGTCGCAGCTTCCAGCGCCGCGCGCGTCGCCCCGCGTCTACTGAACGCAAACGGACAAATGTGCGATGTGGTCCTTCCCCGGCGCGTGCTTAGCTGGGCGGCGGGTCAAGGAGCGACCCACGGAGCGGGCAGCGGATGCCTCGTCCTACGGAACATCAGAGGACCAGCTTGTGGGAACGGTCGCGCAACGGAGAACGTTGCGTTGCCGTTCCCCCCTCGCCGCCGGACAGCTCGGTCCTGCTCTGATCTCCGAACGATCAAGAACATCGAGCGATGCTGCCCGTATCGGGCATGTCCCGGAGCAGGGGATCGTCGCGTCGTGCAGGACGGGCGGGAAGTTCGCGACGAACGTGGCGCTGCTGTCCGGGCGCGAGCTGTCTAGAACATCGCGTGCAAGTGGTCGTCGTGGTGCGGCCGCCGTAGCACGCGTCGCGGGGTGGCCATGTCGATGTCCCGGCCGATCAGCACGCGGTACGCGCCTGCGTGGAGCATCGCTTGCACCAGCGCGCGAGACAGCTCCAGGTCGACCTGGCCGACGGTATGCGGCTCCCGCATGTCGCGGTCGCGTCGCGGGAAGTAGAGGTCGATCTGGCGCCCGTTCTCGTGTGTCGCGTGCCCGTCGATTTCACCGCCGTGGCGCAGGCTCATGTCGCCGACGGCCACGCGCGGGGCGTCCGGGTTCCGGCGGCGGTAGGCGGCGAGGCCGCCCAGCACTGCGCGCACCACGCGGCAGTTGCCCCAGCGCGTGCGGTCCGAGCCGCCGACTCGCTGCTCGCGGAAGTTCCACGGAAAGTGGTCGCGGCCTCGTGCCGGGAACAGGACACCGTCGACGAGCCGGCCGTTGCCGGGGGCGCCGATCGATCGTGACTCGTGGCGGTGGCAGTCCGGCCGCGTCGCGCCCGCCGCCGGCTGGGCAGCTGCGCCGAGAACCAGCGCACAGCCTGTGAGGAGCAGGGCAGGGAGGGGAGGGCGTTTCATCAAGCGAGCTTCGGCGGGCCGGTCGCGCTTGACAATCGCGTCCTGGCGATCCCTCGATCGCGGCTGCAAATCGCCCGGTTCGGGGCGATACGCCGCACGTGTCGAGTGAGCGTTGCTGGTTGTTGCGAGCACCGCGGCGGGTCGCCAGCGTCACTCGCGACCCTCGCTCCCGACTCATGAGGTACTCGGTGTCACGACGTTCACTGCTTCTCATGCCCGTGCTCATCGCCGGGCTCGCCCTTCCCGTCTCTTCGGCGCTCGCCGGCGAGGACGACGACGACTCCGCCAAGCTGCTCCAGCCACGCGACTGCGTGTCCGACAGCCGCGCGAAGGTCACCGTCACCGGCGACTCGATCGACATCGTCGCCTTCAATGTCGACGGCGACCGCGTCAAGACCGTCACGCGCCCGACGTCCAACGGCACGTTCGTGCTGGGGATGCGGTGCCGTCGCCTGAGCGTGGGCGCGCACCGCGGCCGCGCGGTTGTGACCGACACGTCCGGCGATCGCAGCACGCTGCGGTTCACGATCACCCGCGCGGCCCAGAGCTCGCCGCGGTTCACGGGGTGAGGCTGGGGATCCCGGCAGCCACGGCGCTCGCTGCGACCATCTGTGTCGCGGCGAGCGCCGCTCCGGCGGTCGCCCATCCGCCCGCTCCTGCACGGCTGTCGAACGAGACGACGTTCACGCGCTGGGCCGGCGCCGCCCTGCCCGTCAAGGTGTACGCGCAGCCGACCACGCGGTCGCGCCGGGTGGGGCGCCTGCGCTTCCTCACCGAGGACGGGTTCCCGGAGGTCTACGTCCTCCTCGCCGAGCGATCGGGCGTGGCGGGCGTCACCTGGGTACAGCTGCGCCTCCCGCAGCGACCGAACAACGTCACGGGCTGGGTCCGGCGTTCCGCGCTCGGACCGTTCCACCTCGTCCACACGCGGCTCGTGGTGAACCGCAGCGCGCTCCGCATCACGCTCTACAAGCACGGGAAGCGACGCTTCCGCGCGCGCGTCGGCGTGGGCGCGCCCGGCACGCCGACGCCGACCGGCCACTTCTGGATCCGCGAGAAGTTCCACGTCAGCGGCAACTCGCTGTACGGCACGCGGGCGATGGGCACGGCGGCGTACTCGGACGTGCTCACCGACTGGCCTGGCGGGGGCGTGATCGGCATCCACGGGACCGATCAGCCCGGATTGATCCCGGGCCGCCCGTCACACGGCTGCGTGCGCGTTCGCAACCGCGACATCGAGCGCCTTTACGCGCTCACGCCGATCGGCACGCCCCTCGTGATCAAGACTACTTCTTCGTGATCGGACGACCGCTGGGGGAGAGGACGTACCAGTAGGTGTAGGTCCCTTGTCCGTTCACGTCACCGGGCTGCTCGTCGTCGATGTAGAGGTAGAGCGGGTGGTGGTTGTAGGTGACCTGCGAGCCGGTCGGTTTGGTCCGGTGAATGGAGCCGATGAGTCGGGTCTTGACGCCCGCCTGGCCGCGTGGGTGCCCGGCCGTCATGAGCGGCGGCCAGCCCGTCGTGCAGTTCAGATAGTCGGAGGTACAGAGCGCCCTGTCGGGCTTGTCCTCCTTGAAGAGGTAGAGGGTGCGTCCATTCGCGTCGACGAGGATCGGCCCGAGCCGTGACTGACCGATCTTGAGGCTCGCCGGACCATCCCTGGCCGTTGGTTGTGCCGTCGGCGTCGGCGTCGGGGCGGTGGCGGCGGCACGGGTGTCGCTGTTCGAGTCCGAGCTTCCGCACGCCGCCATCCCAACCGGCGCGAGCGCCGCGAACAAGACTCCGCGGATTGCCCTTCTGAGGGACATCGTGCCTCCGCCGGATTATCCCCCTTGGTGCAAGCCAGTGTCCGCGCCGACCTGCCCGTAGCGCTGCCAGTAGAGCCCGACGAAGACGTCGCTCTGTGCCAGGTAGGCCCGGTAGAGATCCTGCGGCCCATGCGGGCGGGCGCCGAGCTCGAACATCACCGGCGTCAGCCGCTGAGCCGGCATTCGAAGACCCGCAGCTCGTGCCAGAACCGGTAGCCGCGGTCGGCGTCGGTCGGCGGGAGCATGCCTCGGCCGCGCAGGTGGCTCAGCCAGGCGCGCGACTCGGGCGTCACGCCGCTCGTGACCGCGTTGACCTTCAGCGGGACGGTCATTCGGTCGACCTCGGCGACCTGCCAGCCGGCGTCGTGCAGCCAGTCGAGCGGCCGGTCCGAGGCCAACGATGAGATGTTCAGCAGCATCACGCCGCCGTCGGTGAGCAGGCCGGCGCCCTCGCGCGCCAGCTTCGAGATCAGATCCAGGCCCTCGTATGGGTTGTCATGGCGCTCGACGGGGCGCGGGATGTACGGGGGGTTGCAGAGCACCAGGTCGAAGGTGCCGGAGAAGCCGACGGTCTCGTCGTCGGCCTGCGGGTTGACCAGCGAGACGGACGCCCCGTGCCTGACGCCCGCGAGCGCGTCGGATGCGCAGCGCAGCGCGTCGAGGTTGATGTCCGAGGCGACGGCGCGCTCGATCCCGGGGCCGTGCGCGAGCGCGTACTTGAGCAGGTAGCCGCTTCCAGTACCGATCTCAGCGACGCGGGTCGTGTCGGTCAGGTACTGCTTGAGGCTGCGCGCGAAGAACACGGTGTCGATGGTGGGGCACCACACGCGCGGGTAGACGGTCGGCGACCAGGAGACCTCGACACCGTCGTAGCGGACGACGCGCGGGTACGAGCCGTAGAGAGCGAGCACGGCGTCGCGCAGCCCCGGGTCGAGCGCGCCGATCCGCGCGGTGTCGGTCAGGAGCACCGGGTCCCGGGTGCTCCACACCGCGACCGGCACCTCGGCCCCGCGAAGCGCGCCGAGAATCGTCTCCTGCTCGGAGCGCTCGGCCAGGACGGTCAGCACGGACAGATCGGCGGCGACGTCGATGATCACGCGCCGCACCCTACGGCCAGCGCTCTTCGTGAGTCACGACGCATCTCGTCGTCGGGTGATTGCCGGCTCGGTGACGTTCCACGAGCTCGAGGGCTCGGGCGTGTCAAGCGGGCGGGATATGCCCGAGCGTCACCTGCACGGTGCGCGACCCGGTCTGCGCGTGCAGATCGACCGGGACGCGGTCGCCGGCCTTCAGCTCGGCGAGCGCGACCGCGAGGTCGTCGACGGTCGGGACCGGCTTGCCGGCGACACGGGCGATCATGTCGCCGGGCCGGATCCCGGCGTCGGCCGCGGGGCCGCCGCGCACGACCGCGGCGACGAACGCGCCGCGCTGCGGGACCGACCGCAGGTCGACGCCGAGCCACGCGCGCGCTGAATTTGAGACCTCGCCCTTGTCGGCGAGCTGGCGGGCGATCGACGTGACCGTGTTGCTCGAGATTGCGAAGCCGATCCCGGACGCCGGCTGGCCGTTGAGCCCGGCGTTCAGCGTCGGGATCCCGATGACCGCGCCGGTCTCGTCCACCAGCGCGCCGCCGCTGTTGCCGGGGTTGATCGGCGCGCTCGTCTGGATCAGCGACGGCAGCGCGACGCCGTTGCCCTCGGGCACCGTCCGGCTGTTGGAGCTGACGATGCCCTGGGTGACGCTCGACTGCAGGCCGAGCGGGTTGCCGATCGCCAGCGCCAGCTCACCGACCTTCACCTGCGACGAGTCGGCGAACGTCGCCGGCCGCAGCTTCGCGCCTTGCACGTCGATCACCGCGAGGTCCCCCTGCGGGAACGCGCCGGAGAGCGTCGCCTCATGCTTGGCGCCGTCGGACGTCGTGACCGTGAACGTCCGCGCGTCGCCGACCACGTGGGCGTTGGTGACGATGTGGCCGCCGTCGTCGAGTACGACGCCCGAGCCGAGCGCGCCCGCCCGCTCGATCAGCACGACCGAGGGGAGGGCGCGCGCCACCGTGTCCTGGAAGCCGCCGGCGGTGCGGTCGGTGGGCGCCGCCAGCGGGTTCGAGCCGTCCTCGCCGCCGAGAGCGGGGACCACGATCACCGCGGCGATGATCAGCACGGCCAGGACGAGGACGGAGGCGGGGAGGCGTCGGCTCATGTGTGAAACGTTGGACGGCACATCGCGCGCGCCCAAACGGAATCGCCGATCATCCGATCACGAAACGGGAGCCGGTCGATCCCACGTGCCGTGACCCGCTACCTGATCCGCACGTGCCAGACGTCCGGCGCTTCGCGGTTGCCGGAGCCGTCGATGGCCCGCCGGTGCAGCCGGTAGCGGCCGTGCGGCAGGCGGCGGTGGATCTGGTAGCGCCAGTGACGCGTGCCGGCGGCGGTCAACCAGTGCCGGACCCCGCAGCTGCGCGTGCGGCTCAGGCGCCCGCCGTGCCCGAGCAGGTGCTGGCACTTGCCATCGCGCATCTTCGCGACAGCGACCTTCACCTGCGCGACCTTGCCTGTGTGCAGCGCGTCACAACCGTGGTCCCACGACGAGCCGCCGAAGTAGCCGTTGCCGTCGCCCCAGCCGTGCCAGTAGCGGTGCTGTCCGCCGTGGTGCCACCAGCCGTGGCCCCACCCCGACCACGGCGGGTTGTGGTCGTAACAGCCACCGCCGGGGTCGCCGCTCGCCTTCGCGGTCGAGTGCGTCGCGCCTGAAGCTGCCGATGGAACGGCCACGATGGCGGCCACCGCGAGCAGCGCGCCGAGAAGATGCAGCATCCGTCTGGGCATTTGAGCCTCCGTGAGGACTTGGGGTCAGAGGACTCAAATCAACCGCGGCCGGCGCCGCCGCTCAACAACTCCGCTGCCTCACGCGACATGGCCCGCCGATCGCCGTACCGCTTGCACGGAAGCGACCTGAGTGGGCGGGTGCGGCGCCGGGTTCAATTCCTGTCTCGCCCGCGAAACGGGAAAGGCCTGCAAATGCAGGCCTTTCCCGTCGTCGTGTCGGGCGGCTACGTCATCGGCGGACGGCCGGGGCGAGGAAGTCGATGAGCAGTTCGTTCACGCGCTCGGCCTCGTCGTGGTGGACCCAGTGGGACGCGTCGGGCAGGCGCTCGACCCGCTCGAGGTTGGGCACGTCCTCGTGGTGCGGCTCGGCGAGCTTGGAGCCGAGGTAGCGATCGCCCTGCCCCCAGATGACCAGGGTGGGCGCCGAGATCGGGCGGATCTCCTGCTTCGACCCCAGTCGGACCGCGGCGCGGTAGTAGTCGATCATCGCCTTGGCTGCCCCTGGCTGGGACCACGCCTCGACGTAGCGATCGAGCTCCTCCGCCGTGTACGGCGGGCGGGCGTCGCGCAAGAAGCGCTTGAAGAACCGCCAGTGCCGGCGGCGCGCACGGCGCTCGGGCAGCTTCGGGGACTGGAAGTAGAAGAAGTACCAGGACCGCAGGAGCTGGCGCGGGCTGCGCAGTCCTTCGTTCAGCTTGCGCGGATGGGCCGCGTTCAGGATGGCCAGGCGGTCGACGACCTCCGGGTGGTTCATCGCCAGGGTCCAGGCGACGCTTCCGCCCCAGTCGTGGCCGACGACCATCGCGGACTCGGCGCCGAGCTCGCGGATGAGACCGCGGACGTCTGCGGCCGGCTTGTCGGCCGTGTAGTCGTCGAAGCTGTCCGGCTTCGAGGACAGGTTGTAGCCGCGCAGGTCGGGCGCGACGACGCGGAAGCCCGCGTCCACGAGCGGTGCGATCTGCTGGCGCCAGCCGTACCAGAACTCCGGGAAGCCGTGCAGCAGGACGACCAGCGGCCCTTCGCCGGCCTCGACGTAATGCAGCGTCACGTCGCCGACCTCGGCGAAGCCCTCGCGAAGGCCGCTGAGGCCGTCGATCGCGGGGCTTGTGTAGGTGTCGGTTGCGGTGATCATGATGGTCTCCTCTTAGTGAGGTGGTTGTGAAGACAACTAGATCTTGCGCTGATCACCGCCGCTTCGCGCCCGTCGAATGCCCTGGTCTGCACCCACGGGGCGGGCTCCATCCTCACGATGCTCGTCGCCGGCGGCTCGATCGTGCTCGGAGGACTCGCGGCGGCGGTGCTGGTCCGGCACGTCCGCCGTCCCGCAACCGCGGCCTAGCGTAGGATCGAGTGATGTCGCGAACGGACGCGCTGATCGACGAGATCGCCAACGAGCTCGACACGTGGCCGGGCGTTCGGATCGAGCGCCGCGCAGACGGCGCCGCGGTCGTCCGGTACGAGCAGCTCGAGCTCGGCGTCTTGTACCCGGAACGCGGAGTGGCGGAGCTGTCGTTCTGGCATCCCGAGCATGACGCGCTCGTCGAGCACGGCGACGCCGAGGCGGCCAGCCCGGCTCCGGAGTCCGAGCAGGTCACGCACGAGGTCCACGGGCCGTCCGACGTGAGCGCCGTCCTGGCGCTCTTCGATCGCCGTTATCGCGACATGCGCGGGGCCGACGAGCCCTACAGCTCGCAGGACCCTGGCTGATCGCTCAGCCCCTAGTCGGCCAGCTGTGCGCGCAGCATCCAGAGCTGCTCTTCGAGCTTGCGCTGGACCCCGATGAGCACGTGCTGAGAGACGGCGTCGAGCGCGCCGAGCGGCTCTCCGCGTCCGCGAACCCGAAGCGCGATGTCCCAGAGCTGTGAGCAGAGCCGCTCGACGGCGCCCCCGACCTCGGTGAAGCCCGGCTCCAACGACTGATGATCGTCCAGTTCGATGACCGCTGCAGCGGTGCCATCGAGAGCGATCCCGATCGCTGCCGCGCGCCCGGCGACGACATCTTCGAGCTCTCGCCATTCGTCCACGACCTGGCCCAGGTGACGGTGCACGCTGACGAACTCGCGTCCGTAGCAGGTCCATTGCTGCCGCCCTCTTCGACGACGGTCGAGCCCGCGCGCTCGGACATGAATCGCTGGGCCGGCGGCGGGATCATGCGATCGTCGCTGGCGACCAGGTACCAGCTCGGCCTGCTGCGCCACGCCGGCTCGGAGATTGCGCCGCCGAGCGCGTCGACGCCCCACGGGACCTGCGAGTCGGCCATGAAGGCGGCATCCTCCGCCGAGAGATCGGCCGCGAACGAGTGGGCGAACTTCTCCCGGTCGAGGAACAGGAACCCGTCGACGGGCGGGAGGATCGGAGGAACGGGCGCACCGGGCGGCGGGTCGGCGATCAGCGTGTTGACGGACTCACCGGCGTCCGGCGCGAACGCCGCGATGTACACGAGTCCGGCCACGCGCTCGTGGCGACCGGCTTCGGTGATGACCGCGCCGCCGTAGGAGTGGCCGACGAGGATCGCCGGGCCGTCCTGCAGGTCGAGCACGTTGTGGGTGGTCTCGACGTCGCTCTGGAGCGAGAGCGTCTGGTTCTGCACGACGCTCACGTTGAACCCGTCCGCCGTCAGCAGGTCCGCCGTCAGCAGGTCGTAGACGCCCCGCGTCGCATGCGTCACGTGACGGCACTTTCGGACGCATACGTACGTATGGCGCTCAAACGGCGCCCGGGCTCGTTCGCCGCCGGTGGGAGATGAGCACCATCGCCGCGAAGAGCATCGTCGCCCAGGCCGCCAGGACGAAGATCGGGCGCGCGTGCTGGTGGTCGCGGAAGTAGACCGCATCGCGCATTGCGGTCACCGTCGCGCCCGACGGCAGCCACTGCGACACGAAGGCGAACGGCGGCGGGAGGAGCGGCGGCGCGACGGCGCCGCCGGACGAAGCGTTGCCGAGAACGACGAAGAACAGCCACGTTGGGAGGATCGCCCAGCGGCCGATCAGCACGGACATGAGAGAGGCGAACGATGCGACGGCCACGAGCTGCAAGGCGAGGATGCCCCAGCTCTCCAGCACGGGGAGGTCCAGCCTGGCCAGCAACGGCCCGTCGACGAGCGTGAGGGCGAGCGACGCCGCCGCGGCCAGGACCAGGACGAAGGCGCTCCAGTGGCGCAGCACCAGGCCGCCCGCGTTCGTGCGGACCTGCATCACCGACAGGAAGCCGATGATCGTTGTGACGAGCATCAGGTAGAACACGTCGACGCCGCTCGGGTCGGATCGCGCGAGCGGATGGGTGTCGACGACGCGAACCCTCGGGTCGGCGGCGGAGATCTGCTCGAGCACGCGCGCCACGGATGCGCCGGCCGCGCTCGCCACGTAGAGCGTCGGCCGCGTCGGGGTGAGGTCGAGCGCTGCGTAGACCTGCTGCCGGTCGATCGCCCGCAGGGCCGCGGCGACGGAGGGGTAGCCGCGGAAGGCGAGGCTGCCGCGCGCGACCCGTTGCACCGCGGCGACCGTGTGCGGCTCGGCCGCTGGGTCGCCGACCAGCGCGGCGTCGATCCGGCGAGGGACAGGGTCGCCCAGCGCGAGCGAGTACGCCGAGAGGAACAGCGAGCCCATGACGATCGCCAGCGCGCTGATCACGACGGCTCGCTCGATCGGGGACCAGCGATGCTCCCGCAGGTTCCTGAGGCGAGCGCGATCGCCGCGCCAGGGCTTTGGCCCTGACGCGGCGGGAGGCGCAGTGCGAATCCGTCTGATCGCCACGATCGCCGGGTCGCCGGTGATCAGCGGCTCGACGAGCGTTGCACGAGCGTGAGTGCCGTAGCCAGCAGGATCACGGCCCCGGCTTCGGTGATCATCGCGAGCGCGACGGGCGTGCGGAAGCCGGCCTCCTGCCAGCCGAACAGCCCGGTCCCGTAGCTGATGATGAGGCTGCCGAGCGCGACCGCGGAGATCACGACGCCCGCCAGCGCCGCAAACCGCCGAGTGCGCGCCTGGAGCAGGCCGGCGATCGTCAACACGATCGCGGCCGCATTGGCGAGGAACAGCGGTCCGATCCATCGTACGTCGTGGAACACGGACACGAACTGCTGGATGTGCACAGCCGCCTCGCCCGCGAGCAGGAGCGCCCCGAGCGCGTATGCCGCTGAGGCGGCCGCGTCCATCGCGACCGCCCTCGACTGCAGCCGCGGAAGCGGGCTGCTAGTAGCCATTGCCGCCGCTCGAACTCGACGGGGCCGTGGTGATCGCGTTCCCGCTCGGCGACAGCACATACCAGAGTGCGCCGAATGCGTTGACGCCCTGCCCATTCGTGTCGCCGGCGCTGCTGTCGCCCTCGAAGTAGTAGAGCGGGTGGCCGTTGTAGGTCACCTGCGGCTTTCCGTCCGATCGCGGGGTCGTGCCGAGCATCGAGGCCTTGACCCCACTGCCGGCCGTCGGCTTGCCGCTCGCTCGCAGCGGGGGCCATCCCGCGGCGCATCCGCCGGAGCACGTGCTCTTCGTGCCCGTGTCCTGCTCGAACAGATACAGGGTCTTGCCCTGTGAGTCGACGAGGATGTTGCCGAGCCCGGTGTTTGCGACGCTGACCGTCCCGGAGCTCCCACCGGCGGGCTTCACCGTCGCCGTGGGGGTGTCGTTGTTGCTGCCGCAACCGGCCACCACCAGCGCTACGAGCGGCACTACCATGAGCGCGGAGAGGAGGCCGCGGGGTCCATTGCGAGTCATGCTCGCTCCTTACGTTCGGAGACCTTGCTCATCCTGGCCGCCAGCCCCGCGAGTTTCGTCGGCGCGGAGGTGACTCTTTCGACTACCGCCCACGGGGTGCGCCGAACCGTCGCGTGCGCTCACCGCGGTAGACGAGACGACCACTCGGCGACCGACGACAGATGCCTCGCCGCGGAGGAACCTTCCGGGCATGACTAACAACGGACGCGTCATCTACACCGCACGCGCACACGTGACCGGCGGCCGCACCGCCGGACATGGCCGCACCTCGGACGGCGTCTTGGAGGTGGATCTCCGAGCGCCCGTCGAGATGGGCGGAGAGGGCGGCGGCACGAATCCCGAGCAGCTGTTCGCCGTCGGCTACGCCGCCTGCTTCGAGAGCGCGCTCGGGGCGGCGGCGCGTCGGCGCCGGCTCGAGGTCGGCGACGTCGCGATCGACTCGAGCGTGATGCTGATGCCGACGAAGAGTCGTGGCTATGCGCTCGCGGTGACCCTCGCCGTCACGCTGCCGTCGATCGACGATGCCGTCGAGGCCGTCGAGCTCGTGAAGGCGGCACACCAGGTTTGTCCCTACTCGAACGCGACGCGCGGCAACATCGACGTGGTGCTCACCGCGAACGGGCACGCGGTCGAGCCGACCGACACGGTCGCCGCATGAGGGCGGCGGCTTAGAGCTCGTTTCACAAAGGGGCCGCAATTAGGGACGGTGCGGCTCTCTGCATCATCATCGACGGGAGCAGCTCATGTCATCCGTCCCGGGAGGGAGGCACCGCATGGCCTCGCTGGTCCTGAAGATGTCCGTCTCCGATGACGGCGCCGGTTGGACCGTCGAGACCGTGAGCAACGCCGGCGCGCACCTCATCGGTGCCACCACCTATGCGGGGTGGGCCGCTTATTGGCCCGGCGCCTCCGGGCCGTTTGCGAAGCCGATGAACGAGAGGCTTGATCGACGAGTACCGCCTGGTTGTCCATCCGGTCGTCCTGGGCGCGGCGAGCGGCTCTTCACGGCACCGCTCACCATCGAGCCGATCAGCACCATCGCCTTCAGCGGCGGAGCCGTCGCCCACGTCTTCGCGGCGCACCCGTGATCGACTTCTGGCGGTTGGCTGTGGGGGCGGTGTTCGAGGTCCGCGATGAGATCTGGGAGGTCGTCGAGCCGATGACCCCGCCGGTCAAGGTGCCCGAGCGATGTGCTCTTCAAGGGGGCCTTGAACGGGGCCGTCTCCGGTCGACCGATCGTCGACCGCTGCTATGACGACGACAAACTGCATCGCGGCCGGCGAGAGGACCCGCCGGCGGCGGCACGCTGGTTGCCGCCGCCATCCCACTCACCGGCTGAAGCCCACGATCCCATCAGGCGCGCGCTTGACGGTTGCGCCGCGCCAGCGCGTCCACGATCACGGCGGCGACCAACACGCCTCCGGTGACCATGAACTTCACGGACGACTGGAGCGCGAGCAGGTCCATGCCGTTGGAGATCGACCCGATGGTGATCGCTCCCAGCAGCGCCGACCACACCGATCCGCGGCCGCCGAACAGGCTCGTGCCGGCGATGACCGGCCCTGCGATGGCGAAGAGCAGAAGGTCGCTGCCGCCCGACGACTGGTCCACAGCCAGCAGCCGGGAGGCGGCGAGAACGCCCCCGATCGCCGCCATCGTGCCGGAGATGCCGAACACGATGATCCGGATGCGCCTCGTACGGATGCCCGCGCGCCGTGCTGCCTCCGCGTTGCCGCCGACCGCGAATACGTGGCGCCCGAAGAGTGTCCGCGCAGCGACGTACTGCATGCCGGCCACGAACGCGACGAGGATCAGGACCGCAAGCGGGACCCCGCGGTCGGCGTTGAGCACCGCCACCACGGCGATGGTCACTGCCGCCACGATGACGATGCGGGCGATCGGTCCGGCCGCATCGGTGTCCGCCAGGCCCGCAGCTCGGCGCGACCGCAGGCTCCAGAGCGCCGTCGCGGCGTAGCCCACGATCACGACGGCGGCGAACACCCAGCCGACGGCGTCCGAGTAGAAGTGGTTCGCGAGCCCGACGATCTTGCCGTCGGTCACGTTCACGCTGCCGGTGTCACCGAGGATGTACAGCTGGAGGCCCTGCCACGCGAGCAGGCCTGCGAGCGTGATGATGAACGACGGGACGCCGAACGAGGAGAACAGCGCTCCCTGAAGCAGGCCGATCCCCAGGCCCAGCACCACCGCGGCGGCGATGGCCAGATACGGGTTCCAGCCGTGCTGGACGTTGAGCACCGCCATGAGCGCGGACGTCACGCCGCTCACCGCGCCGACCGACAGGTCGATCTCCCCGAGCAGCAGGACGTACACCACACCCACGGAGATCAGTCCCGTGGCCGTGATCTGCAGCACCAGGTTGGTGAGATTGACCGCGGATAGGAAGCGGCCGTTCTCTGCCTGGAAGACGATCCAGATGACCGCGATCGCGAAGATGACCCGCACCGAGACGAGATCGCCTCCAAAGACGCGCCGCGCCGCGGCGAGCGGCGAGCGCCGCGGGCCAAGCTCAGGGCCGGCCGTTGCCGTGTGGGTGTGCGTGCTCATGTTCGATCCCCTTGCTCGGCGCCGTCGTCCGGGCGCAGATGGGCGCCCGTGATCGCCGCGACGACCTCGTCCTGGGTCGCCTCGGCGACGTCGAAGGTTCCTGCCGGACGGCCGAGGCGCAGCACGAAGATGCGGTCGGCGACTTCGAACACGTCAGCCAGGTTGTGGCTGATCACCATCACGCCGAGCCCGCGTTCGCGCAGCTGCTTGATCAGCATGAGCACCTGGGCCGTCTGAGCGACGCCGAGGGCCGCGGTCGGCTCATCCAGCAGCACGATCTTCGGCTCGCCGAGGAGCGAGCGGGCGACGGCAACCTGCTGGCGTTGACCGCCGGAGAGCGCCGCGACCTCGGTGCGCACGCTCGGGATCGTCACCGCGAACCGCTCGAGCAGCTCGTGGGAGCGGTGTTCCATCGCGGTCTCGTCGATCTGCCACGTGGCCCTGGCCGGACCCTTCGACAGCTCCTCTTGGCCGAGGAAGAGGTTGGCCACGACGTCGAGGTTGTCCGCCAGCGCAAGATCCTGGTAGACGGTCGCGATGCCGAGCTCGGTCGCATCCTCGGGGGTGCGAACGGTGACCGGGACCCCGTCCATCGAGATCTCACCGTGGTCGGGCGCGAAGATGCCGGAGATGATCTTCACGAGCGTCGACTTGCCGGCTCCGTTGTCGCCGACGAGCCCCACGACCTCGCCGGGGTAGATCTCGAAGTCCACACCGTCGAGCGCTTGGACGGCGCCGAACCGCTTGCTGACGTTCTTGAGGGCGAGTAGAGGGGAGGGCACGGCTAGGCCCCCGGAATCCCGGCCGCCTTGCAGGCGCTTGCGAACGCCCGCGTGCAGATCTGCGCCGGCGTCCAGAAGCCGTCCTTGATGACCGTGGACGCGACGTTCGCCTTGGTGACGGCCACCGGCGTCAGGATCACGGACGGCACGCTCGTCGACCCGCTCTTCGTGTGCTGATTGACGAGATTCGCCGGCAGCGGCTGCCCCTTGGCGAGCGGAACGGCCAGACGCGCGGCGTCCTGCGCCTCGGTCTTGACCGACTTGTAGACGGTCATGTACTGCTGGCCCGCGAGGATCCGCTGGATGCCGTCGAGCTCAGCGTCCTGACCCGTCGTCGGCCGGCTCGCCGGGTTGATGCCAGCGTCCTTCATCGCTGTGATCGCGCCGGTCGCGATGCCGTCGTTGGCGTCGTAGACGCCGGCGAATCCGTCGTTGCCCAGCGCGGTGATCGCCTGCTGCATCTCCGTCTGCGCGTTCGCCGGCGTGTAACCCGGAGTGTCGTAGGACTTGGCGATCTTCACGCCGTCACGGCTGAACACGCTGGTCGCACCCTGCTTGAACAGGTGGGCGTTGCTGTCGGTCGGATCGCCGTTGATCATCACGATCGGGCCCTTGGGGCTGCCGTCCTGCGTCAGCTTCTTCTCGAGCGACGTGGCCTGGAGCGCTCCGACCCGCTCGTTGTCGAACGAGATGTACGCGGCGAGGTCCCCGCCCGAGATCAGCCGGTCGTAGCTGATCACCGGCACGTTCTGCGCCTTGGCCATGCGCACGATCGTGCTGGCCGACGTAGCGTCGACGGGATCGAGCACCATGGCGTCGATCCCCTGCGTCAACACCGACTCCGCCTGCGACTGCTGCTCGCTCGCGTCCTGGTTCGCGTTCTCATAGACGACCGAGCAGGTGGGGCAGAGGCTCTTGACCATGCTCTCGAAGTGCGGCCGATCCTGGGTCTCGTAGCGGGCCGTGGTGTGCTCAGGCAGCAGCAGCGCGATCTTCTTGCCGCTGCTGCTCGCGCCCCCGCCGGCAGTGCCGTTGTCGTTTCCGCTGCCGCACGCAGCGACGGTGACGCTGAGGCCGAGCACCGCCACGGCGCTCGCGATGGATAGGCGTCCGAAGCGCATCTTGTCTCCTCGAGGTCGGGCTGAATGCACCGACCCATCGTCCGCGTCCGCCTCGCTGCTGTCGTCGGCCGGCAGTCGTCTGTTTCGTGTACGCCCAGCGACTCTATGCCGAGGCGGCCGCTGCCGTCTCGCGAGCCGCGAAGGCACCGAGCTCCTGGATCGTGCTCATCAGCGGCGCAGGGAATACGACGGTCGAGTTCTTGTCGACGGCGATCTCGACGAGCGACTGGAGGTTCCGCAGCTGCAGCGCGAGCGGGTGGGCCAGCATCACGTCGGACGCATTCGCCAGCTCGCCGGCGGCGAGCGCCTCGCCCTCGGCGGCGATGATCTTGGCGCGCTTCTCACGCTCGGCCTCGGCCTGGCGGGCCATCGCGCGCTTCATGCCCTCGGGCAGCTGGATGTCCTTCAGCTCGACGACCGTGACCTGGATGCCCCAATCCTCGGTCTGGACATCGAGGATCTCGCGGATGTTCCGGTTGATGGTCTCCGTCTCCGACAACGTCTCGTCGAGCGTGTGGCGCCCGACGACGGCACGGAGCGTGGTCTGGGCGATCTGGTTGATCGCCGCGGAGACGTTCTCGATCGCGACGACAGACCGGATCGGATCCGCAACGCGGTAATACGCGACGGCGGACACGTCGACGCTGACGTTGTCGCGGGTGATGATCCCCTGCGACTGGATCGGCATCGTGACGATGCGCAGCGTGACGCGGTGCAGACGGTCGACGAACGGGATGAACGCGATCACCCCCGGCCCTCGCGCGTCGCCCTTCACACGGCCGAGACGGAAGAGGACGCCGCGCTCGTACTGCTTGATGATCCGTACCGCCAATGCCACGCCCGCGAGAGCCGCGAGCGCTAGTGCCACAAGGACGTAGACGACGATCATGTCGGTGCCTCTTTCGTTGGCTGATCTCCCCGGGCGTCATCGTCGTCCGCCGCAACGCACGTGTCGTCGGCCGAGGGAGGGCTCTTCGGCGTAGGCCGCGCGCAGTACGACCAGCGCGGCTGCGCCCGCCGGCGCACGGCGAAGATCGGCCCGCAGGCCGACGAAGCGCCCGCGAATCCCGATCACCATCGAGGCATGCTCCGCACGCTCTCGACATGCGCGCTGGCCGTCCTCGTCGGTCTCGACGCCGTGGGCCTGGCGATCGGTGGCGTCCTGCGCCGACGGCGAGGCAGTGTTGCGGCCCTCAGCCGGCCGCGCCCGCGCCGCGCGACGTAGGTGGCGGTGCTATGTCGTCCTGGACGCTCACCACGGGAGACGCCCTGGCGTCGGGGCGGATCGTTCGCCGCCTGGCGGGCGGAACGGCGCACGAGGCGTTCCTGGTCGAGGCGGCCGGCCGCCGTGCGGTGGCCAAGGTGCCGCGACCGCACCTCGTCGACGACCCGCATTGTCTGCTGCGCTTGCGGAACGAGGGTCGCGCGCTGCAGCGGCTGGCACACCCAGCCGTGCCACGCCATCTGAGCACGGTGCTCTCCGGTCCCCACCCGCACCTGCTGCTCGAGCACGTGCCGGGGCCGAACCTGCGCGCCGCCGTCATCGGTCGCGTGCACCTGCCCGTGCCGCTCGTGGCGGCGCTGGGCGCCGCGATCGCCCGCGCACTCGCTCACATCGCCGCCACCGGCTGGGTCCATCTCGACGTCAAGCCGTCGAACATCGTGCTCAACGTGCGGCCGCGTCTGATCGACTTCGAGCTGGCGCTTCCGGTCGCGGCCGCGGCGCGCATGACGCGGCCGGGGGGGACGTGGGCCTACATGCCGCCCGAGCAGCGACGCCCGGCGGTCCCCGTCGGCCCGCCGGCGGACGTCTTCGCACTCGCGGCCTCCCTCCACGAGGCGCTCGCCGGCCAACTGCTCACCAGTCCGTCCGTCCCGAACGCCGCGACGCTCCCCGGCCCCGTCGGCGCGCTGTTGAAGCACGCGCTCGCGCCTGACCCGGGCGATCGCCCGACCGCGGCCCAGCTCGCCGAGGCTCTTACCGAGTGGGCCGACGATCCGGAGGCGGAGGCCGCTCAACCATCACGGAGCGGAATGGTGGCCACGACCGTCGTGCCGGCGCCGGGCGGGCTGTCCACCCGCAGGTCCCCGTTCATCGCCGCCGCGCGGTCGTAGAGGCCGAGAAGCCCGGACCGTCCGTCGGCGCGTGCGCCGCCCACGCCGTCGTCGCTGACCTCGACGTGCAGCACGCCGTCGGTCACCGAGACCGTTACTCGCGCGCGCGTTGCGCGAGCGTGTTTGACCGTATTCGTCAGCGCCTCCGCCACGATGAAGTACGCGGTCGCCTCGAGCTCCGGCGACACCCGTTCATCCGTCACGTCGAGGGACACCGGCAGCCGCACGTGCGACGCCAGCGTCTCGAGCGCGGCGCCGAGCCCGCGCGTGAGCGTCGCCGGGAGGATCCCGTGGGCGAGCTCGCGCAGCTCCTCATTCGCACGCTCGGCGTGCCCAAGCGCATCTTCGAGCAACTCGGCGGCCGGCCCGCCGGCGTCTCCGAGCTCGCGACGAGCGAGCTTGAGCGCGATGACCGTGTGGACGAGGCTCTCTTGGGCGCCGTCGTGGAGGTCGCGCTCGATCCGCCGGCGCGTCTCGTCGGCCGTGGCGACCACACGCGCGCGTGACGCGGCGAGCTCGGCGCGGCTCTGCGCGTTGGCGATCGCGGTGGCGACGAGCTCGGTGAACTGCGCCATGCGGTCCTCGATGTCGGGTGCCGGCGCCTCAGGGCGCCTCCAGGTCGCGACCATCACACCCCAGAGACGCGCGCTGACGAAGATCGGCACGCCCACCGCGGTGCGGATGCCCGCTCGCAAACCGTCCACCACCTCCGTCGGCCCTGCGGAGTTCTCGTAGTCGTCGACGCGGAGCGGCCGGCCCGACCGCAGCACCCGCGCGGACACGGCCGCCTCGTCGAGCTTGATGCGCGTTCCCGGGCGGACTGCCTCGCCGCCGCCGACGTCGCCGGCGAGGAACACGACCGTGTCGCCGTCCTCGTAGCGCAGCAGCCCCGTCCCGTCCGCGCCGAGCACGGTCCGCACTTCCGCCGGGACGGCTTCGAACAGCTCGTCGGCCGGCACGTCGCGAGCGACCAGCGTGGCGACGCGCCGGAGCGCGGCCTGCTCCTCCGCGATCGGGCGCAGCTCGTCGCGACTGCTCTCGAGGGAGGCCGCCATCGTGTTGAACGAGCGCTCGAGGGCGCCGACCTCGCCGGCCCCGGTCTCGGGCATGCGCGTCGACAGGTCGCCGCCGGCGAGCCGGCCGGCCATCGTCGCCGCCCGCCGCACGGGCAGGGCGACCGCCCGCATTAGATACGTGCCGAACAGCACGATGAGCAGGAGCGACCCGACGAGACCGGCCGCCGCCAGGACGAGCGCCCGCTCCGCATCGTCGTCGGCGCCCTCATCGCGCGCGGTGAACCGCGCCCGCTCGGCGGCGACGAACGCGTCGAACTGGCGGCGCAGGTCGTCGACCCGCTGCTTGCCCTCGTCCAACGCCCGCTCGCTCGTCGCCCCGGGCTCGCCGCGCCGCGCCGCCTCGACGAGCGGAACGGAGTGCTGGGTGATGTACGCATCGATGGCGGCGACGATGTTCCGCGCCGCCTCGGCCTGGCCGTTGACACCGCCGGTGGCCGACTCGAGCGCGTCCGCCACCCTGGGATAGGCGTCGCGAGCGGCGAGCCAGGGTTCGAGAAACCGCTCGTTGCCGGTGATCGCGAAGCCCCGCTGACCGGTTTCGAGATCGAGTACGAGACGTTCGAGCCGGTTCGCCGCGGCGATGATCTCCTGTGACCGGATCGCCTGGTCGGCGGAGTCGCGCTCCTCGGTGACGGCACGGATGAGGACCGCGAACACCGCACCGACGAGGAGCGCGAGCGCGGCGCTCGCCAGGACGGTGCGGCGGCTGAGCCCTCCTCTCACGTCGGCCTCGTGCTCAACCCTAGGCCAAGTCGTCTCGCGCGGCGGTGGGGTCTCCCCGACGCGGAAGGTCGGGGACGCCCGAACGCGGTGTCGGGCCGGTGGGCATGGCGCCGCGCGGCCGCCGGCCCGAGACTCAGATGTTCCGATCCGCCCGACACAGGAGCGAACGATGCCCTTGCCGATCTGGCGGCTCCGCTGGCGCCGCCCTCCCGTGGATGACGCATACACCGCGTGGCTCGACGCGTACAGCCGCTGCAGCGCAGCGCTCGCCGCGTGGCGCAACGCCTCCTCGAAGGAGCGCCGCGCGGCGTACCGCAGGTACCTCGTCGAGCTCGAGCGCGAGGAGCTGGCGGCCGCCGAGCTCGAGCGCCTCCAGCCGCCCGTCGCGGCGTGACGTCGGCGAAAGCCGACGTCACGATGCTCACGGTAGAGGCGCGGCTCAGGCGGCGACCGCGCGGAGCGCGGCCTGGCGTACGCGGCCGCGAGGCGCGTAGCGGCCGAAGCGGGCGATCGCCGGGGGCACGGCGCTCGAGGCCGCCGGATCGGCCGACACAGGCCGTCCGGGTCGGACGAGCCCGGCCTCGTAGGCGAGGACGACGAGCTGCGCGCGATCGCGAGCGTGGAGCTTGCACAGCGCCCGGCTGACGTGCGTCTTCGCGGTCGCCCGCGTGACCACCAGTTGCTCGGCGATCTCCTCATTGCTCAGGCCGCACGCCACGAGCGCCACGACCTCTCGTTCGCGGGCGGTCAGCTCCTCGAGCTGCGCGGGGGTGCAGCGCAGGCGCTCGGGGCGCGACATGAAGTCCGCGACGAGCCGGGTCGCGAGGCCCGGCGCGAGCTGCGCGTCGCCGCGCGCCACGACTCGCACGGCAGTCAGCAGCTCCGCGGGGTCGGCGTCCTTGAGCAGGAGGCCGGTGGCGCCCGCGCGCAGCGCTCCGAGCACCGCTTCGTCGCTGTCCGAGGTCATCAGCATCACCACGCGGGTATCGCCGTCGGGCACCTCCGCGAGGAGCCTGCGCGTCGCTTCCACGCCGCCCGCGTCGGGCAGATCGAAGTCCATGAGCACGACATCGGGGGCGGTGGCGCGGGCTGCGCCGACGGCCTCGTCGGCGGTCGCCGCCTCCGCGGTGACGATCATGCCTTCTTGCTCGAGCAGGACGCGGAAGGCTGCACGCACGAGGCCCTGCCCCTCAGCGATGACCACGTGCAGAGGCCCGTCGTCGGCCACGGTCAGGGATTCCATCGAAGTCTCCTGTGTCGGACGTCGCAAGGCACCCTGCACTTTGTCTCGCTCCTGCGGTCGCCGCCATGGGACTATGCCCGAGGCTCGCTCCCGGCCAACCCCCGCGCGGCTGTGGGGTCTGCCCTACGGTATGAAGTCTCGGGTTCGCCCTACCTCCTTGGCGGCCGTCGCTTGCCATGATGATCGCCATGACGGTGTCGGTGCTTGTGGTGGACGACGATCCGGCGTTTCGGCGCCTGGCCCAGCGCATCCTCGAGGCGAGTGGCCTCGCGGTGGCCGGGGAGGCCGATACGGCGGCGTCCGCGCTCTCGGTCGCGGGTGCGCTGCGCCCCGATGCCGTGCTGGTGGACGTCGGGCTGCCTGACGGCGACGGCATCGGGCTGGCTCGGCAGCTCACCGCGCTCCCGTGGCGGCCGCGCGTCGTGCTCACCTCGAGCAACTCGGAGGCGGCCACCGCCAGCGAGGTGCGCAGCAGCGGCGCCGAAGCCTTCGTGCCCAAGAACGAACTCCCGGGCGCGGCGCTGGACGGTCTGCTCGGCCGCCGTCCGTCATAGCGGTACGGTTGCGGGATGACGGCTCCGACGCGAGTGGTCATCGGCGAGGACGACGTCCTCATGCGAGAGGGCATAGCCCGGATCCTCGGCGAAGTCGGCTACGAGATCGTCGCCCAGGCCGGCGACGCCAAGGAGCTGCTACGCAAGGCGCTGGCCCACCGCGTTGACATCGCGATCGTCGATGTCAAGATGCCGCCCGACCGGTCGGACGACGGCCTGCGAGCCGCGATCGAGTTGCGGCGCCAGCGCCCGGACACCGGCGTGCTCATCCTCTCGCAGTACTGCGAGGAGCGCTACGCCCTCGACCTCATCGGCGACCGGGCCGAGGGCGTCGGCTATCTGCTCAAGGAGCGGGTCGGCGACGTCGAAGCGTTCATCGACGCCGTCGGCCGCGTGGCGTCCGGCGGGAGCGCGCTCGACCCCGAGGTCGTCTCCCGGATGCTCGGGCGCAGGGCGCACCCGCTCGCCGAGCTGACCCCGCGGGAGGGCGACGTTCTGGCGGCCATGGCGGAGGGCAAGTCGAACGTGGGCATCGCCGGGGAGCTGTTCGTCACCGAGGCGGCCGTGGAGAAGCACGTTACGAGCATCTTCCAGAAGCTCGGCCTCGGACCGACGGTGACCGAGCACCGGCGAGTGCTCGCGGTCCTGACCTACGTGCGTAACGCGCCGGGCTGACGGATCCTCATGCCGCGCGCAGCTGAGTCGGTTCGGCGTGCGCGCGCAACTCGGAGATCGATGCGGGACGACCCGCCTCGATCGAGAGCAGCCGGGATGCGATGCCGGCGAGCGCCTCCACATCGGAGTGGACGTCGAAGCCCTCGACGGCCTGACCGAAGTCGATCAGCTTGGCGGCTCCGTCGCGCGGGCCGATCAGGATGTTCTGCGGCGTGACGTCGCCGTGGATCACGCCGCGGCCGTGCGCATGCTCGAGCGCGTCGCAGATCTGGAGAATCGCTTCGGCGGCGGACGCCGTCGGCACCGACGCCAGGTCGGGGCCATCGACCAGCTCCATGACGATGTACTCGCGCGGACGGCTGCCGGCATCGAGGACGGCGGCGACGTGGCGATGCGCCAGACGGGCGCTCAGCTCCCCCTGCCGTCACCTCGGCACGCGGGCCGTAGAGCTGATCGCGCACGGTCGACTCGAGGTCCAGCGCCCACGGCGCCGGGCCTGTCCGCCGGCGATTGGAGAGGAAGGCTTTCATGGCGCCATCGTGGCCGCCGGGAGCACCCGCGTCATCGGCTTGAGGATGGGACTTCGCCGTACGACGGGCGACGCACTCGCGCGTCATACGCCCGCGGGAGTACGGCGAGGATCGGTCGCGAGGCCGATGACCGGCGAGCCGCGGTCGGCAAGGATCATGCGGCCCGCCCGTCCTCCCTCCTCGCGGGTCACGCAGCGAAGGCCCCGGGGCCCCCCGCCCGGGGCCTTCGTGTATCTCAGGCCGCGAACGCCGGGGTGGCGTCGGGTTCGAGCCGCGGCGCGCCGCCGCGCAGCACCAGGCCGCAGACGACGGCGCCGGTCGCGAAGAAGGCGGCCGCCCACCAGAACGCATCGGTGTAGCCATGGACGGTCGCGTGCGCCACGACGTCGGCGGTCTGCGGCTTGCCGGCGAGGTAGTGGCTCGCGGCGGTCGCCGACAGCGTGCTGAGGAGTGCGGTGCCCAGCGAGCCGCCGATCTGCTGCATCGTGTTCACGGTCGCCGAGGCCACGCCCGCGTCGGCGGGCGCGACGCCCAGCGTCGCGGTGTTGATGGCCGGGGCGATGATGAGGCCCAGGCCGAGCCCGGTGACGAGGAGGCCGGGCAAGACATGCTCGGCGTACGTCGAGTCGACGTGCAGCTGCGTGAAGAAGAGCATGCCGGCGGCGGCGAGGACCATGCCGGCCGTCACGAGCGGCCGCGGGCCCGTGCGCGGGAGCAGCAGCGCGGACGACACCGGGCCTGTCGCCATGATGGCGGCGACCTGCGGGAGGAAGGCGAAGCCCGTCTGGACCGGTGAGTAGCCGAGCGTCTGCTGCAGGTAGAAGGTCAGGAAGAAGGCGGACCCGAACAACCCGATGCCGACGATCCCGACGGCGAGGTAGCACCCGCCGCGGTTGCGGTCGAGCACCACGCGCGGCGGCAGCAGCGGATGCGCGACACGGCGCTCGATGGCGCCGAAGGCCGCGAGCAAAACGACGCCGGCCCCGAGACACGCGAGCGTCGTCACGGAGCCCCAGCCGTGGGTCTCCGCGTGGTTGAACCCGTAGACGAGGGCCAACAGCCCCACGGTCGCCGTGACTGTCCCGGGCACGTCGATCCGCCGCTTGTCCGCCGCGGCCCCGGGCGCCAGCAGGGTGAGCGCGGCGGCAGCGGCGGGGATCGCGAAGGCGAGGTTCACGAACAGGCACCAGCGCCAGGACAGATACTCGGTGAGCGCCCCGCCGAGCAGCAGGCCGAGCGCGGCGCCGCTGATGGCGACGCTGCCGAAGACCCCGAACGCCCGGCCGCGCTCGCCCGGGTCGCTGAAGGTGGTCGTGAGGAGCGACAGCGCGGTGGGCGCGAGCAGCGCTGCGAATGCGCCCTGCAGCGCACGCGCGCCGACGAGCACGCCGAAGCTCTGAGCTGCGCCGCCGGCCGCGGAGGCGGCGGCGAAGCCGATCAGGCCGACCACCAGGGTCGGCTTGCGGCCGCGGTTGTCGCCGATCCGGCCTCCGACCAGCAGCAGGCTGCCGAAGGCGAGCGTGTAGGCGGTGACGATCCACTGGCGTTCGCTGTCGGAGAAGTGCAGCGCATCCTGCGCCGACGGCAGCGCGATGTTCACGATCGTCGCGTCGAGCACGACCATCAGCTGCGCGACGGCGACGAGGACGAGGATCCACCAGCGGCGGGCGTGCATGCGATCAGGGCTCATGGTTTCCACGATGAGCGAGCGCCGGCGCCGTTTCAGCCGGGGCAGCGCCCGGCTCGCCCTCGGGCTAGCCCGAGATCTGTGGCCGAGCCTCGACTAGATTCCGAGGTCGTATGCCGCGTCACACGGCGATCGGGCTCCTGGCCGGCGCGACGGCGATCGCCGTCGTCAGCGCCGTGATCGCCGTGCTGAAGCAGTGGGTCGATCCGGACGGCCTCACTGGCCTGTACCTCTTCGCGATCCTGCCGGTCGCGATCGTCTGGGGCTTCTGGCTCGCCGGGATCGTCGCCATCGCGTCGTACCTGACGTACGCCTTCTTCTTCGCTGCCCCGCTGCACCACTTCGCGGTCGGGGAGGGGGATTCGGCCGCCAGCCTGCTCATCGCGATCGCCGCCGCGTATGTCGTCAGCGAGCTGGCGCGGCGAGCGACCGAGCGTGCCCGCGAGGCCGAGCACGCGCAGAGCGAACTCGCTCGGCTGGCCGACGAGCAGGCCGCGTTGCGGCGCATCGCCACGCTGGTGGCGCAGGCGGTGCCGACCTCAGAGCTCGTCGAGGCCGTCACTCGCGAGGTCGGGCTGCGGTGCGATGCCGACCTCGCGCGCATGGAGCGCTTCGAGCCCGATCACACGGTGACCGCCCTGGCCGCCTGGAGCCGGACCGGCGATGCGCAGCTCGCGGTCGGGACACGCTTCGAACTCGAGGGCACCAGCATCGCGGCACAGGTGAACGCGACCGGCCGGCCGGCTCGTGTGGACACGTTCGCGGGAGCGTCGGGACCGATCGCTCAGGAGGCCCATGAGCTGGGCATCCTCTCGTCGGTCGGCTGCCCGATCGTCGTTGGCGGCCGGACGTGGGGCGTGATCGCCGCGTCGACGAGGCGCGCGACGCCGTTCCCTCCGAACACCGAGTCGCGGATCGCGGACTTCACCGAGCTCGTCGCCACGGCCGTCTCCAACGCCGAGGCGCGGGCCGCTCTCGTCGCGTCGCGCGCCCGGCTGCTCACCGCCGGCGACGAGGCGCGGCGACGCATCGTACGAGACCTCCACGACGGGGCACAGCAGCGGCTCGTCCATACGATCCTCACGCTCAAGATCGCCAAGGGGGCGGAGGACGCCGCGGCGCTCGTCGGTGAGGCGCTCGCGGAGGCCGAGCAGGCCAACGAGGAGCTTCGCGAGCTGGCCCACGGGCTGCTTCCGTCGGTCCTGACCCGGGGCGGGCTGACGGCGGGCATCGAGGCGCTCGTCTCACGCGTGCGTCTGCCCGTGACGGTCGAGGTCACGGAGCAACGATTCGCGCCCGAGATCGAGGCGAGCGCCTACTTCGTCGTCGCCGAAGCGCTCACGAATGTCACCAAGCACTCCGGCGCGGAGAGTGCGGACGTCCGGCTGTGGGTCGACGACAGCGCGCTGCACGTCGAGATCCGCGACGACGGCGCCGGCGGTGCCCGTCCGGACGGGAGCGGCCTGCTCGGCCTCTCCGACCGCCTCACGGCGCTCGGAGGCGGCCTGCGTGTCGAAAGCCCACCGGGCCAGGGGACGCGCATCGCCGCCACGCTGCCGACGGCCTGATCACGCGTCCTACGCCCGCGGTCGTATGCCGAGGACCCGTCCCGCTGCCGATGCCGGGCGGGGCCTGCCGCGTCAGCATCCCACCATGCCAGAGACCACCACTCGTCGCCCGCTCCGCGCCGGCGCTGCAATTGCGGTGGTCGCGACGACCGCCGCCCTCGTCGCCGGATGTGGAGGAGCGGAGGCGCCGCCGGCCGCCGTCGCCCAGGAGTCCGGATCGGTGGCGGCCATCCAGACGCAGTTCACCGACGTCATCGCTCGGGTGTCGCCGACGGTCGTGCAGATCCAGACCGCGCAGGGACTGGGGTCGGGGATCGTCTACGACGGCGACGGGAACGTCGTCACCAACGCGCACGTCACCAGCGGCGCGAAGGGCTTCGTCGTCACGCTGGCGAACGGCGACCGACACGCCGCCAAGCTGGTCGGCGCCGACCAGGGCAACGACCTTGCCGTCATCCACATCACCGGCGCCACGCCTGACCCTGCGAGCTTCGGCGACTCGTCAAAGGTGCGCGCAGGCGACATCTCGTTCGCGATCGGCAATCCGCTGGGGCTCCGGTCGAGCGTCACCCAGGGCATCGTGTCCTCCGTCAGCCGCAGTGTCGCTGAAGGCAACGGCGTCACCCTGTCCCAGGCCATCCAGACGAGCGCGGAGATCAACCCCGGCAACTCAGGCGGGGCGCTTGTCGACTTGTCAGGCCGCGTCATCGGAATCCCCACCCTCGCCGGCCTGGATCCGGAGTTCGGCGGCGCGCAGGCACCGGGCATCGGCTTCGCCATCCCGAGCAGCACCGTCCAGCGCGTCGCGAACGAGCTGATCGGCCGGGGGCGCACCTGAGCGACTGAGGCGAGCAGCGCGCGCCGTAGCCCAATTCCGATGCTCTGTCAGCGGTGCTGTTTCTTGAATGGGCCGGTGATCGCGTACACGTAGCCGGGCACCTGCACGTTGGCGAACAGGATCTTGCGGTCGTGCGAGAACGTCGGGCCGGCGAACTCGGAGTTCTGGGGGTCGTCGTTGCGGGCGAAGAAGAAGGCGTCGCCGTGGTCGGTGGAGCCGACGAGATGGTTCACGCCGTCGCCGTCCTCGGCGATGATCACGCCGCCGTAGGCCGAGACCGTGATGTTGTCGGGGCCGTCGGGGTCGTTGTCCTGGTCGTCGGGCGTGTAGGCGAAGTGCAGCTTGAGCTCGATCGTGTCGTCGCGCGGGTCGAGGAACCAGATCTGGCCGTCGTGCTGGGCGGCGCTGCCGTCCGCCGTGCGCGCGAACGAGCACACGAAGTACGCGCCGCCGTCGCCCCACCACATGCCCTCGAACTTGCGGCTGCGGGTGATCTGGTCGTTGCTGAACTGCTTGCGGATCGACAGGCTGGTGGCGTCGCGGTCCGGGACGTCGACCCACCTGACGCGGTACGTCGTGCCCGGCTTGCTCGCCGGCGAGAGGTCCGGCACGTGCTCGCCCTTGCGGTTGTAGGCGGTCATCGCCTCGAGCCGCCCGGCGTCGTCGGCGAGCCTGCGCAGGGTGCCGTCCCGTAGCGGCAGCGCCTTGCGCGGCGGGGTCCAGCGATAGAGCAGGCCGTTCGGGGTCCCGGCGTCCTCGGTGAGGTAGATGCGCCCCTCATGCGGATCGACCACGCAGGCCTCGTGCGCGTACCGCCCCAGCGCCTTGATCGGCTTGGGATCGCAGTTGGCGCGCTGATCGTAGGGGTCGACCTCGAACACGTAGCCGTGCCGCTTGCCCAGGATCGCCTCGGTCTCCTCGCACGTCAGCCAGGTGTTCCATGGCGTGCGACCGCCCGCGCAGTTCGTGCTCGTGCCGGCAAGGCTGACGTACTCGCGGATGCGGTTGCCGTGGCGGTCGACCTCGATGGTCGTGGTGCCGCCGTGCGCGCTCGCGTCGTACACGTAGCCCGTGACTTGCGGTACCGGGTACGGCTCGGTGCCGCTGATCTCGTGGTTGTTGACCAGCACGCTGCCGTTGCCGCCGCGGCGTACGAAGGCGGCGGTGCCGTCGGGGTCCGACGGCGTCGGCTCACCCGACTCGAGCTTCGTCACGCCAGACTGGGCGACGATCTTGTACTCGAAGCCCTCCGGAAGGGAGAGCAGCCCGTTGGGGTCGTCGATGAGCGGGCCGTACCCGATCTTCCGTCTGCGGTGATGCGCGACCGCCGGCGAGGCGGCCGTGCCGAACAGTCCGCTGACACTGCCGGTCAGCGCGATCCCGAGGCCGGCGGCCGAACGAGTCAGCAGCCCACGGCGGGACAGGCCGTCTATTGAGTCGGAGTCGGTGATGCTCACGAGCACGCTCCTTGCGATCGACGTGCGAGACGGGGCCAGGGTCGACGACCCAGCGCCGGGCCGTGTGACCCGCTTGTAAAGCGCGACCGCCTACGACACGTAGTGGTCGCTGGCAACGATCAGAACGTGTGGATGTTATGCCACTCAGACATGCAGAGTGGGCCGGTAGACGAGCTCTTGGATGTCGCCGTCGAGCGTCCGGCTCTCGATCAGCTCGAGGTCGAAGTCGGCCGCACCCTGGAAGATCGGTTCCAGTCCGGTCTGACCGGTGATCACCGGGAAGAGCGTCACCTGGACGCGGTCGACCAGGCCGGCGGCCATCAGCGCTCGGTTCATCGACAGGCTGCCGTGCGAGCGCAACGGCACCTCGGACTCCTCCTTGAGCCGGGCGACGACGTCGACGGCGTCACCGCTCACGATGGTCCCGTCCTGCCAGTCGAGGGGGCCTTCCAGCGTCGTGGACACCACCAGTGCCGGCAGGCTCGTCATCCGCGTGACCCACGGGTCACGCACTTCGGACTCCTCGGTGCTCGAGGCCAGCATCCGCGCGAATGCCCGATACGTGTTGGCCCCGAAGACCATCCGCTGCTCCGCGTCGTACAAGGCGAGGCGGTGGTCGAGCAACTCGGGGCCTTGCTTACCCCAGTAGCCGGTCCAGTCGCCGCCGGCGGCGCCGTAGCCGTCGAGGCTGGAGAAGACGTCGAAGGTGTAGGTAGCGGTCATGGATGCTCTCCTCAAGCGCGCTTGGTCAGTGTGGGTACAGACTCGGGACCACGGCGAAACTCATCGCCGCTTGAGACGCGGTCGACTCAGCCGGGTTCGACGGGAGCGAACTCGTGCCAGTACGGTGTCGCGATGATCAGCGGTGGTGCTCACGCGGACGCGGCCAATGAGTCGCACGTCCGGAGCTCGTCGGTAGCCGACTCCTCAGGGGTTGTCGGCTCAGCCGGCGTGACGAGCGCCGCGGGGGTCGTCGGCTCGGCCGGAGTGGTCGGCGCGGCCGGTGTGATTGGCTCCGCGGGCGTCGTCGGCGCGTCGGGCGTGCTCGGCAGCGTCGGCGTCGGCGGCTCGTCTGCGGTCGTCGGCAGCGCGGCCGTCGCGCTGAGCATCGGTGTCGTCGGCTCGGCCGGCATAGTCGCCGGGCTTGCCAACGTCGGCTGCGCAGGCTGCGTCGGGTGCGTCGGATGCGTGAACTGCAGGGGTTGCGTCGGGTGCATCGGGTGCGTTGGGCTGACCGGCGCGGTGGGGCGCATCGGCGTGCGTGCCTGACGGTCCGACGGCACCGGCGCTGTCGCCTTGAGGCACGAGGAGCGCCGACGAGCACACGACCATCGGCTATCGGTCGCGGGCCGGGATCGGCTCGGCGAGCGCAGCGCGCCCGGGCGGCGCTTCGAAGGGGTCGGCGAAGTACTGGGTCTCGTGGGTCACGAGGCCGTCGGTGATCTCCATGACGCTGAGTGAGTAGGTGGGCACGCCGTCATACGTGATCACGCATTCGCTCACCCAGAGGTCGCCGCCACCCAGGATCCGGCGGATGGTGAAGTGGCGCTCGGCCGGGTGCCCGCCGCGTTGCGCTTGGATCCTTGACCGGCCTCTGAAGCGCTCGCCGGACTGCGGGTAGTCCAGGATCGCGTCCGCGGCGTAGATCGCGTGCTCAGCGTCGACGTCCCCGCGTTCGGAGGCCTCCCAGTGCTCCTGGAGCCGAGCCCGGATATCGGCGTCGCGATCAATTGCGCTGTTCACCCGTGACTCCTCACGTTACCCGTGGTCTCGAGGCTGCGACCATGCGCCGATGCGCCGTTCTCTGCTGATCCTCCTTGCTGCCCTCCTGATTCTGCCAGCCACCGCTTCGGCGAAGCTCACCCGCCTGCCCGGCACCGGCGAGACCCCCACGGTGGAGGTCGATGCCGCCGGTACCGCGCTCGTCGCGTGGTACCTGCAGCAGCCCAGCGGCGAGGCGATCGCGCTGTGCCGGATCCCGCGCGGCACGCGCAGGTGCGCGGCGCCGCAGATCCTCGACGCCACGCAGGGCGCCACGTCCGGCGTGCAGCCGCCGGTGCTGAGGATCAACGGCCCGAACGTGTCGCTGGTGGCCGCGCGCCAATACGTCGTGTCGATGCAGTCGGCCGACGGCGGGAGGACGTTCGGGCCGATGGTGCCGATCAGCTCGGGCACGTACTTCACCGGCGCGATCGGGCCGAACGGCGCCGTCGCGCTCGGGTTCGGCCCGAGGTTCACGGCGTCGCGGGTCGGCGGGCCGCTCGAGACGCGCACCGTCGACCTCAATCCCGGCTTCGGGTCGTTCCAGTCGGTCGGTTTCGCCGGCCGGCGCCCGGTCTACGTGTCCGGCGGGCGCGCCCCGAGGACGGCGGTGAGCTACTGGAAGGGAAGCGGCAACATCTTCGACCGCTCGACCTGGACGCACCGGCGCGGACCCGCGATGGTCTACTACGACCTCGCCCGCGGCCCTCGCGGCCTGTGGCTGGTCCACGAGCGGCGCCGCGGCCTCGACGACGACGTGGTGGTGCGCCGCTGGCACCGCGGCCGCTTCGGACGTGCGCGCGCAATCCCGCGCTCTGCCGGCAACGTGATCGGCACGGCGATCGCCCAGGACGCGAAGGGTCGGCTCGCCGTCGCGTGGTACGACAGTCGCAGCGAGCGCATCCGCGTCGCCGCATCGCGGAACGGGCGCCGCTGGTCGCGCGCGCGCACCCTTGGCCGCAGTGCCGGCATCCCGTCGACGATGTCGGTCGGCCTGGGACGTGACGGCCGGGGCCTCGTCGTCACCGACCAGGGACTCGTCTCCCGCCCGCTGCTCGTCGGCCGCGTCGACGTGCGCAGGCTCACCCGTCGGTAGACCGGCGCCCGACTGTCACGTTTCCTGCTCGCACCGTGTCATGGGAGTAGTGACCACGACCACGGAGGCAGAACAGTGCTCGAAAAGGTCTTCTACACGAGCGTGCTCGTCAGCGACCAGGACAACGCGCTCGACTTCTACACGAACGTCCTCGGCCTCGAGAAGCGTGTTGAGAACTTGACGCCCGACGGGCCGCGGTTTCTGACCGTCGGCGTCAAGGGGGACGACTTCCAGCTGGTGCTCTGGCCCGGGACACCGGGGCAGGCCGAGCCGGCGATGGGACGCCCCCCGGCGTCGATCACGATCGAGACCGACGATTGCCGGAAGACGGTCGACGAGCTGAAGTCGCGCGGGGTCGAGTTCCTGTCAGACGTGCTCGAGTTCCCGTGGGGCTACGTCGCGCAGTTCCAGGACCCCGACGGCAACCGGCTCCAGGTACGACAGGGCCTCTAGTTCCAGGCTGCAAGCGTTTGATCGTCGTCGCCGCCGACCGTCCGCGCGGCGACGACGACCGTCATCGCCGATCCTCGACGACGCTTCATTTGCCGGAGGCCGATGACGGCCAGATCGGCCTCTCACGAGCCGCCTCGAACGCCTGCCAGACGATGTCATACAGAGCGTGCACCGCAAGGAAGGGCTCCAAGCGCTCGGCGTCCGGTTCGCCGTAGCCGGCGAGCAGCTCCTGGATGAACGTCGCGCTGTGCCCGCGAGCCGTCGCGCTCGCGACGAGCCCTGCGAGATCCCAGGCGACGGGGCCGGCGCAGACGTCCTCGAGGTCGTTCCAGACCAGTCCGCTGCCGGTGCGCAGCAGGTTCCCCATCGAGACGTCGCCATGGAGCGGCTGAGTGGGCAGCGAGCTCTCGAAGACTGCGGGCGTCAGTGCGTCCAGTTCGAACCCGAGCCAGTCGATGTCGCGCTGGGTCATCGCAGGCGCTGGACGCAGCTGTGCGAGCAGGCGCGCGAGCCAGTCCCGCACCTCGCTCAGCGGGGCCAACTCGCCCGGGAACCCGGCGAGCGCCGCATGCAGTTCCCGCAGCGAACGACCGAGTTCCCGTGGCTGCGGCGGCGGAGCCTGCTTGTCGTGAGGGACGAACTTCCACAGCGTCATCCATAACCCGTCGTGCTCGTGCGGCCCGGGCGGCAGGATGTCGCTCGGCGGAACGATCAACCCGGTCTCGGCCAGGAAGGCACCGACGGCGACCTCCCGCGCCAGCCATTGCTCGACGTCATCGTGCAGGACCGCCGTCCCGGTCATCACCCGCGCCACAACCGGTGCGGGCTTGAGATGCACCAGCACGTTGCTGCCCGCCGCGATCCGCTCTGCCTCGTCGCACGCTACGCCGTGCTCACGGGCAACGGCCTGTGCGGCCGCGACCGCGAACGCTTCGACCCGGTCAGTCGTCGCTGTCCTCCGCGCCGGCGTCCTCGTTGCATTCGATGCTCGGCGGCTCCTCGGCCGGGAAGGCCAGGAACCTGTATGCGGGCCGGCCGAACCCCCGGATGTTGAGCGCCAGCGCCGGGCGCCGACGCAGGCCGTCGCGACCGAACGCGAACCCGGTCGCTCCGTCAGGGGTGCCGTACTCGGACACGCCGATCAGGTACGAGCACTCGTCGAAAAGGTCGAACTCCTCGACCGGCTCCTGCAAGTCCTCGACATCCTCGATGAGCGAGTCGAGGTCCTGTTGCAGCTCCTCGATGCGGTCCGCTTTCGACGGCGGATCCTCCGCGCGGGCGGGTGCCGCCGCCACGGCGCCTGCGACCAACGTCAGTGCGCACACAGCGCCGAGGAGCATGTCACGAGGGTCAGTCATCGGCCTCACCCGGTTCGTTCTGGCAGACCTTCCCCGGCCGGTCGCCGCCGACGAAGGCAAGGAACATGTAGTCAGGGTCGTCCCAGTCGCTGCGGTCGATCGACAGTGCCGGCCGGAAGCTGAAGACGCTGCTGCCCCGGGCGCCGAACAGGTATCCGAAACCGCCGTCGGGATCGCCGTACTCGGTCACCGGGACCCAGGACACGCACGACTCCCAGGCATCGAACCGCTCAGACGCCGCCTCCAGCCGCCCCGCCTCGCGACGGAGCCGGCGAGCGCGCCGCTCCAATGCGCGCAAGGACCGTCCCGGCCGGCCGGCCGGCCCGGCGCGTAGGCGCCGGCGGGCAGACGCGGCGTCGGCGGTCCCGCCCGGCTTCGGCGCCTCGCTCCGGCACATGCGCGAGCGCGCGAAGTCGAGGAACAGATAGTCCTCTCGGCCGCGGCGGCGCTTGCGGTCGACGGCGAGGGCGGGCATGAAGCTGCGGCCCGAGCCGTCACGCTCGTCGTACCCGTAGCCGAACTGCCGATCGGGGTCCCCGTACTCGCTCACCGGCACCCCCCGGATGCACGTTTCCCAGGCCGCGTAGCGCGCGACCGAGAGCTGCATCAGCTCGACCTTGTCCTCGAGCTGGCGCACGACGTGCCGGACCGCGTTGAGCTGCACCCGGTTGGACTCGGAGTCCGGCCACGGGGAGTCCTCGTCGTCGGCGTACGCGCCGGCCGGCAACGCGGCCATCAGCATCGCCGCTGCGATGGCCAGCGCTCGTGGGCGGCTTCTCATCACGGCACCTCCACGGCCCCGGCGTCACAGGTTCCGTGCTGCGCGCGCGTGACGCCTCGTTGATCAATACGCATCAGGACTCGAAGATCCGGAACCTGCGCGGCGATGTGTTGGTCGCCCTCGTGAACTTCGGGTAGCGGCGCGGCCAGGCAGCGAGCGGCCGGGATCCGGTTGAACACCGGGCTGAGGCTCATCGGCATCTGCGTCTCGTGGCTGCCGCCGTTCCCGCGGAGCGGCCCCAACAGCGACGGTCGGCCGACGAGGTCTCCCGGCCCAGCGAGCCGGCACGACGCGTCGGTCACCACGTTGAACCCGAGCGACCTGCCGAGCGGCACGTCGCAGTTCGTCTCCGTCGGCTGCGCCTCGCCGCCGTTGATGGTGGTCTTGGCGGGCCCGATCACGGAGCCGAACGCCTCCAGGCGCTCGCCGACGCCGATGTTCGCGGCAACGGACGCGACGTTGTCGGCGACCGTCGAGTTGACGAGCGTGAGCACGCTGCCGGCGTGCAGGCCACCGCCCTTGCCCTCCGCGTAGTTGTTGCTGATCGTCGAGTTTCCGACGTACATCGGGCCGCGCGACCACAGCCCTCCGCCCACGTGCGCGATGGCCAGGTTGCGCGAGATCGTGGAGTTGAGGACGATCACCGACGCTTCGCCGGACACGGCTCCGCCGCGATCGTCCGCGCGGTTGCCGCTGAGCGTTGAGTTGATGATCGTGACGTCGCCGTCGAGCGTGAAGATCGCGCCTCCCGGGCCGTCGGCGTCGCTGCCGCTCACGGTGGAGTCGATGACCGTGACGTCGCCGTCCTCGTCGGTGTAGATGGCGCCGCCGTCCCCGTCGGTCGTGTTGCCGTCGAGGTGCGAGCGGACGACGAGGATGTCGCCGGTCGAGCCGAGCGCGCCGCCGGAGCCGTCGACGAGGTTGGCGCTCAGGATCGAGTCGTAGACCTGGATGCCGCCACGCCGCGCATAGACGCCGCCGCCGTCGTCATTGGCGAGGTTGCCGGTGATGATCGAGCGGATGATCGTCGCGCGACGTTGCGACATGATGCCGCCGCCGGGCTCCTCGGCGAGGTTCTGCTGAACCTTCGAGTCGATGACGGTGATCTCGCCGCGCGTTGTCACGGCGCCGCCTGGGCCGTCACTGCCGCCGCGTGTGAGCGTGATGTTGCGAAGCTCGACGTAGCCCGTGCCGTCCTGCCGCAGCAGGCGCTTCTCGAAGCAGCCCTGGCGCAGCGTGTGACCGCGGCCGTCGACGACCACGGGGCCCGACGACTCGCGCATGGGGTCGCCGGTCACGCAGGCGTGCAGGACGATGTCCCGCGTCACGCTGATGAGGCGCATCCGCGGATTCGCCCACGCCGCTCGCAACTCCCGTTCGGTCCCCACCTCGATCCGGCCTGACGTGAAGAGCGTGTAGCTGTGCTCGAACCGCCGTTCGTCGTGCGAGCACACGACATCAGCGACGTAGGCCGAGCGAATCCGATACTTGCGGCGCTCGACGCATCGGTACGGGCCGACCGACCGGTAATAGAAGCGCTCGGAGCGTCGACAGCCACCGAGGAAGGCGCGTTGGATACAGCGCCTGCGGACGCGGAAGCACGGCCGCCGGCCGGTGCCGGGCCGGCACCGCTGGTAAGCCTGGACGAGGCGGACAGCCCGGCGGCACCGCTCCCCGCGGACGAAGACTCCGAGGATGCGAACGCGCGACACCTGGGCTCCTGCAGCTCCTTTGCACCGGCGCGTCCTCGCCGGTCGGTCCGGATTCCCGCTCCCTCTGTCGGTCGACCAGGGCCCGGGCGGCTTGTTCGGCCGGTCGCCTTCGGCGGGCTCGTCACCTCCGGCGAATGCGGTCCCAGGCGCACAACACGCCGCGGCGAGAGCGACGACGAGAAGCCGCCGCGCGCGTCCGGTGTTCACGTCCGTGCTGGCCATCGGTCGTGACCTCCATGGGTCGCTGTCCACCGCACGGTCGCGCTTCGCGCGAGTAGTGGCGCCAGTACACCCACTGGTCACGTCCCTGGGGTGGCCCGTCCGGGCCCCGGGGTGCCCCTGGCGTCACTGTGCGCTCGGTGACCGCCACGCGGGGGAGCTGCGAGACCGGTGCGGGGATCGTCTGTGGCTTCGACACGTCGCTGCGGGGCGAGACGGCGGAGGTGGGACGACGCGCAGCCTCGAAAGCCTGAACCCGTGACGACGAGTCGCGTCAGAGCGCGCCGGCCGCGAAGGTGTCGCAGCGCCGTGCGTCTCCGGTCCGATAGCCCGTGTCGAACCATTTCTGGCGGGCGGCGGCGGAGCCGTGCGTCCAGCTCTCGCGGTCGATCCGGCCGGTCGCGCGTTGCTGGATCCTGTCGTCGCCGACGGCCGCTGCGGCGTCCAGACCGTCGGCGATGTCCTGCGCGGTGAGCTGCTCGATGTACTCGGTCTCGACCGCGTGTGCGGTCCAGACGCCGGCGTAGCAGTCCGCCTGTAGTTCGAGCCGCACCGAGCCGGATCGCTCGCCCTGGCGGTCACCGCCCACCCGCTCATCGGTGCCGAGGAGGTGCTGGACGTGATGGCCGTACTCGTGGGCGATCACGTAGGCCTCGGCGAACGGCCCGCCGCGCGCGCCGAACTGCGACCGGAGCTGGTCGTAGAACTCGAGGTCGATGTAGACCGTCGTGTCGTTCGGGCAGTAGAACGGCCCGACGGCGGAGCTGGCCCCGCCGCAGCCGGTGACCGTCTGGGCCGTGAAGAAGCGTGTCGGGGCCTCGCGGTAGTCCTGGACCTGCCCACTCCAGTACTCCTGCACGGAGTTGACCACGCCGACGATGCGGCAGTCCTCGCGCTGGTTGGCGTCCTCTCCGGTCCGGCAGTTCGCGGAGAGATCGCCGGAGGATCCGCTGCCGAGCGCGAACGGGTCGCTTCCGCCGGGCACGTTCACGCCGAGCAGGGCCAGCACGACGACGATCACGAGCGTGCCGGCGCCGCCGCCGACGGCCAGCCCGCGCCGGCCGCGTTGGTCCTGCACCTGTCCTGTGTCGAGTCGCGCGCGGGATCGGAACCGCATGGGGCGAGCGTTCCCAGACGGCGCAGTCAGTGAACGCGGCGGGTCGAACGTCGTGACATCGGGCAGGGTTCGTCTATGCCGCCGGATGAGTTCCGTCGCGATCGACTCACGTGGATCGCGTACGTGATGCTTGCCTGGTTTGCCTTTTTGCAGGCGGCACCGGGACTCGTCATCGCGCATCTGCGCGACGAGCTCCACATGAGCTACTCGACGGGCGGGCTGCACGTCGCGGCGTTTGCGGCCGGGAGCATGGTCGCGGGCGTCATGTCAGCTCGGCTCGAGCGCGGGCTCGGCCGGCGCGCGCTGCTCTGGTCGGCAGCCGCCCTGATGGGCGCCGGGGCGATCGGGTTGACGGCGGGACGCATCGCTGAGGTGACGGTCGCCTCGGTACTGGTCATGGGCGTCGGCGGCGGGCTGCTGCTCGTGACGATCCAAGCCGCGCTCGCCGACCGCCACGGCGAGCGGCGCGCGGTCGCGCTGGCCGAGGCGAACGTCGCGGCCAGCATCGCCTACGTCGTGCTGATCGGCGTGCTATCGCTGACGGCGGCGCTGCACGCGGGCTGGCGGGTGGCGCTGCTGGCGTCGCTGGCCATCCCCGTTCTCGCGTGGTGGAGCAACCGCCGTGTGGCGATCGACGCGCCATCGCCGTCGCACGTGGCGCAGGGCCGCCTCCCCGGCGTGTTCTGGATCGCGGCCGCGATGCTCTTCTGCATGACCGCGGCCGAATGGTGCATCACGGCCTGGGGCGCGACCTTCGTCGAGGACGCAGCCGACGTGTCGACGGACACTGCGGTCGCGCTGATGGCCGGCTACTTCGGCGGCGTGGTGGTCGGGCGCACGCTCGGCAGCCGCCTGGCGCGCCGGCACGATCCGGCGCGGCTGCTCACGGTCGCGCTCGTCGTGACCGTGGCGGGCTTCGCGATCCTGTGGCCGTCGACGGCGCCCGTACAGGCGCTGGTCGGCCTGGCGCTGCTGGGCCTCGGGCTCGGCAACCTGTTCCCGATGGGGATATCCGTGACCGTCGCGCTCGCGCCGGCGCAGGCGGTGCTGGCGAGCGGACGGGCAGTGATCGTGACGTCGTTCGCGGTACTGCTCGCGCCCCTCACCGTCGGGACGCTGGCGGACACGACGTCATTGACAGCGGCGCTCTTGGTCGTGCCGGTCGTCCTCGCGTTCGCGGCGGCGGCACTCACGCTCGTGCGTCGCGCGGGGGGCGCGCACGGACCAGCCGTTGCGCGCCCCCAGGCGCTCCTGCCAGACGCCGAGTGATCGATGCTGCCTAGAGGCCGGGAATGCTCCCGCCGAGCTTGGACAGCACGTCCTGCGGCTTGATGCCGAACTTCTCGAGCAGTCCGGAGTCGCGCTCGGGGTCGACCTGGTCGGGCAGCTCCTGCTCGGCCTGGCCGACCTGGTCGGACTTGCCGTGCTGCTTGATCAGCTCGAGGATCTGGTCCTTGGGGATCTCCATGGTGGGTCCTTTCGTTTGGTGTCAGGCGGTGCGTGAGCGCTTCTTGCCGTTCGGCGATGAGCGCTCTTCCAGTTGGATCTCGCGTTCGGCCTCGGGCACGCCGGCGCGGAGCTGGCGGCTGCGTTCGCGCTCGGCGTTGACCTCGGCGCCGAGGAGGATCGCGACGTTGGTGATCCACAGCCAGACGAGGAAGCTGATGATGCCGCCCAGCGTGCCGTAGGTCTTGTTGTAGGAGCCGAAGTTGGCCACGTAGAACGCGAAGGCGGCCGAAGCGATCAGCCACACGATGATCGCGAGCGCGGCGCCGGGCACGATTGCCTTGAGCCCTCCGAGCCGTGCGTTGGGGGCGGCGAAGTAGAGGATCGCGAACATGCACACGACGACGAGGAACAGGACGGGCCACTTGGCGATGTTCCACGCGGTGACGGCGGTGCCGCCGAGGCCGACGGCCGAGCCGACGGCGCTGGCGACCGGGCCGGTCAGCACGATGGCGACGAGCACCAGCGCGAGCAGCACGACGAGGATGAGCGTTACGAGCATCTGGAGCGGGCGCAGCTTGATGAACGAGCGGCCCTCTTCGACCTCGTAGATCACGTTGGACGCGCGCATGAATGCCCCCACGTATCCCGAGGCCGTCCACAGTGCGGCGGCGATACCGACGATGAGCATGATGCCGGCGGTGCCGCTGCTCTTGGTCAGGCCTTCGATCGGGCCCTTGAGGGCGTCGACCGCCGACGCCGGACCGATCGAGCCGACGATCTTGGTCAGCGTGTCGGTGATCGTCTGCGGGTCGCCGACGAGGCCGACGATCGAGATCATGGCGAGCAGCGCGGGGAAGATCGACAGCACGGCGTAGTACGTCAGCGCGGCTGCCGAGTCCGTGAGGTTGTCCTCGGAGAACTCGGTCACGGTGCGCTTGAGCGTCTGCATCAGCGAGCCCTTGCGCGCGTGGGCAGGACCTTCGGGTTGGCGTCCGGAGCGCTTGGGTGCTTCGGTTGCGTCAGACATGCTTCGCGTCCTTTCGGTATGGGCACTCGCACGCCCCGCGCGAGACGCAGCGCAGCGACGAGCTGATGCTCAAGTCACGCCCTTCGGAGGTCGCGAATGAACTGGCGAAGGCGACGGTGCCCGGGATCCGAGCCTCGTGATCAATGCCTTCCTGCACTCAGTGCTACCGAGGACTCAGTGCGCGCATGCGTCACGTGGCACGTACGCGGTCGGCGTGTCCTGAAAGGGACGCTCTAGCGCCTGTCACGCAGGAGTGCGCGCAGGTCGGCGACGGGCCCCAGGTGCTGCAGCTTGTCCGGGTTGACGATCCCGCTCACGCCCTGGATCTGGCCCTCCGCGATGTCGAGGATCGCCACGCTGATCAGCCGGCCCTCACGGTCGAAGAACAGCGCACCCGGTTGGCCGTTCACCTCCTCGCGGCGGGTGGTGAAGCCGACGCGGGAGAGGGCGCGCAGCCCCGCGATCAGCAAGCGCGCCACCCTGGCGCGGCCGTGGATCGCATGTGCGGCGGCGGGCGCCTTGCCGCCGCCGTCGCCGCGGAAGACGACGTCGTGGGCCAGCAGCTCCTCCAGCCCTTCGAGATCGCCCTCTTCGGCGGCCGCGAAGAAGCGGGTCGCGAGCTCGTCGCGCTGCTCGCGCGAGGCCTCGAACCGGGGGCGTCGCTCATCCACGTGGCGGCGGGCGCGCGCCGCGAGCTGGCGGGCGTTCTGCTCGCTCGTGCCGACGATCTCCGCGATCCGGTCGTAGGGCTCGTCGAACACTTCGCGCAGCAGGAACGCGGCCCGCTGCTCCGGCGACAGGCTCTCGAGCAGGACGAGGAAGGCGAGCGACAGCGAGTCCGCCATCTCGGCCTTACGGGCGGGATCGTCGTCGGCGCTCGCCACGAGCGGCTCGGGCAGCCACTCGCCCACGTAGGTCTCACGGCGCACCCGCATCGAGCGGAGGTGGTCGAGCGAGAGCCGCGAGACGACCGTGGACAGGTACGCGCGCGGCGACGCGATCCGCTCGCCGCCCTCGCGCGCCCGGTGCAGGCGCAGGAACCCCTCCTGCACCACGTCCTCGGCCTCGCTCACGCTGCCCAGCATCCGGTAGGCGATGGCGAACGCCGACGGGCGAAGCTCGTCGAACTCCTCAGCCGAGTCCATGCGCGAACCCCTCCCGCCAGCTCGAATAGCGCGGCGTCCAGCCGAGCTCGCGCTTGGCCTTCTCGTTGGATGCCCCGCTGGTCTCGGTCATCATCGCCGTTGCCGCCTCACCGGCCGCCAGCCGTCCCAGCCAGCGCGGGACACGCCTCGGCGGCTTGGCATCCAGCGCGCTCGCCAGCACCGGGAGCCACTCCCGTACGGGCGCGGGGTCGTCGTCGACGACGTAGTAGACCCCCGCCCGGCCGCGCTCGACCGCGACCGCGGTGGCCGTCGCGGCGTCCTGGATGTGGATGTACGACATGACGCCGCCGCCGTCGCCGACGATCGGGAGCCGGCGCTTGCGGATCGGGGCGGCCATCACGGCATCGGGGGCCAGGCTGACCGAGGTCCCCGGACCGTAGAAACCGCCATAGCGCAATGCGAGACCCTCGCCCCACTCGATCGTCGTCACCGCCCGTTCCAGATAGAGGTACCCCGCCTGCACCGTCCGCAGCGGCGCCGGCGGGTCGTTGGGATCGAGGGGATCGGCCTCGGTCTGCACCGGTCCGCCCGTGTGGGCGAAGCGGAACGCCCCGAAGCTCTGCGCCACGAAGCGCCGCGCCCCGACAGCGCGGCCGGCCGCCAGGAGGTGGTCCGTGGCCTCGGTGCGCAGGCGGTTGGTCATCGTCGCGGCGTAGGAGCGGTCGGGGTGCCGCGCCTCACGGACGCTCATCGGCCCCGACAACGCCGTGAGCTGATGCACGATCACCTCGGGCTCTGCCGACGCCACAGCGTGGGCGACCGCGTCGGGGTCCAGCGCGTCAGCCACGACGGGGCTGGCTCCCAGGCTGCGCACCAGGTCCTGCTTCGATGCGCTCTTGGTCATCCCGACCACGTCGTGACCGCGCGCCACGAGCTGCGGGACGAGCACTCTGCCGATGGCGCCTGTGGCGCCGGCTACAAAGACCTTCATCACTGCTCCTGTCGTCTCTTATGCCTGTTAGACGCAGGAGCGGTGCCGCCTGTGACAGTCCTATTTCTTGAAGTAGCCGCCCGCAGGCGGAGCACGGAACGCCACCGCTCAGCGCCCGGTCAGCGCTGCGTCGAAGAACCCCGTGACGCGCCGCTCGTAATCGGGGCCCGCCTCGCGGATGGCGGCCGTGTGGCCGACGTCGGGGAGGTACCAGACGTCCACCGGTCGACCGACGGCCGCTCGGTGGTACACCTCGCCGGCGTCCTTCTCGTCCGGGCCGGCCGCAACGAGCAGGAGCGGCGAGGTGATGCGCTTCATCATGTCCTCGATCACCGGGCCGGGCGTGGTACCCGAGGTCGCGCCGACCGTCGCGAACTCGAGCGCCATGAACGGCGTGATCGCGCTGAGGCCCATGATGCGCCGGCCGTCCTCGAACGAGCCGGCGTATGTCCCGTCGGCGACGACGGCCTTGAGGTCGGTGCCCTGGCCGGCGACCTGGATGACGATGTCGGCGCCGGTCGAGAGGCCGAGCGCGCCGATGCGCTCGGGGTCGACCTCGTCGCGCGCCTTCAGGAAGCTGATCGCCCCGCCGACGTCCTTCGGCCAGCCCCAGCCGTAGGCGTTCTGGACGCCTTCGCTCTTCCCACGCCCGCGCGCGTCGTGGAGCAGCACTCCGTAGCCGTGCCGGACGAGCAGCTCGGCGTGGGCGACCGCGCCGGTGCGGTCGCCGCCGCCGCCGTGCACGACGATGATGGTTGCGCCGTTCTGCGTTGGCCGGTACCAGGCGGAGATGTCGACGCCGTCGGTGGCCTCGAAGCCCACTTCGCGGTAGTCGGCGCTGGGCGGGGAGCCGATCGGCTCGCGGTACTTGTGCGTCTCTGTCAACGCGATGCTCATCGGCACGACGGTGTAGAAGAACGCGAGCAGCCCGACCGGCACCGCAAGGACTCTGTAGGCCCAGCGCCGGCGCGGCCCGGCGGCCCCTTCGCCGCGGTGCAGCCACGGGATCGCGATCGCCAGGGCGATGAGCACTGCGCCCGCCGCGGCGGCCAGCGCGCCGGTGAGGTCGCTCGCGGCGGCGCCCGAGTCCGCGATGTGCTTCACGTGCAGCATGCCGTTGACCGTCGCGAGCGCCCCGAACAGCAGCGCGATCGCCGACCGCAGTCCCGGACGCGCCGAGGGGAAGACGTAGATCGCGCCGAGTCCGAGCGCCAGCGAGATCACAGCGGCGAGCGCGTGCTGGCCGAGGCCGACACCCGGCTGGCGATGGAAGAACGCGTCGTCGAGCGCATGGACCAAGACGACGGCGGTCGCGCCGGCGAACACCAGCGCTTCCGGCGAGCGGTGGCTGATCCGCGGGCGGCGGCGTGTGCGCTCCGGCGCGCGCTCGTTGAGCGTGGCCGTCATCGCGTGGGGAGCCCGAGGGCGTCGTCGAGGAACATCGTGGTACGACGCTCGTAGTCGGCGGGGCGTTCGCGCAGACCCGCGGTGTGCCCGGCCCCGGGGACCGCCCACAGCTCGACGGCGGCACCACCCTCAGCCTGGTAGCGCCGGTTCGTGAGGACCTCCTCCTCGATCGCGCCGCCCGCGATCAGCAGCACCGGTCGGGGCGCGATGCGCGGCATCAGGCCGAAGAGCGACGGCGCTGAGTGGGTGCCGGAGACGCCGCGCACGATCTGCATGGCAAGGAACCCGAACGTCTTCTCGGCGGGCCCGAGGTCGGCGGCCTCGGTGGAGTCCTGCGGTCGTGCGGCGCCGTCGGAGACGACGGCGCGGATGCGCGGGTCGCGGGCGGCAGCCTCGAGGGCCACCTCGCCGCCGAGCGACGTTCCGAATGCGGCGATCCGGTTCGGGTTGACGTCGGGCCGGCGCGACAGCCAGCCGAGCGCGGCGTCGATGCCCGGCTGGGCGTTGTCGCCCAGTCCGTTCGAGTGGCCCTCGCTCTCCCCGTTGCCCGGGTTGTCCAGCGCGAGCACACCGTAGCCGTGGCGGGCGAGCATGCGGATATGTGCGACCACACGCTCGCGGCTGCCGCCGGAGCCGTGGCTGAGAAGCACGGCGGCGCCGTTCGTCGACGGGACGTACCAGGCCGAGAGGTCGCGGCCGTCGCTCGTGATCTGGACCTCCTGATGGGGGATGGCCAGCGAGGACTCCTGGATCGCCCAACGCGGGGCGTGCGTGATCTGCAGACCGAAGCCGAACGACACGATGCCGACCACGCCGACCACGACGGCGCCCACGAGCCAGCCCGCCGCGTGAGCGGCGCGCCAGCCGAGCCCCGGCCTGCGTGGCGGTCGGCCTCGGGCGGCGAGCGCGGTCAGCCCTGAGGCGACCAGCAGCAGCCCGCCGATCGCCATCCCGACGCCGGTGACGTCCCTGATGTCCAGGCCGGAGTTCACGACGTGCAGCACGTGCGAGATGACGGCGAAGCCGAACGACACGAGGCCGACGACGATGCCGAGCAGCACGCGCGTGGGCCGGACCAGACGCGGCTGCGCGAACGCCCAGCCGGCCGCCACCGCCACGATCGCCAGCACACCGGCGACCGTGGTGGCGGGCCCGGAGAACGCGAGGTCCAGCAGGTGCAGCGCGACGAGCGTGACGCCCGCCAGCAGGAGCGGACGCTCCAGGCGAGCGATCCGCTCCCGGCGCCTGAGCGGCGGGGCCGTGACGGGGCGTAAGGCGGTCGCGGTCACGTCACTCGTAATGGAGGGCGTCGAGCACGTTCAACCGTGCGGCCCGCCGAGCCGGCACTACGGCGGCGGCCACCCCGGCGAGGATCGCCACGATCGTGAACAGCACGAGCTCCGACGCTGGGATCGACAGACCGACGTCGTACTGCGACAGCGCCTGCGTGACGAGCGCCGCGAGGAAGATGCCGAGCGGCAGCCCCAGCGCGGCCCCGATCAGCGCGGTGATCACGCTCTCGTGCCGGATCATCCGCCGCGCCTGGCGGCGTGTCATGCCGATCGTCCGCAGCATCCCGAGCTCGCGCGTGCGCTCGAACACCGAGAGCACGAGCGTGTTGACCATCCCGAACAGGCTCACGATGACCGAGAAGGCCAGCAGCACGTAGAGCATCTTCAGGAAGCTCGCGAAGCCCTCCGTGTAGTCCTTGGCGAAGGCGTCCCCGGTATGGAACGTCGCGTCGCTGAAGCCGCCGACGACCGCCGCGAGATCAGCGCTCGCCTCCGGCGGCGCGTCGATGAACGTGAACAGATTCTTCGGCTGCGGGAACGATGCGTCGAAGGCCTCCTGGCCGATCGTCACGTCGCCGAGCATCTGCTCGATCTCCGGCGGGTCGTAGATACCGGCCACGACGACGGTCCGCTTGTCGCCCGAGGCGGTCTCGATCGGCAGACGCTTGCCCACCGCCAGGTTCTTGTCGTCGGCATAGGTCTTGGTCACCAGCGCGCCGTCCCGGCCGAGGCGGGCGATCGTGGCGTCTGAGCCTGTGGACCAGGCGAACGTGTAGAAGCGGCCGATCGTCGCCGGGTCGACCCCGGTGACGTCATGCTCCTCGCCGCCGACCAGCGCGATGTCGGTGCGGACATGCGAGGCGGTTGTGACGCCGGGCGTGCGCGCGAGCGTGTTGCCCTCGGCGGCCTCGAACGGCGCTCCGTCCTTGCCGTCGACGACGTACGGCGCGCTGATCTGGTCGGTCACGGCCGACTCGACCGTGCTCCGCAGGCCGGCGCCGAGCACGGCGACGACAGTCACGAGCGTGAGCCCGATCATCAGGGCGGCGGCGGTCGACGCGGTCCGGCCGGGATTGCGCGTGGAGTTCGCTTCGGCCAGCTCGCCGGCAACCCCCGCGCGGCTCGCCGGCCAGCCGACGACGCGGGTCAGCGGCTTTACGAGATGCGGCGCCGCCAGGGCGACGCCCAGGAACAGCGCGATGATGCCGCCGCCGAGCAGCACGGCCACGGCGATGACGCTCAGCCCGCTCGCGAAGACGCCGGCCGAGATCGCCGCCACTGAGGCGACGATCACCACGACGGCCGCCTTCAACGAGTGCGCGGCGAAGCGCGACGGCGGCAGCGTCGCTCCCTCGCGGACGGCCGCGATCGGCGGCACGCGAGTCGCCCGCCGCGCGGGCAGGATGCTCGCGACGAGCGTGATCACGACGCCGAGTACGAGCGAGACGACGACCGTCCGCACGCCGAGCACCGTGCCCGCCTCCGGTATGTCGGCGCCGATCAGGGCGTTGAGCCCCTTCGCGATCCCCACCCCGGCGAAGAGCCCGACGATCGAGGCCAGCAGCCCGATCACGAAGCCCTCGATGATGACCGAGCGCATGACCTGCTTGCGCGAGCCGCCGAGCGTGCGCAGCGTCGCGAACTCGCGCGTGCGCTGGGCGACCGTGATGGAGAGCGTGTTGAAGATGACGAACGCGCCGACGAACAGCGCGATGCCGCCGAACCCCAGCAGGAAGTAGCGGATGAAGCCCAGCGCCTCGTTGATCTCCGCCGAGTCGGCCTCGGCCTGCGCCTTGGCGTCCTTGAGCTCCAGGCTCGCCGGGACGAGCGGCTGCACCGCCTGCGTGAGGTCCGCCGAGGAGGTGCCCTCCTTGGCGGCGATCGAGATGCCGTCGAACTCGCCGTCCTTGTGCAGCAGCGTCTGGGCCGTGCCGATGTCGAACACCGCCAACGTCGCGCCGCCGAGCGAGTCGACGTCGCCGAAGGTCGCGATCCCGGTGAGCTCGTAGCGGTGCTTGTCGCCGAGCGTGGAGACGGCGATCGTGTCGCCGACCGCGTAGCGCTCCTTCTCCGCCGTGGCCGCGTCGATCACGACCTGCTTCTGCCCATCTCCCCACTCGCCGGCGGTGAGCTTGAGCGGGCTGAACTGCGGCTGTGAGGTGTCGTTCCCGAGCGCGAGCCTGGGGGCGTTCCCGGACCCGGCCGGCTTGCCGTCACGGCCGATGATCTCGGCCTTGTTGGACTCGTCGATCGCCATCGTGCCGCCGGCCGCGGCGACCTCGGGCAGCGCCTTCACCTGGGCGAGCAGCCGCTCTGGTACGGGGGCGCCGGCACTGGTGGATCCCTCGACGATCTGCTTGCCGGCGATGACGGCGTCGGTCTCGTCGTAGGACGCGGTGAAGATGCCGTCGAAGGCCTTCTGCATCGTGTCCGTGAGCACGAACGTGCCGCTCACCATCGACACGCCGATGACGATGGCGAACGCGGTCAGCAGCGCGCGGACCTTGCGCGCCAGCAACCCCTTCAGCGCGACGCCGATCATCGCGCGGTCACCCCCTCGAGCGCCTCCAGGATCTCGTGTGCGCTCGAGCGGCCGAGGTCGCGGACGATGTGACCGTCCGCGAGGAACAGCACGCGGTCGGCGATGGCCGCCGCGTGTGCGTCATGCGTGACCATCACGGTGGTCTGGCCGAGCGAGTCGACGGAGTCGCGCAGAAGGGCGAGGATCTCGCCGCCGGTGGTCGAGTCCAGGTTTCCGGTGGGCTCGTCGGCGAACATCACGGTCGGGCGCGAGACGAGCGCGCGGGCAACGGCAACGCGCTGCTGCTGGCCGCCCGAGAGCTCGGCCGGCCGGTGTGTGAGGCGGTCACCGAGTCCGACCTTCTCGATCAGCTCGGCAAGCCATTCCTTGTCGGGCGAGGAGCCGGCGAGGCGCAACGGCAGCGCGATGTTCTCGGCCGCTGTGAGCATCGGCAGCAGGTTGAAGAACTGGAAGATGAAGCCGATGTGGTCGCGCCGCAGCACGGTGAGCTCCGTGTCGTCCAGGTCCGTGACCTCGACGCCCGCCACTGACACCGCGCCCGACGTGGGCTTGTCGAGGCCGGCGAGGATGTGCATGAGCGTGGATTTGCCGGAGCCGGACGGGCCCATCACGGCCGTGAGCCGACCCTCGGCGATGTCGACGGAGACGCTGCGCAGGGCGTCGACCGCGGTGTCGCCGTCGCCATAGCGGCGCACGATGTTCGTGCCCTTGACGACCGGGCGGGCCCCGCCGTTGGTCTCCACCTCGGGCGGGACGTCGTGGAACTGGCGAACATCCATTGTGCGGTCCTCCATCGTGGGGCCGGGATGACCGTCCCACCCAACGGAGGGCGCTCGCGTCGGCGAGATCGCCAGTCTCGGCGTCAGGCGCGAACGGGCTCGCGGTGCGCCGGCTCGGCGCTGCGGGTCGCCCTCGACGTGCGCGCGGATGAGCTCGCTGCGCGACGAGATGCCGAGCTTGGTGAAGACCTTGCGCAGGTGGTAGTCGATCGTGCGCGGGCTGAGGAACAGTCGCGCGGCCACCTCCTTGTTGGTCGCGCCCTGGGCCACGAGCCGCGTGATCTGGAGCTCCTGTGGCGTCAGCTGATCGATTGCGCTGGGACTGCGCTTGCGCGCGGTCTCGCCGCTCGCGCGCAGCTCGGTGCGGGCACGCTCGGCCCACGCTCCCGCGCCCAGCCGTTCGAAGGCGTCGAGGGCCGAGCGCAGATGTGACCGCGCGGTCGTGCGGCGCCCGTCGCGGCGCAGATACTCGCCGAATGCGAGCTCCGTCCGTGCCCGGTCGAACGGGCGGGCGCTCTCACCGTGCCGGCGCAGCGCCTCGAGGAAATGCCGCTCGGCCGCCTCACCGGCGGAGAGCAGCCCGCGGCAGCGCGACACCATCGCGAGCGCCCACGGCGGCGCGGTCTCGCGAGCGAAGCGCTCGAACTCCAGGAGCGCTGCCTGCGCGGTGCCCGGCTGATTCGTCCGTACCGCGGCCTCGACCAGATCCGGGGCGGAGACGACCTTCACGAACGGGTGGCTGCTGCCGGGGCCTGCCGCCGCCAGCCGCTCGAGCCGCGCCAGCGCCTCCGCCGCCCGACCCAGCCCGAGGTCGAGCCGAGCGATCGCCCACTCGGCGAGCGCCATCTGGTAGCCGAGCCCCCGTGCGGTTGCCAGCTCGAGTGCCTCCGCGGCGTCGCTGCGGCAGTTCTCCTCGCGGCCCTGGATCGCGGCGATCAGCGCCTGGGTGGCGAGCAGGTGGCAGACCGAGTTCCGCTGCTCCGTCTCCCGCGCGAGCTGCAGTCCCTCGGCCGCGTGCGCGGCCGCTGAGGCGTAGCGGCCGTCAACCGCCTCCGAGCGCGCTAGGAACTCGAGCACGTACGGCAGCGTTGCGACCGCGCCGGTCTCCCGCGCCCGGGCGGCCGCGCGACCGTACAGCTCGTGTTCGGTCGCCTCGTCGCCGAGGTAGCCGGCGCAGGCGCCGGCATGCACCAGACGCCGCGGATCGCGAAAGCGTTCGGCCAGCTCGAGCGCCTCCCTCAGCAGCGGCACTCCGCGCGCCGTGTCGCCGGCGAGCAGGCTCCCCACCCCGACGATCACATCGACCGTGAAGCGCTCGTCGCGATCGTCGGCCCCAGCGAGCTCTGACGCGCGTCTGCCGAACTCGACGACCTGCGCCGCATCGCCCGCGTAGGAGGCGGCCTGTGCGGCCTCGGCCAGCATCTCGATTGCCTTCGCGGGAACCGCCGTCGCGATTTCGGCGGCACCGGCGGCGAGCATCGTCGCGGCCTCCGCCACGTCGCCGCACCGAAGTTCGACCGTGCCGCGAAGGTGCAGCGCGTCGGCGCGCACGCTCGGATCGGAGACCAGGCCGCGGGCGCGATCGAGCAGCGCGAGCGCCCGCTCGGGACCGCCCGCTAGCCACGCGTCCTGTGCTGCGGCCACCAGCCGGCGCCCCCGCGCCTCGTCGTCGCCCGACAGCTCGGCCGCGCGCTCGAGCGCGCGGCCGGCGGCCGCGAACCCGCTTCTCCGCCTCGCCCGCCGTGCCGCCTGCTCGAGCTCGTCGGCCACCTCGTCGTCTTCGCCGAGCGAGGCCGCCGCGCGGTGCCAGGCACGGCGATCCGCATCCTGCGCGCCGTGGAACACGTCTGCCAGCGCCAGGTGGACGGCCTGCCGCTCCGCGAACGTGGCATCCCCGTACAGTGTCGAGCGGACGAGCGGGTGGCGCACGTCGACTCGGCCCTCGACGGCGCGCACCAGGCTCGCCAGCTCTGCCGCATCGAGTGCGTCCGGCTCGATGCCGAGCGCCGCGGCCGCCTTGAAGATGGTCGCCAGGCTGCCGGTGTCATCGGCCGCGACAAGCAGGAGCAGACGCTGCGTCGGCGCCGGCAGGCGGCGCGCGCGCTCCAGGTAGATGCGCTCGATCTCGGCGCTCCGCGGAAGTGGATCCGGCAGCGCCGCCCTTCCGGCAAGCTGGTCCGCGCTCAGAAGGCCCGCGACCTCTATCAGCACCAGCGGAATCCCGGCGGCGTTCTCGACAAGCCGGTCGCGCACCTCGTGAGACAGCGTCGATGACACGTGCTCGGCGAGCACCGCCTCCGCCGCCGCGGTCGCGACGCCCTCAAGCCTGACCTCCGCCAGCCCGCCTCCCTCGAAGCGCCGCGCCTCACCGTCGCGCGCCGCGAAGAGCATCACGACGCCCTCCGCTTCGAGCCGCCGCGCCGCAAACGTGAGCGCGTCAGCCGACGGGCCGTCGAGCCATTGCGCATCGTCGATCACGCAGAGCAACGGCTCCTCCTCGGCGGCCTCCGCGAGGAGATTGAGGACCGCGACGCCGATCAGGAACCGGTCGTCGACGGAATCGCTTGAAAGGCCCACCGCACCCGCAAGTGCGGCCGCCTGCGGTTCGGCCAGATGCCCGACGCGGTCAAGGGCAGGGCGGAGGAGCTGGTGCAGGGCGGCGAACGCGAGCTCGGCCTCGGCCTCGATCCCGCCCGCCCGCAGCACGTGCATCGTGCGCGCGTGCTCGACCGCGTGCCCGAGCAGCGCCGACTTGCCGACACCGGGCTCGCCACGGATGACCAACGCGCCGCTGCGCGAGGACCCGGCGCGGGCGATCAGGCCCTCGACAGCGGCCGACTCGGCCTCTCTGCCGAAAAGCACCTGCCGATCCTACTCCGGCCCGGCGGACTGGCTAGATCGCCGACGCGAACGACGGCAGGGACGCATAGCCTCGAGGCATGGACGATCGCGCCCTGGTAGTCGGCGCCGGAATCGGCGGCCTCGCAACCGCGATCGCGCTGCAACGGAATGGGCGCGAGGTTCTCGTGCTCGAGCGGGCGCGCGAGCTCGGCGAGATCGGCGCCGGCATCTCGCTGTGGCCCAACGCCGTCAACGCCCTCCGTCGCCTCGGCATCGGCGACGCCATCGAGGCCGAGGGCGCTCCGGCGCACGCCGCCACCTTCCGAAGCAGGCGCGGGGCGCAGCTCGGCACGTCGATCACGACTCGCCTCGAAGAACGCTTCGGTGCACCGCTCATCCTCGTCCACCGCGCCCGGCTTCAGGCGGTGATGCGGCGAGCGCTAGGCGCGGGGTCGATCCGGCTGGGCGCCGAGTGCGCGGCCGTCGAGCAAAGCGACGCCGGGGCAACGGTGCACCTGGTCGGCGGTGGGCTTGAGCGCGGGGCCGTCGTGATCGGGGCCGACGGGCTGAACTCGCGCGTCCGCGCCGCCCTCTTCGCCGACGGGCCGCCACGGTACGCGGGCATCACCGCTTGGCGCGGCGTGGTGCCCCTCGACGACGCACTCCGCCGCCGGGTTCCCAGCGGCGAATCGTTCGGACGCGGGTCGCTGTTCGGCGTCGCGACGCTCAACGGGAGTCAGGCGTATTGGTGGGCCAGCACGAGACGCGCTGAGAGCGATGGCGACGAGCCGGCTGCCGAGAAGTCAGCGCTGTCGCGCGCCTTCTCCGGATGGCACGTCCCCATCCCCGAACTGATCGCCGCGACCCCGCCGGAGGCGATCATCCGCACGTGCCTCTACGACCGGCGCCCGCTTGAGCGTCTGAACGTCGGGCGGATCGCGCTCGCCGGCGACGCCGCCCACCCGATGCTCCCCAACCTCGGCCAGGGAGCCTGCCAGGCGATCGAAGACGCGGTGGCGCTCTCCGAGGAGCTGGACGCGACCGACGATGTCCTCGCGGCGCTCGAGCGCTACAGCGCGCACCGCGGTCGGCATACAGCAGGGGTCGTCAAGGCGTCACGCCAGATGTCGCGGCTCGCACATCTCCGCAACCCGCTTGCCGCCGGGCTGCGCAACACGCTCCTGCGCGCGAGCCCGCCATCGATCTCGCTGCGCCGACTCGAGCCGATCGTCGGCCCCGCCGCGCGGCCCGCGCTGAGTCCTGAGCGAACATGACCACGACTGCCGTTGGGCGCGCGAGCAAGGAGCGAGGAAGCGAGGGCGAGGACCGCGTGCGTGTGGTGATCGCCGACGACTCTGTGCTGCTGCGTGAGGGAATCGCGCGGCTGCTGGAGGAATCGGGCTTCGAGGTGGTCGCCCAGGCCGGAGAAGGCGTGGATCTGCTCCGCAAGGTCCGCTCGCACAAGCCCGACGTGGCGGTGGTTGACGTGCGCATGCCGCCGACCCATACCGACGAGGGCCTACGCGCCGCCCTACAGATTCGCGCCGAGCAACCCGACACCGCCGTGCTCGTGCTCTCGCAGTACGTCGAGGAGGCGTACGCGTTCGACCTGCTGTCCGAGTCCAGTGAGAGCACCGGCTATCTGCTCAAGGACCGCATCGCCGACATTGCGACCTTCACCGACGCCGTGCGGCGGGTGGCCAACGGCGGAACGGCCCTCGATCCCGAGGTCGTCGCCCTTCTGCTCGGCCGCTCGCGGCGCGCCGACCCGCTCGCTGTGCTCACGCCACGCGAACATGAAGTGCTGGGTCTGATGGCAGAAGGGCGCTCCAATGCCGCAATGGCGCAGGCGCTCGTGGTCACCGAGCGCGCGGTGGAGAAGCACGTGACCGCGATTCTCTCCAAGCTCGACCTGCCGCCCGCGGTCGATGACCATCGACGCGTGCTGGCCGTGCTGATGTTTCTGCGCTCGGGCGGTTCCTAGGTCGCGGCGGACACGTCCGTTGACGGCTGCGATCGGACGGTCTGAGCCGCAGGCGGGCGGGGCGGGCGAACGCCCAGGTACACGAGCGTGCCGGCGGTGATCAGCAGCACCAGCGCGCCGCCGAGCGAGATCCAGCCGAGGGTGCCGAGGAACGGGACCTTCGCGCCTGCGCTGATGTCGGTGTCGACGCCGCGGGAGCCGTCGGCGTTCATGACGACGATCGACCAGTCACCATCCTCGAGGTCCCAGGCGAGGGTCTGCGTGCCCGAGCCGTGCGCCGAGGCTGCCCAGAACTTCTGGTCGGCCGGTCGTGCGGGGCGGCGGTCGCCGCTGTGGTCGTGGTCGCGGTATGTGGCGTGAAACGGCGAGTAGTCGACGTCGGTCACCGAGGTGTACGAGGCACCGTGCAGGTAGTCGGAGACGTCGCTGGTGCGGGCGATACCGACGAAGATGGGCTTGTCGGCGCTCGAGTCGACCGCGAGCCGGACCTTGCCCAGGTCGTCGCGGTCCATGATCCATCCCGCTCCGTCGAGGTCGATGTCGAGATTGTCGGTCGCCAGCGCGTAGGTGCTCGCCGCGTAGCGGTCCTTGCCGGTCGAGAGGTAGCCCTGGTCGTCCTTCTTGGAGTCGCCCCAGAGCAGGAGCGCGCCCGCGGCGATGAAGCCGATGGCCAGGACGGCGGCGACGCTGCCGGCGACGATCGACGTGATCCGTCCGGCGCTTCGTCGCTTGGCAGCGGTGTATGGGGTGTTCTCTTGCATGGGTTCTCCGGATTGCGAGGGGTAACGCACCCCCCGACGGGAGACGCGGCGCAGTGGCTGGTTGCTACGCGAACGCAGGCCGGCGGTAAGCCGGCAGCAGGCTGCGGAGGCTGCGGCGACGGCGCGGTGAGGCGGCGGCGCGGGCCCGACGCCACTCGATGAGCGTGAGCTCGGCCGGGGCCTCGCTCTCGATGTAGTTCATGACGTGGTCGGGCATGGGATGAAAGGTCTCACGACCGGTTGATCGCCGAAGCCGTGCCAGCATCCCGTCCGCGGGGGGCTGCCCTGCGTTATGGGGGTGGAGGAGACCCCCGCCCCTCGCCGTTCTTCGGGCGATGGTCCGTCGAGTAGAACCCGGTGCCCGTGTAGCGCGGCGTGAACGGCTGCAGGACCCGTTCAACGCGCTGGCCGGTCGTCGGGCAATCGACCAGCGCGTCTTCAGCCATGCGTTGCTCAGTCTCGAAGGTCGAGCCGTCCCGCCGACGGTAGACGTACACGGGCACGGTCAGCGACTCGTCGGCTCAGCGCACCCGGCCGGCCGCTTCGGAGGCGACGCTGCCGCCTTCGCTCGTCCAGCGGTCCGTCTGCTGTGCGTCGGAGAGGCCGCCGGCGATGACCCGCAGGGTCGGTCGCGGCGCATCCTCGGATGCCCATTGCGTGCCGCAACGCCAGCACGTGTCTTCCTGGCGGGCCATCGGCGCGTGGCAGGAGCGGCACACCCGCGGGAAATGTCGTTCGCGCATGTTGTATGACCTTCCCGAGCGTTAGACCACCGGTTACGGCGGTGGATGCTCGTTAGGAGGACGGCCCTTCTGTCGCTGGAGAGAGGAAACCCTCCGGGGAGGTGGCTCGGCGTGTGGCCGAACCGGGGCTCTGCGGGAAGTCGCGTGTCGCAAGAGCGGCGAAGTGCCCTGTACGAACAGTCTAGTCGGACTAGATGCGTCCCATCTCGAACCAGACGTTCGTGCTGGCGGTGCGGCTCACGCCCCAGCGGGCGGCGAGGAGGCCGACGAGTTGCAGGCCGAACCCGCCCGCGCGAACGCCGCGGTCGGGCGGGCGCGACGCGACGACGCCGGCGGTGCCCGGATTCTCGACCTCGAGCCGCAGCGTGTCCGCGGCGAGATAGACGCTGACGCGCACGATGTCGCTCTCGCTGAGTTCACCGTGCTTGACGCTGTTGGTGACCAACTCGCTGACCAGCAGCTCCGCGTCGCGGAGGATTGGCGGCGCCACCAACCCGATCAGGCAGTGGGCGACGATCATCCGCGCAGCGCCGGGCGCGGAGCGGCCGCTCGGAAGATCGACCTCCGCCAGCTTCCCGAGCTGGTGGTTCTGCGATGCTGGGCGGTCCGAGGTCGCGAGGTGGAGCTCGGCAAGCTCCGCGCGGAGCTGGCGGTTCTCGGCCTTGAGGGCGGCGGCGCCACGGCGCAATCGGCTCAGGGCCGTGGTCAGGCCTTCGATCGTGCCCTCCCGCTCGCCGTTACGACCGACACTGGCCATGCCAGTTGACGGCTCGTCGTCGCTCGAACTTCTGTCGATCGCGGGCATCGCCGCCCTCCGTGGACCCTCCGTCGCCGATCCTGTTCGACCGGTAAGCGGAGTTTCCGTCAAGTGCGGAGGATCAGGAGCGGCGCGTCTGGGTCGAGTGCTGTCGTCTCACCGAGCCGCGTCGGGGCTGAGGCTCCCTGCTCCGGCAACCGTACCACGCATGTCGCGCAGCACCAATGAAGGGATAGACTGATGATCTCGCCGTCGGGCTCTTCTCGTTTCTCTCCGCCTCGCGCGCGACTTTGCCTCTGAGGGGAGCGAGAACCGGGGCTCTATGCCCATATCGTCCAGCGACGGCTCCTCCCGCGACCACCGTGCGACCGAGGGCCGGCTCGCCGCGGCCATCTCCACGGCCGTCGTGCACGTCTTCTCCGAGTACACGGGAAGGGGGCCGACCAGGGCCCGTACGACGATCGACGGTACGACGGTCGTCGTGATCCTGCAGGACCTCATGACCAAGGCGGAGCACAGCCTGGTCGACTCCGGCAAAGAGGCTGAGGTGCTGCGCTTGCGCCTCACCTTTCAGGAGGCCATGCGCGTCGATCTGATCGCGGTGGTCGAACGCTTGACCGCATCCAGCGTGCAAGCGTTCATGAGCGCCAACCACATCGCGCCGGATACGGCTGCCGAGATCTTCCTGTTGGAACGCGAACCCGGTCCGTGACGACGCCGCGCTACGCCGCGCCGGCGGCCCGACCAGCGGCGCGACCGGGGCGGCCTTCGCGGCAGCGGTTCGCATCACGAGCAGCAGCGCCACGATGAAGAGCGCGAGACCCACGGGACCGAACGGCGTGACGTGGATGGCGATCCCCGGCGCGGAGATGACGAACAGCAGTACGACCGCGACGGAGCTGGCGGTGTTGGCGCGGCGGTAGAGCGCGACCCCGGCGGCCGTCACGGCTACGAGCCAGGCGATGCTGCCGGTCGTGCTCAAGACGGTGATGACGCGGCTCTCGTTGTAGCTGGTCAACATGTCGGCGCCCGACGCGCGCTCGCCGGCGGGGAGGTCGTTGACGGCGGCGGCGATGATGCCCGAGCCGACGCCGACCGTCACCTCGAACGCGGCGTACACGATGGCGAAGACGACGAGCGCGACGCGGCTGACCCGCGCGGCGGTGCCGTCGATGCCGCGCAGCAGCACGAACATCGCGACTGCGAGCAGCGGGATGAACAGCATCGTGCCGAGATGCACCACCAGCCAGCGCGTCACGCTGTCCGCAATGGCGGGGTAGTAGTCGTCACCGGTCGGGTGAAACAGCAGTAGGACCGCCCATGCGAGCGGGACGCCGACGAGGAAAGCTGCTTCGGCGTGGCTGAATGACTTCGGCCTCATGAGAGGCTCCTAACCGTCGGGAGAAGCGGGCGTCGGCACTCCCGACGCATTCCCGTCGCTCGCTGCTCGTTCCGGGTGCGACGGCGGCGCGCGCCGCCGCCTCCCTGGTGCACTGCCCCGACGACGCTACCGCGTTCGGCGCCTCAGGTCAGGCGCGCGGCGGCTGTTTCGGAAGGAGCCGGTGCCCGTCGACGACGGCGGTGGCGAGGTCGATGAGCTTGCGGTTGTCGACGCGTGAGTGCTCGCGGAGCATCTCGAACGCGCTTGTCCCGTCGATGGCGTGGCGTTCCATCAGGATGCCCTTTGCGCATTCGATGAGGGCGCGGCGTCCGAACGCGCCTTCGAGGTCGTGATACTCGGCGAAGCGGCGCAGGACGATGTCGATCGAGCTCTGCCATTCATCGATGTCGGCGTCGCTGATGTGGGCGAAGACGCCGCGCTTGGATGCCTCCTTGATGAACTCGGGGTCGCGCGCATGGAGGAGCACGATGACCGGACAGGCGGATTGCCGGACGATCGTGTCGATCAGGTCGAGCGCATGCCGGGAGCTGTCACCGAGGCCGACGAGCGCGACGTCGGGTCGCTCGCGGGCGGTCACGGTTCCGACGTCCTCGACCTCGATCTCGCGCGCGATCACCTCGTGTCCCAGTCCGATGACGATCGGGGCGACGAGCGCCAGGCGGTCCTGGCGTTCGTTGGCGATCAGCACACGCAGGTGCCCGGTCTCGCGGTCGTTCATAAGCCGCTCCAAGCCAGGTCGAGTCTAATCCCGTGCAGGCATCTCCGCACGGGTGTAGGCTCGGCGAGTCGCTTCGCCCCAACCTTCGGCGAGCGATGTGGTTTCCGGCTCCAACACTCGGCCGGCGCAGGGCGAGATCCGCAGCGATCCGCCCGAACGCAATCGTCAGGAGCCGGGCATGTCGTCTCCGTCCTCGAAGCACAACCTTGCGGCCCGCATGGCCGCCTGGAGCGGTCGGCACCGCAAGAAGGCGATCTGGGGATGGCTGGCGTTCGTCGTCGTCGTCTTCATGGCCGGCAACGCCGTCGGCACGACGCAGATCTCCGACGTCGATCAGTTCTCGGGTGAATCCCACAAGGCCGAGGTGGCGCTGCAGGACGCGGGTCTGCGCCCGGTCAAGGAGTCCGTGTTCATCCAGAGCGACAAGCTCACGGTCAAGGACCCGGCATTCCAGGCAGCCGTCGGGGACGTGACGGCCCGCCTGTCGAAGGTTCCGTATGTCAGGAACGTCAAGTCGCCGCTGTCCGGCGACAGCGCGGTCTCGGGCGACGGCCACGCCGCGCTCGTGGACTTCGAGATCGCCGGCGACTCGACGCTCGCAGCCGACCGGGTCGATGCAACCCTCGCCGCCGTCGCGGCGGCTCAGGCCGCGCATCCGACGCTGGACATCAGGCAGCTCGGCGACGCCAGCGCCAACAAGGCGATCAACGAGGTCATCACCGAGGACCTCGCGAAGGCGGGAGAGCTTTCCCTGCCGCTCACCCTGATCATCCTCACCATCACCTTCGGCACGCTCGTCGCGGCCGGGCTGCCGCTGCTGATCGGGATCACCGCGGTGTTGGCCGCCCTCGGCCTCGTCGCGCTTCCAAGCCACCTCTTGCCCGTGGACGCCAACCTGCCGGCAGTGATCCTGCTGATCGGCCTCGCGGTCGGTGTCGACTACTCGTTGTTCTACCTCCGCCGCGAGCGCGAGGAGCGCGCCAATGGGCGCAGCGAGCGCTCCGCCTTGGAGACCGCCGCCGCGACCTCGGGTCGCGCCGTGCTGATCTCCGGCGTGACCGTGATCGTCGCGATGGCCGGCATGTTCATCAGCGGCGACAAGTCCTTCATCTCGTTCGCCGAGGGCGCGATCGTCGTGGTGGCGATCGCCGTGTTCGCCTCATTGACCGTGCTGCCGGCGATGCTCTCGTGGCTCGGCGACCGGGTAGAGAAGGGCCGCATCCCGGTGCTCGGCCGCCGGCGCCGGCCCGCCGGGCAGTCGCGATTCTGGACGGCGCTCACCGGCCGCGTGATGCGCCGCCCAGGTCTGTCGGTTCTGCTCGCGGGCGGGCTGCTGCTCGCGCTGGCGTTCCCGGCGCTGCAGATGAAGATCGTCACCAGCGGCGTCGAACAGCTTCCGCAGGACATTCCCATCATCGTGACCTACGACAAGGTCAAGGCCGTGTTCCCGACCGAGGGCGTCACGGCGACGGTGGTCGTCGAGGCCGATGACGTGCGCTCGGGGCCCGTGGCGGCCGGCATCAGCGCCCTGCGCACCGAGGTCAAGGACTCCCAGGCGTTCCTGCCCGGGACCGAGGTCATCTACAGCAAGGACGGCACGGTCGCGCAGATCAACGTCCCGACGCCCGGCAGCGGCAACGACGCCCCCTCGACGCACGCCCTCAGCGTGCTGCGCGATCAGATCATCCCGGCGACGGTGGGCCGGGCCGAGGGCGCGACGGTCAACGTCAGCGGCGAAGCGGCGAGCTCGGAGGACTTCGCCAGTCAGCTCAAGAGCCGGCTGCCGCTGATCTTCGCGTTCGTGTTCGGCCTCGCCTTCCTGCTCATGCTGGTCACGTTCCGCTCGATCGTGATCCCGATCAAGGCGATCATTCTCAACCTGCTCTCGGTGGGGGCGGCCTACGGGGTGCTCGTGCTGGTCTTCCAGTACGGCCACGGAGAGTCGTTGCTCGGGTTCACGTCGATCGGCGGCGTGACCAACTGGCTGCCGCTGTTCCTGTTCGTGGTCCTGTTCGGGCTCTCGATGGACTACCACGTCTTCATCCTCTCTCGCGTCCGCGAGCTCTACGACCGCGGCATGACCACCGATGAGGCCGTCAAGCAAGGGATCTCGACCACCGCTGGGACAGTCACCAGCGCGGCCGCCGTCATGGTCGGCGTGTTCGCGGTCTTCATCACCCTGAGCTTCCTCGACTTCAAGGAGCTTGGCCTGGGGCTCGCCGCGGCCGTTCTGATCGACGCGACCATCATCCGCGGCGTCCTGCTGCCTGCGTCCATGAAGCTGCTCGGCGACTGGAACTGGTACCTGCCCGGGTGGCTGGAATGGCTCCCGCGCGTCGGCGCGGAACGCGACGCCGCCCCACCTGTCGAACCCCAGGACCCGGAAGCCCCGGACGAGCCGGAACCTGTCGACGCGCCGCCCCCCGCGCCCGTGCCTGCCTGAGCGCGCGCGGGCCGCCGTCTGGGTCATGAATGGCGCTGCCGTGACTAGCGCGGCGCGTACCGCCGATGCAGGATCAGGACATTGCCGTCCGGGTCGTAGAAGAAGCCCATGTGGCACACGCCGGTGTCGACCGTCTCGCCGATGAATCTGACGCCGTGCTTGGTCAAGCGCTCCCTTGCAGCGGCGACGTCGGGAACGCGGAGCGCGATGCCGGCGGTGTTGGGCGCGAACTGCACGCCGTCGGCTTCCGGCTCCCAGAGGGCGAGCGTGACGTTGGGCGTCTCGAACTCGTCAGGGTTGTGGATGCTGGGCGGCAGCCCGAGCACGTCGGCGTAGAACCGCCGGGAGCGGGCAAGGTCCCGCGTCGGGACCGAGACGAAGTCGACGTGCTCGACGTCCAGCACCGCGTCTACCGTGCCACATCGACGAGCGCGTGGTCCGCCGACCGGCGCGATACCTTGTCTGTGACGTTGCCTCACCTCTAAGGCTCAACAGCGAGCAAGGAAGGGCCACATGACTGCACCGTTTCTTCTCGGACTTCTCATCGGCGCCGGGGCGTTCGCGATTCTGCTGATCCCGCGGCTGCGCTCCGCGACGGAAGCGGCCCGCAACGCCGAGTTTGTTGCCCGGCTGTCGGCCGAGCGCGAGTCCGCCCATGAGCGGCAGCTCGCGGACCTGCAGGCCGCGACGGAGGAGAAGATCACGCTGCTCTCGGGCAACCGCGAGCAGTTCGCCGAGCAGATGAAGGCGATCTCCTCTGACACGCTGCGTCAGGTCTCCGAACACGTCGGGAAGCTGGCGACCGCGCAGCGGGAAGCGGATCGCGCAACCGCCTCCGGCGAGCTCGGGAAGCGCACGGAGGAGATCAAACGGAGCCTGGACCCGATCGCGCAGAACCTCAAGCGCGTCAGCGACGAGGTCGCCCGGCTCGACCAGGACCGCCGGACGACGCAGGGGCAGATGCGGCAGATGTTCGAGGCGATGAGCGCCGAGGTCGGTCGCCTGCGCGATCAGACCGGGACGCTGGTCTCGGCGCTGAAGCGTCCGCAGGTGCGCGGCGCGTGGGGCGAGATGCAGTTGCGCAACTGCGTGGCGGCCGCGAACATGACCGAGCACGTCGATTTCGTCTCACAGGTGAGCGTGAGCGAGGCGGATGGGAGCCGGCTGCGTCCTGATCTCGTCGTGCACCTGCCCGCCGAGCGAGAGGTCGTGGTGGACGCGAAGGTGCCGATGGAGGCCTATCTCCGCGCGCTCGACACGAGCGACGAGGCCGAGCAGCAGGAGCTGCTGCGCCGGCACGGGCGCCAGACGCGGCAGCACATCGACGCGCTGGCGTCGAAGAGCTACCACGCCCAGTTCGCTTCATCGCCCGGAGTTCGTGGTGATGTTCATCCCGAACGAGGGCGTGTACTGCGCCGCGCTCGAGGCCGAGCCGACGCTGCTCGAGCACGGCGCGGCGAAAGGCGTGTTGATCGCGACACCGACGACGCTGATCGCACTGCTGCACGCGACCTACTACGGGTGGCGCCAGGAGAAGATCGCGGAGTCGGCGCGCGAGATCGCGGCGGCGGGCAGGGAGCTGCACAAGCGCATCGCGACGTTCCTCGAGCCCTTCGCGAAGCTCGGTCGCCAGCTGAACTCCGCTGTGAACGCCTACAACCAGGGCGCCGGGTCGCTGGACGCCCGCGTACTGCCTCAGCTGCGACGGCTCGAGGAGGCCGGGGCGGGATCGGAGAAGCCGCTGCCGTCGCTCGCCGGGCTCGATACGCCGGCACGGCTGATCGTCGCCCCCGAGCTCACGGAGCCGCCCGACGCGGAAGCCGCCTAGTCGTCGATCGACAACACCGCGAGCGGCTCGAAGCGGCCGTTTCGGACGGTGAGTCGCGTGGCACGCCGGAGGTCGATGTCACCGTTGGCATCGAAGCTCCAACGGCCGAGGAGACCTTCGAAGTCGCGCGTGGCGAAGGCGGCTTCGGTGATGGCGGCGCGGTCGATGCGGCCGACATGCTCGACGGCCTGCAGGACCACGCCGGTCGCGTCGTAGGCCGACGCCGCGTAGCACTCGGGCTCCTGGCCGAACCGTTCGACGTAGCGCTCGAAGAACGCCCGGCCTCGCCCTTCGAGCAGCGCCGGCGGCACGGCTCCGAACGTGATCAGGGTCCCCTCGGCATGCTCGCCCGCGTCCTCGATGAAGGCGTGCTCGAACAGCGTGTCGGGACCCATCATCGTGACGGCCGGCGCCGCGGTGCGGACGTCGCGCCACAGCGGCCCGGCGCCGTTCTGGATGATGCCGCCGTAGAACACCAGGTCCGCGCCGCTGTCAGCGATCGCTTTGGCCAGCGCGCTGTACTCGGAGCGCTTCGGCTCGATCCCCACCGGATCCCCGGCGAGCTCGACGCCGAGCGGGCGACAGGCGTCGGCGAACGGCAGCGCGACGCCGCGACCACAGGGCTCGGTGTCGTGCAGGACGAACACCCGGCGTGCCCCGAGCTCGGCCGCCCACTGCGCGGCGAACGCGCCCTGGAGATCGTCGCGCAGGGCCGTGCGCAGGTAGTTGCGACGGCCGGTCGGGTAATGCAGATCGGGCTCGCCGGGCGCGAACGGCCTCGTCAGACCCGGATAGGTGTTGCACGGCGAGATCATCAACAACGGGCCCGCAGCGTTGGTGATCGGGATCGAGTACGGCGCCGCGTCGGTGTCGAGCGTGGCGATGTAGGCGACGACGTCGGGCCGGCCGGCGGCATAGCGGGCGTTCGCCTGCTCGCGGTCGGCGTCCCACGAACCACGTTCCTCACTGCCGCCATCGAGATCCTCGTAGACGACCGGCGTGCCGCACACCTGATTGCCGGCATCCTCGAGACGCATCCTGATCGCGTTCACGATCGAATCGCTCTGGCCGATCGACGACCCGCTGCGCGTGAGGCTCGACACAATCCTCATGACGAGTCAATCATCCTCCCGTCAACCCAGGGTTACGTGCCATGTACGCCCACGGTGGCCGTGTTTGATCGGATCGCGGGGCCGGGCAGCGTGAAGACCTCGAGGGCATTGGTCCGGGGCTCGTGACGCGAGCAGCGGATCTGGCTTCGTCGGTACCCGAGACGTAGGCGAAGTCCCTTGCCTCGCGCGCGGCTTGCCAGTAAGGGAGCGGCGCTCAGGTGGCTTGCATACGGCGTCGGCCGGGGGTCCATCCAGGCCTTCCGATTCCCACCTGAACCGCTGAACGCCGCCACGAGCACGCTCGGGCGACGGTTCGGCCTTAGACACAAGGAGCCATTCCATGGCCACCTCTCCCGCAGCACCCACCCGAATCACCGGCGACGGCAACGCGGTCCGCGAACGTGGGCCCGTCCGTCGCAGCACGGAGACCAAGTCGGCGTTCAAGACGACCGAGATGATTGCGTACGTCGTGGCCGTCGTCGGCGTGCTGATCGCCGCCCTGGTCGTCGACCAGTCCGACGCCGGCGGCTTCGGCGCCAAGCAGGCATGGCTGTACGTGACGATCCTCACGGTCGGCTACATGGTCAGCCGCGGCCTGGCGAAGTCGGGCAGCCGTGACCCCTACACCGAGAACGACGACCGCCGCTAGACATCTGGCTTGCCCCGGGTCCGCGCGATGGCGCGGACCCGGATGGCGGCCACGGCAGCGCGCGGGCCGCGTCGACGACCAGAGCTAGTCAGCGGAGAGCGGCAGCGTGGCGGCCACGAGCGTGCCGGCACCGGCGGGACTCTCGATCTCGAGCCGTCCGCCGAGCGTGGTCACCCGGTCGCGCATCCCCACGAGCCCGTGACCAGCGGGATCGGCGCCGCCGGCGCCGTTGTCGCGAACCTCGATGCGCAGCATCCCGTCCGCCCGGGATGCCGTGACCTCGGCGTGTCCGGCGTGCGAGTGCTTGACGACGTTTGTCAGCGCTTCGGCCACGATGAAGTAGGCGCTGGCTTCGATCTCGGCAGGAAGCCGCTCGGCCGGGACCTCGACGTGCACCGGCAGGTCGAGCCGTGCCACGACGGCGTCGACGCCCGCTCGGAGGCCACCGTGGGTGAGCACTGCGGGAAGGATCCCGTGTGCGAGCTCGCGCAGCTCGCGGTTGCCCTGCTCCGCCTGCTCGAGCGCGTCGCCGAGCAGCGACTCGGCCTTTCGGTCTTGGTCGCGGACCGCTTGCTGCGCGAGCTTGAGCGTCACGATCGTGTGCACCAGCCGCTGCTGTGCGCCGTCGTGCAGATCCCGCACGACCCGGCGGCGGGCCTCGTCTCCGGCGGTGAGCAGGCGCGCCCGCGAAGAGATGAGCTGGTCACGGCTGTCGGCGTTCGCGATGGCGGTGTCGAGCATCTGGGCGAACTTGGCCATGCGCTCTTCGGTGTCGCTTGGCGGCGACCGCTCGTCGCCCCAGCTCGCGATGATCACGCCCCAGAGCCGCCCGTCGACGACGATCGGTGCTCCGACGGCCGCGCTGACATTCCACTCCACTGCACGGGCAAGGTCCGCGATGGGCCCTTGCGCTCGCTGGTACTCCCCGATTCGGGCGGGCCGGCCGGTGCGCCGGACCATTGAGGTCACGTTCTCGCCCTCGTGGCTTACGCGCGTTCCCGGCGGCACCCTGCGCGGGTGCGGAACCCGGCGCGCAACCACGGTGACCTCTTCGTCCGGCTCGTAACGGAGCAGCATCGCCGCGTCGGCGCCGAGCGCTTGCTCCATCTCCGCGGCCACCGCGTCCAGGACCGCGCTCGGCGAGGCCCCCTCCGCGACCAGCGTCGCCACCCGCCGCAGCGCGGCCTGCTCGTCGGCGAGCCACTCCACCTCCGCGCGCGTCTCGGCGTTGGCGATCGCCGTGGCCACGAGGTCGCTGAAACGGGCGACGCGCGTATCGGTGTCCGGGGCGAACGGCTCCATCCCGTACGTCGCGACCGTCATCACTCCCCACGTGCGCGAGCCGACGACGATCGGGCAGCCCACCGCCGAGCGCATCCCGAGCTCACGGGCGCGCTCGGCGACGCTTCCGGCGATCTGCGAGAAGTCGTCGATCCGGTGGGACCGCCCTTCGCGGAGCACCACCGCGATCACAGAGTCCCCGTCGAGCGTGAGCCGCGTCCCGACCCGGACCCCGGGGCCGACGCCCGGCCGGCGCGCTGCGACCGCGGTCACGGCTCGGTCGCCGTCGTCGCGCCACAGTGCCGAGTCCGCGTCGCCGAGAGTCTTCGCCACCTCTTCGGCGACCTTCGCGAACACCGTCTCGAGCGGTGCCTCCCGCGCGACCAGCGTGGCCAGGCGCCGCAGCGTGGCTTGCTCCTCCGCGAGCTGGTCCGCCCTCCGGCGCGACTCAGCGTTGGCGATGGCGGTGCCGACCAGGTCGGTGAACTGCGCGATACGCGACTCGGTATCCGGCGGCAGCGGCTGGCTCTGCTTGTGGACGGCCAGGGCGCCCCACAGTCGGCCCTCCACCACGATCGGGCAACCGACCGACGAGCTCACCCCGAGCACGTCGCGGATGACCGCCGCGATCGATCCTGGAACCCTGCTCCAGTCGTCCACGCGCGTGGCCTCGCGTGCCGCCACGATCATCATCGCCGGATCGCCCGGCACCGTGTCCCAGCGAGCGGGAACGGGCGGGTGCTCGCCTGCTGCGGCCCAGGTCGCCACGGTCGCGACGGACGCGTCGTCCTCGTAGCTGATCATTCCCGAGAAATCGGCGCCGAAAAGCGTGCCGATCTCTCGCGCGACCGCGTCGAACAGCTCCGTCGGCGGGACGTCCTGAGCAACGAGCGTCGCCACCCGCCGCAGCGCCGCCTGCTCCTCCGCGAGCACGCGCAGCTTGTCGCGACTGGCCTCGAGCAGGCGCTGCGCCTCGCGCAACTCGGCCTCGATGCGGCGGCGCTCGGTTGTGTCCCGTGCGACGCCGTACAGGACGCCCCGCTCGGGCATCGACCGCGTGTTCCACTCGAGCCACCGCACGGAGCCGTCGGCGCAGATGACGCGGACCTCGTACCCAACCAGATCGTGCCCCTCCGCGAGGTGCGCCAGCGCCTCGCGCGCCGGCCCGACGTCATCAGGATGGAGGTTGTCGAGAGCGGTCCGCGAGAGGAGCTCCTGCTTCGTATACCCCAAGAGGCTCACGAACGCCGCGTTCACGCGCTTGAACCTGCCGTCGAAGCCGATGATCGACAGCGGGTCGATCGAGAGGTCGAAGAACTCCTCCAGCTCCGTCCCGGGCTGCGGCACATGTGGCGGGTTGGCCACGTCGACGCGCGCTCCTTTCGTTCCCGCGATTATCCCTCAGGATCGGTGCAGGACGGTGTCGCACCGCGCCGACGAAGAGCTGGTGGTGCCGCGGCCGCGGCACCACCAGCGAGCGCGTCTAACGCAGTGACCGGAAGCTTGTGCGCATTTCGTCCGCGAACAGCTGCGGCTGTTCCCAGGCCGCGAAGTGGCCGCCTCGGTCGAGCCGGTTGTAGTGGATGAGGTTGTCGGGATACGCGCGCTCAGCCCAGCTCCGAGGTGCTTGGTAGAGCTCGTCCGGGAAGACGCTGATGGCGTACGGGATCGTGATGGGCTTGGCCTCGAAGAAGCCCGCCTTGTTCTCCCAGTAGAAGCGAGCCGCGGAGACCCCCGTGTTCGTCAGCCAGTAGAGCGTGATGTTGTCGAGGATGTCGTCTCGCGTGAGGTCGCCCTGCAGGCGGCCCTCGAGGATCCGCGCGATCAGCCCGGGCTGGCCGGTGCCGTCGCCGTGGTCGATCGCGAACGCGGCGAGGTCGATCGGCGAGTCCGCAAGTCCGTACATGGTCTGCGGACGGGTCCCCATGATCAGCGCGTAGGCGACGTGCTTGGCATAGAACTCGCTCAGCTGGTCATAGGCGCGGCGCTCTTCGTCCGTGAGCCCGGACGGCGGCGGGTCGCCGCGCTGGAACGCCTCGGCGATCTCGGCCGGCGCGGTGCCGGGCATGTTGGAGTGGATGCCCAGGAGCTCCGGCGCTGCCTGTATGCCCATCGTCTGGGTCACGGCCGCACCCCAATCGCCGCCCTGCGCCACGAATCGGGTGTAGCCAAGGCGCTTCATCAGCTCCACCCAGGCACGCGCGGTGCGCGGGGGATCCCACCCGGCGGCGGTCGGCTTGGCGGAGAACCCGTGCCCCGGCAGCGAGGGGATCACCAGATGGAACGCGTCGCTCGCGCTCGCGCCGTGTGCCGTGGGATTCGTGAGCGGCTCGATGATCTTCAGCTGCTCCACGATCGAGCCGGGCCACCCGTGCGTGACGATCAGCGGCAGCGCATCCTCGTGCTGGGAGCGGACGTGGATGAAGTGGATGTCCAGTCCGTCGATCTCCGTGAGGAACTGCGGCAGGGCGTTGAGCTTCGCCTCGCACGGTCGCCAGTCGTAATCCGTCGCCCAGTAGCCCGCGAGCTCCTGCATCAGCGCGAGCGGCACACCCTGCGAGTCGTCGCTGACTGTCTCGCGCTCAGGCCACCTCGTCGCATTGATGCGCCTGCGGAGATCGCTGAGCTCCTCGTCGGGAAAGGCCACCTCGAACTGGCGAACTGCCGTGCCGCCGGCTGCGGCAGCTTCAGTAGCGGACATCCGTCCTCCTTCAGTGCTGGTCAAGCGGTGCCGGCGCACGATCGCCCAGCGTGTGGCTCATCGCGCCCGTGGAACCCCCGGTCGACGCCCCGGGCCGGGCTGTCAACCTGTCATGGTCATCACCATGACGGAGTTCGAGTCGTCAGAGGCTGGGTTGGAGCCGCTGGACGAGGCGGTCGATCACGTCCGCGGCGAGGTGGGGGCCCGCGTCATCGTCGAGTACGGCGACTACCAGTGCCCGTATTCCCGGCGAGCGTTGCGGTCGATCGAGCGGGTCGAGCGCAGTGCGGATGTCCGATTCGCGTTCCGGCACTTTCCGCTGACCGAGATCCACCCGCACGCGCTGGGCGCGGCCTGCGCCGCGGAGGCGGCCGCGCTTCAGGACCGGTTCTGGGAGATGCACGAGCTGCTCTTCCATCGCCAGCGGGCGCTCGCCGACGATGACCTGCGGCGCTATGCAGACCGACTCGGGCTCGACATCGCGCGGTTCGACGCCGACCGGACCGGCGGTGACGTGCTCGGGCGCGTCGAACGGGACGTGCGGAGTGGTCTGGCGTCCGGCGAGGTGAACGGCACGCCCACCCTGTTCATCGACGGCGTCGTGCACCGTGGCGACTACGAGCCGGCCGCCCTGCTGGAGGCGCTGGCCAGATGAGCGCGCTGCCGGACCTGCACCTCGCAGACTGGCGCGCGACCAAGGACACGCTGCACCTCTACGCCCAGATCATCGGGAAGATCCGCCTGGCGACCACGGCGCCGCGCAATCACTGGTGGAACGCCGCGCTGTACGTCGACGTGCGGGGTCTCACGACCCGTCGGCTTCGCCACCGCGACACCACGTTCGACATCGCGATCGACTTCGTCGACCACGCCGTGATCGTCCGGACGGCCGACGGGCGTACGAGGTCGTTCGAGCTGATCGACGGGTTGTCGGTCGCCGAGTTCGATGCCCGCATCCACGCGCTGCTCGGCGAGCTGGGCGTCGACGTCCAGATCAACGAGAAGCCGTACGGCGTGCCGATGACGACGCCGTTCCCCGAGGATCGGGAGCATGCGTCCTGGGATCGGGAGGCGATCGCCCGCTTCGGGCGGGTGCTGGACTGGTCGGACTCGGTGCTGGAGGAGTTCAGCGGCTGGTTCAACGGCAAGACAAGCCCCGTCCACGTGTTCTGGCACGGGCTCGACCTGGCGGTGACGCGGTTCTCCGGCCGGCCAGGCGCCGCGCTGGACGTCGATCCGGTCACCCGCGAGGCGTACTCGCAGGAGGTCATCTCGTTCGGGTTCTGGGCCGGGGATGACAACCTGGGCGATGCCGCGTACTACTCCTACACCGCTCCCGAGCCCGACGGCCTGCGCGATCAGCCGTTGTCGGCCGGCGAATGGGTCCCGTCCGGCGCCGGGTCGCTGGCCGTCCTGCCGTACGAGGCGGTGCGCACTTCCTCCGATCCGCGCAGCGCGGTGCTCGCGTTCTGCCAGAGCGCCTACGAGGCCGGCGCACGCCTCGCGGGGTGGGACATCGCCGCCTTCCGGTCCACCCGGTCCACCTGGTCCCCGGCGCCGCCGCGGGCTTGACCGAGACGCTCAGCGCCGGCGTGTACGACGCTCATCGAACCGGGTCGTCGAGTCGTTCACGCGCCTCCTTGGCCTGGCGCCACACGCTCTGCTTGCTCCGCCAGTCGTAGACCGGGCTCGAACCGTCCTGGAGCAAGAGCGCGGCGGCCGCCATTCCCTGCACCGGGGCGGGCGTGCTGTCGCGCAGGCGATCTCCGAGCGCCTCCAGCTCGCCACGAGCGGAGAGGATCTCACGGCGGTTCAGCGCGACTCTGGTGCTCCACGGGTTGCGTGGTCGCGACGCCAAGCTCATCACGCGGTCGACCGCGTCGGCGAGCCGCTGACGGCTGGGGGCGCCGATCAGGCTCCGGGCCGCGAGCGTCAGCTCGGCGCTGGCGTCGGGGTCCGCTCCGGATGCGAGCTGCCGGACCAACGCCGAGCGCCGCCACCAGACGCGCACGCGCAGCCACAGCGAGCCTGCACCCGCCCGTGGCTCGGCGCCCCAGCACAGATCTACAGCCATGGTCCTGGGAGGGGTCGTGTCGTTGCGAGTCGCTGCTGCATCGGGTGCTCCGTTTTCGGTGCGACGTCGGCCGGGCGTTTCCGCAGGAGGCCTGACGGTGGCGGGTGCTATCTGGTCTGACGGGCCGCGAGCGGCGGTTGTTCCCTGCGATCAGGTCGGCGCTTCGACCGGACACAGCGCGAGTGTGACTCGCGCACGGGCGCGCGCGAGCCGGCTCTGCAGGGTGCCTTGGCGGATCCCGAGTGCGCGGGCCGCCTCGCGATAGGACAGGCCGAGCACGTCGACGGCCGCGATCGCGGCGCGCAGCTTCGGCGAGAGGTCGCGAATGGCGCCGTGGACCACGCCCACGTCGAGCGCGAGCTCGCTCGGATCGCCGACGCGATCCACGATCCGCTCGAGCGCTTCCGCGCCGGTTGTCGGCGGGCGCGCCTTGCGCGCGCGTTGCATGTCGATCCAGGTGTTACGCAGCGCGCGGATCAGATACCGCGGATCGTCCTGCCGGCGGACGATTCGTGGTCGCGCCAGCACGCGTGCGAGCGTCTCCTGGACGAGATCCTCGGCGTCGTGCCGCGATCCGGTCAGTGCGCGTGCCGTACGCAGCAGCGCTTCGAGGTGCTGCTCGACCAACGAGCGGTCAAGGGGGGACGAGACGTGCGCGCCGCGTGGCAGTGCGGACACGATGTTGCTCCTATGGGGGAACTGCGAGTGGGGAGGGGGCTGGGGAGAGAGGGGGCGCCGGCGGACGGCCGTACGCATCAATCGATACCTACGGTACCGCCGATTCGAGAGCTGTCAAACAATCGGAAACCGCCCCGTCACGCGTGCGCGTGGACGTGCAGCGGCTTCGGGTCGGCATCCGCCCAGGTCGGCAGCGTGGCGGCCCAGCCGAGGGCCGCGTCCGCCTCGGTGACGCTGAGTTCGACCCGCGTGCGGCCGGCGAGAAGCGCGGCGACTGGTGGCGGCACCGAACCGGACCACCTGCCGGCTTCGGCCCACCACGCGGCGGTCTCGGGACTGCGGTGCGCACGAAGCGCGACGTATGAGGTCTCGGCGACTTCCATGAGGTCAGCGAGGTTACAACGCGGTGCGTTCGCGCTCGTGACGGCTGCGACGAGCGGAACGCAGCTATCGGTCGCGCCCGGCCCTGATGGCCGCCACTACCGCGTCAGGGGAGTCGGCGACGGTGACGAGGTCATCGAATGGCGCTTCGGCGCGGGCGGCCCGGGCGCGAGCGAGGTGGAAGGGCGATCCGGGCCGGCCGTAGGCGGCGGTGTCGACGAAGACCATGGCGGCCTGCTCGGTCGCCGCGGCCGAGCCGTTCTGGGCGAGGTCCTGGAAGATCTCCTGCAGCGTGCCGAAGCTGCCGTCGAAGTAGGCCACTCCGGCGTCGGCGATGCTGAGGAGGCCGTCCTCGCGAACCGAGTTCTGGAAGAGCTTGGCGATGTGGGTGGCGAACTGGCTGATCGGCTCGCCGTCGTAGCGCCAGGTGGCGACGGCAAGGCTCGGCGCGCCGGAGGGCCGCCGGGCGGCGACCTCGCGCGCCGTATCGACGTACTCGGCTTCGTGCTCCCAGTAGGTCGGGCAGCGTCCGAGCTCATCGATGGCGGCGTCGAGCTCGTCGTCCGGGCGCCCCGCGAAATAGGCGCCCAGGTTGCCCGCCTCCATGATTCCCAGGCCCCCGCCGGTGGCCACGAGGAACCCGGCCTCGCTCAGCGCTTTCGCGGTCTGAGCGGCGAGCCGGTACGCGGGTGCATCTCTCGGTGTCGAGGCCCCGCCCATGACGCCGGCGATGTGCCGTCCGTCGGCGACGGAGGCCGCGACGAAGACGCGCAAGGCGTGGTCGACGCCCTGGTCGTGAACGACCTGGGCGATCGCCTCGGTGACATCGGCGGGCGGGACGCCGGCCGCCTTGACGTGAGCGGCGAGGCGGGCGTCGAGGCTCTGCATCGGCGCGTCCGACCGGTAGCCGGTCATGAGCTCTTCGACCGTGTAGAGGCGGTCACGGCCCGCCGAGTACAGCCTGTCACCGCCCAGAACCGCGGCGATCTCCTCGCGGGTCATCGATGACGTGATCGCGTCCATGGCATCGCTGACGCTACGCCTCGCGCCTGACAGTGAGGACGACATTGCCGATCTTCTGCCCCGTCTCGGCACCCGGCGATCGCGCCCGTGAAAATCCCTGGCGCGGCCCGGGGGTCCACGGGTGCGAAGGACGGCACGACCGCGGAGGCTGCCGTGCATGTCTTCTGTCGAGGTCATAAAGCCACAGTTCCGGACGGTTGACGGCGTCCGGATCCGCTATGCCGAGAGCGACGGTCCGCACGAACGGACGGTCGTGCTCACGAGTCCTTGGCCCGAGAGCGTTTACGCGTTCGCCCCGATGTGGTCGACGCTGGCAGAGCACGCGCATCTCTTCGCCATCGACCTGCCCGGCTTCGGCGCGTCAGAGCGCCGGGCCGACCTCCTGTCCCCGCGGGCGATGGGCGAGTTCCTGGGCCGGCTCATCGCCGAGGCCGAACTGGGCAGGCCGCACATCGTCGCGCCGGACGTGGGCACGTCGGCCGCGCTGTTCGCGGCGGCGGCGTATCCGGAGCGGATCGCGAGCGTGATCGTCGGGACGGGCGGAGCTGCCGTGCCGCTCGAGCTCGGTGAGCCGTTGGCGTCCTGGGTGCTCGACCCTGACCTGGACAAGTACCGCAGGATGGACCCGCGCGCGATCGTCAATGTGGCGGTGGACACGATCGCGGGCGGGGTGCCGGATGACGTCCGCGCGGACTACCTCGACTGCTACGACGGCGACCGGTTCGTCGAGTCCATGCGCTACGTGCGCAGGTATCCCGAGGAGCTGCCCGAGCTTGCCGAGCTGCTGCCGCAGATCGCGACGCCGGTCACGATCATCAACGGCCGCCACGACCCCGTGGTCCCGCTCGCCAACGCCGAGTTCCTCGACGAGCGGCTGCCCGACAGCCGGCTGGCGATCATCGATGCCGGCCACTTCGTCTGGGAGGAGGCGCCGGCGGAGTACGCCGCGATCGTCCTCGACGCGATCACGCCGCTGCGGGAAGGAGAGCCCAGCGCGGGTCCTCGTCGGTCCAGCGGTTGATGATCGCGTCGACGCTGAGCGCGTGGACGGCGGGATCGAGGACGCCGTCGGCCGCGGCGTCGGAGAGGACCTGCAGGTACGTGCTCACCGACTCGGTGGGGAGCGCGGCGGCCACGCTCGTCACGGTGCCCGCGACCTCGCGCATGTCGACGAGGACGAACACGCCGACGACCTCGGCGCCGGCAAGGGCCAGGGCGGCCGTGAAGCGCTCGACGGACCTGCCGCTCGAGATCGCGTCGTCCACGAAGAGCACCCGCCGGCCCGCGACGTCCGCCCCTCGGACCGGCGGCTCGTCGATCTCGTGACCGCGATACCCGGGCTTGCGGACGAACGCGAACGGCATCCCGCCCTCCAGGGCGATCGAAGCGGCCAGCGGGACGCCTGCGGTCTCCGCGCCGACGATGACGTCGACGCCGAGGTCCTCCGCGTATCGAGCGCCTCGGGCTCCGAGATCCCGCAGCAGCATGGGATCCGCGTAGGCGCTCTCCATCGAGAGCGGCTTGATGGGCGTCCGGTCGTCGTCCCAGCTACCGGCGCCGGCGCGGACCAGCCCGGGAGCGGTAGCCAGGCGGATGGCGAGCGAGCGGTCAGAAGTCTGGAGGTGAGTGAACGGCTGGCTCAGGAACGTGCTCATCGGGATCTCCTTGACGGACGTGGCGAGGTGTGCCGTCAAGGCTGCTCTTCCCGCCCGCACATCGCGCCCGGGAAACACCCTGGTCTGCACTGCGGGTGCCATCCCCGGGAACGCGCGCCAGGGAGATGCCCTGGCGCGATCGCGGCGCCCGTCGCGCACGCTTGCCGCATGAACTCGATCGCACACGCATCCACGCTTTCTCCTCGACGCGCACGCACCTTCCCGCTCCCGAGACTGTCCCGCCGGGAGGGCTTCTGGGCCGTCGCGTTCGCGTTCCTCGCCTTGACGGCGTTCGCCACCGCTCCGAGCGCGCTCTACGGGCTCTACGAGCAGCGCGAGCACCTGTCGCCGATCACGCTCACGATCGTCTACGCCGTCTACGCGGTCGGCGTCGTCGCGAGCCTGCTGCTCGCGGGCCATGTCTCGGACGCCTACGGCCGGCGGGCCGTGCTGATCCCGGGCCTGCTCACCGCGGCCGCCGCGGCGATCGTCTTCCTCGTGTGGACATCGCTCCCCGGCCTGCTCGTGGCGCGCCTGCTGACGGGCGTTGCGCTCGGCGCCAGCGTCGCCACCGCGACGGCCTACATCGCCGATCTGGACGCCGACGCCGACGGCACGCCGAGCCGCCGGTCAGGCATCGTCGCGACGATCGCCAACGTGGGGGGACTCGCCCTCGGACCGCTGGTGGCCGGCGTCCTCGCCCAGTACGTCCCCGGCGGCCTCACCCTCACCTTCGTGGTACTGCTGGCCGCGCTGATCGCGGCGGTCGCCGTCGTCGCCGGCTCACCCGAGGGCCACGAGCCGGTGCGGCCCCGCCCGAGCTACCGGCCGCAGCGGCTGCGGGCCCCCGCGCAGGCGCGCGCGCAGTTCCTCGCGGCGAGCACCGGCGCGTTCCTGACGTTCGCCGTCGGCGGGTTGCTCGCCGGACTCGCCGGCACACTCCTGGCCGGGTCGCTGCACCACCCGTCGGCGGTCCTGGCCGGCTTGGTGATCTTCCTGAACTTCGGCGCCGGCGTGTTCGTGCAGACGACGACCACGCGCTGGCCCGCCCACCGGCTGATCGCGGCCGGGCTCGTGCCGCTGCTCGTCGGGTTGATCATCCTCGTCGTATCGGCGTGGACCTCGCCCGCGAGCCTGGCGCTGTTCCTGATCGGCGGCGCGGTCGCCGGCGTGGGCCAGGGCGCGATCATCCGCGGCAGCCTGAGCGTCGTCATCTCCACGGCGAGCGGAGCGGACCGCGCCGGCGCGCTGGCGACCTACTTCACGGCCGGCTACGTCGGCGTCTCGCTCCCCGTCCTCGGCGCGGGCGTGGCGCTGCAGTACCTGAGTCCTCGCGTGACGCTGCTGATCTTCGCGGCGGCCGTCGGCCTAGGGATTCTCGCCGCCGCCCCGTACCTGGTCCGGCGCCCGACACAGATCCTCAACGACCAACTCGCCACCCAGACGCGCGCCGTCGAGTTGGCCAAGCGGGCCATCACGGAGAACGAGGGCACGCCGCTCCGCGCGTTCATGGAAGTGCTCAGCTGGGAGCTCGAGGAGGACCGGGAGATCCTCGTGCGGGTGATGCGCAGGCTCGGAGTTCGTCCCAAGCGCCTCAGGATCGACCAGGCCCGGCTCACCGCCCACCTGCCGCTGAGCCGCTCGGTCGAGCTCGAATCGCTCCAGGGGGCGATCAGCAGCAAGATCGAGATGTGGAACGCGCTGCGGTCCGGCGTCGGAGATGGCGCGCGTGTCGACTTCGATGAGCTCATCCGCCGCGCCGAGCGCCAGGCGGAGCAGGTCGAGCGCCGCCGCCTACCGACGTTGGATCACTCAGTTGTCGGGCAGTGATTCGACGACGCGGCGCCCGAGCGACCGTTCGAGGTCGCTGTCGGTGTTGAGCCCGAGCTGTTGGAGTCGCGCCCACTGCGCCTGCTGTGCCGGGCGCGAGAACAGCTCGCGGAAGTCGGCGAGCGGGCCCGTGAGCTCGCTGTCGGCGGGCATCGTGACCTGGTCGACGTAGGACTTCGTGCGCGCGATCGCGTCGCGGTCGAAGCGGGCGAGTCGGGAGGCCATCGCCTCGACCTCGGCGTCGAGCCGGGCGTCGGGGATCGCGCGGTTGACGTACCCGTACTGCTCGGCGCGCGCGCCGTCGAGGTCATCGGCGACCAGGAGGATCTCCAGCGCACGGCCGCGACCGACGAGGCGGGCGAGCCGGGCCATCGGAGCGCCGCCGGGGACGACGCCGATCCCGACCTCGAACTGGCCGAGCAGGGTGTTCTCGCGGGAGGCGAAGCGCAGGTCGGTGGCCAGGACGAACTCGCTTCCCGCGCCGCGGGCGCGCCCGCGGATCGCCGCAATGCTCACCACCGGCGCACGCGAGAGACGCAGGAGCACGTCGGTCCAGGCCGGCATGCCGGTCGGGCCGACGCCCAGCGCTGCGGTCTTGGCCGGGTCGTTCTCGATGTCGTAGTGGGCCAGGAAGTAGTCCGGGTTGGCGCTGGCGAAGACGACGACCCTGAGGTCCGGATCCTGTTCGATGCGGCCGACGAGCTCGGAGAGCTCGGCGACCGTGGTCGCGGTGATCGTGTTGATCGGCGCGTGATCGAACGTCACGTGCCAGTGGCCGGGGCTGGGGCGGTCGACGCTCAACTGCGAGCTGCTCATCAGGACCTCCGGGTTTGGAGAACGTGTGCCTTCAGCGTCCCCGCTGAGCGCGCCCATCGCGCCCGTCGGGGCACCGGTCCAGACCCGGGTTGCCTAGACCGGCACCGGCGCCAGGTGGGCTCCCGGTAGCGCCGAGCGGAGCTCCCGGCGTGAGCTGATCCCGAGCTTGCCGAACACCTTGCGCAGGTGCCACTCGACCGTGCGCGGGCTGAGGAACAGCTGGGCGCCGATCTCGGGGTTCGTGTGCCCGTCGGCCGCCAGCCTGGCGATCTGGCCCTCCTGCGGGGTCAGGTCGTCGAGCGTGTCGACAGTGCGCTTGCGCACGGTCTCTCCCGTCGCCAGCAGCTCCCGGCGGGCGCGGTCGGCGAACGCCTCCATGCCCATGTCCGCGAGCATCGTGTGCGCGGTGCGCAGCTGCTCGCGGGCGTCGACGCGGCGGTTCTCGCGACGCAGCCATTCGCCGTAGAGGAGGTGCACGCGGGCGACCGACACACGCACGCGGGTGCGCGCGAGCCGCTCGATCGCCTCGCGGTACAGCCGTTCGGCGGTCTCTCCCTCGCTGAGCAGCGCGCGGCTGCGCGCGTGGACCCCGAGCGCCCAGTCCGTGCCGTTGGCCTCGGCGATCACGGCGAGCCGCTCGAGCGGGGCCGCGGCGCGCTCCGGGTGGCCGCTGCGCACGGCGGCCTCGATGACGTCGGTCAGCACCCAGGGGGCGACGCCGAGCCCGCGCGGGTCCGCGGCGGCGCGCTCGGCGGCGGCGAGCGCCTCGTCGTAGCGCCCGAGGCCGTTGTAGCGGACCGCGATGCTCCAGTCGTCGGCCCTGAGCCAGAGCCCCTCACCGCGGCGCAGCACGTCCTGCCGGCGCGCCTCGGTCATCGGAAGCGTCTCGGCGTCGCGGCCGCCCCAGTTCTCCAGGGAGATCGAGGCGCGCAGGCTCAGGTGGCTGCCGGTGGCCCCGACGACCGCGTCGGCCTCGGCGGCGATCGATCTGGCAACCGCAAGCCTTCCGGCGAACAGGTCCACGGTGAAACGGTCGTCGAGCGCGACGGGCAGCAGGGACAACGCGCCGACCCGGCGGGCCAGCTCCACCTGGCGCGCGGTGAGCTCGTCCCACGCCACGTCGTCGCCCAGCGCCCGGCCGATGTGACACGCCAGCCAGAGCCAGCGCAGCTCCTCCTCCTCGGACATCGCCTCGTCCCGGAACACGCGCAACGCGTGTTTCAGTGCCGGCGCCCCCGCGGCGTAGCCGTCGCAGGTAAGGATCGCGAGCCCGTCGAGCAGCAGGTCACACGCGCGGGTGGAGGGCCCCCAGTCGGCGGCGAGGACGGCTGCGGCGACCTCGCGCGCATCGCCGCCGCTGACCAGGCGATCGGCGGAGAGCGCGGCCGCGAACGCCTCGAGGTAGGTCTCGCGCGCGAGCACTGCGTCGAGCGGTTCCAGCCGCTTGGCGGCGGCCAGCAGGAGCGGGGGAGCGTCGCGGCCGCGGGTCGCGGCGAACGTGATCTGCGCGTGCAGCAGCTGCGCGCACGCCTGCTCGAGCTCGCCCAGCGGGCCGGCCTCGGCCATCCCCAGGAGGCGCAGCGCCGCGTCGGGAGCGCCGGCCTGGTTCTTGCTCTGCGCGGCGGCCAGCGCGCGCTGCGCGCGCCGCCGGCGGTCGGGCGTCAGCTCGGCGGCGCGTTCGTGGAAGGCGGCGCCCGCCGCCAGGCCGCCGCGCGCTCGCGCCCGGCCGGCCGAGCGCTCGAGCTCGGCGGCCACGTCCTCGTCCAGCCCGGCCGTCGCCTGCGCGCGGTGCCAGGCGCGGCGGTCGGGATCGACGTCGGCGTCGGTCGCGTCGGCCAGCGCGCCGTGGACACGCCGGCGCTCCTCGGGCGAGGCCGCCCGGTACAGCGCGGAGCGCACCAGCGGATGGCGGAAGTTCACCTGGGCGCCGAGCTCGACCAGGCCCGAGTCCGCGTCAGGCGCCGCTGCTCCCGGGTCGATCCCCAAGGCGGCGGCCGCCTTCCAGAGCAGGACCGGATCGCCCACCGGCTCGGCTGCCGCGACCAGGAGCAGGAGCCGCGTCGGCGGTGGCAGCTCCGCCATGCGCTCCTGGAAGCTCTCCTCGATGCGGCCGGACAGCGCCGGCGCGCCGTTCAGCCCGAACCCTCCTGCCAGCTCGGCGGGTGTCCGTCCACGGGGGAGCTCGAGCAGCGCCAAGGGGTTGCCGCGCGTCTCGGCCACGATCCGGTCGCGCACGCGCACGTCGATCGGGCCGGTCACGACCGCCTCGAGCAGCGCCCGCGCATCGAGGTCGTCGAGTCCGTGGACGACGAGCTCCGGCAGCCCCGCGAGGTGCGGCTCACCGATCGGCTCGCGCACCGCGAAGACCAGCCCGACCGACTCGGCGCCGAGGCGGCGCGCCACGAACGCCAGCGCCTGCGCCGATGCCCCGTCGAGCCATTGCGCGTCGTCGACGACGCAGACCAGCGGACGGTCCTCCGCCACATCGGACAGCAGGCTCAGGGCCGCCAGACCCACGAGGAACCCGTCCGGGGCGCCACCGTCGCGCAGTCCCAGCGCGCTGCCGAGCGCATCGCGCTGCGGACCGGGAAGCCGCTCGAGGCGATCGACGAACGGCGCGCACAGCTGATGCAACCCCGCGAACGCCAGCTCCACCTCGGATTCGACGCCCGCAGCGCGGGCGATGCCGCACCCCGACGCATGCTCGACCAGGTACCCCAGCAGGGCGCTCTTGCCGACGCCGGCCTCTCCGCGCACCACCAGCGCGCGGCTCGGGCCCGCGCGCACGCTTGCGACCAGCTCGTCCAGCGCCGCGCATTCGCTGTGCCGGCCAAGCAACTGGCGCCCGGTGTCAGGGGTCGACATGACGCGCTGCCGAGGCTACGGGACCACTGGGCCGGTTGGCAACACCGGGGAGCGCAGACCAGGGACTTCCCCGGGCGCGATGCGCACGTGATTCGAGGAGTCTTGACGCACCCCAACCGAGACCCCGAAAGGAAATCCTCATGAGCTCGTCTTCGAAGCACCCACGGCTCGACACCGCGCGGAACGCGCTGCTGTGGATCCTCGTCATCGCCCTGGCCGTCTCCCCGTTCCCGTGGTGGTGATGGCGTCATGAGCACGTTCGACGCAACCCACGACAGCCCGGCGCTCGCCGGCGAGGCGGTCGCCCACGACCGCTCCCGGGCCCTGCTCGGCCAGGTCATGGGATACGTCGCCGTCACGGTCGCATTCGCGGCACTCGGCGCCTACCTCGGCCGCGATCTGGACGGCGTGACCGGCCTGGTCCTGTTCCTCGGCACGATCCCGATCCTCATCGGGCTCAACAGCGCCGCCTCCAAGGGCCGTAACCAGCTCGCGATCGGGCTGCTGTTCGGGCTCGGTCTGCTGCTCGGCCTGGCGGTCGGCCCGGTGATCGCCGCCGTTGCGAACGCCGACCCGGCCGCTCCATGGCAGGCCGCCGGCGCGACGGCGGCGTTCGTGGCCGCCACCGGCGCGTACGGCTACGCCACGCGCAGGGACCTCAGCTCGTGGGGCCGCGCGCTCTTCTGGGCGCTGCTCGGCCTCATCGCGTTCGGGATCGTCGCGATCTTCGCCTCGATTCCCAACGAAAACATCATCTACGCAGTCGCAGGCATCGTGATCTTCGGCGCCTTCACGATCTTCGACTTCAACCGCCTGCGTCGCAGCACCCCCGACGCCGCCGTGCCGATCGCGGCCGGGATCTTCCTCGACGTGTTCAACGTCTTCCTGCTCGCCCTGGACCTCTTCGGCGGCGAGCGCGACTAACCAGAAAGGAACCACCATGACCACCACACAGCTGGACACCACCGACATCCTCACGCCGCAGCCCGGCGATGGGACCATCCCGATGCGATTCGAGGTCACCACCCTGCCGGTCGCCGACGTCGACCGCGCCGAGGCCTTCTACCGGCGCCTTGGCTGGCAGCTCGACATCGACTTCCACCCCGCGCCGGGCACGCGCGCCGTGCAGCTCACCCCGCCGGGCTCGCCGGCGTCGATCCAGTTCGCGAGCGGCCCGACGGCGATGAAGAACGATCCGCTCCGGGGCCTGCTCCTGATCGTCGACGACATCGAGGCCGCCCGTGAGGACCTCATCCGTCGCGGCGTCGAGGTCAGCGAGATCTGGCATCTCGAACCGGGCAAGGGCCCCGTCCAGGGCCTGGACCCGCAGCGTCAGTCGTACGCGAGCCGAGCCTCGTTCGCGGACCCCGACGGCAACACCTGGGACCTCCAGGAAGTCACCAAGCGGATCCCGGGGCGGGTGTGAGCGATGACCAACGTCGAAGCCCTGTCGCAGCTCCTGATCGAGACCGCGATCCATCACGGGGCGTATGAGGCGGTCGCCCCGCCGCACAAGTGGCCGGACTGGTACGCCGCCTACATGGACGCGCGCCAGAAGGGGGACACCCCGGACGAGGCCTCAGCGGCCGCCGGGCGTTACATGGCGGAGGTCAAGCACATCGTCATCCCGGCTTGACGCTCTCGCCACGGCAGCACTGGAGACCCCGCGCTCACCCGCGGGGTCTTCAGTCTGTGCGCCCGGCATCGGTGGCTTACGTCCCGCTCGACTCCAGCGCTTGGTCGAGAACGTAGATCGGATGCCCGGATGTGTCCTCGTAGGTGGCCATGGAGCCGCCCGGGATCTCCTGCGGCTCCTCTCGAGTGCGGAGCTCGCCCGGCCGCTCGGCGTGGAACTTCTCGACGCTCTCGACCACGAAGATCGGCCCGACGCCCTGACCGGATTCCGTCTCGTCGAGCATGAGCAGCACGTCGGTGCCGGGCAGCTGGAGGCTCACGGTCGAGTCGCCCTCCCGCCACGCCTCCTCCCAGCCGAGCGCGTCCCGGTACAGGGCCAGCGCCGCCTTGAGGTCCGTGACCGGCGTGTACAGGAACTCCAGCTTCATCGCCCTGGCCTCCGTAACTCGATTACGTCATGGCAGAGTGCGATTATACATACGTGCGCGAGTGGATTCCCGTATCGACCTCGGCCAAGGGCCGGCTCGCCCTCCGCGCGCTCGAGGACTTCGGACGGCGGGGCTTCGACGAGGTCAGCGTCGCCGACCTGGCGGCCGCCGCCGGCGTGACCACGGGTTCCCTCTACCACCACTTCGGCAGCAAGATCGGGCTCTACGGCTTCGTGCGCGCCGAGGCCGAGCAGCGCCTGCTCGACCGGATGGAGGGCGCCGCGGCGGCGCGCGGCGATGCCGGCGCCGTGCACAGCGCGCTCCTTGTCGGCTTTGACTTCGCGGTCCGCCAGGGCTTCCTGCGGCTCCTCGGCGAGCCTCATCCCGCCCGGGACGTCGACCCGGTGTCGGACCTGCTCGCCGAGATCAGCGACGGCGGCCGCACCCCGATCGGCAGGATGCTGGCGGCGGCCTGGCGAGCGGCGCTGCTGGCCGTCGCCGAGGGAACACCGCCCGACCGAGCGCGAGCCGGGCTCGCCGCACTCCGGCTGGACGAGACCGCTACTGGCGGAGCGCTCGACGAACGCGCGTAGCCAGCCGTCCAGACTCAGCCTCCCGGCGGAGCCACACTGCGGCGGCCGGCACCACTAGGAGCCCTCCAACGGGGTTGCCGGCGCGCAGCATCCAGATCACCACGACCATCACGACCGCCGTGTAGAGCAGGCGCAGAACGAGCATGCCGAGAGCATCTGTCAACAGAGCAACCGTCGTCAAGGCCAGACGGCGTGCGCGGCGGTTGACGCTGCCCGACCGCGGGCGTAGCGTCGGCTTACCGCGCGCCCACCGACGACGCGGATCAACGACGGCGAAGGGTCGATGATCATGCTGCGCAAGGTCCTACAGGTGACGGCCGCCACACTCATCGCGTCGGCCTTCGTGGTCGCGCCGGCGAACGCCTCTGGAGCGACGAGATCGCGCATCTGCGTGCCGGTCATCGCGACCGGCGTCGGCCAGGACCTCGGCAACTTCAGGACCACCGCGAGGATCACGAGTCACGGCGTGCTCCTGGGCACGACGGACGCCACGTTCACGCCCACCGGCGGCGACCCACCCACGGTCACGTTCACCGGACCGATCGTGTTCACCACCCGGATCGGCACGCTCACCGCGCAGGTCGACGGCTCGTTCAACACCGCGACAGGCGCGTTCGTCTCCCGCTCGACCAGCGTGCGGGGCACGGGCGCGTTCACCGGAGTCACCGGTGACCTGACGCTCGCCGGCACGGAGAACCTCCAGACCGGCGCCTTCACGGAGACGATCACCGGACGCCTGTGCGCTCGCCTCCCGCACTGACACGGGTGTCGGGGTTGCGCTCAGCGCGCTCCTCGGGCGTATCGCCCCGTCCGCTCGGACCGCTCGGCCGGAAGCGGAAGCTGAGCAGGCAGACGTCGTCGTCGGGAGCGCCCTGCTCGGCGAGCAACTCGGGGAGCGTGCTGACGAGCTCCTGCGCTGACGTCGAGCGGATGGCGGCGAGCAGGCGCTCGAGCCCGGCGTCGATCGGCTCGCCCCTGCGCTCGACGAGACCGTCCGTGTAGAGGAGGAAGCCGCCGTCGGGCGGGAGGGTCAAGGTGGCATCGGGGCGGGGCGACGTCACGCCGAGCGGCGTGGAGCGGCCTTCCATGTACAGGTACGGCTCGTTCGCCGCGTCGAAGATGACCGGCGGGAGGTGGCCGGCGGACGCGAACGTGACCTCGCGGGTGTGAGGGTCGACCTCGGCATAGGCGAGCGTGGCGTAGCGGGCGGTGCTCACCTGCTCGACGAAGGTGTCGAGATGTCGGAGCACGGCGGCCGGCTCGAGGCCGGCGCCGGCCAGGGCGCGGACGGCGCTGCGGAGCTGTCCCATCGCGGTTGCCGCGAGCAGCCCGCGGCCGACCACGTCACCCACCGCGATGCCGATCGTGCCGGCCGGTAGCCGGAAGGCGTCGTGCCAGTCGCCGCCGACCTCGAGATCCTCGACGGCGGGGTGATAGACGGTCGCCACCTCGAACCGCGGGTCCACCGGCGGATCTCCGGCGAGCAGGCTGCGCTGCAGCACCACGGCGACGTCCGCCGTCCGCTGGTGAAGCCGTGCGCGCTCGAGCGCGAGACCCGTCTGGGCCGCGCAGGCGCTGAGGAAGTCGCGCTCGTCGCGCTCCCAGGCCCGTGGTTCGTCGAAGCCGAGCCACAGCTGACCGGCCGCGCCGAGCGGGAGCGACTCAGCGGCGGCCTGGTCGACGACCCCGCGGCGGGCCACCACGTCGAGCTCGTGGCTCGCCGGGTCCCGGACGGCCACGGCGATCCCGGCGGGGCTGAACACCGCCGAGAGCTCGTCGATCATCACCGCGGCGACCGTCCGCGCGTCGGGCGCGACAGCGAGCGCGGCCGTCATCCGCTGGAGGCGCTCGATCCGCTCGCGCGCCGCGCGCTCGCGGTCCCGGGCCGCCAGCAGCTCGCGCTCGTAGCGCTTGCGCTCGGTCGCGTCGAACACCGTCGTCCGCACGAGCTCGGGCGTGCCCTCGGCGTCGCGCACGAGCACGGAGTTGACGAGCACCGGGAGGCGGTCGCCGTTGGCGCCGACGATGTCGACGGCGATCTCGCGCACCGAGCCCTGCAGGCGCAGCATCGGCGCGTAGTGCGTCTCGTGGTAGATCCGACCGCCGACGCTGAGCAGGTCCTGGAAACGCTTGACGCCGACGAGCTCCTCGCGGCGGTAGCCCGTCCACTCGAGGAACGTCGCGTTGACGCGGAGGAGCGTCCCGTCCGGCGCCGCCGAGAGGTAGCCGCAGGGCGCGTTCTCGAACAGGTCCTCGGCCTGCTCGTCGAACCCGGTCACAGCGCCGGCGTCAGACGAAGGCCCGGATGGCGTCGACCGTCTCCTCGGGCGCGCTGAGGTTCGGGCAGTGGCCGGTCGCGGCGAGCTGCACGAACGTCGAGCCCGGGATCTGCCGGTGCACGTACTCGCCGACGGCACGCGGGGCGATGGCGTCATCCGCGCACTGGAGCACGAGCGTCGGGACGTGGACAGCCGCGAGATCGGCCCGGTTGTCGGAGGTGAACGTGACCCGGGCGAAGTGAGCGGCGATGTCCGGGTCCGTGCGGCAGAAGCTGCTCGTGAGCTCGGCCCCGAGCTCCGGCCGGTCGTCGTTGCCCATGATCACCGGAGCCATCGTGCTCGACCAGCCGAGGAAGTTGCTGTCCATCGAGTCCAGCAGCTCCTCGATGTCGGCCTGCGAGAAGCCGCCGGTGTAGCCGTCGGCGTCGATGTACCGGGGGGACGGGCCGACGAGCACGAGGGTGCTGATGCGGCCCGGCTCGCGGGTCGCGGCCAGCACGCCGATCATCGCGCTAACCGAGTGCCCGACGAACATCGCATCGGACAGATCGAGCTCCCGGCAGATCTCCAGCACGTCGTCGGCGTAGCCGTCCAGGCTCCCGTAGCGCTCAGGGTCGAAGGCGGCCAGGTCGGACGCTCCCGCGCCCACGTGATCGAAGAGGACGACGCGGTGGTCCGCCTCGAAAGCCGGCGCCACGAACCGCCACATGTGCTGGTCGCACCCGAACCCATGGGCGAAAATCGCCGGCCGGCCCTCCGGGTCACCGCTCACGTTGACGTTGTTGCGGCGCAGCACGTCCACACCGATGATTCTAGGTCCGATGCGCTGGATGCCGACGTCCGCAGCCGGGTAAGGCAGCCGAGTGCAGCTCTGGCCAGGAAGCCCGTTCCCGCTCGGCGCCACCTACGACGGCGTCGGCACCAACTTCGCGATCTTCTCGGAGGCGGCGGAGCGCGTCGAGCTCTGCCTGTTCGACGTCGACGGCACGGAGACGCGCACGCCCCTCACCGAGATGGCAGCGTGGGTGTGGCACGGCTACGCGCGCAATATCGGGCCTGGACAGCGGTACGGATACCGCGTGCACGGGCCGCACGACCCGGCGCGAGGTGTGCGGTCGAACCCGGCGAAGCTGCTGCTCGACCCGTACGCGGTGGCGATCGACGGTGCCGTGCGCTGGGACGAGGCGCTGTTCCCGTACCGCTTCGCGGATCCCGAGAACTCGTTCAACGACGACGACAGCGCGCCGTTCATGCCCAAGTCGGTCGTCATCAGCCCGTTCTTCGACTGGGCGAACGACCGGGCGCCGGCGGTGCCGCTCGATGACAGCGTGATCTACGAGATCCACGTCAAGGGCTTCACGCAAACCCACCCGGACATCCCCGAGCCGCTGCGCGGGACCTACGCGGGCCTCGCGCATCCGGCCGCGATCGACTACCTGCTCGCGCTCGGGGTCACGGCGGTCGAGCTGCAGCCCGTACACCAGTTCATCCACGACTCGCACCTCGTCGATCGCGGCCTGCGCAACTACTGGGGCTACAACTCGATCGGCTACCTGGCGCCGCACAACGAGTACTCGTCGTCGGGACAGGAGGGCCAGCAGGTCCAGGAGTTCAAGTGGATGGTCAAGGACCTGCATGCGGCCGGCATCGAGGTCATCCTCGACGTGGTCTACAACCACACCGCGGAGGGCAACCACCTGGGCCCGGTGCTCTCGTTCAAGGGCATCGACAACGCGGCGTACTACCGGCTCGTGGACGCCGATCGCCGCTACTACTACGACACCACCGGAACCGGCAACAGCCTCAACATGCGGCACCCGCATGTGCTGCAGCTGATCATGGACTCGCTGCGGTACTGGGTCACCGAGATGCACGTGGACGGCTTCCGCTTCGACCTCGCCTCCACGCTCGCCCGCCAGTTCCACGAGGTCGACCGCCTGTCGGCGTTCTTCGACCTCATCCAGCAGGACCCGGTCGTCTCCCGCGTCAAGCTGATCGCCGAGCCGTGGGACGTCGGCGAGGGCGGATACCAGGTCGGCAACTTCCCGCCGTTGTGGTCCGAGTGGAACGGCAAGTACCGGGACACGCTCCGCGACTACTGGCGCGCCGAGCCGCAGACCCTCGGGGAGTTCGCGTCGCGTCTGACCGGCAGCTCAGACCTCTACGAGGACGACGGCCGGACGCCATCGGCCAGCGTGAACTTCGTGACCTCGCACGACGGCTTCACGCTCAACGACCTCGTGTCGTACGACGAGAAGCACAACGAGGCGAACGGGGAGGGTGGGGCCGACGGCGAGAGCCACAACCGCTCATGGAACTCCGGCGCCGAGGGTCCGACCGACGATGCCGAGGTGCTCGCCGTCCGCGCGCGGCGGCGGCGCAACTTCCTCGCCACGCTCCTGCTCTCGCAGGGCATCCCGATGCTGCTCGGCGGCGACGAGATCGGTCGCACCCAGCGGGGGAACAACAACGCCTACTGCCAGGACAACGAGATCTCCTGGTTCGACTGGGATCACGAGGACGGCGCCCTGCTCGCGTTCACGCAGCGGCTGATCGCCTTCCGGCGCGCGCATCCCGTGTTCCGGCGCCGCCACTTCTTCCACGGCGAGCCGCTCGGCGCGGACGCCCCGGACATCGCATGGTTCCGGCCCGACGGTTCCGAGATGCAGGCCGAGGACTGGTCGTCGGGCTTCGGGAAGGCGGTCGGCGTGTTCCTCAACGGTGAGACGATCCCGAGTCCGGACGCCCGCGGCGAGCGCGTCGTGGACGACTCCTTCCTCGTGCTCTTCAACGCCCATCACGAGCCGCTCAGCTTCACGATCCCCGCGATCGCCTGGGGCGCCCGCTGGCTGCGGACGCTCGACACCGCCGATGCCCTCAACGAGGGCGAGAGCGCCGAAGCCGCCGCCGCCACGACCGTGGACTCGCGCAGCCTGGCGCTGTTCCGCAGGACGGGCTGACGTGAACCTGCGCGTGGAGCTGGTCCCCGGGCCGGTCATCGCCGTGCACGGCGAGCTCGACCTCGAAGGCGCCCCGGAGCTGCGCACCGTGTTGGTCGATGCGATCGAGGAGCACCCCGGGCAGGACGTCGTCGTGGACCTCGAGGGCGTCGGCTTCATCGACTCGGCCGGCCTCAGCGTGCTGCTGGGCGGGCTCGAGCGTGCGCGGGACGCCGGGGGCGACCTCACGCTCGTCGCGACGGGCCAGAGCGTCCTCAAGGTGCTCGAGCTCACCGGCCTCACCCGCGTCTTCGAGATCCACTCGTCCCGCCGCCGTTAGTCGAACGCCGTGTCGTACAAGGTGGCGGCGGCGCGCAGGCGTGCGAGCGTGTCGGTGAGGATGCGTGAGACGTGCATCTGCGAGCAGCCGACGCGGTCGGCGATCTCGCGCTGGATCAGGTCCTCGTCGAAGCGGAGCCGCACGATCTCGCGCGCTCGATCGTCGAGGACGTCCCCGAGCTGGTCAGTCGACGCTGCCCGCGGCGCGGACCCCGTCGTCGTGCCCTTATCAACCTGATGAACGCGTACCCGCGCGGTCGGAGAACCATGCGCGCCAGGGATGCCGGTTGCGGCCCGTGGGTAGGGCTACTGTGCGGAGCGGTGCGCCGGCCGCGGACCAACGGACGTCACCCGGATCATCTTCTCGGCATCGAACCCGCTCACTGTGCTCCGAACCGGTCGGGGCACAGCGAGCGTTAGTCAACCGGCAGCTCCAGCCAGACCGTGGTGCCCTGCGGGCCGCGATCGACGCCCCAGGCGCTGGAGAGGGCGGCAATGAGGTCGAGCCCGAAGCCGCCGCCGCCGTCCTCCAGGCTCGGTGGTCGCCTCGACAGCTTTCCGTCGACCCCGCTGTCGGAGAGCTCGATGCGCAACGTCGTGGCCTGAAACCAGGCGCTCAGATGCACCCGTGCGCCGGCGGCGGTGCTGGCGTGCCGGACGCTGTTGGTCACCAGCTCGCTGACGAGCAGCAGCGAAACCTCGATCAGCGTCTTGTCGGCGTGCTCGTGTGCCAACCACGCGCCGAGCCCGGCTCGTGCACCACCGGGAGCCGCCGTCGTGGGCGCGAGCATCAGATCGAGTGTTGCAGCGATACCCACCGTCTGCCCGGCGGCGGGCCATAAGAGTCGACGCGTGATCAGGGTTCAAGCACGAAGAGCTCGATCTCGAGGTCTGGCCCCACGTTGTGGGTCGAGATGAACTGCGCCACGCGGCGGCCCGTCAGGCCCTCGACCGCGGAGACGAACCGCTGCTCCATCGCCTGCTGGAACGCGCTACGCGTCTCCTGCACGAGCGCCTGGCGTTGCAACTCGATCAGGGTCTTCTCGACGTCGGTGTAGACGTCGCCCATCATGCAAGCGAGCATGTCCGGCCGCAGCAGTTGTGTGCGCGCCGTGCCTGGTTCGCGGCCGTAATACCGGACATGCAGGGCGACGATCGCATCGTTGACTGCGGCAAGCACGTCCTCAGTAACCGGAGGGTCCTCCTCGAGGTTCGCCATCGCACACGCCCTTCACGACCGTCTTCGAGATCGGCCCGCGAGAGGCGGAAGACGGATGCAAGAACCCGAACGCGGTGCTGCGAGCACCGTAGCGCGTCGGCCTACACTGGCGTGTCGGTGCATCGCGAGCAGATCAGTGACCCGAAGACGGCCTCAGGTGACATCCGCACCGAGATCTCCGAAGGCATCGTGGCGCTGCTGAAGGAGTTCTACGGGCACGGGCCTGAACGGACGAAGACCTACGTGAGCGACGATCTCGTCGTGTGCCTGGTGCGAGGCGGGTTCACCCGTGTTGAGCAGACTCTCGTCGAGGGCGGTCACGGCGAAGACGTCATCCGTCAGCGCATGGCCTTTCAGGACGTGATGCGCCACCGCTTCGAGGACGTGGTCGAGCGCGCCACGGGTCGCAGGGTCATCAGCTTCATGTCCGGCAGTCACCAGAATCCGGACATGATCTGCGAGGTGTTCGTCCTCGCTCCCAAGGACGTCGCGTTCTGACCGCCGCTACAGCCAGACAGGGTTCGTCCACGCGCGCGTGCCGTCCTCGGCGGTCACGGTGAGGCGCCAGTAGGGCGACCTGAGCTTCGCGAGGTCCAGTACTGCCTCGGTCACGTGCGGGTGGCCCTCCGCGGTGTCGGAGCGCCAGCCATGGATTCCGGTGAGCGCGACCGCCCTCGCCGGGCTGCAGCGAACCTGGACGCAGTCGCCTTCGACGTCGACATCCTCGATCCTTGGGCCTTGTGTGGAGTAGTAGGCACCCGTCAGGAGGGCCTGCAGGAGTGTGTCCGGAGCGAGCCGCTCGGCACGAACTTCGACCCACGCCCGGAAGCGATCCCACTCGTGGTGCCAGTGGGCATCGTCCCCGACGGTGACGTGCAGCCGATGGCCGCGCGCGAGGAGGGCGTCGACCGCGTAGCGCCCTTCGGCCTGATCGGGCCACGTGTGCGCGGCATTGACGTTGTAGGTCTCGACCGCGTGCAGATCGTCCACGGGCAGCCGATCGAAGTCGAGGAAGTTCGTGAGGCCGGGATGCAGCAGGACGTTGTACGCGCCGGCCTCGGCGGCTCGCCGAATGATCGCGGCGTGCGGCTCGCCTGGCGAAGGACCCGGGAAGTCCGGAGGCAGGCCGATCGCATTGACCCAGAAGACGTCCTCGTCATCCCAGTCCGCGGAGCTCAGCTCCGCTCCGAGCAGCGTCGTGAACGATCGGTCACGAGCGGCTGACGTGTCGGTCACGGTCCAGCCCCACCGGGCCTCGAAGTGGTCGGTCAGGACGAGGAAGTCGTACCCCGCCGCCCGGTAGGCCGCGATCACCTGCTCAGCCGATGCCATGCCGTCCGAGCGATCCGAATGCGTGTGCAGGTTGCCTCGAAACCAGCGACCGGGGGAGGCGAACGCGGCAGGACGCATGTCGCGCACGTACCCGATCCGAAGCTCAAACTCTCTGTAGAGATTTTGCACACAAGCTGTGCGTTCTGGGTAGGACATCGAGGCAGACCAACGAAATCAGGAGGCCGAGATGTCGACGATCGAAGAGTCGATCGAAGTGGATGTGCCCGTGCAGACGGCGTACAACCAGTGGACGCAGTTCGAGGAGTTCCCGCGGTTCATGGACGGCGTCGAGGAGGTCCGGCAGATCGACGACACGCACGTGCATTGGGTGGCCGCGTTCGGCGGCAGCCGGCACGAGTGGGACGCCGAGATCACCGAGCAGCTTCCGGACGAGCGGGTTGCGTGGCGGAACACGGACGGCAAGGAGAACGCCGGCGTGGTGACGTTCCACAAGCTGGACGACGAGCGCTCGCGCGTCATGGTGCAGATGGACTTCGTGCCCGAGGGCATCAAGGAGAAGGTGGGCGACAAGCTCGGCGCGTCCGACCGCAGGGTCCAGGGTGACCTCAAGCGGTTCAAGGAGCTGATCGAGTCCCGCGACTCCGAGACCGGCGGCTGGCGCGGCGAGGTGCCGCGCGACGCCTAGAGGCACGCGATGCAGCATGCGGGCATGCCGGCGGGTGACGGTCTGTCGATCGGCCAGCTGGCCGGCGCAACCGGCGTGGCCGTCGGCACGCTCCGCATGTGGGAGTCGCGCCACGGGTTCCCGGCGCCCACGCGAGGGGCGGGCCGCCATCGCCGCTACAGCGCGGATGATGTCGAGCGCATCGGCGTGGTACTGGCCGATCGCGATCGTGGTCTCTCCCTCGGGGCGGCCATCGAGCGTGCTCGCGCGTGGGTGCCGGCCGCCCCGGGGTCGATCTTCGCTGCCGTCCGTGAACGCCAGCCGGACCCGCAGCCGCTGCGACTGCCGCTCTGGGCGATGCTCGCCGTGAGCCGGGCGATCGAGGACGAGTGCCTCGCCCGTGCCGGGCACGCGGTGCTCGCGGGGAGCTTCCAGACCGAGCGGGCGTTCCGGAGGGCCGAGCATCGCTGGCGGGAGATGTCCCGAACCGCCGCGCTGAGCTTCGTGCTCGCCGACTTCGAGCGCCCACGCACGCCTCGTGGAGGGCCGTTCGAAGTCCGGACCGGGGCCGGCATGCCCGTCCGGCGGGAGTGGGCGGTGATCGCTCTGGATCCGCACTACACGGCGTGCCTGGCCGCGTGGGAGCTTCCGGGGCAACCAGGCGAGCGGTGGTTCGAGGCGATCTGGACCACCGCGGCCGGAGTCGTCACCGACGCCATGCGCACGGCGATCGGTCTTGCAGGCCCGAAGGTCGCCGAGCGCGCGGCCGACGCGCTCTCCGCCAGCGCTCCGCCGGCCGCGGACGCCACGCCGGCGCTCGCGAATCGCATGATCGGCTACCTCGTGGAACACAACCGCTGAAGATGCCGGGCTACTTCACCGACGACTCGATGCTGCGGCGCGTGATCCGTGAGAACGCCGTGGCGCTCAGCGGGCCTCGGGCGCTGTTGATGATGGCCGCCCATCCGGTGGCGTTCGAAGGCTTCTTCGCCCACACGGGCTCGCTCGCGGATCCCTATGCGCGGCTGCGGCGCACCGGCGCCGTGCTCGACCTCATCGCCTGGGGCGACGAGCGCGGTCCCGCCGACCGCGCGACCGCCAGGGTGCGGGCGATGCACGGGCGCATCCGTGGCCACACCAGCGTCGCCGCGGGGCGCTTCCCCGCCGGAACGCCGTATCGCGCCGATGATCCCGAGTTGCTGCTGTGGATCCTGGCGTCGATGGCCGACTCGGCGGCCCTCGTGTACGCGAAGTACGTGCGCGACCTGGACGACGACGAGCGTGACGCGCTATGGGCGGACTACCGCGTCGTCGGGCGCCTGTTCGGTCTGAGCGATGCCGACATGCCGGCCGATTGGCACGCATTCCGCGACTACGTCGGCACGATGCTCGCGTCGGGTGACCTCGTCGTGACCGAGCCGGCGCGAAAGCTCGCCACCGACATCGTCCTGCACCCGCCGGCGCCGGTGGTCGCGCGGCCGCTCGTCGAGCTGGTCAAGCAGATCACGGTCGGATTGCTGCCCCGCGATCTGCGCCGCCAGTACGGGCTGCGTTGGGATCCGCTCCGCGGGGTCGCGCTCGAGGGCGGGGCCGCCTACGCGAAGCGCCTGATGCTCCCGTTCATGCCGAGCCGTCTCCGGCTCATCGGCCAGGCTCGCGCCTAACGTGCATCCTTTGCGCGCATGACCGACGAAGGCCTCGCAGCGTTCTACCGCCGCTACAACGCGTGCTGCAACGAGCACCGGTTCGACGACCTCGCGGAGTTCGTCGCGCCGGATGTCGTGATCGACGGCATCGAGCGCGACCTGGGCGCGTACGCCGAAGCGCTCCGGGCCATCATCCGCGCGTTCCCCGACTACCGCTGGGAGCTGCGCCACCTCCGGTCGACCCGCCGTGGATCGCCGCGCACTTCGCGGACACAGGAACGCACCGCGGGCCGTTCCTCGGCGTCCCGGCGACCGGCCGCCCCGTCAGCACCCAGGAGTTCGCCTTCTACCGCGTCGACGCCGGCCGGATCGCCGAGGTGTGGGGCACTGCCGACAACCTGCGTCTCCTGCAGCAGGTGCGCTGAGTCGTCGCGCTACGCCGGCTTCGTCCGGCTCGTCCCCTCGGCGATCGTCGCGCCCTGCTCGGCCACCGGAGCAGTACACCGCATCCAGACGACGGACCAAGGGGTCAGCGGCGCGTGATGTATGCGTAGTAGTTGCAGGCGCCGAAGAACGTGCCGTCCGCGGCGGAGCGGCGCTGGTCGGCCAGCCACGTCTCGACCTGCGCCGCGGGCAGCAGGCCGGTCGAGGCCGCCAGCGGGCCGTAGGTCTCGGCAAGGTTGAGCATGAAGCGGCTCGAGCCGGCCTCGGCGTAGACGTGGGCCTGGGTGGCGATCAGGCGCAGCCCGGACTTGGGCAGCAGGCGCGGGAGCTCGCGCATCACTCGCGGCGAGCTCATGATCACCGATTGCAGCGCGGGCTCGACGAGCCGGCCGAGCACGGCGTCCGAGCAGCCGAAGGTCAGCGACGCGTAATCGCCGTCGAATATCGCCACCGACCCGCCCGGCCGGACCACGCGCGCGGCCTCCGCGAGCACCGCGACCGGGTCGCGGACGTGGCTGATCAGGGTGTGGGCCACTGCGGCGTCGAAGCTCGCGTCCGGGAAGGGAAGCTCGTGCGCGTCGGCGACGGCGAACGCCACGCGATCGGCGACGTCGTCGCGGGCGGCGAGCCGCTCGGCGGCTGCGACGAAGTGCGGGCTCTGGTCGATCCCTGTCACGGTGCCGGCGAACCCGTCCCGCGCGGCGAGCGCGCGCGTCACGACGCCGGTGCCGCAGCCGAGGTCCACGATCGCCGCCGTGCGCGGCAGGTCGATGAGCGCCAGGTACGCGTCGCGGTAGGCGACGAACGTCGGATCCGTGCCGCGAAACTCGAGCCGCTCCGCGAACCGTTGGAGCGTCGCGGCGTCCTGGTCGTTGACGAACTGCATCGCGTCGCGGGCCTGTAGCTCTGTCGCCATGCGGGCCTCCTTCGAGTTGCTCACCCTTCGGGCGAGCAAAGCGGCTGCACTCTGTGCACCCGGAATGCACGCGCACCGTGTGAAGCGATGTGTGGCGAACTAGACTCGCGACGAGCAGCGGTGACCGAGAGCGCAAGCGAGGGACTCTGGCGCGAGGGCGACCATTGGGCGCTCCGATATCGCGGGCGCGAGGCGCGGCTGAGGCATGCGAAGGGGCTGGGCCATCTCGGGGTGTTGCTCGAGCACCCGGCCGTCGAGATCCACGTGCTCGAGCTGGTCGCTGCCGCCGAGCGCGCAACGGCCCCGGCCGCCGCCCCGCGCGCCGAGCCGGCGGTGGACGATGCAGCCGGTGCCGGTGCGGGGCTGGACGCAGAGGCGAAGGCCGCGTATCGGGCGCGCGTCGAGGACCTGCGCGACGAGCTCGAGCAGGCCCGCGACTGGCTCGACCACGAGCGCGCCTCGCAGGCCCAGGCGGAACTGGACTTCATCGCGCGCGAGCTGGCCCGAGCCGTCGGTCTCGGCGGCCGCGACCGACCCACGGCATCGCCGGCCGAGCGCGCGCGCCAGAACGTGGGACGGGCGGTCCACAAGGCGGTGCGCCAAATCGCTTCGGCGCTCCCGGAGCTCGGCGCGCATCTCGAGCGCGCCGTCAGCACGGGCATGTATTGCTCCTACCGTCCCGAGCCGGAGCCGGCGTTCGCGTTGCTGTCCCGCGCACCCGCGCCGGAAAGCGCGCTCCCGCGCGGCACCGTGACGTTCATGCTGACCGACGTCGAGGGATCCACGCGGCTGTTCGCTCAGCATCGCCGGGAGGCGGCCCGAGCGCTCCGGCGCCACGAGGAGCTGATCGCCGCCGCCGTGCCGGCATCTCGTGGGACGTTGCTGCAAGAGCGCGGCGAGGGCGACTCCACCTTCGCGCTGTTCGCGCGCGCGACCGACGCGCTGGCATGCGCGCTCGAGGTCCAGCGCGCCATGGAGCGCGAGGACTGGCCGGGCGGTCTGCACGTCCGGGTCCGCGTGGCTCTGCTCGCCGGAGAGGCGGACCCCGGCGAATCCGATTGGCGGGGGACTGCCTTGAATCGCTGCGCTCGGATCCGTGGGCTCGCCAACGGCGGCCAGGTCCTGGTGTCGGGCTCGGTCCGCGAGCTGGTGGGCGAGGACCTCCCCGTGGGAGCGAGCCTGCGCGACCTCGGCCATCACCGGCTGCGGGACCTCGAACGCCCGGAGCGTCTCTTCCAGCTCGCGCACGCCGACCTACAGCGTGACTTCCCGCCGCTCCGGTCTGCGGGAGCGCTGCGCCACAACCTGCTGCTCCAGCTCACCAGCTTCGTCGGGCGAGAGCGTGAGCTCGACGAGCTCGCCTCGCTGGTCCGCCGCACCCGTCTCGTGACCTTGACCGGGGCGGGCGGGTCGGGAAAGACCCGGTTGGCGAGCGAGGTCGCCGCCACGCAGGTCGAACGGACGCGCGATGGTGCCTGGATGGTCGACCTGGCGCCGGTGTTCGATCCGCTGCTGGTCCTCAAGGCGGTCGCTCAGGTGCTCGGCGTGCGGGAGCGGCCGCAGAGCGATCTGCTCGACGACATCATCGAGCGCGTGCGCGAGTCGGAGCTTCTGCTTGTGCTCGACAACTGCGAGCACCTCGTCGAGGCCTGCGCTCGCCTCGCTGAAGCTCTCCTGCGAACGTGCCCGGACCTCCGCCTGCTCGCGACCAGCCGAGAGCCGCTCGGGGTGCCCGGCGAGCAGGTGTTCCGCATCGGCTCGCTGGCGGTTCCCGCGACGGGCGACTCGCCGGACGAGATCGCCCGGGCCGAGGCCGTGATCCTGTTCGGAGATCGTGCGAGCGCGGCGCTCGGCAGCTTCGAGCTCACTCCCGAGACCGCCCCCGTCGTGGCACACGTCTGCCGCAGGCTCGACGGCCTGCCGCTCGCGATCGAGCTGGCCGCTGCGCGGACCGCGTCGCTGTCGCTCGACGACCTCGCATCGCACCTGGACGACTGCTTCGCGTTGCTCACGGGGGGCGCCCGGACGGCGCTGCCGCGACAGCGGACCCTCGAGGCGACGGTCGCGTGGAGCTACGAGCTGCTCAGCGAGCGCCAACGCCGGTTGTTCGAGCGACTCTCGGTGTTCGCCGGGGGGTGGACGCTCGCCGCGGCCGAGACGGTGTGCGCCTCCGCGGCCGTCGAGAGGCGCTACGTCGCTGATGACCTGGCCGCGCTGGTCGACAAGTCACTCGTCGTGCGCAGTGGCCGGACCCGCTACCGGCTGCTCGAGACCCTCCGGCAGTACGGAAGCGACCGGCTGCGCGAGGCCGCACAGGCCGCCGCCGTCCGCGATGCTCACCTGGACTGGGCTGTCGGGCTCGCCGAGGAGGCCGAGCGAAACCTGGACGGCTTCGAGCAGGCAGCCTGGCTCGACCGTCTCGAGCGCGAGCTCGACAACCTGCGGGCGGCGTTGGACTGGGCGATCACCTCGGGCAACGCCGAGGCGGGGCTCCGCCTTGCCTCGATCACGGTCGGCAGCCTGTGGACGTGGCGCTCACACGTGCCCGAGGGCCAGCGGTGGCTGCAGCGCCTGCTGTCCGTCCCCGCAGAGGTGGCCGCGACCGTGCGGGCCAAGGGCCTTCTGGCCGCCGGTCGGGTCGACTTCCAGGCCGGCCAGTGGCCACGCGGCGTCGACCTCTGCGGGCAGAGCCGCGATCTCTACCGAGAGGCAGGCGACGCCGCGGGGGAGGCTCGCGCCCTCATCTGGATGGCGTTCAATCGCTGGGGGATCGAGGACGACGACGAGATCGGCGGCATCCTCGCGGCGGCCATCGATGCGGCCCGGCGCGCGGAGCGGCCGCTGGAAACGGCGATAGCGCTCGGACTGAGCGGAACCTGGTGGTCGCTCCGCGACCTCGATCGTGCGCAGACGCTCGTGGAGGAGGGCGGCCTCATGATGAAGGGCGCCGAGAACCCGAACTGGCTTGCGCACAGCTACGAGTTCCGTGCGCTCGTGGCCTACCTCCGCGGTGACTACGCCCGGGCGCGCGAACTGCTCTCCAGCGCGCTGCCGCTCTATCTCCAGATCGGCAACCGGGTGTGCAGCGCACACTGCCTGGAGACCACCGCGGCCCTGGCGGCGGCAACCGGCCGGCCCGACGTCGGAGCAACGCTGCTGGGCGCGGCCGAGCGGATGCGCGAGCTGCTCGGGACCACGGCGCCGCCGTACGAGCGCATCGTGCGGGAGCGCGGCGTCGACGCCGTCAAGACCGCCCTCGATCGGGAGACAACCGAGGCGGCATGGGAACTCGGCCGCGACCTCGGCTTCGAGCCCGCGATGGCGCGGGCTCGCGCACTCGCCGGGCCGGCCTGACGGACCACTGATCGCCGCCCGCCGGCCATCGGATGTCACGATCGCGCGGGGTACCTCGTCAGTTGGGCATGAACGAGATCGTGATTACCGGATCCACAGGTGTCATCGGGCAGCGCGCCGTCCGCGAGCTGCTCGCCGCCGGCCACCGCGTCAGGGGCGTGACGCGCTCCGCGCGCGGCCGCCAGCGGCTCGAGAGCCTTGGAGCGCGCGCCGTCGAGGCCGACGTGTTCGACGAGTCGTCGCTCCGCCGCGCGTTCGACGGGGCGGACGCCGTCGTCAACCTGCTGACGCACGTCCCCAGCGCCGATCGCATGGCCGATCCGTCCGCCTGGAAAGAGAACGACCGCGTGCGCACCGACGCGTCGGCGGCGATCGCGCGCTCGGCCCAGGCCGCCGGCGTGCGACGGCTCGTGCAGGAGTCGATCGCGTTCGTGTACGCCGACGGCGGCGACGCGTGGCTCGACGAGGATGCGCCGGTCGCCGGCGGCGGGGTGACGACGACCGCGCTGACGGCCGAGCGCAACGCGCGCGAGCTGTTCGACGGCGACACCGTCGTGCTGCGCTTCGGGCTGTTCATGGGACCCGACAGCGGGTCCTCGCGGGCCGCGCTGGAGGCCGCGCGCGGCGGCACCTCGGTCGCGCTCGGACCGCCCGGCGCGTATCGGCCGACGCTGTGGCTGGACGACGCGGCGGCGGCCATCGCAGCTGCGCTACGCGTCCCGGCCGGGACGTACAACGTGGTCGACGTCGACCCGCCGACCAACGCCGAGATCGATGCCGCGCTGGCTGCCGCCGTCGGGGTCGAAGCCCTGCGCCCGCGGCCGCCGCAGGACGGGCCGTTGGCGCGCTCGCAGCGCGTGTCCAGCCGCCGGCTGCGTGAGGCGGGCGGCTGGGCGCCGCGCATGCGCGCGGGCATCGAGACCTGGGACCGGATCGCCGCATGACCGCCGCGGAGCGCTTCGCGCACGCACGCCCGCGTCTACTCCGGCTCGCGTACAGCGAGCTCGGCGACCTCGGCGAGGCGGAGGACGTCGTGCAGGAGGCGTGGCTGCGGCTGGAGCGCGCGGACGCGGAGACGATCGAGAACCTCGACGGCTGGCTGACGACGGTCGTCGCCCGGCTCGCGCTCGATCGCCTGCGGTCCGCTCGCGCGCGCCGCGAGACCTACGTCGGTCCGTGGCTCCCGGAGCCACTCGTGTCGGACGACCCGGCAGACCGCGTCACGCTCGACGAGTCGGTCAGCTACGCGCTGCTGACCGTGCTCGAGCAGCTCTCGCCTGCGGAGCGGACGGCGTTCGTGCTGCACGACGTGTTCGACGTGCCGTTCGGCGAGGTCGCCGAGGTGGTCGGCCGCACGCCCGAGGCGGTGCGCCAGCTCGCCTCGCGCGCCCGCCGCCACGTCGACCGCGAGCGCCCGCGCTTCGCGGCCACGCGCGACGAGCACGATCGCGCCGTGCGGGCCTTCGCGCAGGCGGTCGCCGAGGGCAACCTCGAGGGCCTCGTCGCGGTGCTCGACCCGGATGTCGTCTGGACGTCGGACGGCGGCGGGCGAGCGACCGCCGCGCGCAAGCCGCTACGCGGCGGGGCGCGGGTCGCGCGCGCATGGGCAGCGCTCAGCCGCAGATCCACGCTTGAACCGGCGGAGATCAAGCTCAACGGGCGGCTGGGGCTGGTGGTCCCGAGCGGCGACGGCCACCGCGCGGCGCTCTCGTTCGTCGTCGGCGACGGCCGCATCACGCGCATCGACGCGGTCCGCAACCCGGAGAAGCTGCGGCGCCTCTAGGCGAGAGCGATCCGACCGGTCACGACGACGTCGCGCGACAGACCGGCGACCGTGATCGTCGCCGTCGCGTCGAGGGTCTCGTCGCCCTGCAGCTCAGCGGCGTCGAGCTGCTCGCGGACTGCGAGCTCGATCTCCCGCTGCGCGGTGACGCCCAGCTCCTTGAGGAACCTCCGCACGGACATATTGAAGACCTCTTCGTCCACCGTTCCTCCCTTTTTTGTTCCCGACAGGGAGGATATGACAGGGCGTAGACTCGACCGGGTTCGGAGACTCGTGCCTGGTTCCCTGACCGATCTGGCCGGCCTGAAGGTTGATGCCGAGGACTTCCTCGCCGCGGTACTGGAGACCGCGGTACAGCCGATCTGGGTCGTGGATCCCGAGGGCGTGATCCGCTTCGCGAACCCCGCCGCGATCGCAGCACTCGGCTATGACAGCGCGGACGAGCTGTTCGGGCGCCGCAGCCACGAGACGATCCACTACATGCACCCGGACGGGACGCCGTATCCCGCCGACGAATGCCCGATGCTCCTCCCGCGGTCGACGGGGCAGACCGTCGCACGGGATCTGGACTGGTTCGTCCGGCGCGACGGCTCGATGTTCCCCGTCTCCTACATCTCGGCACCGATCGAGATGCTCGACGGCCGGGGTGCGGTCGTGGCGTTCACCGACATCGAGGACCGCTTGCGTGCCGAGCAGGTCCTGCGCGAACACGACGCGGTGCTGGCAGCGCGCGAGGAATCGCTCCGGCGGATCGCGACGCTCGTGGCAGGCGGCGCGGCGTCGGTCGAGGTGCTCGCCGCCGTAGCCAGAGAGGTGGGCCGCGTGGTCGACCTCGCGCTGGTCGCGGTGTGGCGCTACGAGCCCGACGGTACGGCGACCGTACTCGGGGCCTGGAGCGAACATCCGCACCCGTTCCAGGCCGGCACCCGCTGGCCGCTCGACGGTCCGACGATCTGCGCCGAGGTTCTACGCACCGGCCGCCCCGCGAGGATCGATGGCTTCGCCGGCATCCCCGGCACGATCGCCGACGCCGCCCGCGCCACCGGCATCCGCTCCTGCGCCGGCGCCCCGATCCTCGTCGACGGCGACGTGTGGGGCGCGATGTCGGCCGATTCGAAGGACCGTGATCCCCTGCCCGACGACATCGAGGACCGGCTGGCCGACTTCACCGAGCTGGTGGCCACGGCGATCTCGAACACTGCAAGCCGGGAGCAGCTCGCGCGGCTCGCGGACGAGCAGGCCGCGCTGCGGCGCGTGGCGACGTTGGTGGCGCACGGAGTCCCGCCCCCCGAGGTGTTCGCGGCCGTCGCGCGTGAGGTCGGTCTGTTGCTCGGCGTCGACGCGACACACATGGCGCGGTACGAATCCGACGGGACGGCGACCGGCGTCGCCGCCTGGAGCCCGTCCGGAGCGCAGCTACCGATCGGCACCCATGTCGACCTCGAGGGCGACAGCGTCACAGGCATGGTGTCGCGGACTGCGCGGCCGGCGCGGATGCACGGCTACGAGCAGGCGTCGGGCGCGGCGGCGGCGCTCGGCCGCGAGCTGGGGCTGCGCTCGTCGGTCGGCACGCCGATCATCGTCGATCAACGCCTGTGGGGTGTGATGATCGCCTCCTCGAGAGGCGACCGGCAGCTCCCCGTGGACACCGAGTCGCGGATCGTCGCCTTCACGGAGCTCGTCGCGACCGCGATCTCGAATGCCGAGGCGCGCCAGGAGCTGGCGGCGTCGCGTGCGAGGATCGCCGCGGCCGCCGACCAGGAGCGCCGCCGCGTGGTTCGCGATCTGCACGACGGGGCGCAGCAGCGGCTCGTTCACACGACCATCACGCTGCAGCTGGCACAACGCGCCCTCCAGGACGAGCAGGGCGATCTCTCCGCCCTTCTGACCGAGGCGCTCGATCACGCCCAGCGCGCGACGGCCGAGCTGCGCGAGCTCGCGCACGGCATCCTCCCGGCCGCCCTCACGCACGGTGGGCTGAGCGCCGGAGCCAAGTTGCTGGCAGCGCGGATGCCGCTGCCGGTCGAGATCGCCGTGCGTGTGGACCGGCTGCCCGCCGGGGTTGAAGCCACCGCGTACTTCGTCCTTGCCGAGGCGCTGACGAACGTGGCGAAACACGCTCACGCTGCCCACGCTTCGGTCACCGCGCGCGTCGACAACGGCGCCCTCCGCGTCGAAGTGTGCGACGACGGCGTCGGCGGAGCCCGGCCCGATGGGAACGGTCTGCTCGGGCTGGCGGACCGGCTTGCGGTCCTCGACGGCCGGCTCCACATCGAGAGCCCGGCCGACGGCGGCACCGTCCTCGCCGCGGACATCCCGCTCGGCGGCTGTTGCCCGACGCGCATGGGTAGCACTCCAGTAACGAGACCAGGAGAGAACGCTCCATGACAAGCACCGCAATCACTTCGCAGGGAACCGTGTCGCTCGAGGACGCACGCCGCGTGACGGCCGCCGCTGAGGAACGCGCGCGCGAGATCGGGCAGCCGCAGAACATCGCCGTCGTCGACGCCGGCGGCAACCTCGTGTCTCACATCCGCATGGACGGAGCGTGGATCGGCAGCGTGGACGTCGCGATCAACAAGGCGTTCACGGCGCGGGCGTTCGACCTGCCCACGGCCGATCTCGCCACCAAGTCCCAGCCCGGAGAGCAGTTCTACGGCATCCAGGAGTCCAACAAGGGCCGCGTGATGGTCTTCGCCGGCGGCATCCCGCTCAAGCGCGACGGCGAGGTCGTCGGCGCCGTCGGTGTCAGTGGCGGCGACGGCGAGCAGGACACGGCGGTCGCCGAGGCCGCGGCTGCAGCGTTCTAGCCCGATCGCTCCATGAGGTCGTGGTCGTCGACGAGGTCGGTGGGGGAGAGCACGAAGACCTCGCAGATCATGTCCGGGTCCTGCTGGTTGCCCGACATGAATCCGATCACGCGGCGTCCGGTGGTCTGCTCGACGACCGCGACGAAGCGGTCGCGCATGACCTCCTGGAACTCCATGCGCTGGGCGATGACGGCTTGGCCGCGACCGCCTTCGAGCAGTGTCTGCTCGACCTTGGTGAATCCGCCGCGGAGCACGCAGACGACGAGGTCGTCGGCGACGTAGGTCTTGGCGCGGGTCGGGCCCGTGCCGTAGAAGTCCTTCAGGAGGGCGACGATTCCCTCCGCGATGGCGGTGCGCACCTCGCCGGCGCGAGGCGTGGCGGTCCAAGCAGGTTCGTCCATCCCGTCGATAAGCGTAGTACCCTCGGTCGTGGTTGAAGGGCACGCCGGCAGGGTCCGCAGAGGGCAATGTCGACTGACCTTCGAGACCGCTCCCGTCGAGCGTTCGAGGAGGTACGTCGTGTCCGAACATCACCGAACCGCACCGTGGCGGTGCGATGTTGCGATGTACCCGGGGGGTGTGATGTGGCTGAGGCTCTCCGGCGACTTCGATTTCGACGTCGCGTCCAAGCTCAAGGCGGCATTGGCGCGCGTCCGATCCCGCGCGTTGCTCGTCATCGTCGACCTCGCAGGGCTCGACTCGATCGACCCGGCGGGGCTGCGCGTGTTGATGGAGGCCGAGGCGCTCGCGCGCCGGGCCGGCGGGCGGCTCGTGATCGCCCGCGCGCGCTGATAGTGCGGCTCGCGGTATGGGTAGGGCTGACGGATGGCTGAGCGCGGCGCCAGACCGAAGGTTCCCGCCTGGCGGCTGAAGGCGCTGCGGGCCGTGCGCGCGTTCTTCACGCCGTTGATGCCGGATGACTATCTGGAGCTGATCAACCCGCTCTGGTCCACCCAGGAGCTGCGAGGCCGCATCGAGCGGATCGAGCGCGAGACGGCCGACGCCGTGACCGTGCTCATCAAGCCCGGCTGGGAATGGGAGGGCCACAGGCCTGGCCAGTACCTGCGCGTCGGCTTCGAGGTCGACGGCAAGCATCACTGGCGCGCGTACTCGATCACGTCTGATCCCGGGCGGCCGGACGGCCTGATCGGCATCACGCCCAAGCTCAAGGAGAGCGGCGCCGTGTCGCCCTACGTGGTGCGTCACGCCAAGCCCGGGACGATCGTGCGGCTCGGAGGGGTCGAGGGCACCTTCGTGCTGCCCGAGGACGTTCCCGGGCGGCTGCTGTTCGTGAGCGCCGGCAGCGGGATCACCCCGATCATGAGCATGCTGCGCAGCCTGGACCGCGACGGCGGGCTCCGGGACATCGTGCACGTCCATTCCGCGCGCGCGGAGAACGACATCATCTTCGGCGGCCAGCTGCGCCAGCTCGACGAGCGCCACGGCGGCTACCGGCTCGAGAAGCGGATGACCCGTGAGCACGGCCGTCTCGCCCCCGCCGACCTGGAGGAGCTGTGCGGAGACTGGCGCGAGCGCGAGGCGTTCGTCTGCGGCCCCGCCGAGATGCTCGACGCGCTGGCCGCGCACTGGGAGCAGGAGGGCGGCGACCCGGCCAGGCTGCACATGGAGCGCTTCCAGCCCGTCGCCGGCATGGGCGACGGCGAGCATGGCGACGGCGGCACCGTCCGCTTTCTCAGAAGCGACGTCGAGGCCCGGTCCGATGGCGACACGCCGATCCTGGTCGCCGGCGAGCGCGCCGGTGCGTCGCTGCCCTTCGGGTGCCGTATGGGCATCTGCCACACCTGCGTCGGTGAGCTCTGCTCCGGCCGGATCCGCGACCTGCGCAGCGGCGTGGTCCACGGCACCGACGGCGAGATGGTCCGTACCTGTGTCAACGCGCCCGAGGGCGCAGTGGAGATCGCCCTATGACCGCAAGCACGATCGAGAGCCCGCTGGCTCACCTGACCCCCGACCAGATCGAGGGGATCGCCGCCGAGTTCGAGGCGATCCACGACGAGGTCTTCGCCGAGCTCGGAGATCGCGACCGCCGCTACATCGTGAGCATGATCGAGATGCACCGGAGGCTCGTGGTCCTTGGCCGCCTGGTGCTCCTGTTCTCGCGCGCGAAGCCCGCGTGGGTGGCCGGGACGGCGACGCTGTCGCTGGCCAAGGTCCTCGAGAACATGGAGATCGGCCACAACGTGATGCACGGCCAGTGGGACTGGATGAACGACCCGCAGATCAACTCGTCGACGTGGGACTGGGACTCGGCGTCGACGCCGGCCGCGTGGAAGCACTCCCACAACTACGTGCACCACACGTACACCAACATCCGCGGCAAGGACAAGGATCTCGGCTACGAGATCATGCGGATCGACCCGCACCAGAAGTGGAACCCGATCTACCTGTTCCAGCCGTTCTACAACCTGCTGCTGGCCGCGTTCTTCGAGTGGGGGGTGGCGTTCCACGACCTCGACATGGAGGCGCTGCGGACGCGGCAGAAGTCCCGGAAGCAGCTCACGCGCGAGCTCAAGGGCATGGCGTCGAAGGCGCGCAGCCAGATCGTCAAGGACTACGTCGCGTTCCCGCTGCTGAGCGCGGCTGCCGCGGCGGGCAGCACCGTCGTGCGGCGGCGCGGGCGCACCGCGGCTCTGAAGGCGGGCCGCGACGCGTTCCGGGCCACGCTGGCGGCGGACTTCTCCGCGAACGTCCTGCGCAACGTGTGGGCCTACATGATCATCTTCTGCGGCCACTTCCCCGACCAGACGTACACGTTCAGCGAGGAAGAGGTCGAGGACGAGACCCGCGGTGGCTTCTACGTCCGCCAACTGCTCGGCGCGGCCAACATCGAGGGCAGCCCGCTGTTCCACGTGATCAGCGGCAACCTCGGCTACCAGGTCGAGCACCACCTGTACCCGGACATGCCGAGCACGCGCTACGGCGAGATCGCGCCGCGCGTGAAGGCGATCTGCGAGAGGTACGAGCTGCCGTACAACACCGGCCCGCTGTTCAAGCAGCTCGCCACCGTGCAGCGGACCATCCTCCGCCTCGCCCTCCCGGGCGGCACGACCCGCCCGAAGCCCGGTCCGTATCGCGGCGAGCCGACCGGCGATGCCGCGCCGGACCCGCACGAGCTCGCAGCCTCGGCCTAGCTCACGGCCCGCAACGGGGGCCCAGCGCGAGCTGGGCCCCCGGGTTGCTAGGCGTTCGCGAGCTCGCGCTCGGTCGCCTGCATGACGCCGGCGCGGTTCTTGTGGCTGCGCTCGTAGGCGCGGACCTGCTGGGCGCGGTCGTCGTCGCCCTCGGAGAGCACGGCCTGGACCTCGGCGGCGGTCAGCTCGTCGTATCCCGGCCACGGCTCGTTGCCGCGGAGGCTGTCGATGCGGCTCAGGATCGTGCTGCGGTCCTGGTTCTTGCGCTCGTACGCGTCGACCTTGGCCAGATCGATCTGGCTGAGACCGGTCAGCTTGGCGGCGATCTCGTCAGCGGTGAGCGTGTCGTAGCGCGCGATCGGGAGATCCCCCTCGGACGCGACTGCGCCCTTGAGCTCGCCCTCGGCGCGGGCGACGCCCGGCACCTTGCGGGCCTGGCGGGCGGTGCGCTTCGCGCGCGTGCCGGTCGCGCGGACGGTCTCGGCCGCGCCCGTGGTGCTGACGTCGAACGACGGGTCGCCCTTGACGTCGGCGCGCACGACGGCGTCGGCGAGCTTGGGGATCTCGCGCAGGACGCGCGCGAGCATCTTCTCCTCGTCAACGCGGATGGACGCCGCCAGGGCGGCGGTCTCATCGTCGCCGACGCTCTGGGCCAGCCGCTCGATCGCCGTGTAGGTGGCGATCTCCAGCGCCTCGGAGGCCGAGGCGTCCTTGGCGTTCTTGAGCACCTTCTCCTCGCCGCCGGAGCCGCGCAGGAGATCGAACGGCGTCTTGCCGAGCGCGAGCGCCTGGCCGACGACACTCTCGACGGCGCCGACGGCGAAGCTCAGCGGATTGCCGCCGTGACCGAGCTCGCGTCGGCGATCGCCGACGCGCGCGGAGTGCTCGCGTGTCTGGCGCAGATGCTGTTCGAGCGCGGTCCGGTAGGTGCCACGCGGCGTCATCGCGATCTGGGACTGGAGCACGCGCACGAGCGCGTCCTCGCTGGCCTGGGCCTCGCCCAGGTACTGCAAGACCTTCTTCTGGGAAGCGTTCATCCTGCGTCCAATCGAGTAGGGGTTACGAGGGGCCTAGCCGCGTACGCGCCCACTCAAACCGTGCTCGCGCCTGTGTGCGCTCATGCACACTCGGCCGCCGCCGCTTCCTCCAGCCGGGCGACGGAGAGGCGCAGGATGCGGGAGACGTGCATCTGCGAGCAGCCGACGCGCTCGGCGATGTCGCGCTGGACGAGGTCCTCCTCGACGCGCAACCTGAGCACCTCCCAGTCGCGCTCGTCGAGGACCGCGGCGAGCTGTCGCAGCGTGACGCCGGCCTCGGCCTGGGCGATCTCGCGACGGGGATCCGTGACGCGATCCACCCACGTGAGACCTTCCTCGTCCGCGCCGCTCAGCGGCGCGTCGATCGACTGGGGCGAGTGCAGGTCACCGGCATTCAGGGCCTCGACGATCGCCTCGTCCGAGCGTCCGAGCTCCCGGGACAGGTCGCGCACCGTCGGCTCGTGTCCGAGCTCCTGCGACAGCGTCTCGCGCGCCTTCTTGACCTTCAGGAAGAGCTCCTGGACGTTGCGCGAGGGCTTCACCGTCCACGTGCTGTCGCGGAAGTACCGTCGCAGCTCGCCGAGGATCGTCGGCACCGCGAACGTTGAGAACGCGTTGCCGCGAGCCGGGTCCCAGCGGTCGACAGCCTTCACGAGACCCATGCGCGCGACCTGGACGAGGTCGTCGATCGGCTCGGACGTGTAGCCATACCGACGCGCAAGGCTGTCGGCCAGCGGGAGATACTGCTCGACCATGCGATGCCGGCCGGCATTGAGGTGTTCGGACATACTGAGCCTCCTCGAGCGCTCATAGGGAGCGGTCTCGAAGGTCAGTCGTCGCTGCCCGCCCCGCAGGCCCCGTCGCCATGCCCTCCGGCCAACGACCAGTGTATCGGCGGCGGCGCAGGGCTACATGCCACGAAACGACCCCAGGAGGTGCTTCGCGATGGCCGAAAAGCGAGCGGCAAAGAAGCGATTCACGGCCGAGGAACGGGCCGCGATGAAGGAGCGTGCCCAAGAGCTGAAGACGGAGGCCGGGGAGAGCGACATGCTCGCGAAGATCGCCGAGATGGGCGAAGCGGATCGCGTCATGGCCGAGCGGCTCCACGCCGTCATCAAGGCCGGCGCACCGGCCCTCTCGCCGAAGACCTGGTACGGGATGCCCGCGTACGCGAAGGACGGCGATGTCGTCTGCTTCTTCCAGCCCGCGCAGAAGTTCAAGGCGAGGTACGCGACGCTCGGCTTCAACGACAAGGCGACCCTCGATGATGGCGCCATGTGGCCGACCGCGTTCGCGCTTGTCGAGTGGACGCCCGCCGTCGAGAAGAAGATCGGCGCGCTCGTGAAGAAGGCGGTCGCTGATTGATCGGTCTCCGCGGTCTATAGTCAGCGTTCAGAAGCGCTCGGGACTCACCTCTTCTTCCTTCGCGTGTGGGATCTCCCCCAGAAGAGGCGGAAGGTGGTGTGACATGTTCAGCGCGCAGACCCTCGAGGACCTCCTCACCGCGTTGCAGGCCCGCGCGGCGAGCCACCCGGACAACCCCGGGCTGATCGCCTACTGGCCCGCGGTGAACGAGAAGCGGATGGCCGCGGCGTGCACCGAGCTCGTTCGTCTCGGGCATCCCGTCCAGCGCGTGCCGATCGCCGTGTGGGGGTCCGAGAAGGCCCGTAGCGGCTGGGCGCTCGACGCGCAGCAGGCGGAGGCGTCCTGATGCCCCATCTCAGATGTGTGCCGTGCAGGCGGCGCTTCCAGTGCGACACTCGCGTCCTGACCGACGTGCGCGAGCCCCTCTGTCCCGCCTGCGACGCGCCGCTGGATCCGGTGGGCGACCTGGGCGACCTGGTCGGGTTCCAACGCTCGGCCCTCGAAGTCGACCGCGACTTCCTGGTGGCGGTCGCGATGGCCTTGAAGCTGCCCACCGCGCACGACGCCCACGACCCTAACCAAATGTGAACACGTAGGCGGCCGCGCCGGGGTCGCGGAACGTGATCTCGAACGTCCGCTGCCGGACCCGGCTCTGGCGGGTCAGCTGGTACATCCTGGGCTCGACGATCCCGCCCTCGCCGTCCTCGTCGACGTCGACACCGCGGTCGTCCCCGGGCGGCTGGCCGTCGAGGCGCACGGTGAAGCGGGCCGGAGCTCCTGAGTGCGGCGGCGTGAGGACCAGGTTGAGGTCGCGGCCCTCGAAGCGGTAGGCGATCGACCCCGGGGCTTCGTCGAGCACGGCGAACTCGTCGTCGACGGTCCACTCGCCGGCGAGCGCCCACTGGTTGAGCGTCAGCGCATCGGCACGGTGGTCGCTGCGGCCCTCGCCGCGGGCGGAGCCGACGTAGGTCTCGGGGGATTTGAGGTGGTCCCAGTCGGCCGCCGCCGCGAGGCCGTCGGCATTGACGTGCACGACCTCCTCGTCGATGCCGAGCAGTCCCTGGATCGCCCGCTCGGTCTCCGCGTAGGCCTCTTCGCCGAAGTGCTGGAAGCGGACCCGCCCCTCGCCGTCGACGAGGTAGACCGCCGGCCAGTAGTGGTTGTCGAACGCCCGCCAGATGGAGAAGTCGTTGTCGATGACGACCGGATAGCCGACCTCCAGGTCGGCAATGGCGCGGCGCACGTTGTCGAGATCGTGCTCGAACCCGAACTCGGGCGCGTGCGCGCCGACGACCACGAGCCCGCGGTCGCGGTAGCGCTCGGCCCACGCCCTGACGTACGGCAGCGTGCGCAGCCAGTTCACGCACGAGTACGTCCAGAAGTCGACGAGCACGACGCGCCCGCGCAGCGCTGCCGCGGTCAGCGGTTCGGAGTTGAGCCAGACGGGTGCGTGGTCGAGCGCCGCGAGCGCTCCGGCGGTGGAGGACATCAGCAGTCACGGTCGCGGGTTTCGCGACCGCTCGCGCCCGTGCATGCCCGGGTCGGCCCACGGGCCATCGGCGCTACGACGATCGGCCCTGGCGCGCGCGCTCGGCCCGCAGCTTGTCCAGCGCGTCGTTGAGCGGCGCGACGTCCTCGGGCGTGGGACGCACGTCGAACGCCGATCCGTCGGGCCGGTGGCCCAGCGCGGTCTGGTGCGCGACACGGATGCGGAGTGCCGTCTGCCACGCGCCCGCGCTGTCGAGCGCTTCGCACAGCGGGTCGGCCTCGAAGTGCCAGATGCGCCGGGTGCGCGGAGCGTTCACCGGCTAGTCATACCTGTGCGCAGCGGACGCGCGCAAGGCGGGCCGTCACCTGTCCTACTGCAGGTAGCGCTCGACGGTCTCGGCGTCGCGCGCCTCCGCGTCATCGGGGTCGGCGCCGGCGCCGCGCAGCGCCCGCCGCTGCCGGAGCAGGTCCCAGCAGCGGTCCAGCTCGACCTCGACGGCGCGCAGCCGGCCGCGGTCCTCCTCGAGCGCGGCGTCGTCGGGGCCGTCGGACTGCTCGCGTCTCCGCAGGTCGTGCTCCTCGGCCACCAGCCGTTCGATCTGGGCCGTGATGCTCTCGTCACTCATGAAGGCGATGCTACCCGGGCTGTGCAATGGTGAGCGCCGCGTTGAGACTCGCGCCGCTCTACCGGATCCGGTTCACCTATCCAGAGAGCTGGACGGTCAGCCTCGACGGCGGCTGGGAGCAGCACCTGTTCCTCGCCGAAGGCCGGTGCGAGGGTGCCGTCAGCGGCCGCTTCCGCGGAGCGAACTTCCCGCTGCGGCAGGGCCCTGACGGCCCGTTCCGGCCGGACTTCCGCGCGGTGATCGAGTCCGACGACGGGCCGACGATCATGTTCGAGTGGCACGGGTACGGGCGCGCCTACCCGCCGGGCCGCCGGCAGATCGTCGGCGCCGTCTTCCATTCCAGCGATGACGATCGGTACCGGCGCCTCAACGATGCCGTCTGCGTCTGCGTCGGCGAGGTCCGCGCGCCCGCGGACCCCGCACAACCAGAGCCCGATCTCGTGCTCGACGTCGCCGAGCTGATCTGGGAGCCGATCTCCGACTAGGTCAGCTGCGGCGGTACTGCGCCGGGCACGCAGGCCCGCGGACGGGCGCTGCGCGATCTAGCGGTTCTCGGGCACGAACTGGCTCGCGATGAACGTCGCGCCCTGGGGGTCGGCGATCACGGTCGCCCTGACCCACGGCGCGTCGAACGGCGGCACGACGACGTTGCCGCCGAGCTCGGCGGCCTTCGCGGCCGTGGCGTCGGCGTCGTCGGTGGCGAAGGTCACGCTCCAGTGCGCCGGGGTGTCGGGCTGGTCGTCGACGATCGGGTTGATGCTCGCGACCACGTCCTCGAAGCCGGTCGGTCCGCCGAGCTCGGTGACCTGCTCGCGCAGCCCCGGGGTGCGCTCCTCGAGGTGGTCGCCGTAGCCGGGCAGCGTCCACATCTCGATGCCGGGACCGAGGCCCAGGGTCTGCCAGCCGAACACGGCGCCGTAGAACGCCTTGGCGCCGTCCACGTCGCGGGCGTTGAGCCCGTTGAAGTTCACCGAGCCCGCCTCGTTGACGATCTGCGCGCCTTTGTGCTGCCTGGCCTGCCAGACGTTGAACGCCGCGCCCTCCGGGTCCGCGAACACCGCCATCCGCCCCGAGTCCAGGACGTCGAACGGCTCCGCCAGCAGCGTGCCGCCCGCGTCGCGGACCTTCGAAGCAACCTCGTCCGCATCGTCGACCCAGATGTACGTGTTCCAGCTCGCCATCCGCGGTGCGCGTTCGGGGATCGACCCCACGGCCGCGACGTCGAGGCCGCGGATGCGCGCCATGAAGTACTTGGCGTCGGACCCGGGCGGCATCACGTCCTCGAACTCCCAGCCGAAGAGACCGCCGTAGAACCGGACGGCCGCATCGGGATCGGGCTGGGGGCTGTCGACCCAGCACGGGACGCCGGGGATGTATCCGTCGCGCTCCGGCATCGTCACTCCTCCTGTCGTTGGCGGGCTACCGACAGCATGACCACCGTCGACCCGAGGTACTCCTCGGTCTGGGGCACGAGCCGCGGCGGCTCGACGAGGAACCCGAGCGCGGCTGCCTCCGCGGCGAGCTGCTCGGGCGTGACCCGGTCGAGGTGGATGACGGCGTCGTGGAACGCGAACCGCTCGGCCGGGCCGATGACGTATCGGCGGCGGTGGATCGCCGCGCGGCCGTCGTCCTCGAGCACCGAGAGGAGCCGGCTCGCGTACCGCACGCGGTCGATCTCGAGCACGTCGGGAGGCGGCGGTTGGTCGTGGTCCTCGTCGAAGCACTCGAGCGCGTCGGCCACCGCGACGGCGACGAGGCCACCTGGCTCCAGGTGATCGCGCGCGCCGCGCAGGAACGCCGTGCGGCCCTCGGGTCCGCCGAGCAACTGCAGCGTCTGCATCGGCACGATCACCAGCGGGAACCGGCGCCCGAGGTCGAGCTCGCGCGCGTCGGCGGCGACCGTCTCGACGGGCAGCCCGGCCGCCCGCCGCTCCAGCGTCTCCAGCAGCGATCCGTCGACGTCGAGGGCGACGACGGACACACCGCGTGAGGCGAGGTCGAGGGTCACACGGCCGGTACCGGCCCCGACGTCCAGCACCGGGGCGCCCGCCTCGGCGGCGAGCGCGCGCCAGAGCGGCAGGTCCTCACCGTACGGGCCGCACTCGAGGTCGTGCCAGAGCGCCTCGAGGCTCAATGCCCGTCAGACCCCTTGCGTGGCCTGGTCGTCGCCGAAGATGAACAGACCGTGGATGACGTAGATGCACAGGAAGAAGACGCCCAGCGACCACCACGGGTACGAGCCGCCGATCGACAGCAGCGCGTTGATCGCGCCGAGCCCGGCGCCCAGGATCCCGATGAAGCGGCCGAACGCGTTGCCGGCGATCAGGCAGAGCCCGCCGATCAGCTGGATGACCCCGAGGACGATCAGGACCCAGCCGAGCGTGTTGAGATTGTCGAAGACGTAGCGCTGGTCATTGACCAGGACGTTCGCGTCGCCCAGAGCCCCGATGCCGTATACGACATTGAGGACGCCGGCGATGAGCAGCAGCGTCGCCACGAAGACGACGCGACCGGTACCTCGCATGTGAGCTGTCTCCTCTGCGATTGCGGATAGGTGAGCCGACCCTACGAGGGGTCCGGACGCTCCAGGTCATCCCGATCAGGTGACACGCGCTCGCCGAGCTCGCGATCGTGCCGGTGCCGCTTCGACACAGCGGGCGTCACGGCCCTGGAGCACGGCGCGATCGGGTGGCACCTGCGCCGGGTCTGACCGACACGACGAACCAGGCCAGGCCGGCCAGCGTGCCGGCGATCGCCAGGAGCAGGTTCCAGCGGATCCCGAAGACGTGGGCGGCCGGGTCGACGCGGAGCAGCTCGTCGACGATCCGGAAGGCGCAGTAGCCGGCGACGTAGAGCGCGAACAGTCCGGGCGGGCGGATCCGCCGGTGGTGGCCGAGCCACACGAGGGCCGCGGCGAGCAGCAGGTTCCAGATCGCCTCGTACAGGAACGTCGGGTGGAACGTCGGGTCGGTGAGGTAGCGCGCGGGCCGGTGCTCCGGGTCGATCTCGATCGCCCACGGCAGATCGGTCGGGCGCCCGTAGAGCTCCTGGTTGAAGTAGTTGCCGACCCGGCCGATCGCCTGTGCGACGAGCAGCGCCGGCGCCGCGGCGTCGAGGAACCGGCCGACGTCGGCGCCCGCCCGTGCGACGCGCCAGATCCCGACGACCGTGCCGAGCGCGATCCCGCCCCAGATCCCCAGGCCGCCCTCCCAGACGGCGAACGGGCCCCACCAGTGATCGAAGGAGTCTCCCGGCGTGGTCGCGAGGTAGTAGAGGCGGCCGCCGACGATCCCGGCCGGGAATCCCCACAGCGCGACGTCGAGGACGAGCTCGGGCGCGCCGCCCTGCTGGACCCAGCGGCGGCGCGTGATCGCCACGGCCGCCACGACGGCGACGGCGTAGCAGAAGCCGTAGATGTGGAAGGTCAGCGGCCCGAGGTGCAGGACGTTCGTCGACGGGCTGGGGATGGCCGCGAGCAGTGAGGTCACAGGCTGAGGATGGCCGTGAGCCGTCGACTACGGTTCGTAGGTGACGCCGTGGCGGCGGATGAACGCCGCGGCCTGACGCGCCACCGGGGACCACTGCGTCGACAGGCCGAGCAGCGTGGACCACCCGTGACCGGCCTCCGCGGGAAGCACGACGAGGCGCTTGTCCCGTGACGCCGCGCGCTCGTACACCGCGCGCATGTCGCTCACCGGCACGTATTGATCGCCGCGGGCGACGACGAACAGCGCGGGCGCGGTCACGTCGCGGGCGGCGGCGCCGGCGTTGGCCCGGACGCCGGGCGTCAGCGCGGCCGTGTCGCGCTCACCGGAGAAGTTCACGACCGCCGCCGGATGCAGGCGCGCGGCGGCGACGACCGCGATCGCCCCGCCCATCGACGCGCCGACGAGCGCGACGCTGCGGGCGCCGTCCTTGCGCAGCGTCCTCATCGCGGCGGCGACGTCGGCGGTCGCGTGGCCCCGCCCAGACCCGCACTCCGAGTCGCCGAAGCAGCGCAGGTCGAAGAACAGCGCCCGCACGCCGTGGCGCGCGAGGTACTCCGCGTACGGCCACCAGCCGCACATCGGCCCGGGGAACTCGTGGATCAGCACCGCGCCCACCGGGCCGGAGCCGACGATCGCGCCGTCGAGCGTCACGCCGTCGCTGGTCTTGAAGTGGATCGCGCGGGCGGGCGCATCGGGCGGGCCGCAGCGCTCGCTGATCGTCGGGACCGGGGTGGCGGTCGCCTCCGGGGTGGCCGTCGGCCGCGGGGTCGCGGCGGTCGGAGCATGCGAGCCCCCGCAGCCCCCTGCCAGGACCGCCACCGCCACGCCCAGAACCAGTGCCGCTCTCACCGCCCACCGGACAGTAGCCTGGAGGCATGGGCACGACAGGGGACCCCGGCGGCGTGATGCGGATCTTCCGGATCACGGCCGTACTCGAGGCGACGAGCTTCCTCATGCTGCTGATCGCGACTTACGTCAAGTACGGCCACGACGAACCCGTCGGTGTGGAGATCCTCGGCCCTATCCACGGCGCGCTGTTCCTCGCGTACGTGGCGATCGCGCTGTTCGTCGCATCGCGCGAGGCGTGGACGGCTCGCACGACGATCCTGGTGCTGGCCGGCGCGGTCGTGCCGTTCGGCGGCTATGCCGTCGACCGCTGGCTCAAGCGCCAGGCACTGCCCGCGACGGGCTAGCCGGCCTCAGGCGGATCGACCGGGCGCCCGAGGAACGCCTCGAGCGCCAGCCAGGCAGCGCGATGCTGCAGCGGTCCGATCCGCAGGGTGGTCTCGCCGGACTTGCTGGTGGAGACCGTCGCCGCGACGTTGACCGCTGCCAGGCGTGAGCGCTGATGATGCGCGCGCTGCGCTCCTGTGCGCCCGTGATAGTGCGCGTCGAGCCCGTAGCGGCCGCCCTCGACCGGCCAGATCGACAGTTGGTCCGGCGCCCATGTCGGGCCGGTCTCGGCGGGGAGCGCGCCGTGCCTGACCATCTCGCCGGGCTTGCTGTCGCCGACCCTGGCGTGCGTCGACCACATCCGGTCGTCGACCGGCTCGTCGGGTTCGTCGTTTTCCCGGCGCCGCCAGCGCATCTGGCTCCAAACGGTAGTGCCGCCGGCGATGAGTTCCCACGCCTGCGACAGTCATGGAGTCATGTTGAGAGAGTTCGACTCCCAGTTGGAGAAGGGCGACAACCCCGGTGCATGGACGTGCGTCGTGATGGACGACGTGCCAGAGCTCTTCGGAACCCGCGGTCTGGTGAAGATCCGCGGCGAGATCGACGGCGAGCCGTTCGACGGCGCGCTGATGGCGCAGGGCGACGGTACGCACCGGCTCCCGGTCCGCGCCGCCCTGCGCAAGGCGATCGGCAAGCAAGCGGGCGACACCGTTCACGTCCGCATCGACGAGCGGATCGGCTGACTACACCAGCTGCTGACCGCCGTCGACGTCGTAGGTCGCGCCCGTCAGGGCCGTGTTGACCATCAGGTGGATGGCGAGCGCGGCCACGTCCTCCGGACCGACGACCCGGCGGATCGGCAGCGTGGTCCGGAGCTGCTCGCGCCGAGCGTCGAGCTGATCGCCGAGCAGCCTCGCCGACAACGGCGTGTCGACGAAGCCTGCCGCCAGGAGGTTCACGCGAATCGGCGCGATCTCGACCGCGAGGCTCGCGGTGAGCGCGGGCATCGCCGCCGTCATCGCCGTGATCAGCGAGAGCCCGACGCCCGGCCGCCGGCCGCCGGTGCCGCCGATGAACAGCAACGTGCCGCCCGGCCGCACCCTGCCGGTCGCCTCCTGTGCGACCTTGAGCGGCACCAGCAGATGCGCCGCGACGTCGCGGCCGACCTCCGCGAAGTCCATCTCGCTCAGCGGCGCGTAGTACGGGCCGCTGCCGCTGACCAGGACGTGATCGACCGGGGCCGGCAGGCCGGCGAAGAACTCCGCGAGGCGATCCGGATCGGTGGCGTCGAAGGCCGCGGTGCTGGTGGCGCCGAGCTCGCGCGCCACGGCCTCCAGGCGTTCGGGATTGCGCGCGGTGAGAACGACGTCGGCCCCTTCGCCGCGCGCGGCACGCGCGGTCTCGAGCCCGATGCCGGCGCTGCCGCCGATGACGACGACGGTCTGGCCTTCCAGAGCACTCATTGTTCCTCCACTGACGTCGCCCCGACCGGCGCGGCGATCTCGCTGTGCAGCGCCTTCAGCGCGGCGACGTAGATCTCCGAGAAGGTGGGGAACGGCTGGATCGTGTCCGTCAGCACGTCGAGCGGCACCCGGGCGCGGATCGCCAGCGTGGCCTGCTGCAGCCATTCGCCGGCCTCGGGTCCGAGCGCGTACGCGCCGGTGAGGCGCTCGCCGTCGCTGAGCAGCGTCAGGAAGCCGTTGGACTCCGCGTACGCGCGCGTGTACGTGGCGGTCTTGGGCACCTCCGAGACCGGCGCGGTGCCGCTGAAGCGCGCCTCGGTCGCGCCCACCGCCCCGGCCTGCGGGTCGGTGTACGTGACGCGCGGGACGGCCTCGTAGTTGGCCTCGCGCGGCTGTCCCAGCAGGTTCGCCGCGACGACGTCGCCCTGGTACTTGCCGACGTGCGTCAGCGGCCACAGGCCGGTGACGTCGCCGATCGCCCACAGGCGCTCGCCGGCGCGCAGGTGCGCGTCGACCTGGAGCCCGCGGGCGTCCGGCTCGATGCCGACCGTCTCGAGGCCGATGCCGTCCACGCGGGGTCGCCGTCCGGTCGCCACGAGGAGCCGCTCGCCGCGCAGCTCGCGGCCGTCGTCGAGCGCCACGACGTACTCGCCGCCGTCGCGCCGCGCGTCGGCCGCGTGGGTGCCGAGGACGAGCTCGATCCCGTCGCGGCGCAGGACCTCGCCGAGCGCCTCGCCGAGCGGCGCGGGCTCGCGCGCGAGCACGTGCCGGCTGCCTTCGATCAGCACGACCTCGCCGCCGAAGCGCCGGACGGCCTGCGCCATCTCCACGCCGACCGGCCCGGCACCGAGGATCAGCAGGCGCCGCGGGACGGCCTTCATGCCCGTCACCTCGCGGTTGGTCCACACCCCATCGAGCTCGCGTAGGCCCGGGACCGGCGGGATGAACGGATCCGCTCCGCACGCCACGACGACGTGGTCGGCCGTGTGGCGCACGCCGCCGACCGCGACCGCGCCCGTCCCGGCGAGCCGGCCGCTGCCGCGCAGCAGCGTGATCCCGTTCGCGGCGAGCCATTGCTCTTGGCCGGCGTCCGAGTAGTCCGAGACCATGAAGTCCCGCCACCCGAGCGCCGCGTCGACGTCGACCTCGGCGGTCGCCAGTGCTTCGCGTGCCCCGTGTACGGCCTCGCCGGGCCGGAGCAGCGTCTTGGACGGGATGCACGCGTAGTAGGAGCACTCGCCCCCGACCAGCTCGCGCTCGACCAGCGCGACGCGGAGGCCTCCTTCGGCAAGCGCGCCCGCACAATGCTCGCCGGGCGACCCACCGCCGATCACGATGACGTCGTAGTCGTTGCCCATGCGCGGAGCTTGCGCGGCCGCCGCCGCCCTCGCGCCCGTGCATGCCCGGGTCGGATGCCCGGGTCGCTAGACCGGAGCGGCTTCGTGATCGCGGCTCGGCAACGCCTCCTGGAGGCCGCGGCGCGAGCTGATCCCGAGCTTGGTGAACACCTTGTTCAGGTGCCACTCGACGGTCCGCGGGCTGATGTAGAGCTCGGCGCCGATCTGCGGATTCGTCCGGCCGTCGCGCGCGAGCCTGGCGATGTGCTCCTCCTGTGGCGTGAGCTCGTCGCGGGTGGCGTCGAGCCGCCTGCGTACCTTGGCGCCGGTGGCCTGCAGCTCGTGCCGGGCGCGCTCGGCGAACGCGTCGGCGCCCAGAGCCACGAACGCCTCGTACGCCGCGCGGAGCTGATCGCGGGCGTCGACACGGCGATTGGCACGCCGGAGCCATTCCCCGTAGAGGAGCTGGCTGCGGGCGATCTCCGGCCGGAGTCGCGTGCGCCCCAGACGGTCGATCGCCTCGCGGTACAGGGGCTCGGCGTCGTCGCCCTCCGCCAGCAGGGCGCGCGAGCGGGCGTCGAGGCCGCGTGCCCACCCGGAGTCGCTGCCGTCCGTGTGCTCGGCGAGCCGGCCGCGCGCCCATGTCGCGAGCTCGGTGTTGCCCGTGCGGCCTGCGGCCTCGATCAGCTCGCTGAGCGACCACATGGAGACGAACAGCTCGGGCGTGTCCTCGCTCGCCTCGACGGCCGCCGCGAGCGCCTCGTCGTAGCGGCCGAGGCCGTTCATGAGGATCGCCCTCGCCCAGTTCGCGTACTGGACGGCGGTGCCCTGGCCCCCCGCGGTGGCCGCCTCGATCGTCGCGTCGATCAGCGCGGTGGCCTCGGTCTCCTGGCCGCGGAAGGCGGAGCGCACGAGCGCGGCGTACGGAGCGACGCGTGCCCCGGTGGCAGCGGTGACGGCATCGGCCTCGGCGACCAGTCGCCCGGCGCGCTCGAAGTCGCCGCTCAGCGAGACGGCCTGGCCCAGCACGTTGACGCCGACGGCGAGGACCTCGAGCGCCCCCGCGTCGCGGGCGACCTGGACCTCACGGGTGGCGACCTCGAGGCACGTGTCGAAGTCCCAGACGAAGGCTGCGGCCGCGGTCGCCAGCCAGCCCCACCGGAGCACCTCCTCCACGGAGACGTCAGGGCCGGCGAACGCCGTGGCCGCGCGCTGCAGCACCGGGGCGGCGGCGGGACGTCCTTCGGTGAACACGAGCGCGAAGCCGTCGAGCAGCAGATCGCTCGGGCGCGGAGGGTGTGGCGGCGCGGGGGCGGTCATCGCGGCCTGCGAGACGTCGCGCAGGCCCGTCGCGCTCGCCAGCCGCCCGGCGAACAGCGCCGCGCTCCAGGCGTCGAGATACGTGTCACGCGACAGTCGCACGTCGAGCGGCTCGAGCGTGCGCGCGGCCTGGAGCAGCAGCGGCGCGTCGTCACCGCGGCTCTGCGCATACGCGACCTGCGCGTAGAGCAGATCCACGCGGGCTCGCCCGAGATCGTCCAGCGGCCCGCCCTGCGCGGCGGCCAGCCACCCCAGAGCCGCGTCGAACGCCCCGGCCTGCAGGCTGAGCTGCGCTGCCGCCAGCATGCGTTCCGCGCGCTGGCTCCCGTCGACCGTCAGGTCCGCGGCCCGCCCCAGGAACGCCGCGGCGGCGGCAAGTCCGCCGCGGGCCTGCGCTCGGCCCGCGGAGCGCTCGAGCTCGGCCGCGACGTCCTCGTCCGGGCCCGAGGTGGCCTGCGCCTGGTGCCAGGCCCGGCGATCCGGCTCCAGCGCGGCATCGGTCGCCTCGGCCAGCGCGCCGTGAGCGCTCTGCCGCGCTTCATCCGACGCCGAGCGATAGACGGCCGATCGCACCAGCGGATGCCGGAACCGCACCTGCGCGCCGACGTCCAGCAGCCCGGTGCGCACGGCGGGCTCGAGCGCCGTTGCCCGGATGTCGAGCCGCGTCGCCGCACGCCACATCAGCCCCGGGTCGCCGACCGGCTCCGCCGCCGCGACCAGAAGCAGGGTCCGCGTCGCCTGCGGCAGGTCGTCGAGCCGGCGCAGGAAGCTCTCCTCGATCCGCCCCGAGAGCGCATTCGCGGTCGGCAGCCCGAAGCCGCCCGGCAGCTGCGTCGCGGCGAGTCCCTGCGGGAGCTCCAGGATCGCGAGCGGATTGCCGCGCGTCTCGGACACGAGCCGGTCGCGGACGCGCTCGTCGAGCCGGCCCGGGATGACGGTGGCCAGAAGGGCGCGGGCATCGTCGTCGGCGAGCCCTCCGAGCGCGAGGTCCGGCAGGCCTGCGAGCTCGCGCTCCTCGGTCTCGTCGCGGGCGGCGAACACGATCGCCACCGACTCGGCCAGCAGCCGCCGCGAGACGAACCCGAGCACCTGGAGCGACGCGGCATCGACCCACTGCACGTCGTCGACGAGGCACAGCAGCGGCCGCTCGACGGCGACCTCGGCCAACAGGCTGAGCGCGGCGAGGGCGACCAGGAAGCGGTCCGGCGTGGCGCCGGAGGCGAGGCCCAGCGCGACGCCCAGTGCGTCACGCTGTGGCTCGGGCAGGGAACCGAGACGGCTGAGCATCCGCGCGCAGAGCTGGTGCAGCCCCGCGAACGGGAGCTCCATCTCGGACTCGACGCCGCCGATCCTGGCCACGCGGAAGCCGGACGCCTGCCGGCCGCAGTGCCGCAGCAGGGCCGTCTTGCCGACGCCCGCGTCGCCGTGGACGACAAGAACGGCGCTCTGGCCACCGCGCACGTTCTCCAGCAGGCGATCGAGGACCTGACGCTCGTCGGCCCGGCCCAGCAACACCGGGGAACGGCGCGTGGCCATGATCGGCCAGCCTAAACGACCCGGGTCACGGCCGAGCGGGCTAGGCCCGGATGGTCATCCGGGCAACCCGGTCGCCGCTCACCCGGAACGTGAAGTGGCTCGGGCCGTTGAAGCCGTCGCCGCCCACGGTCGCGGTCACGGTCGTCTCGTCGTCCCGGCGCTCGACGTCAGTCACATCGAGGGTGACCGCGACGCCGATGAACTCGCCGTCGCTCCAGCCCCGGATCGCGTCGGGCCCGCGGAACTCGCGGCCCCAGTCGTCCACGACCGCGTCAGCGGTCAGCGAGCCGAGGAACGCCTCGGTGTCGTTGGCGTTGGCGGCGTCGAGGAGCGCCGCGACGGGTGCAGGGAGGTCGGTCATCGCAGGAGCTTGTCGAGGGTGATCGGAAGGTCACGCACGCGGATCCCGGTCGCATGATGCACGGCATTGGCGATCGCTGCCGCCGTGCCGACGACGCAGATCTCGCCGATGCCCTTGGAGCGCATCGGGTTCATGTGTCGGTCCTCCTCCTGCAGCCAGTGCGCGTCGATCGACAGGACGTCCGCGTGGGCGGCGATGTGGTAGCCGGCGAAGTCGCCGTTGACCACGTGGCCGAACCGCGGGTCGACCACGCTGTGCTCGTGGAGCGCCATCGACATCCCCTGGGTCATGCCGCCGATCAGCTGCGAGCGCGCGGTCTTGGGATTGATGACCCGGCCCGCGTCGAAGACGCCCAGGAGCCGCGACACGCGCAGCTCGCCGGTGTCCGCGTCCACGCGCACCTCCGCGAACTGCGCTCCGAAGCTGAACATCGCGTAGCGCGCCATGTCCGGATTGTCCGGCATGTCGGCCGTCGCCTCGATGCCCTCGACCGGGATCGTCCCGCCGTACTCGCCCTCCAGGCGCCGGCGCAGCTTGTCGGCCGCCGCCCAGATCGTCGTGCCCCAGCAGTTGATGCCCGACGACAGGCCGGCGCTCGAAGCCTGCGGCAGCGCGGTGTCGCCGATCTGGAGGTGCACGGAGGCGACGTCGACACCGAGCGCGTCGGCGGCGATCTGCGTGAGCGTCGTCCACGTGCCGGTGCCGATGTCGGCGGCGCCGATCAGCACCGCGTAGCGCCCATCCTGGTCGAGCCGGATCGTCGCCGTGTTGCCGGGTAGTCGCGGCGAGGGGTAGGCGGAGGCCGCGACGCCGGTTCCGACCAGCCAGCGCCCGTCGCGCCGCGCCCGGGGGGTGGGGTCGCGAGGCTGCCATCCGAACCGGTCGGCGCCCTGGCGCAGGCAGCTCACCAGCCTGCGGGTCGACCACGGCAGGCCGGACTCGGGGTGGGTGCCCGGCTCGTTGCGGATCCGGAGCTCCACCGGGTCGAGCCCGCAGGCGATCGCCAGCTCGTCCATGGCCGACTCGAGCGCGAACATGCCGCTCGACTCGCCGGGGGCGCGCATGATGGTCGGGACCGGCACGTCGAGCGGCGCGACCCGGTGGGTCGTGCGCCGGTTCGGCGCCGCGTACATCGTCCGCGAGCACGTGGCGATCTGCTCGGCGTACGTCTTCGCCTTCGCGGTCTGCTGGACGGCGTCGTGCGCGATCGCGGTCAGCCGGCCGTCGGCCTCGGCGCCGAGCCGGACGCGCTGGATGCTCGGCGGGCGGTAGCCGACGAGCGAGAACATCTGCCGCCGCGTCAGCGAGAACTTCACCGGGCGGCCGGCCACGAGCCGGGCGGCCATAGCGGCGAGCGTCGCGTACGACGCCGGGTAGACCTTCGAGCCGAACGCGCCGCCGACGTGGGGAGAGATCACGCGCACGCGCTCGGGATCGAGCCCGAGCGCGGACGCCACCAGGTTCCGCGTCGCGTGCACGCCCTGGCTGCTGCAGTGGATCGTGAGATCGTCACCGGCCCAGCAGGCGATCGCGGCGTGCGGCTCGAGCGGGTTGTGATGGTTGGTCGCGGTGCGATACGTGGCGTCGACGGTCACGGGAGCCGCGGCGAGCGCCGCCTCCACGTCGCCGGCGGCGGTCGCGGCGGGGGAGCCGTCCTGCAGGTCGCCGTCACCCGCGCCGAAGAACGCCGTGTGGACCGGCGCGCGCAGGTCGTCGCGGTCGGCGTGGAACTCGGTGTCGAAGGCGCGCTCGGAGTAGGTGACGCGCACGAGCCGGGCGGCGTCGCGCGCGACCTCCGAGGTCTCGGCGACGACGGCGCCGATCAGCTGGCCGCGGAACGCGATCTCGTCGGACCGCAGGACGGCGACCTCGGGATCGTCGAAGCCGGACGACGGCATCGGGGCGTTGTCGCGCGTGAGCACGGCGAGCACGCCCGGCTCCGCAAGGGCGGCGGACGCGTCGATCGCGGTGACGCGCCCGGCGGCGATCGTCGGCCTGCAGCGGGTACAGGTACGCCGGGTCGTCGAGTTGCCATTCGTAGGCGTAGGTGGCCTGGCCGCGGACCTTCTCGGGACCTTCGAGGCGGTCGAGCGGCAGGCCGATGGCGTCGGTTCGCGAGATCATGGCCGGGCCTCCAGCAGGTCGAGCAGCGTGCGGGTCGACGGCGTTCCGGGCCAGCGTGACCTTGAACGCGTTGCCGGGCAGCGGCTGCGCCTCGGCGAGCTCGGCGTCCGCCGCGGCGCGGAAGCTCGTCTCGGTGGCCGGTCCGCCGCGCAGCGCCTGCTCGGCGGTCGCAAGCGCGCCACGGCCTGTGCGCGACGCCCCCCAGCGCGATGCGCACGTCGCGGACGACGCCGTCGGCGACGTCCAGCGCCGCGGCCACCGACACGAGCGCGAACGCGTACGACGTGCGGTCGCGCACCTTGCGATAGCGCGAGCGGGCCGCGACGGGCAGCGGCGGGAGCTCCACGGCCGTGATCAGCTCGCCGCGGTCGAGCACCGTGTCCCGCTCGGGATGGTCGCCCGGCAGCCGGTACAGGTCCGTCAGCGGGATCGTCGCGTTCACCGCCCGGCCCCTGCGCGTGAACCACGGCGTCGAGCGCCGCGAGCGCCACCGCCATGTCGGACGGGTGGGTCGCGACGCAGGCTTCCGAGGCGCCGAGGATCGCGGCGTCGCGGTCCAGGCCGCCGCGCGCGGAGCAGCCGGACCCCGGCGCGCGCTTGTTGCACGGGGTGGTGAGGTCCTGGAAGTACACGCAACGGGTGCGCTGCAGCAGGTTGCCGCCGACGGTGGCGACGTTGCGCAGCTGGTACGACGCGCCCGACAGCAGCGCCTGCGAGAGCACCGGGTAGCGCCGGCGGATCATCCGGTCGGCGGCGAGTGTCGCTGTTCGTTACGCCGGCCCCGATCCGCACGCCGTCCGTCGGGCAGCTCCTCGATCGACCGGAGACGTGACGCGCCGGACGTCCACCAGCAGGTCGGGCGTCGCGATGCCGAGCTTCATGTGGTCGACGAGGTTGGTGCCGCCGGCGAGGAACGCGGCGTTCGGCTCGCGCTGGAGCAGCGCGACGGCATCCGATGCGTCGGCGGCGCGCTCGTACCGAAACGGCCTCACGGCGCCACCTCGCGCGATCGCCGGGACGATGTTGGCGTACGCGGCGCAGCGGCACAGGTTGCCGCTCATGCGCTCGCGGATCTCGTCGTCGTCGAGCACGACCGCGTCGGCGTCGAGGTCCTCGGTCACGACGCTCGGCCAGCCCGCGGAGGCCTCCTCGAGCATCCCGGCAGCCGAGACGATCTGGCCCGGGGTGCAGTAGCCGCACTGGAAGCGCGTCGTGCTCGATGAACGCCTGCTGCAGCGGGTGCAGCTCGTCGTCCTCGGCGAGCCCGGCCGCGGTGGTGATCGCCGCGCCGTCGTGCGCCACCGCCAGGGCGAGGCAGCTGACCGCGCGGCGGCCGTCGAGCAGCACGGTGCAGGCACCGCATTGCCCGTGGTCGCACCCCTTCTTGGGGCTCGTGATCCCCAGCCGCTCGCGCAGCGCATCCAGCAGCGTCGTCCGGGTGTCGACGACGAGCGTCTGCGTGAGCCCGTCCACGTGCAGGGTGATCTCGACGGTGTCCATGGACTCGATGGTCCGTGCGGCCCGCGGCGGCGGCAATCGGTATTGCCGATCAGGCGATCAGCCGAAACGGCCAGCGGCGGCCGATCGCCACGTGCAGGATGATCGAGACGCCGAGGGCGTTGAGGCCGACGTGCGTGACCCAGTCGTCGGCGCTCACGCGCCTGAACTCGACGCCGCCGGCGACGGCACGCAGCGCAACCGCGAGCGCCGCCGCCGACACCAGCGCGGCGATCACCGTCGTGTTCCGATCGAGCCAGCCCTCGAACTGCATGCCGAGCAGGAGCGCGGCCGCCACGACGCAGGCCGCGTAGGCGGCGAGCGGCTCCCGGCCGACCCCCAGCACGTCGTGGACGGCGAGGTACGTGGCGATGCCGCCGGCGATCACTCCGGCATGCGCGCAGGTGAGCCGCCGGCCGCGCCCCGCGATCGACGAGAACGGCCAGCCGCGCAGCGCGACGTAGATCAGCGCCTGCCAGGCGCCGATCACGATCAGCACGGTGCCGAGGTCGCCGCGCACGCCGGCGAGAGCGAAGTAAACGATCAGCGCGACGCCCCACGAGAGCGCGAGCGCGACGAGTCCGGCCGGCAGCCGCGGGAAGCGACGCAGCGGCCAGCCCTCCCCGACGAGCGTCAGCTCTAGCATCGCCACGAACGCGGCCGCCGCAAGCGGCATGGTCGCCGGGAACGTGGGCGTGTGCCCCGGCCCTGGGAACGCGTCGAAGATGCCGCGGAGGTCGAGTCCGGCGACGACGGTCTGGCCGGCCGCCGTGAGCACGACCGCGCCGCCGGCGATCAGGGCCGTGTCCGCCCACCCGGACCAGCTCGGCCGCAGGCGGGTGCCGGGCCAGTCCTCCCACCAGAACGCGACCACGGCGACCAGCGGGAGCGCGTAGGTGACGAGCGGGCCGAGGACGAGGGCGGAGCGCTCAGGGCCGCCCGCCCCGACCGCGAGCGCCGCCGCGATCGGCACCACGAGCACGAGGCCGATCAGGCCGAGCCTCGGCTGGCTGGTGACGATCCACGACGACTCTCGCGGCCGGTCGGGGGAGGAGACGGGCGGCCGCTCGGGGAGCGCTGCCGGCCCGGCGGTCATCCGCCGGCAGGACCGGGCTGCATCCCCGCGCCGCGCGCCGGGAGGGAACCTGCGGCGCGGCTCATCGGCTGGTGCCGTGTGGCGAGCACGGCGGACGTCACGAAGATCACCAGGCTCTCCACCACCATCGAGGCGAGGCCCGGGGACTCCGACCACTCACCCATGTCGTCGGTGAAGCCGGGCAGCCCGATGCTGCGGCTGATCACGTAGCCGAGCAGGATCAGCGCGGCGAGCCCACCGGCGGCGGCCCACGCGCGGTCGTCGCTCGTGCGTGTGAACGCGGCCGCGAGGACGAGGCTCGCGGCGATGGCGACGATGAACAGCGCGCCGAGATAGCCGATCTCGGCGAACGCCTCCGGCAACTGCAGCATGTGGATGAGCGCGATCGAGACGAGCCCGCCGATCGCGACGGCGCGAGCGATGGCGTCGTTCACCGCGCGCTCGAGGGGAAGGTCGGTGTTCTGCATGCGGCGAGTGTCGAGTCGGTCGCTGTCGCGATCAATCGGTTCCACAGATCACGACGTCGGCGAACCCGCTTGGTCGCTCGCGCGCCCGCGCCTACGGTCGGTGCATGACCTCCGAACGCGCACGTGCCTACGCACGCGTGATGAAGACTCTCCACGACCTCGGACCGGCGAAGCTGCGGTCACCGGAGCAGGCGCTGACGCGCCTCGCGGCGGACGCACTGCTCTTCTGCGCCGACATCGTCAACGACCGCTCCGCGCGCACGGCCTTCTCGACCTTCGATGACATGTGCGACCGGCTCGTCGCGACCGGCCGGTGGACGCCGCAGCGGGCCGACGAGTTCGCCGACAACGTCTGGGCCTGTGGGCCGGCGCTGGAAATGACGCTGCGCGCGGCCTGAGGGCGTGGCTCGCAGCGTCGGCCGGTACGAGATCCTGCGGGAGATCGGGCGTGGCGGGATGGCCACGGTCTACCTCGCCCGCCAACCCGATCTCGGCCGCTACGTAGCACTCAAGGAGCTGTCCGCTCTGGCCGCCGCGGACACCACGACCGCCCGGCGCTTCGTCCGCGAGTCGCGCCTGGCCGGCTCGCTGAACCATCCGAACATCGTCACGGTGCACGACTTCTTCGAGCACCGCGGCACGCCGTACATCGCGATGGAGTACGTCGAGCGCGGCTCGCTGCGCCCGCTGATGGACGGCCTCACGTTCGCGCAGATCGCCGGCGTGATCGAAGGGCTGCTGGCGGGGCTGCGGCATGCTCACGACCGCGGCGTCGTGCACCGCGACGTCAAGCCGGAGAACCTGATGGTCAGCGAGCAGGCGCGGGTGAAGATCACCGACTTCGGGATCGCGAAGGCGACCGACGAGGCCCAGGCCACCACCTTCCTGACGGCGACCGGCACCACGATCGGCACGCCGACCTACATGGCGCCCGAGCAGGCGATGGGGCAGGAGGTCGGCCCGTGGACCGACCTCTACGCCGTCGGGATCATCGCCTTCGAGCTGCTGGCCGGGCGGCCGCCGTTCGACTCGAGCGGGACGCCGATGGCGGTGCTGCTGCGGCACGTCAACGAGGAGCCGCTCGCGCTCAGCGCGCTGCGGCCATCCGTCGATCCGCGGCTCTCGGACTGGCTCGCCGGGCTGCTGGTCACGGATCCCGCGGACCGGGTGCAGAGCGCCGCGACGGCCTGGCTCGCCTTCGAGGAGCTGACGCTCGACCGGCTGGGCTCGCGCTGGCGGCGCGAGGCACCGCTCGACGCGGTACCTGCGGTCCCGACGCCGGCAACGATGCAGCTGCCCGCCGCGACCGAGCGCGACGACCGTCCGGTCCCGATGTTCCCCGAGCGCGACGACGGTCTGCTCCCGACCGTCATGCCCGCCGCCGCCGCGGGCGCTGCCGGCGCGCTCGCGCGGCGGAGCCGCGGCGGCAGCCGGCGTGCGCGGCGCCTGGCACGCTCGCTCGTGCTGCTGATGGCGCTGGCCGTCGCGATCGCGGCTGCGCTCACGATCGCCCCGCAGGGAGGGGGGCCGACGTCCGCCGCCCGCGAAGCGGCATCAGGCGGGGCCGGCGCCCGCCGGCGTGGGCGACTCGCAGTCCGACGATCCGAGCGACGACGAAGAGGACGGCCCGGAGCCGTGAGCGGTCAGCGCGGCTTGCGGGTGACCTGGTCGGCCCGGATGACCGGCAGCACCTGCACCTGGTTCGCCTTCGGGGCGGGCGCGGAGGCCTCGAAGCTGCGCAACAGCTCGCGCGCGTCGGCCAGGCGCAGCTGGTAGCGGCCGCGGTACTGCTCGGCGGGCCGTTCGACGTCGGCGATCCACTCGCCGTACTGGTCGGCGCCGCGCTTCGGGAGCTTCTCGGCGTGGTCGAGGAACCACTGCAGCTGCAGCTCGGGCTTCGATCCGTAGCCCGCGTACACGCCCGAGTCCCAGATGCTCGTGCGCATCTGGAAGAACCCGATCGAGTCCGCGTCGCCGCCGGGCAGGTTCTTCAGCCCTGACTCGACCAGCGCCGCCATCACCGGCAGCTCGGGCGGCAGCCCTCGCTTCCGCGCCTCGGCGGCCATCCACGCGGCGACGTCCTCGCGCGCCGCGTCATCGCCCGGGTACTCGGTCGGCGCGCCGTCGACGTCGACCTCGGGCGCGTCCGGCACCACCGCCGCCGGAGGCGCCGGCGCCGCCGGTTCCTCGTCGGTCTCCCGCTCGTCATCCGTGAGGTCGTCCTCGTCGGGGCCGACCTCGTCCGGCTCGTCCTCGTCGGGCTCGTCCTCATCTTCGTCCTCGTCCTCGTCCTCGTCCTCGTCGTCCTCGTCGTCGTCCTCGTCTTCGTCGTCGTCGTCTTCGTCGTCGTCTTCGTCTTCGTCGTCGTCGTCGTCTTCGTCGTCGTCGTCGTCCTCGTCCTCGTCGTCGTCCGTCCGAGTCGTCGGAGTCGTCGGAGTCGTCCGGGTCGTCCGAGTCGTCCGAGTCGTCCGAGGTGTCCGAGTCATCCGGGTCCGACGACTCGTCGGGGTCCGTCGAGTCGTTCGAGTCGCCCGCGTCATCCGGGTCCGACGGGTCGGCCGAGTCGCCGATCGTCCGGGTCGCTCGGGTCGGCGAGGTCGTCCGGATCGGCCGGGGCGGCGACGGAGGCGGGCGGCTTCCAGCCCGGCGCGACGGGGTCGTCGTAGGCGACGTGGATGTGGTCCTGGTGGTCGCCGTCCGTGAACGCCGCGGGGTCGGACAGCGGCCAGGGGGAGCCGAGCTCGGTCGGGCGGATGCTCCGGTCGAGGTGCAGCAGGGACTCGGCGAGTTTGCGGGCGGCGGGATTGCCGGGTGTGACGGGCTGCCCGTCGACCACGGCGATGTCGACGGCGCGGCCGTAGTGGTGGTTCGAGATCGAGCCGCCCGCGGTCTGGACGCCGTGGTCGGACATCATCGCCGAGACGGTGATGTGGTGGCGGCGGCCGATGCCGTCGAGCACGGCGACGATGCGCGGGTCGATGCGGCCCGCGCGGAGGTCGGCCACGCCGGACGCGTCGAACTGCACGTTCGGGTTGTCGAGCAGCGCGGCCGTGGCGCGGGGCACGCCCTGCACGGCCGCGTCCGCCGACTCCACGCCGAGGCCCCCGTGGCCGGCGAGCTCGTAAAGGGCGAGGCCCTCGACCGCGGCGGCCATGAGCGCGCCCGCGAGGCTGGACTTGGACTCCCGGATCTCGAGCGTCTCGAGCGCGGCGGAGGAGGGGTCCTGCCGCACGCGGGCGCGGAACTCGGGATCGGTGAGCACGCGCTCGACCATGCGAGCCGCCGCTTCGTCTGAGCGGCGCCGCCGGTCCAACTAGCCGTCGCCGTCCTCGATCAGGCGCCGCAGCTCGGCTGCCGCGGGCGGGTCGCGCTGCACGTCCCAGTTCAGGTCGCCGCTCGTCCGTGCGCGATGGGCCTGGCCGCGGCTCGGGAGCTGCGACCACATCACCGCGCGGACCCACGGCATGCCCGCGAGCATGGCGCGCAGGTCGCGCAGCCAGCCGACGCGCCCGCTCCAGTCGGTGTTCGTCTCGGCGAGGACCAGCGGCTTCCGGAACTCGCGGTGGAGCGCACGCAGGCGCGGCGCGAACCGCGGCACCGGATAGTCCTTGTCGCCGCCGAAGTCGATCACCGTGACGCCGACGTCGTCCACGTAGCGCGCGCCCGGCCAGTAGCGCCGGGCGTTGCCCAGCCAGACGCCGGCGGGCTCGTAGAGGTTCGCGTTGACCGACCACACGAAGCGCACGTTGCGGGCGCCGGCCACGTGGAACAGCCGGACGATCCGGCGCCACGCCCAGCGGTACGCCTCCGCGTCGCGGCTCCAGGGATACCAGTAGCCGTTCATCTCGTGCGCGTAGCGCAGCCACACGGTGCCGTGGAAGCGGGCGAGGCTGCGGGCGAAGCGCATGATGTAGCGGTCCTGCGCCCCGCGCGCGATGTCGATGTTGCGCATGCCGCGCTGTGGCGCCGCCTGCGCGTCGATCCCGAGCGCCGCGGGCACGGGCGTCCACGGCTCCCACGACACCAGCATGCGGTGGATGCCCTGGCGCCGGCTCTCCGCGGCGTACTCGTCGACCGTCCGGTTGCGCGAGAACGCCTCGAACTTCGCGACCGCCTGCGGCGCGGCGCCGATGCTCCGCGCCCAGTCGTCCGCGTGCCAGGGATCGACGTAGACGCCGAACACGCGGCGCGGATGCCGGGCCGGCTCGTACCGCGGCAGCTCGGCCGCCGTTGCCTGCGCGGCGGGTTGCTCCAGCAGTCGCTTGGCCGGCAGCGCGAGGACGACGAGCAGCAGCAGCGTCGCCCCGCAGGTCATGGTGTTCAGGGCGGCGGCCCGCATCTCCCACACCGTCGCGCGCGCCGCGCCCGCGCGCAATCGCGGCGTGCGATCGGCCGATCGGCGGCCCCTGTTGCCCAGCCGCCGCGCGCCCCGCAGGCTCGTCGTGAATGACAGGCAGCGCGATCCCCGAGGACGCCGGCGACATCGAGATGATCAACGGCACCCGTGCCGTGCTCGCGATGCTGGCCGGCAAGTGGCACGTCGAGGTCATCTACCTCCTGGCGACGGGCACCCGCCGCTACAACGAGGTGCTCTACGAGGTCGGCGAGATCTCGAAGAAGACGCTGACCCAGACGCTCCGCTCGCTCGAGCAGGACGGTCTCGTCGCCCGGTGTGTCGCCCCCGACACGCCCGGTCGCGTCGAGTACTCGCTGACGCCGCTCGGCTGGAGCATGACCGGGCCGCTGATGGCGATGTACGAGTGGGCCGTCCAGCACCTCCAGGCTCGCGCACGACCAGACCCCAGGGGGTTCTGATGCATCGCACGCAGCACCGCTTCCTGCTCACCGCGACCGCGGGGATCGCGGCGCTCGTCCTCGGCGCCTCCCCGGCGCTGGCCGGCTCCGACGGATGCTCCGGCGACTGCGACGAGGAGAACGCGCCGGCGCCTCTGCTCCAGGTCGTGCCGACCCCGGTCGCGCCCGACTCGCTGGCCGGGGACCACCCGGCGCCGCGTCAAGCGGCGCCCAAGCCCCGCCGCGTGAGCGTGCGCGTCACCGGCACGCCGCGCTCCGTTCCGCACGGCGCTGTCGCCGCCGGCGCCGGCGGAACCGCTCCGCAGGGCCCTGAGGGCCTGCTCGCGCTGCTCGCCGGTGGCGCTCGTGCTGACGGCCGCGGGCGGCGGGCTCGTGGCGGCCGGCCGTCGCGCCTCGTCGTGAACCGCCGGCGTCCGGTGGCGGCGCTGCTCGGCGCCGCCGCCCTCCTGGTGGGCGTCGCCCTGCTCGCCGCCGTGCTCACCATGCTCGCCGTCTCGCGCGGCGAGGCGCAGAACGGACAGCGGGCGATGCGGCTCGATGCGGTGGACGAGCACCCGGCGCCGCGCGGGCGCCGCGCGGCGCATCGCCCCGCCCGCCCGGTCCGGATCGAGATCCCGGCGATCGGCGTCGACGCGCCGGTCATCCCTCTCGGCCTCAATCCCGACCGCACGCTCGAGGTGCCCCGCGACTTCGGCGACGCCGGCTGGTGGACCGGCGGCGCGCGGCCCGGCGCACCCGGCCCGGCGGTCATCGCCGGCCACGTCGACTCGAAGACCGGCCCGGCCGTGTTCTACCGGATCCGCGACCTGGCCCCCGGCGCGGCGATCGCCGTCGTCCGCCGCGACGGCACACGCGCGCGGTTCCGCGTGATCGGCAGCGAGCAGTACCCGAAGGCGCGGTTCCCGACCGAGCGCGTCTACGGAGCCACGTCGCGCCCGACGCTCCGGCTGATCACGTGCTCGGGCGTCTTCGACCGCGACAGCGGCCACTACCTCGACAACACGGTCGTCTACGCGGTCAGCGTCTGACGCGGCAGCGGTCGCGGTCCGGGCACACGGCGAGCACCCGGATCCGCGGCACGCCGCTGCGCCAGCGCAGCCGCAGCAGCAGCGAGGACGCGTTGTTGCGGTAGGAGGTCTCCAGCAGGCGACGGTCGGCGTTGGCGCGATGCACGAGCAGGTAGCGCCCGGCCCGCAGGCCGCTGAGCCGCAGGTACTGGCCCTCGAGGTTGGCGTCGTAGTCGTCCCCGTAGCCGACCGAGATGCCCTCGCGGACGCCCCACAACCCCGGGCGCTCGAGCCCGCAGCGGCTCCGGTACACGGCCTCCGGCGGCTTGGCGGCAAGCGCCGGGTCATCGACGCCGTAGCGGTCGCCCAGGCAGAACCCGGTCTTGCGGTCGCGCACCAGCGCGCGATCGCCGCCCGGGCGGCGCAGCTCGTAGCGGTCGAAGTGCAGCAGGTGCCAGTGCTCGTGGTCGGGCGAGCGCGTGTAGCGCAGACGGCCGACGCCGCGCACGACCTCGCGCGGGCCGGCCGTGCGGTTGATGATCTGCGCCGCCCGCATCGTCTCCTCGGTACGGCTCGTGCGGTGGCCGTCGATGACGAGCGGGCCGGCGCCGACGTTCCGGACGGCCGACGCGAAGCCCAGCTGCCAGCCGCGCGGCGAGTGGCTCACGAGCAGGCCGCTCGGCGGCTCCTGGTCGAGATCGGGGAGCAGGCGCTCGCCCTGCGGCGCGGTGCCGCTGACCGCGAGCGTGGCGGGAACCAGCGCGCCGATGGCGGCCGCGGCCGGGACGAGACGGATGAGCATGCGATTCACGGTGCGGACTCCCCGGAGAGCAGGCCGGCCGGCGCGGGCGCGACGGCCGGGCGCTCGCTTCGCGAGCTCCAGCCCTGATGGAACATTGTCGCGAACGCGGCGACCCGGATCGGGACCAGGACGAAGGTGATCTGGAGGACGAACAGCGGCAGCCGCGCGAGGTCGCCCGGCACACGGCGCACGTGGGCGGCCTGCCGGACGCCGATGCTGGCGAGCATGCCGAGGTAGCCCAGCGGCAGCTCGATCGCCAGCGGCAGTCCGGTCGCCCCGGCGTCCCCGCTCATGACGTGCGCGATCGCGAAGGCGAGGACCGCGTAGAGCGCGAACGGGGTGATGATGTCGGTCGTGAAGCAGGCGAAGGCGACCGGCCGGCGCCACAGCCACGGAAGACTCAGCAGCGTCTCGCGCTGGCTCGAGCGGCCCCAGCGCAGCTGCTGGCGCCAGAACGTGGGCCAGTCCGACGGCGCGTCGGTCTCCACGAGCGCCGTGGCCTGGTAGACCGTCCGCCAGCCGCTGCGCAGCAGCTCGTTCGTCAGCACCCGGTCGTCACCCACGTGCTGCGGCACGCCGAAGACGGTCTGGCGGACGGCGCGCTCGATCGCCGGCTCGAAGGCGGCGCGCCGGTAGGCGATCGTGCGCCCGGCCAGACAGCCGACCTGGCCGAACACCGACTGCGCCGGGACGGTCAGGTGGTAGCGGATGTCCTCCATCCAGTCGGCCAGCCGGCGCACGCGGTTGTGTCCCGCGTCGAAGATCGCCTGGCGTGGCGTGACGCCGCCGACCCGCGGGTCGGCGAACGGTCGCAGCATCTCCCGGAGCGATCCCGGACGCCACACAGTGTCGGAGTCCAGCACGACCACCACGTCGGTCGTCGGGTCGCTGGCCCGCAGGCCGGCGGCGACGGCGGTGCGCTTGCCGGACTTGGGCAGGCGCAGCACGTGGTCGCAGTAGTCGGCCGCGATCGCGGCGAGCTCCGGATCGCCGCCGTCGACGACCGCGATCAGCTCGGTCGGCCGGTTCGCGACGACGCTGGCGAGACAGCGCCGGAACAGCGCCTCGGACTCGTTGTAGACCGGCACGATCACCGACGTGCGCCGATCACGGTCCCGGTACGTGCTCGGCCGGTAGCGCCGCGCGGCGAGGGCCTTCGCCGTCCACAGCACCCAGACGTAGGCGAAGAAGCTCATGAACAGCGTGGGGGCACGGCCGTGCGTGACCTCCCAGGTGTCGCGGAGGAAGCTGAACATCGTCGGTCCATCGTGCGCCCTGCGCGCGCGCGGTCCAATCGCTATCGCCGCTCGGCGGATCGGCGTTGCCTCCGAAGGCACTCCGGAGCGCCCTGATCGCCACCGGCCGCGGCCTAGCGTGGCGCCGATGGTTCCCCCGACGAAGGAGTCCCGCTCCATGCGTACCAAACGAGCTGTCGTACCGCTCGCGCTCGCGCTGGGCATCGTCGCGGCGGCGCCCGGCGCAGCCGGTGCGGCCGCCCCGTCGCAGGCCCGGGCGTCCGGCAGCCGACGTGGTAGAGCTCACCTACCCCACGCTCGTGCGCGTCCGCGTCGCCCGCGCCGAGCGTGCACTCAACCGCGCCACGCGCAAGGCCGAGCACGGCAAGATCGACGAGGCGGCCGTGACGTTCAAGGTGGTCCGTCGCCAGCTGGCGGCCTCCTGGCGCGGCGCGAAGTACGTGATCCGGACGGCTCCGCCGCCGCCGGCGACGGAGGACAGGCTCCGGCCCCGCGCCCGCAAGGCCGGGGACGCGCCGGTCGGGCCGACGTACGCGTCGCCGCCGGAGACCGCGATGCGCGTGCTCGAGCTGCATCACGACGTGGCGGCGGAGGTCGGTCAGCTGATCGACGGCGCGCACGGCACCGGGCTCAATGCACTCGCGACGACGCTGAATCTCGCCAACGATCGGCGTGACAGCGCGATGAGCTACATCCTCAGCGTGGCGCCGCCCGTGCCACCCGAGGCCGAGGAAGGTCGCGTGCGCGCGCGGGCGAGCCAGGAGGAGGACGCGGCACCGCCGACGTTCGACGTCCTGATGCCCACCCTGATCCCGCAGTTCGACGACGAGCTGCAGGCGATCGAGGGACTCATGAGCGACGCCACCGACCTCACGGCCGGCGGGCGCCGCGTGCTCAACGCGGCCGAGCGCCAGGTCGACGCCAGCAAGGCGTTCGTGAACACCCACTGGCCGCCGGTCCCGACCGAGGACTGAGCGATGGAACCGACGCAGCGGCCGGCCGACGGCCGGCCGCTGTCGCCGCTCACCGGCGACGCGAGCCTCGGCTCGGTGATCGCCGAGTTCCTGGCGGAGACGGATGCGGGTGCGGACCGTGAGCTGCGGTCCGCACTTGGCCACGTCAACGCCGAGCTCGGGACGATGCCAGTGCGCAGCATCCGCCCGCGGCACCTGACCGCGATGCTCGACGACCTGCACCGCGGCGGCCTCAGCGCGCGCCGCGAGGCGGCGGTCGACGACGCGCTGCACGGGGTGTTCGCGTTCGCCGTGGAGCACCGGCTCCTCGCCGTGAACCCGATGGCCGGCCCGGCGCCGGTGGCGCATGGCGGCCCGTCGCCGACCTACACGATGCTCGCCCTCGGCGCGCGGATGGCGTTCTGGACGACGTGGCTCGTGGCGATCGGTTTCCTCGCCCTGTTGCTACTCCTCCTCGTCGAGCTCGGGTGACGCCCTGGCAGCAGCGGCTCGCCGCGACCGCCGCCGGGACGGTCCCCGGCCTCTTTGTGCGGCTCTCCGGCGGGCCGATCGCCTACCCGCTTCAGCTCGTCGCCTACGGCGCCGCTGTCGTGACGGCCGCGTTCATGCTCGCGTGGGCGTGCGAGGCGGCGCAGGTGGACGTCGCGCGCGGCGCCGTGGTGGCCGCCGTCGCCTTCGTCGCGATCCTCCCGGAGTACATCGTCGAGGTGCACTTCGCGTTCACCGGCCGGGCGGACTACGTGACCGCGAACCTGACCGGCGCGAGCCGGCTGCTGCTCGGCGTGTGCGTCGCGCTGCCGGCCGCGGTGGCGGCGCTGCCGCCCCGCTGGCGCCCCGGCCGGGTCGGCCCGATCGCCCTGGCGCCCGCCCAGCGAGTCGAGCTCGCGATCCTCGCGCTCGCCGCCCTGTGGGCGCTGCGCTGCGTGTTCACCGGGCGGCTGACGCTGCTCGACGCGCTCGTGCTCGTCTCGCTGTACGGCCTCTACCTGCGACGCGCCGGCGCGTCGGGGACGGAGGCGTCCGAGCCCGTCGGCGTCGCCGCTGCGCTCGCGGAGCTGCCGGCCGACCAGCGGCGCCGCTGGGTGCGGCGTCCTCATGCTGTTCGCCGCCACGGTGATCCTGCTCACCGCTGTGCCGTTCGGCGACGCCGTCCTCGGCAGCGGCGCGCTCGTCGGGATCAGCCCGTACCTGCTGCTGCAGTGGGTGGTGCCGATCGCCACCGAGGTGCCCGAGCTGGTCGTGGCGTCCGTGCTGCTGACGCACGGCCGCGGCGGCGAGAGCGCGGCGGTGCTGCTCGCGGGAGCGGTGAGCCAGTACACGCTCGCGATGGGACGCTGCCGATCGCCTACCTCGTCGGAGCAGGGACCGGGCCGCTGCCGCTGGCGGGTCGCGAGCGGGTCGAGCTGTTCCTGTCGATCGCCGTCGCGCTGTACGCCGTCGCCGCGCTCGTCGGCCTGCGGCTCAGCAGGGGCGACGCCGCGATCATGTTCGCGCTGTTCTCGCTGCAGTTCCTGCTGGCCGCCGTCTTCACGCGCGCCGTCCTCGCCTTGGTGTTCATGGCACTGGCGATCGACGTGCTGGCCGCCGAGCGGCGGCACCTGCCCTCGCTCGTGGCGGCGCTGCTGCCTACGGCGCGACCGCGCGGCGCAGGGCGCGGCGGAGCGTTCGGCCGTAGCCCACCCGCCCGTCCACGAGCACGGTGACGAGCTGCATCCGCGGCACGCCGCTGCCGCCCGCCACCAGGTAGATCGGCTGCACGTGCACGAGCGTGTCGCCGATCGGGATCGAGCGCGCGTCGCCGAGGATCGTCCGGTTGACGGAGCCGTGCCCGAGGTCGCGTGACTCGCGGTTGAGCAGCTCGAGCCGCCGGCTCACCGCCGGGCTCGCGAGGATCCGCCGCGTCGCCTGCGTCGGGCCGATCACGAGCCGGTCGCGGGGGAGGCTGAGCACCGACAGCCGCGGCGTCCCGCCGGCGTCGATCCAGCCGGAGAGGTAGGCCGAGAGGTTCTCGCGGCCGCGCGGCGTGAACGGCGTGACGAGCATCAGCCGCTCCCGCGTCCGGCCGGGCAGGCGCGCGAACGTGTACGCGGGACGCATGTGCCAGCGCGGCGCGGGCTCGTCGTCCCCGCGCTCGTCGCGCTCGACGCTCCCGCGCGGGTCGGGGAACTGGATCTCGCCGGCGTCCTCGACCGGCCCGGCCAGCTGGAGCGGCAGCTGCCACGCGTCGGCGCCGTTCCAGAACGCCGTGGCGTCGTTCGCGTGGTATCGGGCGTATGCCCGCGCCTGCAGTTTGAACAGCGGCTTCGGATAGCGCAGGTGCGCACGTACTCCGTCGGGCATCCGTGCCGCCGGGAGGAACAGATCCGGGTACACGCCCGCCCACGCCCGCAGGAGCGGGTCCGCGGGGTCGACCGCGTAGAGCCGCACGCGGCCGCTGAATGCGTCGACCGTCGCCTGGACCGAAGCGCGCGCGTAGTTGACCCGCGTCGGTCCCATGCGCACGAGCGCCGAGTACGGATAGTGGGTGCTCGTGGTGTAGCCGTGCAGCAGGTACTGCACGCGGCCGTCGACGATCGTGGTCTGCGGCTCGGCGTCCCAGCGCAGGAACGGCGCCAGCGTGCGGACGCGATCGCGCGCGTCGCGATCGAGCATGATGCGCGACCGGCCGGTGACCGTCTCGGTGAGCAGCAGCTTGAGGTCGCCGAAGCGCGCCGCGAACGCGAGCCGGCGCAGCGGGCTGGAGAGCTGGATGCCGCCCACCCCGTCGTAGTGGTAGTCGGGCGCCCGCGAGCCGGGAGCCGGGCGGTCGATCTCGCCGCGCCCGCTCGTGGCGATCACGTACGGGGGGTCGCGGCCGGGCTGCCGGCCGTAGTAGATGCGCGGCTCGCGCAGCGCGAGCGGGCCCGAGGCGAACTCGCGCTGTACGAAGCGCGCCTGGCCGTCACGATCCACCGCGCCCACCGACACGGCGACCGCGCCGTAGCCGTGCGTGTACGCGAACCGGTCGTTCGCCCACGATCGTGCGCCGGGGCCCAGCCGCGAGCGGTCGAGCTCGCGGGCGGCCACCGCGAGCAGTCGCGGCTCGCCGTCGATGTCGTAGCGGTCGACCGTCAGGCGCGGAAAGCGGTAGTAGCCGCCGATCGACTCCTGATCGTCGAGCATGGGCCGCAGCACCGCGGCGTCCCAGAGCGAGACGTTGCCGACGGTGCGCCGGTTGGCCTCGAGGTCGGACATCGACAGCCGGTCGCCGTCGGGCAGCTCGCGCACGTCGACGGCGTCGAGCGCGAACGCCCGGCGCGTCGCCGCGATCGCGTCCGTGAGGTACGGCCGCTCACGCGCGAGCTGTTGTGGCTGCACGTGGAAGCGCTCGATCGCCGCGGGCAGCGCGCTCTGCGCGAGTATCGCGGCGGCGGCCAGGGCGGCGACGACGAGTGTCGGGCCGCGGGTCAGTCCCCGGGCCGCGGCGTACACGCACAACGCCGCGCCGCCGAGGCACACGAGCACGAGGACACGGCGCACGGGGAGACGGACCTGCACGTCGGCGTACGACGCGCCGGGGACCACCGAGGCATCGTGGGGGACCACGAGCGCGAACTGGTCGAGCCGGCAGCGCCACGCCATGACCACGAGCGCGAGGGAGGCGAGCACGAGCAGGTGCGCGCGGGCGCGCGGCAGGGCCCCGGCCGCGAGATAGGCGGCGACGGTGGCGGCCGCCGTCATCACGATGGCCTCGAGCGCCCACCGGGCCACCTGCTGGTAGAGCGGCAGCGAGAAGACGAAGAACCCCACGTCGCGGTGGAACAGCGGGTCGCGCGTGCCGAAGTCGCCCCGCGCGGACCACAGCGCCAGCAGCGGCCAGACGCCGTGGCTCCGCCACTCGGCGGCGATCACGCCGGCGACGACGGCGGCCAGGGGGTAGGCGAGCCGGCGGTACGGCCGCAGCTGCGCGGCCGCACCCAGACGACGCTCGGCGATCGCGAGGTTGAGAACGACGAACGCCGCGGTGCCGAAGCCGGGGAGCCCGTGGGCGAGGACCTTCCACCGCAGCGTGGTCCAGAGCACCTGCTCGTGCCCGAGCTCGCGGAACGAGAGCAGCTCCGTGTAGACCGCCGCGAACGCCGCCACCACCGCGCCGAGCACGCCGAGCACGCCGAGGGCGAGCAGCGACCGCGCCCGCGGCAGTCGCCACAGCGAGAGGCGCGTGGCCGGCCGCAGCTGCTCGAGCGTTCCGGCGGTCAGCGCGTCATGCCGCGGCAGCGCGATGTGCGGGCGCGATGCCGGTCGCATGGTCGTGCAGCGTGGCGAGCGCGTCGCGCAGGATGCGCGAGACGTGGATCTGCGAGACGCCGATCAGCTCCCCGATCTCGCGTTGGTGGAGGTCGCGCTCGAACCGCAGCCGCAGGACCTCGCGCGCGCGGCGGTCGAGCACCCTGACAAGGTCGCCGGCCAGCACCCGCGCCTCGGCGACGGCGAACGCCTCGTCGGCGCGGCCCAACAGGTCGACGTGCGTGACGCCGTCGTTCGGATCGCCGACCGGCGCGTCGAGCGACAGCGCGCTCTGGCCCTCGGACGCGGCAATCGCGTCGACGACGGCCTCCGGGCTGTACTCGAGTGCCGTCGCGAGCTCGCGCACCGACGGCTCACGGCCGAGCGCGCCCCAGAGCTCGTCGCGCGTGCGCGAGACCCGTAGCGCGGCCTCCTGGGTCGAGCGCGGTGGCTTGATCATCCACGTGCTGTCGCGGAAGTGACGCCGGAGCTCGCCGAGGATCGTCGGAACGGCGTAGCTCGCGAACGCGGTCCCGCGGTCGGGATCCCAGCGGTCGATCGCCTTGACCAGGCCGAGCGACGCGGTCTGCACGAGATCCTCGATCGGCTCCCGGGTGTGCCGGTAGCGCATCGCCAGCGCGCGGGCGAGCGGCAGATAGCGGGCGGCCAGCTCGGCGCGCGCGCGGGGGTCACCGCGCCGGCGCAGCTGCTGATCGGCGAGCCGGTCGTTCATGCCGCGAGCCGGAGCGCCGCCGGAGTGGAGTTGCCACTGCGCGAGACGACACGCAGGAATGCCTGGGTGCTCAGGTGCTCGACATCGGGGCGCGTGACGACCGCCGACTCCAGGGCCGGCTCGGCGGCGATCAGCTCGACCAGCCGCACGCCCGGCACCGCGAAGCGCTCGCCGACGGACGCGGGGAGCAGTGCGATGCCGCCGCCGGCGGCGACCGCGAGCAGCACCGCCTCCACGCGCGGCTCGGCCGCGTCGACCAGCGCGGGCGCGACCCCGGCGCTACGGCACAGCGAGACGACTGCGTCGTGCAGCGCCGGGTTCGCCGCCCGGGGGAGGACGATCAACCGGTCGGGATCGAGGTGCTCGAGCGTGACGCCCTCGTCGAGCCCGCGCGCCGCCGTCGCGGGCAGTGCGGCGACCAGCGGCTGCGAGCCGAGGCTCGTGACGGTCAGCCCCTTCGTCGGTGCGGGGAGCGACACGACGGCGGCGTCCAGCATCCCCTCGCGGACGGCCGCGATGAGACCGAGCGGCGTCCCGGTCTCCAGCGAGATCTCGACGCCTGCAGCGGCGGCGGCGAGGTGTTGGAGGGCGCGGGGCACGCTCGACGGCAGGACGTCGGGCACGTAGCCGACGCGCAGCCGCGAGCGGCTCCGCTCGCTGGCGCTGCGGGCGGCATGCTGCGCCGCGTCGGCGAGCTGGAGCACGCGACGCGCCTCAGTCAGCAGCGCCTTGCCTGGCTCGGTGAGGAAGACGCTGCGGTGCGTGCGGTCGAAGAGCCGGACGCCGAGCTCGGCCTCGAGCTTGCGGATCTGCTCGCTGACCGCCGGCTGCGCCACGTACAGGCGCTCCGCGGCACGCCGGAAGTGGAGCTCCTCCGCGACCGCCACGAAGTACCTGAGGTGTCGTAGTTCCATGAAGCGGACTGTGGCGGCCTGCGTGCCGATGCGCCATACCGCCGTGCCGGACAGGAATGTCCGGTTTTCCCTCCCTTGCGTACGCCGGTACTGCGTCAGGATCACGACCATGCAGTGCTCCGTACTGGTCATTGACGACGATGCCGCGTTCCGCAGGCTGGCCGCGGATCTCCTCCGCGGGCTCGGTCTCGGGGTGACCGGCGAGGCCGGCACGTTCGCCGACGGCGAGGCGGCCGCCGTGGAACTGCGGCCGGATGCCGCGCTCGTCGATGTCGGCCTGCCCGACGGCGACGGGCTCGAGCTCGCCCGCCGCATCGCCGCTCTGCCGTGGTCCCCGCGCGTGCTGATCACGTCGTCCGACGGCGACGCGGCCTCGGGCGCGCGCGCCCGCGACCTGGGCGCGATCGGGTTCGTGCCCAAGACCGAGCTCGCGACCGCGCCCTTGTACGAGTTGCTCGCGGGAGTAACGTAGGGCCGTGAAGCGGCCTCTGCGGATCGTGATCGGCGAGGACGATGTGTTATTGCGCGAAGGCGTCGCGCGACTGCTCGACGACGCCGGGCTCGACGTCGTGGCCCGCGCCGGCGATGCCGACGACTTCCTGCGCAAGACGCTCGCGCACCGCCCCGATGTCGCGGTCGTCGATGTCCAGATGCCGCCGCGGCACGAGGACGACGGCCTGCAGGCCGCCATGACCCTCCGCGAGCGGCTGCCCGGCACCGGGGTACTCGTCCTCTCGCAGTTCTACGAGGAGAGCTACGCGCTCAACCTGATCGGCGACTCCGCCGAGGGCGTGGGATACCTGCTCAAGGAGCGCGTGGCCGACGTCGACGCGTTCGTCGACGCGGTCGAGCGCGTGGCGGCCGGGGGCAGCGCGCTCGACCCTGAGATCGTCGGACGGATGCTCGGCCGCCGGCGCACGCGAGGGCCGCTCGAGGACCTCACGCCCCGCGAGCGCGAGGTGCTGGCCGCGATGGCCGAGGGCAAGTCCAACCGCGGCATCGCGGAGTCGTTCGTGATCACCGAGACCGCCGTCGAGAAGCACGTCACCCGCATCTTCAACAAGCTCGCGCTCGGTCACACGGGCACGGAACACCGGCGCGTCCTGGCCGTCCTGACGTACCTGCGCAGCTCCCGCTAGGGCTCGGGCCCGGCACGCGGGGGAGAGCTGGTCCGCCAAGGCGCGAAGCCTCGATGCGGCCGTCTGCCGGAGCGGGGGTGTCGGAAGGCGGCGCATCGGGCCAGGCCATCGTTCCCGAACGGGCGCGCCGGGCCAATCGCAGGCGCCTTTCGGACAAGCCGGAATCGTTGTTGCCGACGGTCCCCGGCCGCCGAACGATGGACGGCATCCGATCGACCAAGGGGGCTCGATGTACCTCAAGCAGAACCGGTTCTTGTCCGTCCTCGCCGCGTCCGCCGCGGCCCTCGCGCTCGGCGCGGCGCCTGCGATGGCCGGCGAGAACGACGACGACGGCGACGACGATGAGCCCGCCCAGGCGGCCCCGGCGCCGTCGTCGAGCAGCGTCGGCTCCAGCGGTTCGAGCGGAGTCGTGACCGGTGCGCCGCAGGGCGGCGTGTCAACGGGTGCGGGTGGCACCGCCCCGGCCCCGGGGCCTGACGCCCTGCTTCTCGGGCTGGCGTCCGGAGCCCTGGTGCTGATGGCCATGGGTGGCGGCGTGCTCCAAGCCGCGCGCCGTCCCCAGGCCTGACCGCTGCGCGCGTGGCGTCGTTCGAGCTCCTCCTCCTCGGCGACGCCACGCGCGTGCCTCTCACCGGCCGGGTGACCCTCGGGCGCTCGCCCGCCTCGACGGTCGTCCTTCACGACCTGTCCGTGTCGCGCCGGCACGCGCTGATCCGGCTCGCCGACGGCGAGCCGGTGATCGAGGACGACGGCTCGTCGTTCGGCACGTTCGTGGACGGTGCGCGCGTGAGCGGGCCGACGCGATTGCGCGACGGGTCCCGGATCCGGCTGGGGGAGACCGAGCTGCGGGTCGCGCGCCGTCGCGAGGCCGCCGAGGCGGATCACACGATCGTCGTGCCGACGCAGGCGGACGAGCCGCCGGCCCGCGGCCCGCGGGTGCGCACCGGCTACGCGCTCAAGCGGCTCGAGGCCGCCGAGGGCAGTCGGCGGTGGGTGCTGCGCGACCTCGAGCAGGGAACCGTGCGGCGCCTCTCGGACGCCGACGCCGACCTCTTCAGGCAGCTCGACGGGAAGCACAGCGCCACCGACCTCGTCGCCTACGCCGAGCGGCAGCTCGGGCCGGCCGGCCCGGCGCGCCTCACGCGGCTGCTCGCCGATCTCGGCGACCGCGGCCTGCTCGTCGGCACGGAGGCCCCGCCACCGCCTCCCGCCCGCGGCGGCCGCCTGCTCAGGCCGCACGTGATGAACCTGCCACGCGCCGGGGAGATGATCGACGCGGTGTACCGCCGGGGCGGGTGGATCCTCGTCACGCGGCCCGCCGCGTTGGTCATCGCCGCAGTCGCCCTGGCGGGGATCATCGCGTTCGCGTATCTCGTCGCCGGTCGCTACGGGACGCCGTTCGTCGTCGCCGGGCGGATCGGGCTCGGCGGCCTCGTCTTCATCCTCGGACGCCTCGCGATCGTCGTCGTCCACGAGCTCGCCCATGGCCTCGTGCTGACGTCGTACGGGCGGCGCGTCGAGCGCGCCGGCTTCAAGCTGCTGCTGGTCTTCCCGTACGCGTTCGTCGACACGTCGCAGGCCTGGATGGAGCCGCGCCGCCGGCGGATCGCCGTGAGCGCCGCCGGCCCGGCGGCGGATCTCGCGCTCGGGGCGGTGTTCGCGCTCGCCTGCCTCGTGGCGCCGCCGGGAGCGCAGCGCGACGTGCTGTTCCAGCTCGCGTTCGCCGCCTACGTCGGCGCCTGCTTCAACCTCAACCCGTTCCTCGACCGCGACGGCTATCAGATCCTCGTCGACCTGCTGCGCGAGCCGAACCTGCGGCGCCGGGCGCGCGAGCAGTTCGCCCGCCGGCTCGCCGGAGCGCCGGCCGCGGGCGACTCCCGGCTGCTCGCGCGCTACTCGGTGCTGGCGCTCGCCTGGTCGGTGGTGGCGGCCGGGTTCGTGGTGGCGATGACGCTGCGCTACCGCGAGGCATTGACGGCGGTCGTGCCCGCCGACTGGCTCGCGTGGATCGCGCTCGGTGCCGTCTGGCTCATCGTCCTCATCCCGACCGCGGTGCTGCTCGCCGGTCCCCTGCGCGAGCGGAGAGCGCGCGCATGACCCGGCGCAGGGCGGCGGCGGCGCGGCGGTCCCGCTGCACGTCCCAGTCGAGCCTTCCGGCGCCCTCGATCTGCGCCTGACCGCGGCTGCGGTGCTGGAACCACGCGATCGAGCGGATCCACGGGGTGTGCCGCACCAGCCGCGCCAGCGAGTGCAGCCAGCGGACCCGGCCGCGGCGCGCCGTGCTGACCTCGGTCAGCTGAACGGGCTTGTGGTAGAGGCGGTGCAGCGTGCGCAGGCGCGGCGCGAAGCGGGCGACGGGATAGCGCTTGACGCCGCCGAAGTTGATCGTCGTCGAGCCGACCGCGTCCACGTACCGCCGCCCGGGCCAGTAGACGCGCACGCTGCGCTTCCAGCGGCGGTACGAGACGTACAGGCTCGGGTTCACCGACCAGACGAAGCGCACGTTGCGCGCGCCCTGCGAGCGGACGAGCCGGACGACGTGCCGCCAGGCGCGGCGGTACGCGACCGGGTCGTGTGACCACGGGTACCACGTGCCGTTCATCTCGTGCGCGTACCGGAGGTCGACCCGGCCGCGGAACGTCGCGAGGCTGCGCGCGAACTGCGCGATGTAGGCGTCCTGCGCTCCCGCCGCGATGTCGGCGTTGCGATATCCCGGCTGCGGGCGGAACTGCTCGGCGACGCCGAGCTCGTCCGGCACCGGCCGCCACGGCTCCCACGACACGAGCACATGTCGCAGGCCCTGGCGCTCGGACTCGCGCAGGAACGCGTCGACGGTGCCTCCGCGCGAGAAGGCCTCGAAGCGCGCGACGTACTGCGGGGCGCGGCCGACGCTCTGCGCCCAGCCGGCGACGTGCCAGGGATCGACATACACGCCGAACGAGCGGGGTGCGGCGGACGCGGGGGCGGCCAGGGCGAGGGCGGCGGCGACCGCCGAGAGAGTCCGGAGCATGGCGCGAGACGCCACCGGCTCGGCGTGCGCGCGGCAACACCGTGTCGTGAACGCGCGAGAGCGAGCGGTGATCGATCGGGAGCGGGCCTTCGCTGAGCGCGAGTCGTTGTTGAGCGGCGCCGCGTCGGCCAGTTCCGTTCACGACATGTCCCGACGCTCCCTTCTCCCGCTCGCCGCGGTCGTGGCCGCAGCCGGCCTCACGGCGAGCCCCGCCAACGCGCAGACGCCGACCGACCAGCCCGCCCCGGGCGCGAAGCCCGGCGCCTGCATCGATCTCGTCAGCCCGAGCTCCGGCTTCACCCGCCGTGCGGCTCGGCGCGCCTCCCACCGCCGGATCATCCGCGGCACCGCGCGCGACGTCGGCTGCGGCCTCGACCGCGTGGCGATCGCCGTGGCGCGCAAGCAGGGCGGCCGCTGCCGCCTGCTCACCGCGAAGAAGCGGCTCACGCACCGCACTCGTTGCAGCCACCGCCGCTGGCTGCGCGTGCGCGGCGCGACGCACTGGTCGTTCCGGCTCCCGAAGCGTCTGCCGAAGGGCGCCTACGTCATCCGCACCCGCGCGATCGACTTCGCCGGCAACCGGCAGCGGCCCCGCCGCCACGTGATCCGGCTCCGCTAGGCGGAGGCGCGCTTGCGTCACCATCAGATGGCTATATGATGGTGACGCGATGCCGAGCGAGCCCGAGCGCTACGAGCCGCTGCCGAGCCTGCTGGAGCTGCCGTCGTTCCTGCTCCGCAAGCTGTCTCCCCAGGGACGCCGGGTCGCGGCGGCGGCCGGCGTCCTGTTCCTCCTCCTCGCAGTCGTCGCCGCGACCGTCGTCGTCCCGTCGCTGCGCTCGGACAAGCAGAGCCGGCAGGTGCAGAACGACCAGCGCGCGGCGTCCGCCAAGGCCGCGCTCGAGGCGCGCTACCAGCGTGAGGGGCGGCCCGTCCGCGGGAGCGGGCCTGCCGTCGCCGGGCGCGAGGGCGCCGTCGCCCTCGCGGCCCGGCGCGACCTCGTCGCCGGGCTGGAGGCGGCGGTGCTCGCCGACGCCCGCGAGCGCGCGAGCCGGGGCGAGCTGAAGGGTCGCTACGCCTCGGGCACGTGCTACGGCTACCCCAAGCGGCTCAACGCTCCACCGCCGGCCGAGGACGTCGCGCGCGCCAGCGAAGTGGTCGAGTGCCTGGCCGTCACCAGCCAAGTCTCGCGCGACGAGACGACAAGCGGCTCGCTGATCGGGCAGCCCTACCGGGCGCTCCTGGACTTCACGCACGGCCGCTACGCGTTCTGCAAGATCGTCCAGCAGCCCGGTGAGCTGTCGATCCAGCGCGATCCCGTGATGAAGATCGCGCGGGCGTGCGGCGGCAGGACCTGAGATGACCGATCTCTACGACCCCGGTCCGCAATCGGGCGGCCGGCGTCCGGCGCCCGGCCGGCTCGCCCTCGTCCAGGCGTTCGTGAACACGTTCTACGAGCTCGAGGATCGCCGCGGCGAGGACCATTTGGCCACGGAGGCCGGCCTGGCGGAGTGGCTGGAGGAGCGCGGGCTCGACCCCGGAGAGGTCACGGTCGCCGACCTGCGCCGCGCGCTCGCCGTCCGCGAGGGGCTCCGCGCGCTGCTGTACGAGCACAACGACAACGCTCCGGACGCCGAGGCGGTGGGGGCGATGCACGAGGCTGCCGACGAGCTGCCGGTGACCATGCGGGTCGACCCCGAGGGCGAGATCCACGCGGCTCCCGCCGGGCCGGGCGTGCCCGCGGCGCTCGGCCTCGTCCTCGTCGTCGTGCACGAGGCCCAGGCCGACGGCACCTGGAAGCGGCTGAAGGCGTGCCCGGGCCGCCACTGCGGCTGGGCGTTCTACGACTACTCGGTGAACCGCACGAGCACGTGGTGCTCGATGCAGGTCTGCGGCGGCCGCGAGAAGGCCCGCGCCTACCGGCAGCGCATGCGATCCCGCGACCGCGGCTGATCGCTACCGGGTCTCACGACCGTGTCGTTCAGCCCGGCGCTGTACGACCCGCGTTGAGGTGGCCCTGACGCCTCGCTGACGTTACGTCGGGATCGTGTCGCGCTGAAGGACGACCTTCGTCGTGTGCGCTCCATACGCCGCCGGCGCGTCGTCCCAGTCGGCGGCCAGCGTGGTCACGCGCTCGGCGGCGAACCCGGTGGTGGCGACGAACTCGAGCACGTCGGGAAGCACGGCGCGGGCGTGCGAGACGCCGACGCGGAGCGTGGCGTCGGTGGCGTACATGCGCATCAGCGGCACCCGGGTCCCGGTGCCGAGGTAGAAGCCGACCGCGGTGCAGATGCCGCCGGGCGCCAGCGAACGGATCGCGCGCCGCAGCCCCGCCGCGCGCGAGGTGGCCTCCACGACCACGTCGTAGCGGCGCGTCGTACGGGCGCGCTGCGAGCGCGCCTGCGCACCGAACGCCTCGGCGATCCCGCGGCGCCCGGGGTCGTCGTCGAGGTAGTGCACGGCTCCGGCGCCGTGCGCCACCGCGAGGCCCGCGGCGTACAGGCCGATGCTCTTGGCCCCGCCGCCGATGACGAGCACGGTGCCGCCGGGGCGCACCCGGAGCGGCACGACCACGCTGCGCCACGCGTCGGCGAGGTTGTCGCCGGCGGACGCGACGCGGTTCGGCGGCACGCCGGCGGGGACCTCGACGAGCATGTGGTCGGCGAACGGGACGCGCAGCGCGTCGGCGACCATGCCGCCCCACGAGCCGCTCGCCGCCCCGAACCCGTACGCGGCGAGCGTCCGGCTGGTGGTCGTGGCGCACTTCGACGTCAGGCCCCGCCGGCACGGGGCGCAGGTGCCGCACGACACCGCCCACGGCACCACCACCGTCTGGCCGACACGCACCCGCTCGACGCCGGCGCCGACGGCGACCACCTGGGCGACGCACTCGTGCCCGATCGCGAACGGCCCCTTGAACGGCACGCTCCCGCAGATGCACGCGACGACCGGGTCGATCGCCCGCACCGCGATCCCAGCTTGCAGGAGGCGTGACACCGGGCGATGGATCGGCAGCGTGTCGCCGTCACAGCGCGCGGCGACGAACGGCCGCACGATGGCGTCGGTCGGCTCGCGCAGCACCGGCGCCTCGCGATCGCCCCATGCGAGCCTGCCGCTGCGGATGAGCTGAAGCTCTCGCATTGGGTGGCGTTGTATCAGCGGCGGGGTGGGCGGCCTCTTCATGAGTGCACCATCCCCACGACAAGGAGTCGCGATGATCAGCGATCTCACCGATTGGCCGTCCGATGCGCGCACGGCTGCGCAACAGCATGCGGAGGCCTGGGCCGAGCACTTCGCCGGCCAAGAGGAGCGCCCGCTGGGCGATCTGCTTCCGGAACTCGCCGCCGTCACGGAGGCGCAGAAGACACACGAGCGAGAGCTGCTAGCGCGCGAGAACGTCGTCGGCGTCGCGGCCGGCGTCAAGGTCAAGAAGGGGGCGCCGACCGGCGAACCCGCTGTGACGGTCCTGGTCGAGAAGAAGGTGGCGAAGAGCCGCCTCAGCGAGGGCGCGCTGGTGCCGCCGAAGCTCGACGGCGTGCCCACCGACGTCATCGAGTCGGGGCCGCTGCGCCCGCTGCAGTTCAACACGCGCGTCCGCCCGGCACTGCCCGGGTTCAGCATCGGCCACCACGACATCACGGCGGGAACGTTCGGCTGTCTGGTCCGCGACGTCCGCGGCTGCTGCGAGGAGGAGGGCGACTACCTGCTCCTCAGCAACAACCACGTGCTCGCCAACAGCAACCTGGCCTCGATCGGCGACCTCATCCTCCAGCCGGGCCCGTTCGACGGCGGGATCTTCCCGTCCGATGCCGTGGCGACCCTCGACCGCTTCGAGCCGATCGTGTTCGGCAGCGCGGGCTACAACCTCGTCGACGCGGCGGTGGCGCGGCCGCTGCACAGCCGGAACCTGAACCCGGCGATCATCGGAGCTGTGCTGCCGCGCAGCGTCGGCCAGGCGCTCGTCGGCCAGGGCGTCATCAAGGCCGGTCGCACGACGCAGGTGACGACGGGCACCGTCATCGCGATCAACGCCACGGTGGTCGTCGGGCCGTACGCCGGAGGCGGGTCCGGCGTGTTCGCCCAGCAGATCATCACGACCGGCATGTCCGCGGGCGGGGACTCCGGCAGCCTGCTGATGGACCGCGAGCTCAACGCCGTCGGGCTGTTGTTCGCCGGCTCGTCGGAGATCACGATCCACAACCACATCGCGTCCGTCGAGACCGCGCTGGGCGTGCGCCCGCTCACGGCCCCGAGGTTCGGCTGATCTAGGCTTGGGCGAGACGGACGTGAGCGAGACACCCCGCAGCCCTGCCGACGTCGCCGCCATCCAGGCGCGGCACCAGCACGAGCTGCTCCGCTACCCGAACGTCGTCGGCGTCGCCACGGGGACGCCGACGGCCGGCGGTCCGCCGGGCCTGATGGTGCTCGTGAGCCGGAAGGTCCCCGCGAGCGAGCTCGGGTCGGGCGAGCTGTTGCCGCAGGAGATCGAGGGCGTGCCGGTCCACGTTGTCGAGACCGGCGAGATCAAGCCGCTCTGATCACGGTGCCCGCCGTGAGTTCGCTCAGCCCTGCAGTGCCCGCCTGACGATCCTGGCGTACACGCGCCGTCCCTGTGGCGTCGGGTGCGTCTCGTCGTCGTAGAGCAGATCGGCGCCGGCGCTGGCGTCGTACCAGTCGGCCACCCGCGCCTGCGGCCAGGCCTTGACGGCGCGGGACAGGACATCGTTGGTCTGGGCGACCCACGTGCGCGGCACACGCACGTTGACGAGCACGACGCGCTGCACGTCGGCGAGCGTCCGCCGCAGCTCCTGGATGTCGTCGGATCCGAGCGGGCCGTTCTCGCCGATCTGCACGACCACGCGGCGCGGCAGCCGGTCGGCGGCGCGGTAGCTCTCGAGCCGGGCGATCACGTCGCTTGCCTGGCGGCCCACCGCCGCGTCGACGGTCATGTGCCGGCCCAGCGCTTCCTGTGACGCGAGCATCACCGAGGCGCCGACCGCGAGCGGCTTGCCGGGTACATGCGGCGCGACTCGGCTCGCCGCGGCGGCGCTCGGCGTCGTCGCGAACGCGGCGCCGCGGTCCGCCGGCGACCAGACGCCGACGGCCCAGACGATCGCCGCGGTGAGCGAGAGCACCGCGCCGCCGGCGATCGCCAGCCGGCGTCGCGGCGGGCGACGATCCAGCCAGTCCTTGAGCGCGCGGCCGGCATCGCCGCGGCGGACGGGCTGCTCTACCCAGCGGTACGACGCGGCGGCGAGCGCCACCGCGGCCGCGAGCTGCGCGGGCACGAGGATCCAGCGGCTGAGCGCGACGTCGACGCCCGGCCGGGTGAGCGCCATTACCGGCCAGTGCCACAGGTAGATCCCGTAGCTGCGCGCGCCGATCCACACCATCGGCGCGACGCCGAGCACCGCTCCGGCACGGCAGGCCGGATGCGAGACCGCGGCCAGCAGCACCGCCGCGGCGATCGCGAAGGCCAGCAGGCCGCCGCGATAGACGACCGGGTCCGCCTCGTTCCAGGTGAGCATCGCTGCGACGACCGCGGCCAGGCCGGCGACGGCCGCGACGTCGAGCAGTGTCGCCGCGCTCTTCCGCGGCGCTGAGTGGAACCTCCCGAGCGGCCATGCGAACGCGAGCAGCGCACCGACGAGCAGCCCCGACGCGTGCGTGTCGGTCCCGAACCACGCGCGCGAGGCGTCCTCGCCCGGCGTGAACAGGAGCGCCATCGCCAGAGCCGAGAGCAGCGCTCCGGCCAGCGTCAGCGCGATCGTCCAGCGCCGTCCGAGCCGGCCCAGAAGGAGCCCGAGGACGAGCGGCCACAGCAGGTAGAACTGCTCCTCCACGGCCAGCGACCACAGGTGCTGCAGCAGCGACGGCCGCTGGAACGCGACGAAGTACGAGTGGTCGGCGAGGATCTGCTCCCAGTTGTTGACGTAGACGAACGACGCCAGCGCGTCGGCCCGTGTGCGCGCCGCCTCACCCGGCAGGAAGATCGCCGCGACGACCAGGCTGACGGCGATGACGAAGAACGCCGCGGGCAGCAGCCGGCGCGCGCGGCGTACCCAGAAGCGGCCGAGATCGATGTGGCCGGTGCCGCTCAGCTCGCGCAGGAGCAGCGACGTGATCAGGAAGCCGCTGAGCACGAAGAACAGGTCCACGCCGAGGAACCCGCCGGGCACTCCGGGGACACCGGCGTGGAAGAGCAGCACGGCGGTGACGGCGATGGCGCGCACGCCGTCGAGAGCCGCCACGTGTGGCAGGCTGCGGGTTTCCAAGCCGGGCTTCACCATGGGACCGAATGGTGAGCGAGTGCCGCGCATGATAGGCGGGAGGCCCGCCGGCGCCGCAATCAGCGGTGCGTGGCGGCAAGCCGCACGCCGAGCGCGACGAGCGCGGTGCCGGTGATCGCGTCGATCGCGCGGCGCACCCGCGGGCGCCGCAGCACGTCACCCGCGCGCGCGACCGCGAACGAGTACGCGACCAGCCAGATCAGCGTGAGCGCGCAGAACAGCAGCCCGAGCCCGAGCAGCACCGGGAACGTGTCGCCGAACTGCGGGAGCAGGCTGCTGAAGAAGACGGCCATCTTCGGATTGCCGAGGTTGCTCAGCAGGCCCTGGCGGACCTCCCGCCCGCCGCCCGCGCGTGCCACCGGGTGCGGAACGGCCGTGCGCCGGACCGCGGCGAGCAGCGATTGCGCGCCGAGGTACACCAGGTAGGCGGCGCCCGCGAACTTGAGCGCGACGAACGCCGGCTCCGAGGCCACGAGCAGCGCGGCGAGCCCGGCGCTGGCGGCGACGGCCCACACGGCCTGGCCGGCCACCACCCCCGTCGCGGTGCGCACGCCCGCGCGGCGGCCGCCCGCGAGCGTGTTGCGGATCGTCAGCGCCGTGTCCTGGCCCGGCGTGACGATGACGATCACCGCGACGCCGAGGAACGCGAGCAGCTCGGCCATGCCGGAGAGAATCTACGCGACGGTCGGTTGCCGGTCGGGCGCGCGGCCGGCGGGCTCGATGCGACGCTGGCCGAGCCGCGCGACCTGCCGGCGTGTCCGCGCCAGCGCCCGCAGCACGAGCGGGCGCCGGGCCGGCACCGCCTGCAGGCGCTCGCGCAGCTCGCGGGCCTGGCGCGAGAGGTCGCCGATCCGCTCGGCGCGCTCGATCAGGCGCTCGATCTCGGCGACCGCGGCGTCGGAGTACGTCGCCGCCGGATCGACGTGCGCCGGGGCCGGGTCCGGGAAACCGAACGCGTCGAAGTCGCGCCCGTAGATCGATCGCGACGCGGCGAGCACCTCGGCGCCGAACAGCCCGGCGATCGGCGGCAGCGGCGCCGCGTTCGTGCGCGGCAGTTGCAGCGCTTCACCGCTCCAGCCGCGCGTGCGCAGATGCGCGGCGAGGTCCTCGAGCAGCTGCGGGATCTCGTCGGTTCGGTAGACGCGGCTGTACCGCATGCGCTGCAGCGCGAGCAGCCGGTGCTGCGGCGCGAAGTGGCGGTTCGCCGTCACGAGGCCCGGCTCGCGCTCGACCGCGCGCACGAACCGGGTGAAGTCCTCCACGATGTCGTCGCCGCTCCGCGGGGTTCGTGGGAACCAGTCCGCGTCACCGCAACGCGCGACCCACGACGGCTCGCGCAGGAGCAGCTTGGACTGCCAGGCCGAGAACAGGCGGGTGGTCGGGTGCCGCACGACCGCGAACACGAACCACCCATGGTCGGGCGAGATCGCGCGCAGCTCGTCGTCGGCGAGGTCCGCCGCCATCGGCGTGTGCTCCCAGAGCCGCCGCCGGTGGATCGTCATCGTGCGCGAGACCTCGCTCGACAGCGAGCCGTAGAACCGCTCGCGGCTCTCCTGCTGCAGGTCCGCGATCAGCCATTTCAGACTCGTGCACGCCGCCTTGTTGACGGCGACGTACATCGCCTCCCACCGTGGCATGACGAACGTCGACGTGGGGTGACGCGGCAGCTGTTCGCGTCGCACGAACGTCGAGGCTAGATGTCGCTCCGGCGGATCGGCGTCAGCCAGTCATGCAGCAGACGACGTATCGTCCGCGCCGTGTTTGTCGACCTGCCACTGGACGAGCTGCGCGCGTTCCGCCCGGACGTTCTCGACCCCGAGGACTTCGACGCCTTCTGGGCGGGCGAGGTGGCCGCGGCGCGCGAGCACGGGGGCGCGCCGGAGTTCGCGCCTGCCGAGACGCGGATCCGCCATGCCGAGGTGTTCGACGTCACGTTCCCGGGGCACGGCGGCACGCCGGTCAAGGCGTGGCTGTACGTGCCGCGCGAAGCGGTGCCCGGGCCGTTCGTCGTCGAGTTCGTCGGCTACGGCGGCGGAAGGGGCGATCCGCTGGACTGGCTGCCGTTCAGCGCCGCCGGCCACCCGCACATGGTCATGGACCTGCGTGGCCAGGGCGGCGACTGGCGGGGCGCGGAGACGCCTGACCCGGGCGACGGCGGTGCGCCGAGCGCGCCCGGGTTCCTGACGCGCGGGATCGCCGATCCCCGCACGCACTACTTCACGCGCCTGTTCGTCGACGCGGTGCGGGCGGTGGACGCGGCGCGCGCGCACCCGGCTGCCGACGGCCGCTCGATCGTCACCAGCGGCGGCAGCCAGGGCGGCGCCCTGTCGATCGCCGCGGCCAACCTGGCGGACGACGTCGCGGCGACGATGCCCGACGTGCCGTTCCTCGCGCACTTCCGTCGCGCGGTCGAGATCACCGACGCGCGCCCGTACCGCGAGCTGATCGACTTCTGCGCGATCCACGGCGACCGCGTCGAGCAGATCTTCGAGACGCTCTCCTACATCGACGTCGTGAACCACGCGCGCCGCGCGACCGCTCCGGCGCTGTTCTCGGTCGGCCTGATCGACGAGGTCACGCCGGCCTCGACCGTGTTCGCCGCCTACAACCACTACGGCGGCCCGAAGGACATCGCCGTCTACCCGTTCAACGGCCACGAGGGCGGCGGCACGCGCCAGCTCAAGGCCAAGCTGGCGTTCCTCGCGGACCTCGGCTAGCGCGGCTCGTCGTCGGAGCGCCAGCCGCCCATCAGCGCCTCTCCGTCGGCGCCGCGCGGCGCGCCGATCACGGGGTGCAGCTCGATCGCCGGTGAGTAGCGGCTGGCCGGCGTCTCCCGGCCGAGCGCCTCGGCCATGGCGCGCACGTGGTGCGGACCGCCGCCGCAGCAGATGCCGATGTAGCTCACGCCGATGTCGTACGCCCGGCGCGCGAAGTCGGCCATCTCGAACCGCGTGCACTGGTACGACTCGAGCTCGATCGGGAACATCCGGTGGCCGTCCTCGGACTCCAGCGACTCGAACGGTGTGGACGGCGTCGTGTGGTACGGCACCGGCTGCGCCGCGACGGGGATGTCGACGACCGCGCGGATGCGCTCGAGCAGCGGGAGCATCGTGGCGGGGCCGCGCGAGCAGTTGAGACCCACGACCGTCGCGCCGTGCTCGGCCACGATCCGGCACGCGTCGACGTAGTCGTGCCCGTCGAACGTGACGTCGGGTTGGGCGCCGGCGAACGTCACCAGCACCGGCAGCCCGAGCTCCCGGCAGACCTCGACCCCGATCAGCGCCTCCCCGAGGTGGTCGTACGTCTCGGCGACCACGAAGTCGATGCCCTCCTCGACGGCCCAGCCGAGCTGCTCCTCGTACTGCGCGCGGACCAGTGCGCCAGAGGCGACCGGGTGGTCGGGGTCGTACGACCACGTGTTGCAGATGTTCCCGGCGACGAGCGCGTCGCCCTCGGCTGCGACCTCGTTGGCCATCCGCACCGCCTGGCGGTTCATCTCCTCGAGGTCCCCGTCGCGCCCGACGTCCTTGAGCTTCTCTCGGTTCGCGTAGTAGGTGAGCGCGACCATGACGTCCGCGCCCGCGCGCAGGAACTCGCGGTGCAGCTGGCGCACGGCGTCCGGCGCGTCGAGGATCACCTCGGGCACGTACGGGCCCGCCTTGATGTAGCCGCGCCGCTCGAGCTCGAACACGTAGCCCTCGGCGCCGAGGACGGGCCCCTCGGCCAGGCGCTGCTCCAGGGTCCTCTGCGACGGGCGGGTCATGGGACAGGCGCTCCTTGGTCGAGGCGGGCGGGGTCGAAGCGGGAGATGTCGTAGACGGTGCCGCCCTGGAGCGCGCATCCGGCGAGGACGCGGCCGACCCAGGGGGCGAACTTGTAGCCCGTGCCGCGCCAGCCGACGCCGACGTACGCGTTCGCGACGCCGGGGATGGCGCCGAGCACGAACTCGTCGTCGGCCACCAGGTCGTAGTCGCACTGGTCGACGTCGTCGACGTCGTGCATCGCCGCGTCGCGCAGACCGGGCATGCACTGCTCGACGAAGCTGGCGATGCCGTCGACGCCCGCCACCTCGCCCGGCAGGTCGGGCGGGTGGTAGTAGCCGATCTTCACGGCGTCCACGAGCCCGTCGACGATCGGGTGGCAGTAGATCCCGGCGTCGAGGTAGGCGATCACCGGCATCGCGCCGGCGGTGAAGCGGTCACGCGTCCCGTTCTGCGGCACCAGGTACTTCGCCTCGCTCGGCCGGTCGCGGGTGATCGGCACCTGCAGGCCGCAGCCGGCGATCCGGGCCAGCACGTCGTTGGTCCCGTGGCCCGCCGTGACGACGAGCGAGCGGGTCGCGAACTCACCGGCGTCGGTGGTCACGCGCAGCCCGTCGCCGTCCGGGGCGATCGCGGTCGTCTCGACCCCCTCGATCGTGCGTACGCCGCGGTCGTCGAGTGCGCGGGTCAGTTCGCGGGTCACCGCCGGGAGGTCGACGACGCCGGCGTCCGTCTCGAGGTGGCCGACGTCGGCGTCGAGATAGGGGAACCGCCGGCGCAGGTCGTCGCCGCCGAAGGACTCGGTCTCGAGGCCGAGGCGCACGAGCGTCGCGAGGCTCAGCTCCGCGTAGGTGCTCTCGAGGTCGGGCGTGATCGAGCGCTTGGCGATGTTCATGCAGCCGCAGCGCACGAGCACGCGGGTCCCGGTCTCCCGCTCGAAGTCGCCCCACAGCGTGAAGGCCTCGTGGGCGAGGCGGGCGTACGTCGCGTCCAGGTAGTCGTTGCGGAACGAACGGGTGCGCCCGTAGGAGGCCGTCGCGGGGTCACCGATCCGGCCGCGCTCGAGCACGAGCACGCTCGCGCCGCGCACCGCGGCGTTGTACGCCGTGAAGCGGCCCATGACCCCGCCGCCGATGACGATCAGATCGTGCATGGTGAACCGGTTCACAATGTACCGAGTCCGGGTGGGTACAGTCGATGCCGTGACGGTGCGCGTGTTCGCCCACTCGGGACTGGAGGTGCGGGAGGGCCGCCGCGGGCGCGGTGTGTTCGCCGCCCGCGCGTTCGCGGAGGGCGAGGACGTCGAGGTCTGCCCGACCGTCGAGCTGCCCTCCGACGAGACCGACGGCCTGCTCGGCGACTACGTGTTCGACTCGGTGAACGGCAACGGCGCGGTCGTGCTCGTGCTCGGCTACGGGATGCTCTACAACCACTCCGAGCAGGCCAACCTCGCCTACGACCAGGACGAGCGGACGGTCACGTTCACCGCCGCGCGCGCGATCGAGCCCGACGAGGAGCTGACGATCGACTACGGCACCGAGTGGTGGCGGGCGCGCGACGAGGATCCGGTGCCCGAGACCGGCTAGAACCTCACGGCTTCTCCGTGGCCTTGGAGCTCGGCGTCAGTCCTCGTGGTCCGAGTCCACCGCGACGACGTGGAAGCGCTCGTCCAGGCGGACGTCGACCTGTGAGCCGTCGGGCTTCGTGACCTCGACCTCGTAGGTCGCGCCCTTCTCGCCGTCGCGCTCGATGTGGCCCGGCTCGCCGCCGGTCTCGGCCACGGCGGCCTGGCGGGCGCGGGCGGCCGTGGTGCTGTCGATCGACGCCGAGCCCTCGGAATCGCCCTTGTCGGCCGGGTCGTCGCCGGATGTGGCTCCTGCCAGGGCCGCGCCGCCGAGCGCGAGCGCTGCGACTGCGGCGACGCCGGCCAGGAGCTTCTTGAATGTGGTTGGTCATGGCCGGCGACGGTATGGCCGGCAGATGAGCGGGCGGTGAGAGCGACGCTCATCGGCGTCTCATCGCCAGGCGCTACCGTCGGCGGTGCCATGACCCGCTTCGCCCGACTGCCGGGGCGCGTCCGGCTGGCGCTCGCGCTCGGCCGGGTTGGTCGCGGTCGTGCTGGGCGCGCTCGGGGTCTTCGTGTACCTCCGGCTCGGCTCCGAGCTGGACGCGACGATCGAGCAGGGCCTGCGCACCCGCGCCGCCGATCTGACCGAGCTGGTGCGACAGGGCCAGCCGGTGCCGGCGGGCGACGAGGAGAACTTCGCGCAGGTCGGCGGAGGGCTGCTCACGCCCGATGAGCGGCGGCGGGCGGAGCGCGGCACGATCATCGTCGAGCACCAGGGCGGTGAGGACCCGGTGCGCCTCCTCGCGACGCCGGTCGAGGGCAAGCTCCTGGTCGTCGGCGCGGCGGTCGACGATCGCAACGAGGCGCTGCGCACGCTCGCCGTCCTGCTGCTCATCGGCGGGCCGGTGGCGCTGGCGATCGCCTCGCTGGCGGGCTACGGCGCCGCGTCGGCCCGGCTGCGGGCCGCGCTCGAGCGCGAGCGCGTGTTCGTCGCCGACGCCAGCCACGAGCTGCGCACGCCGCTGGCGATCCTGCGGGCCGAGCTCGAGCTGGCGCTGCGCGAGGGGCGCAGCCGCGATGAGCTCGAGGCGGCCGTGCGGTCGGCCGCCGAGGAGACCGACCGGCTGACGCGGCTCGCCGAGGACCTGCTGGTGATCGCGCGCGCCGACGAGGGGGCGCTGCCGATCCGCACGACGCCGCTGCGCGCGACGACCGTGCTCGGCCACGTCGCCGCGCGGTTCCCGGGCACGCGGGCGGGCGACGCCGACGGCATCGACATGCAGGCCGACCCGGAGCGGCTCGAGCAGGCGCTCGGCAACCTCGTCGACAACGCGCTGCGCCACGGCGGCACCCACGTCGAGCTCGCGGCCGAGCGCGCCGACGACCGCGTCGAGCTGCACGTGCGCGACGACGGGCCTGGCTTCCCGCCCGAGCTGCTCGACGCGGCGTTCGAGCGCTTCACGCGCGGCGACGCGGCGCGCGGCCGCGGCGGCGCCGGCCTCGGCCTCGCGATCGTCGACGTCATCGCCCGCGCGCACGGCGGCGAGGCCGGCGCGCGCAACCGCCCCGGCGGAGGGGCCGACGTGTGGATCTCGGTGCCATGCGCGTCCTGATCGTCGAGGACGAGGCGAAGATGGCCGGCCTGATCGGGCGCGGCCTGCGCGAGGACGGGATGGCGGTCGACCTGGCCGGCAACGGGGAGGACGCGGTGTGGATGGCCGGCGCCACCGGCTACGACGCGATCGTGCTCGACGTGCTGCTGCCGGGCATCGACGGCTTCGAGGTGTGCCGGCGGCTGCGCGACGACGGGGTGGACGCGCCGGTGTTGATGCTCACCGCCCGCGACGCGGTCGAGGACCGCGTGCGCGGGCTCGACACCGGCGCCGACGACTACCTCACCAAGCCGTTCTCCCTCGCCGAGCTCGCGGCAAGGCTGCGTGCGCTCACGCGCCGCGGCCCGATCGAGCGCCCGCCGGTGCTGGAGGCCGGCGACCTGCGCCTGGACCCGGCGGCGCATCGCGCGTGGCGGGGCGAGACCGAGATCGCGCTGTCGGCGCGCGAGTTCGCGATGCTCGAGACGCTCATGCGGCACGCCGGCCAGGTCCTCGACCGCCTGCAGCTGCTCGACCACGTGTGGGACGGCGGCTACGAGAACCGCTCGAACGTGATCGACGTCTACATCCGGTACCTGCGTGAGAAGGTCGACCGCCCGTTCGCCGTCGAGTCGATCGAGACGATCCGCGGCGCGGGCTACCGCCTGCGGCCCGATGGCGGTCGCACCCGGGCATGAGGGCAGCCCCACCCGGAACGCTGGTGGGACCCGCGCTGTGACGGGGGCATGCCGCGCCTAGCGTGCAGGCATGCTCCCCAAGCGCTCCCTGCTCCTGCTCCCCATCGCCGCGCTCGCGCTCGCCGGCTGCTCGATCGGCGACGACGGCCCGCGCACCTCGCAGACGCGCGACGTCGCCAAGTTCACGCGCATCGACAACCGCGCCTCGGTCGACGTGCGGCTGCACGTCGGCGAGGCGCAGCGCGTGCGCGTGCGTGCCGGTGAGAAGGTCATCCACGACGTGGGCACCGAGGTCCGCGACGGCACGCTGCACGTGACGTTCGACCATCACGGCTTCGGCGGCAACGACGTCGTCGTCGAGGCCTCGGTGCCGGCGCTGAGCGCCGTCGAGACGTCCGGGTCGGGCGACATCGACGTCGACGGCATCGACGCCGACGCCTTCAAGCTGCGCTCCGACGGCTCGGCCGACATCTGGCTCGCCGGCACCGCCGGCCGGCTGGCCGTCAACATCGACGGCTCAGGTGACGCCGACCTCGGCGACCTCGCCGCCCGCGAGGCGCGCGTGTTCGTCGGCGGGTCCGGCGACGCCGACGTCCGCGCCGACGACAAGCTCGACGTGGCCGTCGACGGCTCGGGCGACGTGCGCTACCACGGCCATCCGCAGCTGACGCAGAACGTCGACGGATCGGGCGATCTCAGCCGCGCCGACTGACGTGTAGTGCGACCGGCGTCCTGATCAGGGACAGCGGCGGAGGGCGCGCGCGAAGGCCCGGGCGCGCGCCCGGTAGCCGTCGGCGGTCACGTGCACGCCGTCGCCGGCCAGCCAGCCCGGGTGGTCGCGCACGAGCTTGACCCAGTCGACCAGCACGAGGTTCGCGCGCTTGTTCGCCTGGCGGCGCAGCACGTCGTTCATCGCCGCGTAGCTCGCGCCCGCGACCGGCGGTCGCACGATGTTCGGCCACGCGACGCAGCGCCGCTCGCCGGCGACGCGCATCACGTGACGGATCGATCCGCGGAACGAGTCGACGCCGCGCGGGTCGTCGTTGGTGCCGAGGCTCACCGCGACGTGCCGCGCGAGCCGGGCGCGCCCGGCGAGGATCGGCGGGCCGTCCGGCGCGTGGCGGCTGATCGCGGTCGACGAGTGCAGGCCCCAGCCGGGCAGCGCGCCGGGCAGATAGGGATCGGTGCCGACGGCGAGCGAGTCGCCGACCGTGTACAGCCACGGCTTCGCCGCCGCCGGTGCCGGCGCGGCGAGCAGAAGCAGGACGAGTCCGATCCCCAGCCGAAGGCGCATGCCGTCACATATACCGACTGGTGAGCTCACCCACACCGGGTGATTTTCCTGCGGCGGTTCGCGCCGCCCCGTACGGTCGGCGCTGGGAACCCGAGACACGGGAGGGACGATGTCGCGCCGCCGGTTGACCATCCTCGCGCTCGCGCTCTGCGCGTCCGCGCTTATCGCGACGGGCGCGCCTGCGCTCATGCAGGGGCAGACGCAGTGCTCGGCGACGTTCGAGGTGCTGCACAACGACCGCATCGGCAGCCTGCAGCTGCTCGAGGGCTCGTACCAGCTGCGCCCGTTCGACTTGAGCTGCACGCGCGCCTCGCACCTGTTCGCCGAGTTCCTGCAGGACTACAACGGCCGGCTGCCGAGCCCGTGGCGCTACACGGTGCAGGGCGTGGGCCGCGGCACGTTCATCTTCGGCACGGCCGAGCGGCGCTTCGTGGTCGTGCGCGTGGGCACCAGCACGCCGGGCCACGCCAGTCAAGGCGGCGGCGCGCACGGCGAGCTCGTCTGCCCCGCGACTTTCGCGGTCGAGCACAACGACCGCATCGGGCCGTTGCGCCTGCGGGCTGGCCAGTACCGCGTGACCCGCCTCGGCGCGCGGTTGTCGTGCTCGCGCGCGTCGACGCTGCTGGCGCGCTTCCTCGACCAGCCGAGTGGCGACCTGCGCGGGGGCTGGATCGTGCTCCCGCAGCTCGGCGAGTTCGTGAAGGGCTCGAGCTACTACGGCTTCCGCATCAAGCGGGTCGGCGCCTTGTAGCGGGCGGAGATCCGGGCGGGCCGGCCGCTACGATTTCGCCGCAGAACAAGGCGAGATCGTCTGATGCGCACGATGCCGGCCCGACCCGATGACCGACTGGAGCTTCGCCTTGACGCGGAGCCGCCTTCGGTCGCGGTCGTCCGGCGCGAGCTCGGCGCGTTCGTCGACGAGCAGTTCGGCACCGTGTCGGCCGACGTGGCGCTCGCCGTGTCGGAGGCCGTGTCCAATGTCGTCCTGCATGCGTACCGCGATGGCACCGCCGGCAAGGTGCGCGTCGTCGCCTGCGTGTACCCGAACGAGCTCGTCGTCGTCGTGCGCGACTACGGCTGCGGCATGCGGCCGAACCCCGGGAGCCCGGGCGCCGGCCTCGGCCTGTCGATCATCGGCGCCGCCGCCTCGGCCATGAACGTCGAGCGCCCGGACGACGGTGGCACCCGGATCAGGCTGCGGTTCCGCGAGCTCGATCGCGCCGCTGCGTGACCACCGTGGTCAGCGAGCTGTCGATCGCCGTCGTCAAGGGGATGCGGCTCGCGCATCCCGGGTCGGTATACGTCGGCGAGGACGGGATCCCCGAGGATCGCCGGTTCTTCGTCGTCGCCGCCAACGGGCGGCAGTACGGCGCGCCGCTCGGCCCGCTGAAGGCCGTGGTCCCCACGGTCGAGGACGGCCGGCTGCGTCTGCTCTTCCCCGACGGTCGCGTGACCGAGGGCCCGATCGCGCTGGGCGACGCGGCCAGCGGCCGGGTCACGTGGGACGACGACCGTCCGGCGCCGGGCCGGCGCGTCGTGGGGCCGTTCTCGGATGTGCTGTCCGAGTACCTGGGGGAGCGCGTCGAGCTCTTGGAGGGGACCGATCGCCGCCGCGGGATCGACGTCACGCCGGTCACGCTCCTCGGCGACGGCTCGGTGGCGCGGCTCGAGCGCGAGCTCGGCACGCCGCTGGGCGCGCGGCGCTTCCGGATGACGATCACGCTCGGCGGGCTCGAGCCGCACGAGGAGGACACGTGGTACGGCCGCGCGATCGATGTCGGCGGCTGCCGGCTCCGTGTCTCAGGCCCCGTCCCGCGCTGCGTCGCGACCACGCATGACCCACGCACGGGCGTGCGCGACCACGCCACGTTGCGAGGGATCGTCGCCTACCGCGACCCGATCGAGGCGCCGGACGGCGAGCTCGTCAAGGCGCCCTTCGGCGTCTATGCGACCGTCGAGCGTCCGGGCACCGTGCGCGTCGGCGACGCCGCGCGGCTCGTCTAGTCGCAGTCGCGCTCGAGAATCGCGTTGCGCTCGTCGACCGTGTCGTTGAAGAGGTCGACCAGGCGGTCGTCCTTGCGTGTGAGGCGGACATACCGCTGCGACACCGCCTTCGACGCGTTGCCGTCGGGATGCGCCTTCTCGATCGCCTTCTCCTGCTTGCGGACCTGCCGGAGCGTCAGCGTGATGCGACCGGCTCGCACGTCGTAGGGCGAGAGCTTGTCGTCGATGCCGTCCGGGCAGTCGTACGACTTGCCGCCCACCTCCATCGGCAGGTTGACCGTGGTCTTCTTGCCGTGGTCGTCGATCGTCACCGTCGCCGAGCCGTCCGGGTTGTAGGCGACCGATCCGACGCCCCCGATGAGGCCGACCCCGACGAGGCCGGCGGCGATGCGTTTCACCATAAGGGCGTAGATCGGCAGATCCGCCGACCGGCGTTAGGCGAGCGCGGCCTCGAACGCGGCGGCGATCTCCAGCAGCCGCCGCTCCTGCCGGAAGCGGCCGACGAGCTGCAGCCCGACCGGCAGGCCGCCGGGCGTGAACCCGGCGGGGATCGAGATCGCCGGGTGGCCGGTCACCGTGATCCGCGAGCACGTCCGCAGCCAGGCGACGTAGTGCTCCATCTCCACGCCCTCGATCTCGCGCACCCACTCGACCTCGACCGGGAACGGCGCGACCTGGGCGACCGGGAGCGCCAGCACGTCGTAGCCGGCCATGAACCGCTGCATCTCCGCGTAGAGGGCGCCGCGGGCGCCGAGCGCCGTCGCGATCTCCGCGGGGCCGAGCGCGAGCCCCTTGCGGATGTTCCAGACGACCGTGTCCTTGAGGTCGGCCTCGTGCTCGTCGAGCAGTGGCGCGAAGGCGGCGAAACCGAGCGCCCGCAGCGTGTCGAACACCGCGTCGGCGGCCCGCAGGTCGGGCTCGGCGTCGGTGACGATCGAGCCGGCGAGCCGGTCGCGGCAGGGCTCGAGCACGGCGGTGACCGCGGCCGCCACCGGCAGGTCTCCGAGGTTGCGGCTCCAGGCCACGCGCAGCCCGTCGAGCGCCGCCGGCGCGACGGGCGCGAGCGCGTCGGCGGGGGCGTCGACCGACAGCGGGTCGCGCGCGTCGTGGCCGGCGAGCGCGCCGAACAGCAGCGCCGCGTCGTCGACCGTCCGGGCGATCGGGCCGACGACGGCGAGCGAGCCCCACGGGTCGGACTGGTCGTCGGCCACCGGGATCCGGCCGGGCGACGGGCGGAGCCCGACGACGTTGCAGAACGACGCGGGGTTGCGGATGCTCGACGCGAGGTCGGACCCGTCGGCGAACGGGAGCATCTCCGTGGCCACCGCCGCGGCGGCGCCGCCGCTGCTGCCGCCGGTCGTCCGTGTCCGGTCGTACGGGTTGCGGGTCACGCCGAACACGCGGTTGAACGTCTGCGAGCCGGCGCCGAACTCCGGCGTGTTCGTCTTGCCGATCACGATCGCGCCCGCGCGCCGCAGCCGCTCGACGAGCAGGCTGTCGGTCTCCGGGACGTTGTCGGCGAACAACGGCGAGCCGTAGGTCGTCCGCATCCCGGCCGTGTCCTCGAGGTCCTTGACGGCGATCGGCAGCCCGTGCAGTGGGCCGAGCGCGTCGCCGCGGGCGACCGCCCGGTCCGCGTCGGCGGCCGCTGCGCGGGCGCCGGGTTCGTCGAGCGTGACGATCGCGTTGACGTCCGGGTTGACCTCGGCGATCCGCGCCAGGTGGGTCTCCATCGTCTCGGCGGCCGAGATCGAGCCGGACGCGATCGCCGCGGCGAGCTCGCGCGCGCTCACACGATCTCCCCGTCGACCACGGTGAGCTCGACCGGCAGCCCCGGGAGCTCGTCGGGGTCGACGTCGGCCGGGTCGGCGGCCAGCGCCGTGATGTCGGCGCGCAGCCCGGGCCGGAGCCGGCCGTAGACGTGCTCGTCGCCGGCGACCGCGGCCGGCGCGGTCGTGTACCCGCGCAGCACCTGCTCGGCATCGAGGGCCTGCGCCGGCAGGTACGGCACGCGCTCGGGGTGGCCCGGCTTGCGCCGCAGCCGCGCCCACGCCATGCCCACCCGCGGGTCGTAGTCGGCGACCATCCAGTCCGAGCCGAGCGGGAGGAGCGCGCCCGCGGCCGCCAGGTCGGCGGTGCGGTAGCCGCGCTCGTAGCGGCCGGGGGAGAGGCCGTCGACCCACGAGCTCGGCGTCGTCGGGTCGTCGAGCCCCTCCAGGTGCAGCGGCTGCATCGACGCGGCCACGTCGAGCGCCGCGAAGCGGGGGAGGTCCTCGTCGGTCAGCGTCTCGATGTGCTCGACGCGGTGCTTGCCGCGCCGCGGCGGCCCGGCCGCCGCGTAGGCGTCGAGCGCGCCGCGCACCGCGCCGTCGCCGACCGCGTGCGTGATCGCGCTGAAGCCGGCTGCCGTGAAGCGGCGCACGAGCTCGGCGTAACGCCCGACGTCGGGCCAGAACGGCTCGGCGTTGACGCCCCCGGGGCCGGGGTCGACGAGCCAGGCGGTGCCGGAGTCGAGCACGCCGTCGAGGAAGAACTTCGCGGTGCCGGCGCGCCACAGCCGCCCGTGCTCGCCGGCCAGGCCGAGCCGCGCCTCGACCTCCTCGTCGCTGATCGACGGCGGCTGGTGCATCGGCATCAGCAACCGCACGGTCAGGTCGCCGCGCTCCTCGAGCACCCGGCACACGTCGAGCAGGTCCGGGTCGCCGATCATCACGTGCGCGCCGGTGAGGCCCACGCGGTTGAACGCTCGCAGCGTGGCGGCGAACGCGTCGAGCGTCTCGGCCTCGGTCCACGGCGGGACGGCCTCGCGCACGAGGTCCATCGCGCCCGCCTCGAGCAGCGCGCCGGTCGGGCGGCCGTCGGGGTCGACGACCACCTCCGCGTACTCGCCGAACTCGCGCGCGCCGGTCACGCCCGCCAGCGCGAGCGCCGGCCCGGTGGCGAGCGCCGTGTGGCCGTCGTAGAAGCTCAGCAGCGCCGGCGCGTCGCCGACGGCGTCGGCGATCGCATCCGCCCGGATGCCCGAGCCGTGGAACGGCTCGTAGCGGACGCTGTGGCCGAGCACCCACGCGTCGGGCCCGCAGCGGCGGCGCTCGTCGGCGAGCCGGCTGCGCACCTCGTCGAGCGTGGCGGCCGAGCGGAGGTCGACGCCGCGGGTCTGGATCGTGCCCCAGAACGGGTGGATGTGGCTGTCGACGAGCCCTGGCAGCACGGCCATGCCGCGGCCGTCGACGACGTTCGTGCGCGGGCCGACGTGCGGCCTGACGTCGGCGTCGGCGCCGACCGCGACGATCGTGCCGTCACGCCAGGCGATCGCCGTCGCCGACGGGTGCCGGGCGTCCAGCGTGCGGATCCGGGCGCCGACGATCGCGGCGTCTGCCTCGTCGCTCATGGGCCGAACGGTAATGGTGCGTGATCGGCCACAGCGACCAGATCGCCAGCACCATCGTGAGCCGCAGGATCCAGCCCTGCAGCGCCTCGGTCCGCGCGGCGTCGCCGACGATCGCGATCGCCGCGACGAGCAGGCCGGTGCTGATCGCCCAGGCGAGCGCGGCCTTGCCGAACTCGCGCCACTCGTAGCGCGCGCGCTCGAGCCCGCTGCGCGGCGGGCGCCGGGGCGGAGGGCCGCCGGCGAACCGGTGCGCGAAGCGCTCGTCGGCCCAGCGGATGACGCTGTGCCCGAACGCGATCGAGAAGCCGATGTAGGCGGCCGCCAGGCCGTGCGCCGCCTCGGCGGTGGCGCCGCGGCTGAGGTCGATCACCGTCGCGGTGAGCAGTACCAGGTCCAGCAGCGGCGCGCCCACCAGCAGCACGACGCTCAGGCGGCGCCGGCGCAGCAGGTAACGCGCGGCGAGCCCGGCGGCGAGCAGCACCCAGAACCCGATCTCGGCGGCGACGATGAGCAGTACCAGCATGTCTGATGTTTTAGCACAACTGCGCTAAAATACGAAACCGTGCCCAAGGTGGTGGACCACGCCGAGCGGCGGGAGGAGCTCGCCGCCGCGCTCTGGCGCCTCGTCATGCGCGAGGGGATCGAGGCCGCATCGCTGCGGCGGGTGGCCGCCGAGGCCGGCTGGTCCAGCGGCTCGCTGCGCCACTACTTCGACACGCAGTCCGACCTGCTGGCGTTCGCGATGGAGCTCGTGGTCGAGCGTGTGCGCGAGCGTGTCGCCCCACTTGACGACCCGGCGGAGCTGCTCCACCAGGTGCTGCCGCTCGATGCCGAGCGCCGTGCTGAGATGCAGGTCTGGCTCGCGTTCACGATGCGCGCGCTGGTCGACCCGCGGCTGCGCGCGCTGCGCGACGAGGCGCATGCCGCGTTGCGCGGGCTGTGTCTGCGGGTCGTCCACGCGCTCGGCGCGCCGGACGCCGAGCGAGAGGCCGAGCGGCTGCACGCGCTCGTCGACGGCCTCGCGCTGCACGCCGTGCTCGCGCCCGATGTGACCACGCCGGAGCGGCAGGTCGAGCTGCTCGACGTCGCGCTCCGCGAGCTTCAGTCGCAGGGGTAGGGATCGAGCACCGGCGCCTGTCTCAACGCCAGCGCGTCGAGCACCGCAGCCAGTGCTGGACGGCGCGCGGCGCCGCGGCGCAGGAGCGCCCAGACGCGACGGGGCGGAGGCTCGGGGGTGGCGCGGGCGTAGTGGACCGCCTCGGCACTGGCGCACGCGAGCTCGGGCAGCAGACCGACGCCGAGCCCGGCCGCGGCCAGCGACCGATGCAGATCCGCGTCGTCGGCGCGGTGGACGACCCGCGGCGCGAAGCCGGCCGCGCGGCACGCGTCGTCGAGCGCGGCGGCGAACGGCGTGCCGGCCAGCCCGGAGATCCACGGCGCGTCGCGCAGACTCGCCAGCGCGACCGGCTCCCGGGTCGGCTCGCGCACCACGAGCAGCAGTGGCTCGGTGAGCAGCAGCCGGCGGTCGAGCCCGCCCACGGACTCCGGCTCCGCGTCCCCGTAGCTCTCCGAGAGGAGCAGGTCGAGCTCGCCGGAGCGCAGCAGCGCGATGCCGTCCTCGGGCTCGTGCTCGCGCACCGTGCAGGTCAGCTCGGGGTGGCGGTCGGCGAGCGTGCGGACCGCCGGGATCACGAGCCGCGCGGCGGCGGTCGGGAACGCGCCGATCACGACCTCGCCGTGCACCGCGCCCTGCTCGGCGGCGAGATCGGCCTCCGCGGCGTCGAGCTCGGCGATCGCCCGCTCGGTGCGGGCGACGAGCCGGTGCGCGGCGGCCGTCAGGCGTACCCGCCGCCCGTCGCGCTCGAGCAGTGCGACGCCCGCCTGCCGCTCGAGCTGGGCGAGCGACTGCGAGACCGCCGACGGCGTGTAGCCGACGATGCGTGCGACCTCGGCGATCGTCCCGCGGCGGGAGAGCTCGCTCAGGAGTCGGAGCCGGCGGAGGTCGAGCATCGTTCAGCTCAGCTTACGCCCGGCGGTAGGAATCGGTGCTTGTGCTTGCGCTCACGCGTCCGGATACTCGGATGGGGTGAGGCGCATCGAGACCCTCGGGGCCTGGCTCGGCCTGTGGACGCCGCCCCGCGGCGAGACGGTTCCGCCCGTGCCCTGGCGGGCGATCGCGGTGGGCGGGGCCGCGTTCGCGGCGGCCGTCGGCATTGCTGCGGCGCTGGTGCTGCCCGGTGTGGCGTCGAACCGTCGCGCGGCCGACGAGCGCGCGGCGCGGGCGGACGCGCAGCGTCACGCCGCCTTCCTGGCCTCGGTCGACCGTGAGCAGCGCCCGCGGACGGGCCGCGGATCGCTCGCGGCGGCCTCCGCGGCGGTCGAGAGCGATGCGCGGCGGCGGACGCCCAAGGCGGTGTCGGGCGTCGAGTGCGAGCCGTTCCCGCGCTCGCTCGGCGGCCAGCGCCGCACCGGCGCGTTCGACTGCATCGCGGTCACCGCCCGGCTCCCGGGCGGCGGCGCCATCGGCATGAACTTCCGGGTGGTGGTCAAGGACGGCCGCTACGCGTTCTGCCGGGTCATCCCGCTCGGCGACCGCGACCGGCTCACGCACCCGCTGCCGGACGCGTGTCGCGGCAGCGGGTCGTGATCCGCAACTTTGGCCCCGCCTTTCCCTGACCTTTACGCGCGGGTGCCGACTCTGCCCGGGTGCCCTCACGCATCCTCATCGCAGGCGGCGGTCTCGCCGCCCAGCGCGCGGCCGAGACGCTGCGCGCGCGCGGCTACGACGGCGCGATCCAGGTGATCTGCGCCGAGCCGGTCGCGCCCTACGACCGCCCGCCGCTCTCCAAGGAGCTGGTCGGGACGCCGTTCCGGCCGGACGGCTGGTACGCGGACAACGACATCGAGCTGCTCCTCGGCCGGCGCGCCTGCGCGCTCGACGTGGGCGCGCGGCAGGTGGTGCTCCACGACGGGGCGGTCGGCTACGACGCGCTCGTCGTCGCCACCGGGAGCCGGCCGCGGCGGCTGCCCTCTCTGGTCGGGCGCCCGAACGTGCTCGAGCTGCGTACGGTCGCCGACGCGGAGCGGCTGCGCTCGGCGCTGGCGCCGGGTGCGCGGCTGGCGATCGTCGGCGGCGGGTTCGTCGGGCTCGAGGTGGCCGCGACCGCCCGCCGCCTCGGCGTGGACGTGACCGTGATCGAGGCCGCCGAGGCACCGCTCGCGCGGGTGCTCGGGCTGTCGCTCGGCGGCTGGTTCGCGGCGCTGCACCGGGCGGAGGGCGTGCGCGTCGAGCTCGGCTCGGGCCTGGAGGCGGCGCTGCCCGCCGTCGCCGGCGCGCCGGTGACCTCGCTCGTGCTGGCCGACGGCCGCGAGATCGAGACCGACGTGGTGCTGTCCGCGGTCGGTGTCGCACCGGAGACCCGCTGGCTGGCAGGCTCGCCGCTGGCGGGCGACCGGGTCGCGGTCGACGCGTGTGGCCGCACGGTCGTGCCGGGCATCTGGGCCGCCGGTGACGTCGTCGGCGGCGACCACTGGGAGCCGGCCGCGCGGCTCGGCGCCGCGGTGGCGCGCTCGATCCTCGGGCTCGACGTGGCTGCCGCGCCGCCCGCGAGCTTCTGGAGCGACCAGTACGGCATCCGCATCCAGCTCGTCGGCTCGGCCGCAGGCGCGGACGCCGTCGAGATCGACGGCTCGGACCGCTCGTTCACCGCCGTCCTGAGGCGTCACGGCGCCGTGTGCGCCGCGCTCCTCGTGGGGCGCCCGCGCGAACTGCCCACCTGGCGCCGCCGGCTGGCGGACGCCGCAACCGAGAGGAAGGCCGCATGACACTCCTGCCCCGCGTCGACGAGTACTCCTGCTGCGGGCACGGCGACTGCGCCGCGATCGCCCCGAACGTGTTCCGCGTGGACGAGATCGCGGTCGTCACCGGCGAGGGTCCCGACGAGCTCGTGCTCGAGGCGGCCCGCGCGTGCCCGGCGATGGCGATCGAGGTGATCGACGAGGCCACCGGCGAGCCGGTCGACGTCTGAACCGGCGATAGTGGGGGCGTGGACCGGATCCAGGCCCGCAACACGGCGGACTACGAGGCGCCGATCGGCCTGACCGCCGACCCGGTCGTCTTCACGCTGGTCGACAGCACGCTCAGCGTGCTGCTCGCGCGGCGCCTCGAGGAGCCCCAGCGCGGCATGTTCGCGCTGCCGGGCGGGTTCGTGGGCGTCAACGAGTCGCCCGAGCAGACGGCCGAGCGCAAGCTCCGCGAGAAGACCGGTGTCGGCTCGGTGCACCTCGAGCAGCTCCGCACCTACGCGGAGCCCGACCGCGACCCGCGCGGCTGGCTGCCGTCGATCGCCTACATGGCGCTGGTGGCGCCCGAGGCGCTGCCGGCCGAGGGCCCGGCCGGCCGCGAGGCGAGCTGGCACGCGCTCGAGGCGCTGCCCGACCTCGCGCTCGACCACGCCCGGATCGTCGACGACGCGGTCTGGAGGCTCCACGCCCGCGTCGCCGACAAGGCGTGGTTCGTCCGCGTCGCCGGCGGTCTCCTTCCGGACCGCTTCACGCTGTCCCAGGCCCAGCGGCTGTACGAGGCCCTGCGCGGCGAGGCCGTCGACCCCGCCAATTTCCGGCGCGACGTGCGCGCAACCGGCCTCCTGAGCGATACCGGCGAGCTCCACTCCGAGGGCCCGGGCCGCCCGGGTCGTGTATACCAACGCGCCTGATCGGTCAGGTGGCTTGACCGCGCAGGTGTTGTCGAGGACGATCGGCGTCGTGCCGAGGTTCGATGCGACGAAGACCCTCGAGGACCAGGTCACCGAGATCGAGAAGCTCGTGAGCGACGCCCAGCAGCAGCTCCGGCAGGTCAGCTACGCGCTCGAGACCCTCAAGTCGCGCATCGACGCCCTCGCCGCCGCATCACGCGACTGAGCCGCGCATAAACTCATCCACCTGGCCCCCGTAGCTCAGCTGGATAGAGCAGCGGACTTCTAATCCGCTTCCGAGTCTGCTGTTTCGAGGGCTTTCCGGGTTTCTGTGATCTACGGCACCGCCTCGTCTCCGCCCTCTTGCGACCCCAATCGGTCCCTTAGCCTTCCGCGCTGGCGACTTCGGCGTCGTCCAGCAGCTTGCCGCACCGGCAACAGCGGAAGAACTCCCAGCTGTGGTCCGACGACTCGACGATGTATTGACCCGACCATCGCTTGCGACGCTCGGTCATCGCCTTTGCAGAGAGCGACCGCTCGCATCGCTGGGGTGGTCGGCGGGCGGCCTCTCGGCCGCCCGCCGCAGTCGGTCAGCTCAGCAGGCTGCGCGGGCGCGGTGGTTCAACGCCGCCGAGCAGCTCCGGGCTCCGGCGCCCAGCACCCCGACCACCGCCGCGTCCCTGGCGGCGACCCGGCGTCGCTGCGGCTTGCGGGCGCGCTCGGGCGGCGACGGTGACGGCGCGGACCCGGTGGGCGTGTCCGCGCTCGCGCCGTTGGTCACGGTACCCGCGGTGACGTTCGCGCGCAGCCTGAAGGTGGCACGGAACGTCCTGCGCTGACCCGGCCGTATCAGACCGAACGTGAGGCACAGCCGACGGCTGCCGGCTGCGCGGCGCAGATGCCGGCTGGCCCGCACGAACTTCAGTGCGCGCGGCGCTCGGTCGCACGTCCGCAGCCTGCGCGCTGGCGCGTCGCCGCGGTTTCTGACGGTGATCTTGTAGGTGATGAGGTCGCCTGGGTGCGCGAACCGCGTTCGTGTGGTCTTGTCGATGTCGATGTTGTCTGGCGGGTCACCTGAGCAATCTGCTGGGGGACCGGGGCCGTTGGCGGTGGTGCTACTCACATTGTCGAACATGTAGCCGCCAGTGATGAGGTCAGGAGCGGGCACGCTGGAGCGGAACTGCAGGCTGTTGATGCTCGCCGGCATGGCGTTGTTCGGCGGCCCTGCCTGGTCCTCAGCGGTGCGGTAATAGTTCTCCCAGGTCGTGAAGCACCCACCCTCGGGAACCGTTGGACCCTCAACTGGATCACCGTCGATGGCGACTTGCACCCGATCGTTGTCGACGCCAGGGTTGACTTTGATCCAGAACCTGATCGTATGTGGAACCGTACGGTCCTTCAGCAGGGCGACGTTGTAATCCTCGAAGTTGCCATCTACGTCGGGGCTATCGGAGACGTGGACCTCGATACCCTCCGCCGTATCTTGCAGACCCACCCAGGACATGCGCGAGCCATCGTAAGCGTCCGGGCTGACGGTCAATAAGAGCCCGGGCTGATAGTCGGGGGTCGCGGGGATGAATGAGAACTGGCCGATGTACTCCGTATTGCTCGCGGTCTCGCCGGCAGCTGGTGTCGCCTGCTCCGAGTACGTCTGTGTGGAGAACGCACGAGACGCATATCGGTTCGACATACGCAACGACTGCTGTCCGAAGGCAGCAGCAATTCCGCCATTGGCCACAACCGCCTGGTCAAACTCCCCGGTCGGGGAGCCTGGAATATCCGACCCAGGTGGAGCGCTCTTCCAGCCGTCCTGACCGTTGACGCTAGCGCGGTTCAATCCCTCGAAGTTTGTCGTAACGGTGTCCGCCACCGCGATTCCGCATGCAAGAAGAACCATGCTGACTGCCGTTGCCAGCATCATGAGCAAGCTGCGCATGCCGCCTCCCCCGTGATTGCGCCGATAGGCCCTTGGACAGACACCGAGGGCAACCCGATCAAATCGATCTTGCGCGGCCCGTATGACACGTGGACGGCGGAAATGGTAGGGCCCTCACAGCGACGAATCGGCCAAGAACGTTCGGGGCTGTGTTCGCCCCGCTGCCGGCCCTTTCGGGCGTCCCCCGACTCGGCGAGCCTACACCTGCTGCACGTAGTAAGCAATCCGGAAAGCCGCCGCTTGCGCTCTCTCCGCGCGGAGCTCCACCGTACGTTTCTGCTCTCCCTGAAGGGAACAGCGCGACCTGGACGGCGGTTCGCCCGTGGGTGGAGCGCTACCGCGAGAGCTTCACGACAGTCTCCGACTCGGGCTGCTTGCTGCAACTCATCGAGGCACTGGTCACCAGCATCGCGTCGACATCACCAACCAGGTGCGCCGTACGTCTTCGTGGTCGTGACCATCGAAGCGTGCCCGAGCCTCTTCATGACCAAGAACAGGTTCGGATCCACGGCCAAGATGAAGCTCGCGGCGGTATGCCGCAGATCGTGGAAGCGGAGCTGGCTGACTTGTCAGGCAGCGCCGTCTTGACGGCGGGCTTGAAGATGCGCTTGTAGAACGCCGCTCTGGCGAACCGGGTTGCCATCGGGCTGCGGGGAACACCCAGGCCTCGGGGTCAGCGGCCACGTTCGCCTCCATGTAGCCGGCCAACATCGTCTGCGAGGAACTCCGGCATGGCGATGTACCGCTCGCCCGCCTTCGTCTTCAGCGGGCCGAGGAAGTAGCGCTTTGCTCACCGCGGTGGCTCCGTTCACCTCCTTCCATGCTCGGCGGACGTGGACACCGCCGTGGAGCTCATCGACATCCTTGCGGCGCAGCGCCCATAGCTCGCCCGCGCGCAGGCCCATCCAGGCGTCGAACGTGACGGCGATGCGTAGCCGGGTGTCGGCATGGCGTCGGCGAGGGCTGGTGATCTCGGCCTTGTCTGAGGACGGCGATGCTGGGCGGCTCGGCCTCGATGAAGTCCCCGGTGTCGGGGTCGTAGTCGGCTCGATTGGCGCGGGGAAGCTTGACGCTCTCGCACGGGTTCATGGCGATGTATCCCCGTCGTGTCGCGAACGCCATGATCTGTGCCGCCACGCCGTACGTCTTGACCATCGTGCGGTGCCTTGCGCTTGTCGGCGATTCCGCGTCAACCACTCTTCGATCTGGCCGGCAGTGATGCGCCGACACGCGCTTGTCGAACGGCGACCGATAGCCCGAGCGGGTCACGGTCTCCGGCACCAGCCAGGTGCGGACCGTTGAGGTGTAGTCGCTGTGGGTCCGTGGTTCTAGCGTCCTGCTCCTTGATCTCCAGCCACTCGTCGGCGATGTCGGCGAACAGGATGGTGCCGCGACGCGGATCGACATAGGCGGCCTCGGCGCGCGGCAGTTTCCGATGTCGCGCAACCACTGCTGAGCGTCCGGCTTCGACTTGAACGTCTTGCTTCGGCGCTCGCTGTCGCGGCCGTCGCCTGGTGGTCGCCAGCGGGCCTGATAGCTCTGGCCGTATTCGGTTGCGCGGGTGCGGACTGTTCCCGGCATGGTGCCCCTTCCGTAGACGGTTTTTGAAAAAGGGTTCGCGCTAGCGGCCCCGTCCGCACCGACGAAACACAACCGTCGAACGGATTCGACGCGACGCACGAACAAAGCCCTGCAAACAAGCACTGCCCCCGTAGCTCTAGCTCGATCCTGCCGCGGACTTCTAATCCGCAGGTCCCAGGTTCGAGTCCTGGCGGGGGTGCTGCCACAGGGCGTTGACGATCTTCCATCCGTCGCGCGTACGCACCAGGTGCAGATACTCGACGTAGACGGCGGAGCGGACGGTGACGTTCGCGATCTCGCGATGCACGTGCTCGACGTCGACTTCGATTCCGCGATCAGGGACGTCTCGCGTCTTCCCGATCCCCTTCGCCGTCGCCTCGATCATCTCCGGTGCCGTGAGCTTCTCCAGTTCCCCGGGGGCCGGAGCGTCGTCCGGGGATCGCTTGGCCAAATCGGGATGGAGCGTCCGCTCCATGCGGGCGGCGTCGCCATCGAACCAGCCCTCGAAGTAGTCGAGGGCCACGCGCACGATCGCGTCGCGGTCAGCCACCTCGGATTCCTCCTCGGCCACGCCCGAACGATAGCCGCGGTCCGTCACGCGGCGAACTCTCCGGCACGATCCGAGATCACCCTGGATTCAGGGATTGTGGGCTGGGATGCGGGTCGGCAGCCTGAGAGGCGATGAATGCGGAATTGACGTCAGGCACTCGCTTGGCGGAGGTGAATCCCGGCGATCCGCGTTACCGAGATTTGCAGCTACGCGGGTACAACCGACGCGTTGTCGGCACACCGGACAGCGTGTTCGTCGTGGCCGACACGGGCCAGGTGGTGAATGCGGTCGACGCGGTCGTCGCATCCGGAAAGAAGCTCGCGGTGCGCAGTGGCGGCCACTGTATGGAGGGGTTCGTCGACGATCCCGCCGTCCAGTGCGTGATTGATCTCGGCCAGATGGATTCGGTGTACTACGACCGCCATCGGCGTGCATTCGCCGTGGAAGCAGGGGCGACGCTCGGTCGTGTGTACCAAGCGCTCGATATGCGCTGGGGCGTGACCTTGCCGGGAGGGAGCTGTACCGGTGTCGGCATGGGAGGGCACGTGACCGGTGGCGGTTTCGGACCGTTGTCGCGGCTGTACGGCCAGATATCCGATCACCTGTACGCGGTGGAATCCGTCGTGGTCGACGAGACTGGCAAGGCGAAGGCGGTGACTGCGACGCGAGAACAGGACGACCCGCATCGTGACCTCTGGTGGGCGCACACCGGTGGCGGTGGTGGAAACTTCGGCGTGGCAACGAAATTCTGGTTCCGTTGTCGAGATGCCCAGGGCGACGACCCGTCGCTGCTTCTGCCGAAGCGGCCTTCCGGCCACACGATGGCCTCCGTTGCGTGGCGGTGGGCGGACCTCGACGACGAGGCACTCACCACGCTGATCAACAACTACATGCGCTGGTGTGAACGGAACAGTTCGCCCGGGAGCCCGGCGGCATCCGTGTTCGGCGCGTTGGTCTTGTTTCGCAAGGAGTTCGGCGTCGTGACGTTGACCGGCCAGGTCGACCCCGGGCAGCCGGGAAGTACCGAAGCGCTGGGCACGTACTTCGCCGAGGTGACAGCGAATGTGCCGAACGGCTCCAAGACGACACAAGATGACGCGCCATGGCAGTACACCACGATCAATGCTCCGGAAGTACCCGCCGTGCTGGGCATACCGGCGACGCAACTGCGTTCGAAGACCAAAGGCGCGTTCCTGCGATCCGCATTGGACGGATCACAGATCAGGACGATTGTCGAGCGCTTGACGAGTGACGACTATGGATGGCGGGGCGCCACGGCTGTATTCGCGACTTGGGGCGGGGAGATCAACGCGTTGAGCCCGCAGGACACTGCCGTCGCCGAGCGGGACTCGGTAGCGCTGTTGTCGGTGGCCAGTTTCTGGGACGACCCAGAAGAGGACGAAAAGCACCTGACCTGGACGCGAACCCTTTATCGGGACGTGTTCGCAGCCACGGGTGGCGTGCCGGTACCCGACGATCGGACCGGCGGCTGCTTCATCAATTGGCCGGACCCGGACCTTCTGGAAGAGGAATGGAACCGATCAGGCGTCCCATGGTCCGCCCTGTACTACGGCGGGAACTACAAGAGACTCCAGGAAGCGAAGGGCCGATGGGATCCCCACCGGGTCTTCAACCATGTCTTGGCGGTCGAGCCGGATCGAGGAACAGCCTGGCGACGAGCTGACCGCGGTTAGATACGTCGAGCTTCTCGAAGATCGCCTTGAGGTGGTCCTGGACCGTGTAGGTCGACAGGTACAGCCGGGCGGCGATCGCGGCGTTGGGCAGGCCTTGCGCGACGAGCTTGGACACGCGCCGCTCGCGCGCGGTGAGCCCGTAGGCCTCCGCGAGGAGCTCGGCGAGCTCGGGGCCTCGCGCCGGCTCGAGCGTGATCGCGGTACGGGCTTCGCTGCCGTTCTGCAGCACCCATCCGCGCACGGTGATCCATCGCCCGGACACCGTCCGGGCGCGCGCCGTCGCCGCGAGGCTGCTGTCTCCGGACGCGATCTCCCGAGCGCGCTGGGCGACCGCCGCCACGACCACCGGAAGCCGTCGCCGGCGAGCGCGCAGCTCATCGAGCCAGGCGGCAGCGGCAGGGTTGGCCATCTCGACGCCGTCCTGGTCGTCGAGGAGCAGCAGGCCGGGATCGCCGTCGCCCACGTCCGACGAGAGATCCTGCTGGAGTCTCACGCGGTGGAGGTCCGGGCGCCCGCCATTGAGCGAGGCGATCAGGTCCACCTCCCGCCCCGCAAAGTCGGGAGCTCCGCGCTCGCGATACATCACGTACCCGCACCACATGCCCGAGTCGCCGAAATACACGGACCGGAGCTCGTCGCCCAAACCGCGGGGCCGGTCGAGGGTCCCGCCGGCCGCTTCGCTCAGGCTGGCCGCCGGTCGGCCCGAGGCGGCCAGCTGCCTGAACGCAGTGATGTCGGTCTCGTGGAACCCGATCTCCGGCAGGCGGGAACTCGCGCCGCCGGCGAGCGAGTTGTCGATCCATGCGTCGACCGGCAGCCCGGTCTCCGGGTCGAACCAGACGCCGGCCATCGCGTCGAATGGCACGGCGCGGCGCAGTACGTGCGCCGCCTCACGGGCGAAGTCGTAACGGTCCAGATCGCGGTCTGCGAGACGGAGGATCTCGCCGCGGATCGCGTCGTGGGCCGGCATCCATCTAACTCCTTGGGATCGTCGAGGTGTCGCTACGGCTGGCCGGCGGAGCTCGACGCCGCGCCCGTGGGCGAGCGGGCGGGGTCGGCGACGATCTTGCCGGGATTGAGGTTCGCGCCCGGGTCGACTCCTTCGAGGAGCGCGCGCAGCATCGCGACGCCCGGCGCGGAGATGTCCTCCTCGAGCCAGCGCGCGTGCTCGGTGCCGACAGCGTGATGGTGTGAGAGGGTGGCGCCGCCGTCCACGAACGCCTGCTGGATGGCCGACTTGACCACGTCGTACTCCTCGAGCGGCTCGCGGACGCCGGACGGGTTGATCGCGAACGTGAAGTACAGGCAGGCGCCCGCGTGGTAGCTGTGGGAGAGGTGGCACATGACGTAGCCGGCGACGCCGAGGTCGGCGAACGCGCCGCGGGCCGCGGCCGTGACCCTTTCGTAGAGCCCCGGCAGCACGCTCCAGGGCGCCGCGGTCTCGGAGACGTCGGCGAGCGCGCCGCGGTCGAGTAGGTAGTCGCGGATGTAGGGGGTGTCGAACTTCTTCTGGTCGTAGAGCTCGCCCGGGCCGCGGCCGATGCACAGGCCGCCGTGGCGCGAGACGACCTTCCCGACGAGCCGGCGCTGCCGCGCGACGTGGCGCTCACTGCCCTCGAAGCCGATGAACGACAGGCACAGCGCGTCGAGGTCGTAGCCCTTGCGGCGCTCCAGGAACGCCATCAGCGCCTTCGACTTGACGCGGTCGACGGCGGTCGACGCCTTCTTCGTGGCGAACGAGAACGCGGTCTCCGGAGCGTCGGACACGCGCGTGACCGACGGCGCGGCCTCGCTCGCGGCGAGCTCGCGCATCGCTTCGAGCGCGCGGGGCCAGTCGGGGAACAGGTAGCCGAGGACCAGGCGCTCGGCCGGGACTCGGTGCACGTGGATCGTCGCCTCGGTGATGACGCCGAGCCGCCCCTCGCTGCCGAGCACCATCTGACGCACGTCCGGGCCGGCCGAGCTGGCCGGGACGGGGCGGGTGACGAGCACGCCCGCGGGCGTGACGACGCGGACGGCCCGCGTGAGGTCGGCGATGTCGCCGTACTTGTCGGACTGCATCCCCGACGACCGCGTCGCGATCCAGCCGCCCAGCGTCGAGTGCGTGAAGCTGTCCGGGAAGTGGCCGACGGTCCAGCCGCGCGCGCCGAGCTGCTCCTCCAGGTCCGGCCCGAAGACGCCCGGCTGCACACGGGCGAGTCCCGATGCCTCGTCGATGTCGAGGACGCGGTCCATCCGGGCCAGGTCCACCGAGAGCACCGGGCGGGGGTCGTCCGCCAGCGGCTCGAGGCTGCCGGAGATGTTCGTGCCGCCGCCGAAGGGGATGAGCACGCAGTCGGCCTTCAAGACCGCGGCCATGATCGCCTCGACCTCGGCCTCGGTCCCGGGGCGGACGACCGCGTCGGGAACGCGGCCGATGTCGCCGGTCCGGTGGCGGACAAGGTCGCGCAGGCACTTGCCGCGCGCGTGGACCACGCGGTCCAACGGCTCGATCGACACGTGCGCGGGACCGACGGCGTCGTCGAGCGCCGCGCGCAGCTCCTCGGGGAGGTCCGGGTCGGCGACCTCGAGGTCGCCGAACGCGACAGGCCGGGAGGCGACCTGCTCGAGGTCGAGCCGCAGATGCTGCCAGATGAACGGGGCGAGGCCGGGCTTATCGTCGTGGGTGAACGACAAGCCGTCGTGGCCCCATCCCCACCACTTCATTGCGGTCATGGAACCCGACAGGGTTGCACGGCCGCCCGACAGTCGGAGTCGTGATAGCCCCCTGAACCGGAGAGGTGGCGGGCTGGACCGGCTCGTCGATCGAGTCGACCGCCAAGCTGCGCGCGCGGGCTCCTGACGCTCAGTGACCGTTGGCCGAGAAGTGGATGCGGTCGTTCGGCAGGTCGTTGAAGATGCGCGGCGAGTACGGGCACTTGGCCATGAGCTGCCCGAAACGGAACTCGTCCGAGACGTCGATGGCGCCCTTCGGCCTGACGTCGCCCGAGTGGTTGGAGAGCCGACCGGCGCAGCGGCCGGGACAGGTCGGGGCACCGCACATGTCGCGGCAGATCCTCTCGCTGTGCTCCGGGCTGCGATAGCCGCTGTTGAGCCTGCCCTGCCAGCCGTTGGCCCGCGCCCAGGTCAGGTAGGGGATCAGCCAGGTCGCGACCTGCACGCCGTCGAAGCTGGCGACGCCGCCTGAGGAGCCGGTCGATGGAGCGGGAGGGGCGGGGGCGGCGCCCCCCACCCTGCGCTGCAGCGCGGCCATGGTCATCGGACCCACGATCCCGTCGGCTGCCAGCCCCTCACTGCGCTGGAAGGCCATGATCGCGCCCCGTGTCATGGGGCCGACCGCACCATCGACGTCGAGTCCGGCTCCCATGACCCGGTTCAGGCTGGTCTGGACCCACCGGACGTCGTCGCTGCCGAGGGTCTCCATCTCGTACTCCTGAGCGGAGGCGGACCAAGGGTCGTCGAGGACGATCAGGTCAGGTCCGCGCCGCACCCATCGCCCGGTTTGACGGGCCTCTGTCTGGAAGGCGGTCATGCCCTTCAGCCAGCAAGGCGTGTGCCAGTGCGTCTCAAGCGCCGGACGTCGCCGACGACGAACGATCCTTCGCCTGGTCGGCTCCGTCCGCGAAGCGCGCTTCGGTCTCGCCCACGAGCGTCATGCGGCGGCGGGCGGCGCGGAGCTGCAGGGCCCGCGGCGTGACGCCGAGCCGCTCCGACGCGGTCCGGACGCTGCCGCCGGCCTCATGGAGCGCCACGTCGACCGCGACATCGGTGGCCGCGTCGCCGATCTCCCTGAGTCCGGCGCCCTCGCCCAGCGCGCGCTGGATCGAGGCCGTGAAGTCACCTTCGTCCCAGCGTTCCGGCAACGCCGGGCGTTCCTCGCCGGGGAGGTCGCCGATCGTCACCGGGCCTGGACCGACATGGCGGCGGGCCATCTGCTCCACCAGGTGCTTGAGCTCCCGTACGTTGCCCGGGTACCGGCGGCGGCACAGGTGGCGCTCGACGGCCGGATCGAGGGGCGGCGCCGTGCCGTCGAGCCGCTCGAGGAAGTGGCGCGCGAGGACCAGGACGTCGTCCGGGCGCTCGCGCAGCGGCGGCAACGGACAGCGCCATGGGGCGATCCGGTAGAGGAAGTCGTGCCGGAACCGGTCGGCGGCCGCCTCCTGAGCGAGATCGCGGTGGGTGGCGGAGACCAGCCGAAAGCGCGTCCGCTGCCACCGGTTGCCGCCGACCCGCTTGTAGGCGCCCTCCTGCACGACGCGGAGCAGCTCCGCCTGCAGCGCCGGCGGCAGCTCGCCGATCTCGTCCAGGAACAGCGTGCCGCCGTCAGCCAGGGCGAACGCGCCGTCGCGGGCCGCGACCGCGCCGGTGAAGGCGCCTCGCTCGTGCCCGAAGAACTCGCTGCCGGCGAGCGTCGGCACCACGGTCGTGCAGTCGAGCGTGATGAACGGGCCCTTGTTGGGGCGGGGGTCGAGATCGTGGATCAGGTGGGCGGCCAGCTCCTTCCCCGTGCCGCTCTCGCCGGTCAGCAGGACGTCGCTGCGGGAGTAGCGGGCGACCTCGACCACGTCGCGGAGCGCGCGCCGCCAGGTCGCGCAGCCTCCGACCAACGTGCCGGCGATCCGGTCGGACTCGAGCTGGGCATCGATCTCCGCCCAGCGCTCGAGGCGCGCGGCGATCTCCTCCGCCGGTGTGTTCGAGTGGCGCCAGGAGAACACGTCCGCCGCGCCCGCGGTCACCAGCCGCCACGCGTCTCGATCGTCCACGTCGGCGCCGGTGGCGGCCACCGCCACCAGCCGGTCCGCGGCGCCCGCGGCGAGCTGCGACACCGCGTCGAGCACGTGCTGGCCGACCGTGCCGAAGAACACGGCGGCGATGCCGCTCCCGCCCTGCGGTGCGGTCTCGACGCCCGTGGCATCGAGCGCCCGCACGATGGCCGCACGCGAGTCCTGCGGGACCGCGGGATCGAACCACAGGACGACCCGCGGGCTCACCGGAGCGCTCCGTGGCCGCCCGGTTGCGCGGTCCCGGTCCGGCGCATAGGGTGGGTGGCCCGGCAGGACGGCCCGGCAGTCGAAGACGTGAGATGGCGGTGGCCGACAGAGATGCCCATGAGGCTTGGCCTGGAGCGGGCGACCGCACGATCGAGCTGAACCTGCTCGGTGGGTTCGCGTTGACGTCTGCGCGGGGCGCCGTGCCGCTGCCGCCCACCGCTCAGCGTGTCCTCGCCTTCCTCGCGCTGGGGGAGCGCCCGCTCGCGCGGGGCTACGTGAGCGGAACACTCTGGCCCGATCGCTCTGAGACGCGCGCGGCCGCGAGCCTGCGGACCGCCGTCTGGCGGCTCCAGCAGGCGGACGCGCATCTGATCAATGCCGATGCGCGGCGCCTCGGGATCGCGCATCACCTCCGCGTCGACTACCGCGAACGCATCGCCGACGCCGCGAGCCTGGTGGCCGGCGATCCCGGTGACGCCGGCGTGCTGGCCGCGCTGTGCCGCCCCGGCGAGCTGCTGCCGGACTGGTACGAGGACTGGCTCGACCTCGAACGCGAGCGGTTCCGGCAGATCCGGGCCCGCGCGCTGGAACGCCTGGCCGACAGCCTCGCGGACCGCCGCCGGTTCGCGGAGGCCGCCGAAGCGGGACTCGCCGCGGTGACCTCCGACCCGCTGCGGGAAACCGCCCACCGCGCCCTGATCCGCGTCTTCCTGGCCGAGGGGAACGCGTTCGAGGCCGTCCGCCAGTACCGGCTGTGCCGCGCCTTGACGCTCCGGCACCTGGGGACCGAACCGTCGGAGGAGACCGCGCGCCTCGTCCGGCATCTCGCGCCTGGGCTCTCGTCGTGACGCCTGCCTCCGCCGGTCACATCCGCGATTCGGCGTGGCCGCCTGGGAACATCGAGGCCTTGAGCCGGAAGCCAGGCTCGGAGTGGTGCATGCCCGCTCGCCGCGCGAACACGCCGGACGCCTCCTGCTCGGAGCCCTGGTCGTCGTCGTCCTCCTCCTCGTACCCGGAGCCCGCCGACTGCCCGAGCCCGAGGAGCTGGTAGAGCTGCTCGCTCGCCTCCAGGAAGTCGCCGTCGCTGGGATCCTCGAGCGGATCGCCGTCGGTCCCGATCGGGTCCAGCACGATCAACTCGGTGTCGTCGCAGCCGGACAGGATCTCGGCCTTCTTCGCCAGCCACGAGAACACGATCACCCCGGCCTCCGAGAGTGCCAGCGCGCGGGTGATGTCGTCGATGTCGACGTCGGTGGCGTGTGCGATGACGCCGAAGAAGTCGCGCGAGCAGTACGCCCGTTCGATCGACCGCCGCGAGAGGATCCGGCGCGCCGCGCGCAGCTGGGCCTGCAGCGTCTCCGCCGCGGTGTATGTCGTGCCCCAGCCCCGCTCGGAGGCATGGGTTGCGACCACGGCGGCTGCCGCCCGAATCGGCTCCTGGCTGACGTTGGCAGGCACCGGCGAGCCGATCAGGTCATCGGTCGTCAGGCGTCCGATGAACTCGTGCGTAGCGACCACGAGGCTCCGCCAGAGCGCCGGAAACGGCGGTCCCAGAACGCGGTCGCGCAGCGACTCGACGCGTTCCGCCGACAGCCACCGGTACGCGCTGTTGCGCCGATAGTCCTCGATCCGCTCAGCCGCGTTCTGGCCGATCGCGATGCGGCCGAGGTCGGCGTCCTCGACGATCTGGTCGACCGCATCGAACACCCCGGCGTCGTCGTGGCGGGCGTGCGACAGGACGACCGCCGCCGCCTTGAGTGGTCGGGCACGATCTCCACTTCCGCATCGGTCGCCAGGTCGGCGAGCGAGATCTCGTGGCGCTTGCGGTGCTCGTACTTGCGCGACACGGCCTCACGGGCCTGCTCGACGGTCTCTGCGTTCGCCGGCTTTCCCTCCTCGATCAGCCGCTGGCAGATCCTATCGACCGCCTCGATGCTGAGCTGCCGGCTCTTGCCGAGCTCGGCCTTCGCGACCGCCTTGTACCGCTCGGATGCGCCGTCGAACTCGGTGCGGCGGCGGTTGAGCTCGGCGACGAATCCTGGCGCCTCGGGGTCGGTGTGCCCGCTTCGCCTGAGCATCCAGTAGACGGCGGCGCAGCGCAGCTCGCCCACCTTGAGGTCCTCCGCCGGCTCCCCTTGCTGGCTCGGCATGACGCCGGCTTCCGGCGGCTTCCCCGGCATGTCCAGGTGGTTCCAGACCGCGTCCAAGAGCCGGTCGGCGCGATGCTCGTCGAGGCGCTCGTCGATCTCTGCGACCTCTTGCTCGACCTTCGGATGGACGCTGCGCTCGCCGTTGTGCAGATCGTGCCGCGGGGCGATCTGGTGGCGTCGGATCTTGAGGCGCTCCGCGTTGCGACGGTACTCGTCCGCGAGCTCTCGGATCTTGATCGGCTCGGGCCTGTTCTGCTCCGGCATGGCGCTGCGCCTCCTCGGACGGGTCTCTCAACGGCGCATCCTGCACGGCGGCCGTCACCGATCTGTCACGGAGCCTGGCACGCCACTTGCAGCAGAGAGGGCGAGCCCCGGATGGAGTGAGGTAGCCGATGATCGCCCAGCAGGAGCTCGGGACCGTCACTGATCTCGAGCAGCACGCGTCGCCCGCCCTCGTCCAGTTCGCCCACACTCTCGCGCTGCCGTCAGACGCGCTCGAGGAGCTCGTCGACCGCGAGGTCTCGTTGAATCCGGCGTTGGAACGGCGGCCGTTCGCGGACGGCCCGCAGGTCGGCGTCCCGCGGACGGATGACTTCGCGGACACCATGGCGGACGAGCCGAGCGACGCCGAGCTGCTGCTCGGCGCCGCGCGTCTGCTGCTGCCGGCATGCGACCACGATCTCGCCGAGGCCGTTGCCGGCAGCCTCACATCCCGCGGCTTCCTTCCCGTCGCGGTCGACGCGCTCGCCCGCGAGCTCGGGGTCACGCCCGCGGCGCCTCGAGCGCGTGATCGCGGCACTCCAGGAGGCCGGGCCCCCGGGTACCGCCGCCCGCGGCCTGCGCGAGTGCCTGCTCGCCCAGCTCGATGCGCTCGGCGCCCGCGACGCCGGCCACGAGCTCGCCCGCGCCGTCATCGACGAGCACCTCGCCGCGCTGGCGGCGGGCCGGTTGGGCGCGATCGCCGTGGCGCTGCGCGTCGGTGTGCGCGATGTCGCGGCCGCGCGCGATCTCATCCGCGCCGAGCTGCGGCCCTGCGCCGTCGTCGAGCAGCCGACCGGACGGCGCGTGCGCGCCGTGGCGCCGTCGCCCGAGATCGCGTTCCGGCCATCCGCCCGCGGTGGTCACGACGTCGAGGTTCTCGAGGCCTCTCGCTTCGGGCTCCGGGTGCGCCCGCGCGACGCCGCTGCCGTCAGCGGCGACGTGCGCCGCGCGCATGCCTTCGTGAGCCGGCTCGACGAACGCTGGCGTGCGCTGCGGGCGCTGGGCGAGTCCCTCGCGCTGCACCAGGACGCGTTCCTGCGCCACGGCGCGGCGCACCTGCGACCGCTGACACGGGCGCGCATCGCCCGCGAGCTCGGTGTGCACGAGTCGACGGTGAGCCGCTCCGTGGCCGGAAAGCACGCCGCGCTGCCGGCGGGCGGAGTGGTCGCGCTCAGCGCCTTCTTCGCGACGTCGTGCGACGCGCGCGACGCGCTGCGGGACCTCTCGCGTGCGAGCCGCGGCCGCTTCACGACGCGGCCTGGCCGTCGCGTTGCGGCGCCGCGGGTTCCCGATCGCGCGCCGCACCGTCGCCAATACCGCGCCGCGCTCGGGATCCCGCCTGTCGCGCTGCGCTGAGGGCGTCGGCTTCACGGCGTCGCGGGCTCGTAGGTGTCCTGCTTGGTGCGGCAATAGAGCGCGGTCGTCGCGCGCTCCGCAGTCGTCGCTGCCCGGCAGGACGAACTGAATCGCCTGCACGTAGGACGCTGGGACGAGCGACGGGCCGAGGCGCGTCATCGCCTGCTTCACAAGGTCGCCGGCCTTGGGTCCTCCGCGCGGCAGGTGGACCACCAGCGTCCCGCCCACCGGAACGCCCGCGAGCGGCACGGCGAGCTGGCTGTTGCCCAGCGCCTTCCCGCGCACGGCCTGCACGATGTCGTCGACCTCGGCCGGTCTGCCGGGGTCGCCGGTGCCCTGGTACCCACGCGCTGCGCCGGTCAACGTGGTGACCTCGAACCGGGTCATGCCGCCGCCGCGCATGTGGACGACGAAGTCGGGGGTGCGCTGGCCGCTGCGCGACGGGACGATCTGGATCTTCTCGACACGCGGATTGGCCGCGAACGCCACGAGCGTCTTGAGCTCCGCCGCGGCCGCCCGGGTGTGGACCGGCAGGTACTCGCCCGCCCGAGTCTGGAACTTCTCTCCACCGCTGAGCGTCCGCCGGTAGGTCTCGATGAGCCCGCGCATCGAGTCGGGCGACGGATCGATCTTCGGGTAGCGCCGCTGGAACGCACGAGCGTTCGTGTCCGCCCGGAGCTGCAACGGCGTGGGGGTCCGCGATGAACTGCTCGGGCTCGCCGCCGTCGACGCCGTAGACGACGATCGTCGTGCCGCGTCGGATCCACTTGCCGGTCATGCCTCGGCTGCAGCACGTCGTGTGCCAGCCGGGGGCGTCGCCGATCCGCCCTCCGGCGAAGCGCACTTCGCGGCCGGCCGGCGGATCGCGAAGCACCGTTCGCGCACGCGGTCCTGAAGCCCCTCCCTGGAGTGGCACGCGCCGTGCACATGCGCCGAGCAGGACCTCCGCACCCCGACACCCGAGGAGGAAGCGATGCACGACCTGGACCGGACGCAACACGAGGCGTACGAGTACGGCGAGTACGAGGAGGAGGGCGAGGAGTTCCTGGGCGCCCTCGTCGGCCCGGCGACAAAGCTCATCGGCGGCCTGCTGGGCGGCGGCGAGCTCGAAGCGCCGTTCAGCGAGATGGAGACACTCGAGTACGCCAACGAGCTGCTCGAGGTGCAGAGCGAAGAGGAGCTCGAGCAGTTCCTGGGCGACCTCGTCAAGCGGGCGGGCAGCGCGATCGGATCGTTCGTGCGATCGGACACCGGCAAGGCGCTCACGAGCATGGCGAAGGACGTCGCCAAGCAGGCCCTACCCAGCGTCGGCCAAGCGGTCGGCGGCTACTTCGGAGGCGCTCCCGGCGCCGAACAGGCGCGAAGGTCGCATCGATGGCGAGCAACCTCCTCGGCCTGAGCTCGAGGGATTGAGCGCCCAGGAGGCCGAGCTCGAGGCCGCGAAGGGCGTCGTGCGCATGGCCGGCACGGCCGCCAAGGTGGCGGCGCAGGCGCCGCGCAACGCCCGGCCGCGGCAGGTCGCCCGCGCGGCGACCAAGGCTGCGGCGCAGCGTCACGCGCCTGGGCTGCTGTCCGGGCGCGGAGGGCGCCAGCGCCCGCAGCGCGGGCAGCAGCCGGGGCGGGGCAGGCCCAAGCCGCCGCGCCAGCGGCCGCAGCGCGGCCGTCCCGCCGGCGCGGGCGCCCAGATCGCCGTCGCGACCGGCCTGCCGTCGTGGGTCGGCGACGAGCCGTTCGGCGGCGACGAGAGCGACGAGCCCGGCAACGGCAACGGCTACGAGCCCAACGGCGGCGAAGCGAGGAGCCGGGGACCTCCGGCCGCTGGGTCCGCCGGGATGGCCAGATCGTTCTCCTGGGCGCCTGAGCGCCCTCGTGCTGTAGAGGAGCAGCAATGAGCATCTTCGAAACCGAGTACGAGGAGGATACGAGGGTGTCCTCGGGCATGAGCTCGAGGCCGAGCTCGCGGACCAGCTCCTCGAGATCCAGACGAGGAGGAGCTCGAGCAGTTCCTCGGCGACCTCATGAAAAAGGTGGCCAAGGGCGTCGGCGGCTTCGTCAAGTCGCCGGTCGGCCAGGCGCTCGGCGGCGCGCTCAAGAACGTCGCCAAGAACGCCCTGCCTGTCGTCGGCGGCGCGCTGGGGTCGCTCGTCGCCCCTGGCGTCGGCACCGCGATCGGCGGCCAGCTCGGCTCGGTCGCCAGCGGCCTCTTCGAGCTCGAGCTCGAAGGCATGGACCGCGAGCAGGCCGAGTTCGAGGTCGCCCGCCGGTTCGTGCGCTTCGCCACGGACGCGACCCGCAACGTCGCGCTCGCCAACCAGGACGTCCCGCCCCATGCGCTGGTGAGCGCCGCGGTGGCGGACGCGGCGCGCGAGACAGCGCCGGGCCTGCTCACCGGCCCCAACGGCGACGCACCCTCCGAGCCCGCCACCAGCGGCCGCTGGGTTCGCCGCGGGCGCAGATCGTCATGGTCCTCGGCGCCTCAGGCGTTGCCGACCCGCAGCAGATCGCGCCGCCCGCGTCGTGCCGCCACCGCCGTCAGCCGGCCACGAGCCGGAGGCGACCTGGATCCTCGAGCAGGAGGCCCGCGCGCTGCATGACGCGGCTGCGCCAGGTGCAAGCCGTTCGCGCTCCACGAGACGATGCTGCCGGCGGCCGCCCTCGCCCGCGGCGCAGGTCGGCGATCGAGCGGTTCCTCGTCGGCGGCCGGCGCCGAGCTGCGCCGGCAGATCGCTCGATTTCCTCGACTGGCTGCGCGGCGCGGCCGGGCGGCGCAGCCCGCCGAGATGCAGCGGCGCTTCACGCTCGTCCGCGCTGCGCTTCAACGACGTGCTGTCGCACTTCGACCTGTTCTCGGACGCCCTCACGCAGCGCAGCGAGCGCGAGATCGGCGTCTGGCTCGTCGGGGCTCGACGTGGTCGCCGCCGACGCGCTGGCGCCGCCGGGCGGCCGTTCGAGCCGCCGCGAGGTCTCTGCTACCTCGATCGCGGGCCCGGCGCCGCGATCCGGCGCGCGCGGACCCGGCTGCCCGGGCGGCGGAGCGAACCCGGTGGCGATCATCCGCGTGCCGCGCGAGCGGATGGTCGGCCACGGGATCGCCTCGTCGCTCGTGCACGAGGTCGGCCACCAGGGCGCGGCGCTGCTGGACCTGGTCGCCGTCGCTGCGCCCGGTGCTGCGAGCCGAGCAGGCGGCGCCGGCCGCGGAGCGCCTCGCCTGGCAGCTGCTGGCGGCGCTGGATCTCGGAGGTCATCGCCGACTTCTGGTCGGTCGGCACGCTCGGCATCGCCTCGACGCTCGGGCTGATCGGCGTCGTCAGCCTGCCGCGCTGGTTCGTCTTCCGGATCAACCTCGACGACCCGCATCCGACGCCGTGGATCCGCGTGCATGCTCAGCTGCGCGCATCGGGCACGCGCTCTATCCCGCACCCGCAGTGGGGCCGGCTCGCCGGGCTCTGGGACGTCGCTGTACCCGCCGCGGCCCTCGACGCCGAGCGCCGCCAGCTGCTCGACGGGCTCGACGCGACGCATGCCCGGCGCTCGTCCAGCTGCTCTGTCGACCACCGCCCGGGCTCGCTCGGCGGACGCTCGCCTGAGCGAGGTGATGCCGCTCCGCAGGCCGAGACGCCGCGCCCGGCTCGCCGGCCCGTACGCAACGCTGGCGGACCGAGCCGGCGCTGATCGCGCCGCCGCGCCCACCCTGGTCGCTTCGCGGTCCTCGGTCAGGCGCGGGCGGCCGGCCTGCTCAGCCCCGAGGAGGAGAGCCGGGTCCTCGGTGACCTGCTCACCTTCTGGGCGCTCCGCAGCACCCTCGACCTCACCCAGACCTGCAGCGCCCATACGACCACGCTCGCCCGCGCGAAGCGGGCGGCCGCGCCTCTGAATCGGAATCCACCCGAAGGGAGCCGCTCATGGCCCAAGTCACCGGCAGGACCGCAGACAAGCCACTCCAGACCGTCGACTTCATCACCGTCACGGTCGTGACGCCAACCGTCATCGCCGGAGCGGTCACGCTCGTGACCGCGACGGTGAACCTCGAGAACGACAGCACCGCGAACTTCCACCTGCCCAAGAACTGGCGGCATGAGTGGTGGGTCTCGGGCGGGCGCATCGAGGACGACAGCCCGTCGGGGCGGTTCAGCGCCAAGTGGCACACCGACAACCTGCTGCCGGGGAGCTACGAGGTCCGGATGCGCATCTTCCCGGGCTCCAACGCGGACGGTCCTCGCTACGAGAGCGAGAGCGGGTTCCTGATCGTGCAGCCGGCGCCTTCAGCGGCGGGCGGCCGATCAACGTGCGCGCTGCGAGCGCTCGGACATCGACAGACACCACCGACGTCAGCGCTCTGGGAGGTCGATCCGCGACAGCACGCACGCGGTTAGCTTCAGCCGCTACAACGACTTCATCGACTGCGGTGATCGTGCGGCGACGAGCCCGCCGTGGCACCTGCTCGACTCGCAGGAGACGGCGAGTGTCCAGCGAGGGTCGGCAGGAGATCGAGACGATCGGCGCGCGGCGCTCGCTGCCGTTCCCGGACATCGACGCCGTACCGCCTGCTGAAGGTCGCCACCGAGGTCTTCCTGATGGTCAACTGCGGGCGTCGCGCTCGACCGGACCAGCCGACTTCAGCGAGCCTCGATCGGTGACGAGGACCGCCGCCCGGACTCGACGCCGTCAGCAGCTCGGACTACGGACGGCCTCGTGGGCTGCGTACCTCGAGCGCGGTCAACGGCGCCATCGCAGACGCTGCCGTACCTCGACGCTGATCCGGCGCAAGCTCCAGCGACGTCCGACCTGGTCCCCGACAGGCCAGCGCCCAGTCAGAGCGAGATCTGCGTACGGGATCCTGCAAGCGACAAGCTCACCAACCCGTGCTTCCTCGAGCTCATCTGGTCGTTACTGGCACGAGGAGGGGATGCTCGTCCAGACCCTGAACGCGATCAGCCGTGCGCTTCCAGAACCGCCGCGGCCGCGGGCCGCGCGATCCGCTGCGACGCTCGAGATCGACCCGCTGCGCCCGCTGAACAACCTGCTCTGGGGCTACATCCAGGACGAGCAGCACCGGCTGACGCGTCGTGCGGCGCGTCTACGAGTACGACCACCACTACGGCCTCACGCTGCTACGGGCAAGGCCGTCCCCGCGATCCGCGCGCGCCGACAGCCGCTCGCAAGTTCCTCGAGGCGTTCCACAACCTGCTGCACCTGCGCGCCGATCTTCTACAAGGAGGACGACGACACGACGTCATCGCCGACGGGTTCCCGGTCCTCAACGCGCTCAAGGAGGTGCACCTCCTGCTCACCGAGGGCGCGCACAACCAGTACGGCGACCTGCCCTGGACGGCCCGCCAGGAGATGCTGATGCAGCAGTGGCTGCTGGCCCGGCCGGAGTTCCGCGAGTTCCTGCCGACGCGCGTCATGGTCGCCTACCCGGAGCCGTGGATGGACCGGGTCGACGCGATGAAGACGCTCCAGGGCTGGACCGACACGTCGGTCCGTGCACTTCCGCGACCTCGGGGTCGTTCGGCGAGCAGATCCTGCTGTCGATCCGCTTCGGCAACTGGAGCGACGATCATCGACCGCGAACCAGGCGGCCAACTGGGCGCGGTTCTGGCGGCAGGAGATCCAGGGGTACATCGCACGCCTACCGGGCGGTCACCGGCGTCGACCTGACCGCCGACATGAGCGACGTCCGCGCGGCCGAGACGGCGACGGCCCGCAGCCTGCAGCCGTCGGTGCACATCGGGCGCCGCATGGCTCGCCAGCAGCGGTCGAACTGCCGGGACAACGGCCGGCGGAACAGCCGCCGGCGGCCCGGGCCGAGCAGGCCGAGGTGCGACGCGTGGCGTGCTCGACTTCACCTCCTCGCTCTACCTCGGGCTGCAGCACCCGAGCTGGTCGCTGCCGCCGTGGAGCGCCCTCACCTCGGGCGTGCCGGCGGCGCTTTCACCGGCCGCCGGGACGCGCCGGCTCGAGCGCCGGCCGCCGCGCTCCAGGGCTGCGAGAGCGCGGCGCTCGGCGCCTCGACGCTCCACCTCTTCTGGGACTTCTTCGGGCGCTGGCGGCGGCGCGCGTGGCGCTCTACCTCGACGCCGGCGCCTACCCGACGCCGCGCTGGGGCGCCGAGCGCGCCGCGGGCGCCGGGCCGGTGCGGCTCTTTCCACATCACGACGCCGAGGCGCTTGCACGACTCGTGGCGGCAGCGGCGCCCGGGCGGCCCCCGGTGGTGGTGTGCGACGGGCTCTGCGCGCGCTGCGGCCGCTGCGCGCCGCTGGCCGGCTTTCTCGGCGTCGTGGCGCCGCGCGGCGGTCGATCGTCGTCGACGACACGCAGGCTGTGGACTGCTCGGCGAGCGCTCGGCGGTGGCGCTGCCCTTCGGGTCCGGAGGCGGGGGCGCGCCGGGCGCATCGGCCTGTCAGACCCACGCGTCCTCGCGGTCGTGTCGTTCGCCAAGGCGCTCGGGCACCGGTCGCGGCGCTGCTGGGCTCGGATGAGGGTAGCCGCCTACGAGCGCGCGAGCGGCTGCCGGGAGCACTCGAGCCCGCCGTCCGCAGTGGCGCTGCGAGCGCTGGCGCGCGGTCTCGAGGTGAATGAGAACGTGGGGGACGACCTGCGGGCGCGACTCGCCGCTCGGATCGAGCGATTCCGAACGGGCGTGCGCAGGTGCGGCCTCACGCCCGGCGCGCACCGGTTCCCGGTACAGCCGCTGAGCGGCCCCGGGCTCACCGCGGCTGTCGTGCACCGGGCGCTGCTCGGCGCCGGCGTCCGGACAGTGCTGCGTGCAGGACGGAGCGGCCCGGAGCTGTGCCTCGTGGTGACCGCGCGGCACGCCGCGCGTGACGTGGACCGAGCCGTGGGGACCCTCGCTGCAGCGACGCGCGAGCACCGTTCTCGTTTCACCACTAGTCGGTCTTGACAACCGGCGCGCAGGTGAAGTAGAGCTAGACGACACGGCATAACGATCGCGACAGGGCGGGAACTGGTGGGTGGAACCGGAGTGACCGTGGCGTGGCCGGACGACCGCCGCGTCGCCCTCATCGGCGGCTTCACGTTTCGCCGTCTGGGGGCGGCGGTGGACCTGCCGCTCGGGGCACAACGACTCGTCGCGTTCCTCGCGTTCAAGCCGAAGGCGCTGCTGCGGATCCACGTCGCCAGCGTCCTGTGGGCCAACACGAGCAAGCCCAAGGCCGTCGCGAGCCTCCGGACCACGCTGTGGCGGCTCCGCCAGGCCGATCTCGACGTCGTCGAGTCCAGCGGGCCAAAGCTCGCGCTCGCTCCCGGCGTGCGCGTCGACGTCCAGGACGCCGCGGTGCTGGCGCATCGCGTGCTCGCGCGGCCGCGCGAGGCGGTCGACCATGGCCTCGAGCTGGAGGGCCTGGTGGGGGAGGTGCTCCCGGACTGGTACGACGACTGGCTGCTGATCGAGCGCGAGCGGTTCCGCCAGCTGCGCCTCCACGCGCTCGAGGCGCTCTGCGACGAGCTGGCCGCGCAGGGCCGGTTCGCGCGGGCAGTCGAGGCGGGACTCGCCGCGGTCGAGCTGGATCCGCTGCGCGAGAGCGCGCATCGCGCGCTGATCCGGGTCCACATGGCTGAGGGCAACGTCTCCGAGGCCGCGCGCGAGATCGAGGGGTTCTCCTCGATGCTGCGCACGGCGATCGGCGTCGCGCCGTCGCCGAGCCTGCGACGCCTGGCCGCAGAGCTTCAGATCCCTCTGCGGTGAGTGCCTGGCATCCTTCAGGCCTCGGTGTCTGGAGAGGGAGGACTCCATGCGGAGGATGCTCGTTCTGGCGATTGCGGCGCTGCTGGCGCTCGGGGCGGCCGCGTGCGGCGATGACGACGACTCGGGCGGGTCATCGACGAGCGGCGGTGGCGAGAAGGAGCTGAGCGGCAAGATCGCCGTCCTGCTCCCGGACACGAAGTCCTCCGACCGCTGGGAGAAGGCCGATCGCCGCTTCTTCGGCGAGGCGTTCAAGGCCGCCGGGCTCTCCGACGACGACTTCATCATCAGCAACGCCCAGGGCGATCCCGCGACGCAGCGGTCGCAGGCCGAGCAGGCGATCACCGAGGGCGCCAAGGTGATCCTGCTCACGAACCTCGACTCGGGGAGCGGCGCGGCGATCATCGGCGCGTCCAAGTCGCAGGGCGTGACGATGATCGACTACGACCGGCTGACGCTGAAGGGCGACGCCGACTACTACGTCTCCGGCGACGCGACCGAGGCCGGCCGCCTGCAGGGCCAGGGGCTGATCGACGGGCTCGAGAAGGCGGGCGTCGACAAGCCGCAGATCGCCGAGCTGCACGGCGCGCCGACCGACTCGTTCGCGACCGACCTGCGGACGGGCTACAACGAGGTTCTCAAGCCGAAGCTCGACTCCGGGGACTACACGCTGGCGGCCGAGCAGGCGGTGCCGAACTGGGACGGCCAGCAGGCGCTGACGATCTTCGAGCAGATGCTGCAGAAGACCGGCAACAAGATCGACGGCGTGGTGGCGGCCAACGACACGCTGGCCAACTCGGTGATCGCAGCACTGCAGGCCCGCAAGCTCGACCTCGTGCCGGTCACGGGACTCGATGCCACCGCCCAGGCCGTGCAGCACATCCTCGCCGACGAGCAGTCGATGACCGTCTACTTCTCGATCAAGGACCAGGCGACCAAGGCTGCCAATCTCGCCGTGCAGGTCGCGCGCGGGGAGAAGCCGACCGGCATCGAGACCGAGGTCGACAACGGCGCCAAGAAGGTGCCGACGATCTTCCTCAAGCCGGTGACGATCACCAAGGACAACATCGCGGACACGGTGATCGCCGACGACTTCGTGTCGTGGGACGACGTCTGCGTCGGCAAGTACAAGCAGTACTGCCCCGAGCAGCGATGAGTGAGTTCGAGTACGGCCTCTCGCCGTTCATCGCGTTCCGCGACCGGGAGGCGTGCGAGCGCGTGCGCGCGATCCCGCGCGACGCGCTGACCGAGCACGCCAACCCCGAGTTCCGGATCGCGGTGGTGGACGAGGCGGAGGACTTCTACACGCGGTTCGCCGCCGACTTCGTCGGCCGCGTGCGGGGGGCGGCGGAGGAGGACCGCGACTTCGTGGCGATCCTCCCCGTCGGGCCGATGCCCCAGTACGAGATCGCCGCGCGGATGATCAACCACGAGCGCATCTCGCTCCGGCGCCTGCACACGTTCAACATGGACGAGTACGCGAACGAGGACGGCGTCACGGCGCCGCCCTCGTGGCCGGGCTCGTTCCAGCGGGCGATGCTCGACGGCTTCTTCGCGCTCATCGACGCCGAGCTGCGGCCGCCGGAGGCGCAGATCCACTTCCCGACGACCGACGCGATCGGCGACTACAGCGCGCGGATCGAGGCGCTCGGCGGGGCCGACGTCTGCTACGGCGGTATCGGCTGGAGCGGCCACATCGCGTTCTGGGAGCCGCAGCTGGGGGCCGAGTTCGACGGCGACCTCGAGGCCTGGAAGGCGGCCGGCGCGCGGCTGGTCGAGCTTCACCCGATGACCGTGATGCAGAACGCCCTGCACTCGTTCGGCAGCGACTGGTCGTGGGTGCCGCCGAAGGCCAACACGATCGGCCCGCTCGAGGTGCTGGGGGCACGCCACCGCAGCTTCTGGCTCGACGGGGACCTCGGCGGCGGCGTGTCCTGGCAGCGGTTCATCGCCAGGCTCGTCGCCCACGGCCCGGTCAGCGAGTTCGTGCCGGGCTCCGTGCTCCAGACCGCCCGGACCGACTACACGATCCTCGGGAGCGTGGCCGACGACGTGACCATCCACATGGCGTGACCGAGAGCACGGCGGCGACCGAGGGGCCGGACTGGAGCTCGCGCGCGGACGCGTGGGTCGAGCACTGGACACGGCTGGCCGAGCCGGCACGGCAGGCGGTGGCCGTCGCCACCGGCGTCGGGCCGGGCGTCCGTCTGCTCGACGTAGGCTGCGGCACCGGCGAGTTCTGCGCGCTGGCGGCGGCGCGCGGCGCCGCGGTCTGTGGGATCGACGCCGGTCAGGGGATGGTCGAGGTCGCCCGGCGGCGGCTGCCGGACGCCGACCTGCGCGTGGGGGCGATGGAGTCCCTCCCATGGGACGACGGCACGTTCGACGTCGTCACCGCGTTCAACGCCCTACAGTTCGCTGCGAGCTTCGAGGCCGCGGTCGCGGAGGCCGCCCGAGTGACCCGCCCGGGCGGCCTCCTCGCCGTGTGCAACTGGGGTGCGCCCGGAGACCTCGCAGCCGTCTATGCCGCGCTCTCGCCCGGCGACTCACCACCGCCGGCGCCGCTCGAGGAGCGCATCGGCCTGCCGGTCGTCGCGGCCGCCGACGTCGAGGTGCCGTACGAGTCGCCCGGCCTCGGCACGCTCACGCGCGCGATCGTCGACGGCGCCGGGTTCGACGCCACCCGCGAGGCGGTCGAGTCCGCCGCGGCGCCGTTCCGCCGCGCCGACGGCTCCTACCGCTTCGAGAACACCTTCCGCTACGTGATCGTGGGGCCGCAGACGGCGCGCGCCTAACAACCCTCCGTGGTTCCGGAGTACGTCTGGAAGTCCCGGGGCGCGCGCCGCCTGGTTCTTTCAACGGCGCGCCACCGCAGAAGTCGCGGTCGACTCGTCGAAGTCGACGACGATCGCGAGCTTGGGCGCGTCGAAGAAGAAGACGACGGCCTGGGGCTCGTACGCGACGCGATCCGGCGGTGCGAGCTCGTTCTCCGCGAGGAGCAGGCGAAACCCGGCCTCGACCTCTCTGTGCCTGCCCGTGATCTCCATGTCCGACACGCTGCCACCGGCCGCGTGCCGTGGGACACGCGCTCGGTGACGAGAGTGCGACAAGTGTGTGCCAAGTCCGCGGAACTCCCCCGAGAACGCGCGAAAACACGTGTTGCCCGCCTGTGAACTGGCTAGCCTCTCCCCGGTGCACGAAGACGGGATCCCCGACTCGCCGCCGGAGGAGTACCGTCACCGCCGGCACTGGGTGCTGCCCCTGCGGATGCTCCTCGCGGGGCTCCTGATCACCGCGCTCACCGGCGGCGCCGTGGCCACCGCCGGGCTCATGCAGCTCAAGGAGCTCGAGACCGAGATCCAGACCTACGGTCACGAGGCGCCGTTCCGTGCGGGGACCGTCACGCCGACCAAGCCCGGCAAGCCGCAGACGATCCTGCTCGTCGGGTCCGACCGGCGGTACGGCGACGGCAAGAAGGACGCGCGGTCGGACACGATGATGCTCGTCCGGATCGACCCGAAGCAGAGCGCGATCACGGTGCTGTCCGTGCCGCGCGACCTGGCGGTCGACATCCCGGGGCGTGGCCTGGCGAAGATCAACGAGTCGTACAGCCTCGGCGGGCTCGACCTGACGGCCCGCACGCTCAAGAACCTGCTGGGCACGCCCGACGAGCGCTTCCACATCAACCATGCCGTCGCGACCACGTTCGGCGGGTTCGTGGACGCGATCAACCACATCGGCTGCGTGTACATCGACGTCGACCGCCGCTACTACCACACCAACGCAGGCCTGCCGGTCGGCGAGCACTGGGCGGAGATCGACGTGCGCGCGGGCTATCAGAAGCTGTGCGGGACCGACGCGCTGTCCTACGTGCGATTCCGCCACCTCGACAACGACATCGTGCGCGCGGCGCGCCAGCAGGACTTCCTGCGCGCCGCCAAGGACCAGCTGCGCGACCAGGGCCTGCTCAGCAACCTCAAGCCGCTGGCGCGGATCTTCGCCAAGGCCACCGAGACCGACGGCGACCTGCAGACCTCGCGCGGGATCCTCCGGCTCGCCAAGCTCGCGGTGTCGGCCAGCGGCAAGCCGGTGCGTCAGGTCCACTTCCCGGCCACGTTCGTGGCCCACGATGAGAGCTTCGATCCCGCGGCCGGAGGGCTCGGCGACTACGTGACCGCGACGCCCGAGCAGATCCACCGCGCCGTGCGCGAGTTCGTGCACCCGTCGCCGCCCAAGCCGTTCGTGCGCGCGCACCGTGCCCGCAAGCGCGCCAAGGCGGCCGACATGAAGGACGGGCTCGCCGAGGGCAAGGCGCTCGTGAAGGCGATGCCGTCGCGCAAGGCGACGCGGATGCCCGTATTCGTGCCCGCCCAGATCACCCAGAAGAGCAGCTATGCGACGAACACCGAGACCGCCCCGAACCCGCGCCGCTACGTGCTGCGCGGCCCGAAGGGCAAGCGCTTCGCGGGATACCGCCTCGTCCTCGTAGAGGACCAGCAGCTGGGCCAGTACTACGGCGTGCAGGGAACGACCTGGCGCAAGCCGCCGCTGCTCGCCGGCAGCCACCAGAACCGCCGGATCGGCGACCGCGTGTACTCGCTCTACACGAATGGCAAGCGCCTGCGGCTCGTCGCGTGGTCGACGCCGAAGGGTGTCTACTGGGTGGCGAACACGCTCAGCCTCGACCTGAGCAACAGCGAGATGCTCGCGCTTGCCTCGTCGGCGCAACGGGTCACGCGCCGGTAGGCTCCTCCTAAAAGGTCAAACAAAATGGAGGATAGGTGGAGCGTCGACGGCGGGATGAGCGCCTAGGAGACGCGCACCCGCTGCTTGACCGTGGTCTTGTGCCCGTCGACGGTGTAGGTGATCTCGAGGCGGTAGCGGCCGCGGGCGAGACGCCGGCCGGGCTTGACCGACACGTTGCCGCCGCGGCGGCTCACGCGGGCCGCGGCCACGACGCGGTTGCCGCGCTTGAACACGCCGCGCACGCGGCTCGCCCGCGAGGTCGTCGCGAGCTTGACCGCGCAGGTGACCTTCTTGCCCTTGACCTTGCACGTGACCACCGCGTCACGGCCCGCGCGGCCGGTGGCGCCGGTCTTGCCGGTGGCGCCCGTCTTGCCGGCTGCGCCCGCGGCGCCGGTCTTGCCGGTGGTGCCGGCCGGCCCGGCGGGACCAGCGGGACCGCCGGGACCGGCGGGGCCGGTCTGGCCAGTGGGCGGCAGCGCGACGGTCTCGCACTCGCTCCCGGCGTCGTCGGTCGCGTCGGCGGTCGTCGTGTCGGTGCCCGCGCCGCAGCGCAGCATGTCGGCGTAGCCGTCGCGCGCGGCGATCCGGTCGGCGCCCGTGCCGCCGCGCAGCAGGTCGAGGCCCGCGCCGCCGGTGAGGTCGTCGTCGCCGGCGCCGCCGTCGAGGTCATCGTCGCCCTGGGCGCCGTCGAGGATGTCGTCCCCGGCGCCGCCGCTGATGATGTTGGTGCCGGTCGCGCCGGTCAGCACGTCGTTGCCCGAGCCGCCGGTCAGGCTCTCGACGTCGGTCTCCACCGTGTCGCTCTCGCCGGCCTCGCCGTCGTCGGCCGCGCCGTCGGGGTCGACGCTGACGGCGGCGGCGCGCGACGAGTAGTCGGCCGTGTCAGTGCCAGCGCCGCCGAGCAGCAGGTCGGCGCCGAGGCCGCCGTCGAGCACGTCGTTGCCGCTGCCGCCGTTGAGGATGTTGACGCCGGCCGACCCGGTCAGCCGGTCGTTGGCCGCGCCGCCGGTGAGGTTCTCGACGTCGGCCTCGATCCGGTCGCCCTCGCCGAGCTCGCCGTCGTCGGCCACGCCGTCGAGGTCGGCGATCACCGGAAGCGTGCGCGAGCTGTACGTGACGGTGTCGGTGCCGGGGCCGCCGATCAGCTCGTCGCCGGCGCCGCGGCCCGGGTCGAGCGTGTCGTTGCCGGCGCCGCCGTTGAGCTCGTTCTCGCCGATGTTGCCGGTCAGCGTGTCGTCGCCGGCGCCGCCGAGCAGGATCTCGTTGTCGGCCTTGACGTTGTCGGCCTCGGCGGTCTCGCCGTCGTTGGCGCTGCCGTCCATCGTGGCCGTGATCGACTGGGTGCGCTCCGAGTAGTCGGCGGTGTCGGTGCCCTCGCCGCCGCTCAGCACGTCGTTGTTGAGCCCGCCCTCGAGCGTGTCGTCGCCGTCCTCGCCGTTCAACGTGTCGGCGCCGGCCTTGCCGTGCAGCGTGTCGTTGCCGGGGCCGCCGGACAGCGTGTCGGCGTTCGGGCCGCCGGTGAGGCTGTCGTCCTGAGGCCCGCCGAAGATCGTCTCGACGTCGGGGTGGATCTCGTCGTTCTCGCCGGCCTCGCCGTCGTCGGCCGTGCCGTCGAGCGTGACGGTGACCGGGTTGAGGCGGCTGGCGTAGCTGACCGTGTCGGTGCCGGCGCCGCCGGTCATCTCGTCGGCGCCCGTGCCGCCGTCGAGCGTGTCGTTGCCGGTGTCGCCGTCGAGCGAGTCCGAGCCGACGCCGCCGATGAGGACGTTCGCGGCCGAGGAGCCGACCAGCGCGTCGTTCCCGGTGCCGCCGGTGACGTTCTCGACGTCGGTGTTGACCCTGTCGGCCTCGAACGGCTCGCCGTCGTTGGAGACGGTGTCGATGGTCACGGAGACGCCTGCGGCGCGCCCGGAGTAGTCGGCGGTGTCGGTCCCGAGACCGCCGTTGAAGGTGTCGCCGCCGAGGCCGCCGTCGAGCTTGTCGTCGCCCGAGTCGCCGTTCAGCGTGTCGACGCCGCCCATGCCGTACAGCGTGTCGTCGTCGGCGCCGCCGTTGAGCGTCTCGACGCCGCCGCTCCCGGTGAGGGTGTCGTTGCCGGCGCCGCCGGAGACCGTCGCCACCGTCGCGAGCGTGACGGTGTCGCCCTGGTCGCGCACGTCGAGCTGCGCCGACGTGGCGGTGCACGTCACGGAGTTCGCCGTCACGGTGCTGCAGCCGGTGCCCGGGGTGATCGTCGCGCCCGGGTCGGTGAGCGTGTAGGTGCCCGCCGCGAACGCGAGGTTCACGTTGTTGACCTCGCCGTTGTCCGCGGCGTAGTACAGGACATTGGTGGTCACGGAGGCGGTCGCGGCCTGGGCGGCGGCGGGGGCGCCGAGCACGAGCGCGGCGGCAAGGAGTGCGGATTGACACAAACGCATGGACGAGGTGATCGACCACCCCCTGTGGAACTTGACGAACATTCGTCTAGCGTGGGCAGGCATGCTCATCGCCGAGCCGCCGATCGACGTGCAGCACATCGACATGAACGCCAAGCGCCGCGGCGAGATGCGCGCGTACTCCAAGCGCCACTACGGCTACGCGAGCGCCCGGCTGAAGCCGCGCGTGATCGTCGAGCACATCGCGGTGTCGCGCAGCGCGCGCGGTGTCATCAACACGTTCGCGCCCGACGTCCCGGACCAGGAGCTCGGCGAGCTGCCGGGCCTGTGCTCGCACTACCTGATCGGCGGCAAGGGCCGGATCATCGAGCTGGTGAACCCGAAGTGGCGCTGCCGCCACACCGTCGGCCTCAACCACGTCGCGATCGGCATCGAGCACGTCGGCATGACCGACGACGACGTGCTGGACAACCCCAAGCGGATGAAGGCGTCGCTGCGCCTGACGGCGTACCTGCGCTGCCGCTATGGCATCGCACTCGGGGACGTCATCGGCCACAGCGAGAGCCTCGACAGCCCGTACCACCGCGAGCGCGTCAAGCGCCTGCGGCGGCAGACGCACGGCGACTGGAGCCACGCGTCGATGAAGGTCTACCGCCGCCGCCTCGCACGGATCCCGTGCGAGACGGCGGGGTGACGTCGCCTACTTGACCGACGTGAACGTCATGTCCCAGGCGGCGTTCGCCTGGTTGATGACGCCGTTGGTGTCGGAGGCCTTGAGCAGCGGCTGCTTGTCCCACAGCCACGGGATGCTCGCGGCGTCCTCGGTGATCATCTTGTCGATCTCGCCCCACGCCTTGTTGCGCTCGGCGGGATCGTTGACCACCTCGGCCTTGTCCATGGCCGCGTTGATCTTCGGGTTGTTCGAGCAGGGCGAAGTTCGAGTTGCCCTGCTCGAGGATGTTCTTGCCGTTGAACACCGGTCCGAGCAGCGTCTCCGGGTCGGCGAAGTCCTTCAGCCAGCCCACGGACGGGCAGACGTCGGGCTGGTTGGCCGGCACCTGGCAGTACTTCGTGTACATGGAGTCGCGCGTGACGTACTTCATGTCCACCTTGAAGCCGAGCTTGGCGAACTGCGCCACCGCCGTCTCGGAGACCTGCTTCTGCTGGGTCGCGTTGTCGGACACGCCGGTGAACGTCTTGCCACCGTCGTACTTGCCCGACGCGTAGCCGGCCTTCTTCATGTACTCCATGGCCAGGTCCAGGTCGCCCTCGGGCTTGGCCAGGAAGTCCACGCCCGGCCCGGCCTCACCGCCGGCCTCGTCGAAGCCCGGCTGGCCCGGCGGGATCCAGTGCGTCGGGATGTCACCGACGAGCGGGCCGCCGAACGCCTTGCGGAGCGCGTCGCGGTCGAACGCCGCGGAGAGCGCCTTGCGCACGTTGAGGTCGTCGAACGGCTTTGTGGTGTTCTTCAGCGCGATGTAGCGGAAGCGCCCGGTCGGCGGCGTGAGGACCAACTGGTCCTTCTGGTCGCCCTGCGAGACGCTGGACAGGATCGGCGCGGGCAGCTGGAAGTCGCCCGTGAGCATGTGCGAGCCCTCGAGCACCTGCCGCGACGCGACCGTCGGGTCGTTGCCCTCCTTGATCGTGATCGAGTCCAGGTACGCGGGCTTGTAGTCCGTCGACGCGTCCCAGTTCGGGTTGCGCACGAGCTTGATCACGTTGCCCGGCGTGTAGCCGGTCAGCTTGCCCGACGTCGTCGTTCTCGATCATGTACGGGCCGGTGAAGACCGCGTTGTTCCCGTACTTGGACGTTCCGGGGCCCTTGTCGAACTTCTGCGCGTATTCCTTCGGCACCGGCGACGAGACCGGCAGCGAGAGTGCGCCGGCGACGATCGCGGCGCGGGGCGGCTAAGCGTGAAGACGATCGTCTGATCGTCCGGCGTGGTGATGCCGGAGATCTCGTCCGCCTTGCCGGCCTGGAACTCCTTGACGCCCTCGATGTCGCTCATGAAGGCGCCCACGTACGGCCCGTTGACCGTCTTCGTGAACGCTCGCTCGATCGCGTACTTGACGTCCTTGGTCGTCACCTCGCGGTTGACCGGCGGGCTGAACTTGACGCCCTTGCGGATCTTGATCGTCAGCTTCTTGCCGCCGTCGCTGATCTGCGGATCGCCCTCGGCCAGGTCCGGCTCGGGGTTGATCGCGTCGTCGGGCTTGTACGAGTAGAGCGGCCGCTGCGTCGCGTAGGCGACGAGGAATCCGTACTGGTAGTACGTCATGCCTGGGTCGATGAAGTCGACGTCCGCGGCGTAGAGGACCGAGAGGTCCCCGCCCTTCTTGGCCTCCTGCGATGGGCCTGCGTTGTTGGTGGTCTCATCAGACCCGTTGTCGTCGCCGCCGCCGCACCCGGCGGCCAGCGCAAGGACGAACGCGGCCATCAAGGCCGGCACTACACGTCTCATCAAAATGAACCCCCTTCGAGTTGGCCGCAATGTAGAGCCGCCGCGGACAGCCCCACAACCGAAAGGCGCACCCGGGAGTAGGGAAGTAACCCCGCTGTTCAGCCGCGGTGCTCGGGCAGCTTGACCACTGAGACGAAGAACTCGTCGATCTGCCGCACCACTTCGATGAACCGGTCGAAGTCGACGGGCTTCGTGACGTAGGCGTTGGCGTGCAGGTCGTAGCTGCGGAGCACGTCCTCCTCGGCCTTCGAGGTGGTCAGCACGACGACAGGTATGCGCCGCAGGTCCGGGTCCTCCTTGACCTCGGCGAGCACTTCGCGGCCGTCCTTGCGGGGGAGGTTGAGGTCGAGCAGCACGAGGTCCGGCCGGGGAGCATCGGCGTGCTCGCCCTCCCGCCGCAGGTAGGCGATCGCCTCGACGCCGTCGGAGACGACCTCGAGGTTGTGGGGGCGATGCGCGACGCGTCGGCGAGTGTCTGGGCGCGCTCGAGCGCCAGCGGGGCGCCCGAGATCGCCAGCAGATCCTCCACCAGCACTGCGTCGCCGTCGTCGTCCTCGACCAAGAGGACGTGCAGCGGCTCTGTCAATGACCCAGCTCGAAGAGCACGTCCTGCGCACCCTCCCACAAAACGAGGCGGCCGAGGTCGCGAAGCTGCTCGCGGCCTTCGGTGACGGTCAGGAAGTGGTTCCCGGCCAGCTGGCCGACGATGCTCGCGAACAACGTCCCGCCATAGGGGAAGAGGATCTCGGTCTCGCTGAAGCCGCCGGGGTAGAGCAGGATCTCGCCGGGCGCCGGATGGCTGGTGTGGTTCTCGAACGGCAGGTTGGTCTCGAGGTCGCCCAGCGGGATCCAGGCCGACTCGCCGCTCCAGCGCACGTGGATGATCTTGTTGCGGAACGGCAGCATCTGCTCGAACGCGGCACGGGTCCTGGGCGCGTCCGCCACCCAGTCGGCGCCGAACTCGAACGGGCCGGCGGTGATGCGCAGGTCGCTCATCGATCTCCCTTGGTCGGTGTCAGCAGGCGCCCTCGCGGGCGGTCCGCGACGATGCGACCGTCGTGGAAGACGGTCTCGCCGCGGAGGATCGTGCGCACGACGCGCCCGCGCAGCGGGCGGCCGGCGAACGGGCTCAGGCGGTGGCGGTCGTGCAGCTCGGGCGCGTGGCGGTCGTCCGGGTCGACGAGCACGAGGTCGGCGTCGGCGCCCGGGCGCAGCCCCTTGTCCAGCCGCAGCCGCCGGGCCGGGCCGGTCGACGTCAGCTCGGCGATCCTCGCCGCGTCGAGCCGGCCGGAGTCGAGCAGCAGCGGGAGCAGCGACTGGCAGCCGGCGATCCCGCCCCAGGCGGCCGTGAAGTCGCCCTCCTTCATGGCGGGCGGGCACGGCGAGTGGTCGGACGCGATCAGCTCGATGTCGGGCATGGCCTGCCACAGGGCCTCGCGCTCGGCCGCGCTGCGCAGGGGCGGGGCGCACTTGGCGCGGGCGCCGAGCGTCTCCAGGTCGTCGGCGGTGAGCGTGAGGTAGTGGGGGCAGGTCTCGCACGTGGCGTCGACGCCGCGCGCCCGGGCGCCGGCCACGAGCCCGACGCCGTCGGCCGTGCTCACGTGCACCACATGGAGGGAGCAGCCGGTCTGCTCCGCCAGCTCGAGCGCCTTCGCGATCGCCTGGAGCTCCGCCTCGACGGGCCGCGAGGCGACGAAGTCGCGCCAGCCCGTGCCCTCGGGCGTGGTCAGCGCCGCGGGCCGCTCGGCGTGCACCGCCACCGGCAGGCCCAGCGCGGCGGCGCGCTCCATGCCGGCGGCCAGCGTGTCGTCGTCGGCGGCCCGGAAGTCCTCGATCCCGCTGTCGCACATGAACGCCTTGAAGCCGACGACGCCGCGCTCGGCCAGCTCGTCGAGGCGGCCCAGATCCCCGGGGACGAGGCCGCCCCAGAGCGCGAAGTCGACGATCGCGGCGGCCTCGGCCGCTCGGACCTTGGCGTCGAAGGCCGCGCCGTCGACGGTCGGCGGGTGAGCGTTGAGCGGCATCTCCACGCACGCGGTGGCTCCACCCGCCGCCAGCGCGCGCGTACCGGTCGCCCAGCCCTCCCAGTCGGTGCGGCCGGGCTCGTTGAAGTGCACGTGGGCGTCGATCACGCCGGGCAGCACGAGCTGGCCGCGCGCGTCGATCTCCTCGCGGGCAGGCCCGAGATCGTGCCCGATGCCGGCGATCGCGCCGCCCTCGATCGCGACGTCGTGCTCGTCGCCGCGGATCAGCAGGTCATGCGGCATGCAGGAACCGCTCCAGCGCGTCGATGGCCATCGCCACGTCGGCCTCCTCGACCGACTCGGCGGGGTTGTGGCTTATGCCGCCGCGGCAACGCACGAACAGCATCGTCGCCGGGCAGACCGACGCCATCATGGCCGCGTCGTGGCCGGCGCCGCTCGGGAGCCGGACATCGACGCCCCAGGCCGCGGACAGCCGCTCGTCCATCGCCACGGCGGGGATGTCGCGGCCGTCGGTCCACTCGACCGCCACGCCCCGCCGCTCTGCGATCTCGCCGGCCCGCCCGCGCAGCCGTGCCACGGCGGCGCGGCGCGTGGCATCGTCGGGATCGCGGACGTCGAGGGTCATGACCGCGCGGCCCGGGATGACGTTGCGGCCGCCGGGCTCGACGTCGAGACGGCCGACCGTGCCGGTGCCCTCCACCGCGAGCACCCACTCGGCCGCCGCGGCGAGCGCGTCGCGCCGGTCGTCGAGCGGGACCGTGCCGGCGTGGCCCGCCTCACCGACGAAGACGACCTCGGCGTGGCTCTGGCCGTTGATGGCCGTGACCACGCCGAGCGGCTCGCCGAGCCGCTCGAGCACCGGCCCCTGCTCGATGTGGACCTCGGCGTAGCCGCGCAGGTCGCTGCGTGCGGCGGTCGCGGGGTCGCCGGGCAGCAGGTCGGCGAGGGCGACGCCGTCCTCGTCGGTGAAGGCCAGCCACGCCGGGTCGAAGCGGCCGGCCAGCGGCGCCGAGCCGAGGTAGGCGGTGTTGAAGCGCAGCCCCTCCTCGTCGGCGAAGCCCGCCACCTCGAGCGGCACGTCCGTGCGCTGGGCGGCGGCGATCGCCACGAGCACCCCGAGCGGGCCGTCGTAGCGGCCGGCGTCGCGAACCGTGTCCAGGTGCGAGCCGACCATCAGCACCGGTCCGTCGCCGCGGCGGCCGAACAGGTTGCCGATCGCGTCCTCGCGCGTGCTCAGGCCCGCCTCCCGCATCCAGCCGGCCACCAGCTCGTTGGCGCGGCGCATCGCGCCGGTGCCATAGCGGCGCATCAGCAGGCCGTCCTCCTCGCTGATCCCGCCGAGGCGCGCGCAGCGCTCGAGGACCGTCGCGGCGTCGGTCAACTGCCCCGGTAGGTGCTGTAGGACCAGGGCGAGACCAGGAGCGGCACGTGGTAGTGCGCGTCCGGTTCGGCGATCGTGAAGCGCACCGGCACACGGTCGAGGAATCCGCGCTCGCCGAAGTAGTCGCCGACCGCGAAGACCAGCTCGTACTCGCCGGCCGGGGTCTCGTCGGCCGGCCGCGCGCGGCCGTCGCCGTCGGTGACGGTGGTGCGCCGCGTGCCGTCGGGCAGCGTGAGCTCGATCGTGACGTTCGGCGCCGGGCGGCCGTGCGCGGTGTCGAGGACGTGCGTGCTCAGGCTCACGGCAGCGTCAGAGTGATCAGCCCCTGGGCGGGGAACGGGTCGGTGTACACCTTGCGGTCGCCCTCCTCGCCGACGGGGTCGCGGGTGTGGTTCTCGGCCGTGAACGTGATCTCGGCGAGCTCCGGGCGGTCGGCCAGGAGCCGCGTGCCCATCTCGTGGACGAGGTGCTGGATCGACTCCGAGACGAAGTCGTCGAACGTGGCGGCCAGGTGGTCGCGGACGGCCTTGGAGTCGACGTGATCACCGCCGGCGTAGCGCCAGTCGGCGTCGAGGCGGATGAACAGCGGGCGGTCGCCGCGCTCGGGCAGCGTCGTGTACTCGTCGCGGGCGAATCTCGTGAACGCGCTGCCGCGGGTCTTGAGCAGCATCATGGCGTGGCGGCCTCCGCGCACGGTGCCGTCGGGCTCCACGGTGGCCACGCCGTAGTCGTCGGTGGAGCGGCTGTAGACGCGCTCGCCGAGGCGGTCGAAGCGCACCTCCTTCGCGCTCATGCGCACCGCCTCCATCACCGGGTAGGTGGCGAGGAACCGCTGCCCGAGGTGGATGAGCAGGCCTTCGAGGCCGCTGCCGTCGTAGTCCAGCGACTCGCGCAGGATGAAGTTCTTCATCGTGTCGGTCGCGACGACCTGCGAGTTGTCGCCCTCCGTGTAGGCGGGCAGGAAGTTCTCGCCGAGCACCTCGACGCTGACCTCGCACGCGAGCACGTCGTCGCCGGCGATCCGGTGGACGGGCACGCGCAGCTTGCCGTAGGAGATCCTCACGGGAGGTCCTCCAGACGCAGCCGCGCGATCTTCGCGATCTCCTCCAGCGCCACGCGCACCTCCTCGTCGCGGGTGTGCTCGAGCCGTTCCGCGGCCACCCGCAGGATCGACTCCTTGGTGTGCTCGCGCGCGCAGACCACGAACGGGAACCCGAAGCGCTCCCGGTAGGCCGTGTTCGTGCGCGTGAACGACGCGTACTCGTCGGGCGTCAGGCGGTCGAGCCCTGCCGACGCCTGCTCGCGGGTCGAGCTCTCGGTCAGCGAGCCCTGGATCGCGGCCTTGCCGGCGAGGTCGGGATGGGCCCGGATCAGGGCGAGCTGGCGATCGCGCGGGGCCGAGTACATGGCGGCCCTGAGCGCCTCGAAGAGCTCGTCCCGGTCGCCGAACGGCCGGTCCGACCAGGCGTCCGCCGCGACCCACGGGGAATGCTCGAACAGCGGGCCGAACCGCTCCACGAATGCGTCGCGTCCGAGCTCGTTCACGTCGTCCATGTGGGTCCTGATTGAACCAGGGACGACGGGGTACACGCGCGGCATCGTGACTACGCTCGCTCGCCGCTTCCAGTTCGCCGACCGCAGCACCGACGCGCGCACCGAGGCGCTCGGCGGCGTCGCCACGTTCCTGACCATGTGTTACATCCTGTTCGTCAACCCGGCGATCCTGTCGGCGGCGGGCGTGCCGTTCGACGCGGTGGCGGTCTGCACCGCGCTGGCGGCGGCGATCACGACGCTGGCGATGGGCCTGGCGACGAACCTGCCGTTCGCGCTGGCGCCGGGTCTCGGCATCAACGCGGTCGTGGCGTTCGACATCGTGCTCGGGCGCGGGCTGCCGTGGCAGGTCGGCATGGCGGTGGTGGTCATCGAGGGCCTGATCGCGGTCGTCCTCGTGCTCGCCGGGCTGCGGACGGCGATCATGGAGGCCGTCCCGATGGCGCTGAAGCTCTCGATCGGCGTCGGCATCGGCCTGTTCATCACGTTGGTCGGGCTGCGCGAGGGCGGCGTGGTGGTCAACAACCCGGCGACCGGCATCGGGCTCGGCGACCTCACGTCCGGGCCGGCGCTGATCTCGCTGGCCGGCGTCCTCGTCGCGGCGGTGCTGGTGGCGCGCGGCATCCGCGGCGCGGTGATCCTCGGGGTGCTGGCCGCGTGCGCGCTGGGGCTGATCTTCGGGGTGCTCGACACGCCGGACAAGGTGGTCGACGCCCCGAGCGGCAGCAGCTTCTCGATCATCGGCGACAGCCTCGGCAGCCTCGGCGACGCCCTCACGGTCTCGCTGATCCCGGTCATCTTCGCCCTGTTCATGACCGACTTCTTCGACACCGTCGGGACGGCGGTCGCCGTCGGCCGCGGCGGCGGGATGCTCGACGACCGCGGCCGGCTCCCGAACGCCGACCGGCTGCTGCTCGTCGACTCCGCCTCGGCGTCGGTCGGCGGCGTCATGGGCGTCTCGTCGGTGACCACGTACGTGGAGAGCGGCGCCGGCGTGTCCGAGGGCGCCCGCACCGGGCTCGCCTCGGTGGTCACCGCCGGCCTGTTCTTGCTGGCGATCTTCTTCGTGCCGATCATCGCCCTGGTCGGCCAGGGCGTGGCGGTGGGGGAGGACACCGTGATCCACCCGGCCGTCGCCCCGGCGCTGGTGATGGTCGGCTACCTGATGATGCGGATCGTCGCCGACATCGACTGGACGACGCCCGAGTCCTCGATCCCGGCCTTCCTGATCATCGCCGGCATCCCGCTCACGTTCTCGATCGCCGCGGGCATCGGCCTCGGCGTGATCGGCTACGTGGTGGTCATGGCCGCGACCGGCCGCGCCCGCCACGTCCACCCGCTGATGTGGGGCATCGCGCCGTTCTTCGTCGCGTTCTTCGCGGCGGACTGGCTCGAGGCGAACGTGTTCTAGACCGCGAGCGGGACGAGCTCGAAGCGCTCCACGTCGACCAGCCCGCGGTCGGTGATCTTCAGGGCCGGGATCACCGACAGGGCGAGGAACGACAGGGTCATGAACGGCGCGGCGTCGCGCACGCCCTGATCGCGCAGCATGTCCTGGAGCGCCTCGAGCCGCTCGACCACGTCCTCGACCGGCTCGTCGGAGAGCAGGCCGGCGACCGGCAGCGGCAGCTCGCCGCGGACGGCGCCGTGGCGCGCCACGACGATCCCGCCGCCGATCTCCTGAAGGCGGGCGGCGCAGGCGAGCATGTCCTCGTCGGCGACGCCGACCACGACGATGTTGTGGGCGTCGTGGGCGACGGTCGAGGCGAACGCGCCCGTCCGCAGGCCGAAGCCGCGCACCAGACCGCGGCCGATGCGCCCGGTCGCGTGGTGGCGCTCGACGACCGCGATCTTGGCGACGTCGTCGTCCGGTGCGGCGACGATGCGGCCCTCGGCGACCGCGGGTGCCTCCTCGCGGGCGAGGGTGATGAGCTGGCCGGGGATGATCTCGATGACCCGCACGCGCTCGGACTCGGCGGGGATCGCGAACGCGTCGGCGTCCAGCGGGGCGGAGCGCATCGTGCTGCGGACGAACTCGGGGATGGCGGCGCGCGCGAACGGCAGGGTGGCGCCGTCCGCGGCCACCAGCCGGCCGTCCTTGTAGACCTGCGCCGGGCGGAACGTGGTCAGGTCGTCGAGCAATACGAGGTCGGCGCGCAGGCCCGGCGCCACCGCGCCGCGGTCCCGCAGCCCGTGCGCGCGGGCCGCGTGCAGGGTCCCCATCAGCAGCGCGTCCTCGGGCGCGATCCCCGCGGCCACCGCGATCCGGCACATCTGGTCGATGTGCCCCTCGCGGTACAGCAGGTCGGGCTCGCGGTCGTCGGTGCAGAACGCGCAGTGCTCGGGGCCGTACTGCTTGACCAGCGGGAGCAGGTCGACCAGGTTGCGGGCGTTCGAGGCCTCGCGGATCAGCACCCACATTCCGCGGCGGCGCTTCTCGAGCGCCTCCTCGAACGTCGTCGCCTCGTGGTCGGACCGCACGCCGGCCGCGATGTAGGCGTTCAGCGCGCGGCCGTGGACGCCCGGCGCGTGGCCGTCGACGTGGTCGGAGATGATCCGCGCCAGCACGTCGGCGTCGCCGGCGATCACGCCGGGGAAGTTCATCATCTCGGCCACGCCGAGCGCCCGGGGGTGGCGCAGGATCGCCTCCATGTCGGAGGGGCCGAGCGCGAAGCCGGGCGACTCGAAGGCGCTGGCCGGCACGCACGACGGCGCCATCACGAACACGTCCAGCGGCAGCCCCTCGGATGCCTCGAGCATCCAGTCGACCCCCTTCAGCCCGAGCACGTTCCCGATCTCGTGCGGGTCGGTGACCACGCCGGTGGTGCCGTGCGGTACGACGGCGCGCGCGAACTCGGCGGGCGTCAGCTTCGAGGACTCGATGTGCACGTGCGCGTCGATGAACCCGGGGACGAGGTGGCGGCCGCCGGCGTCGACGCGTTCGCCGCCGTCGTACGAGCCCAGGCCGGCGATCATGCCGCCGGAGATCGCCACGTCGGTCTCCAGCCACTCGCGCGTGAACACCGACAGCACCCGCGCTCCCTCGATGACGAGGTCTGGCGGCTCGTCACCGCGGGCCACGGCGATCAGGGGGGACTGTCCCCCCTTGGTCACCGGGACTCCGTCGGCGCCTCGAGGCGCACGTCGATCGTGGAGGCGCCGTCGTCGAGCGCGGCGGCGATCACGTCCTCGAGCGTGCCGAGCACGAGCGCGCGGCTACCCGACAGCAGGACCTCGTCCGGGCCGCCCTCGACTGCGATGCCCGACGAGCCGGCGATCCGGAGCGCGGCTTCGACGGCCTCGCGCGGCCCGGCGATCCGGAAGTGCGCCGTGAGCTCGGCGGGCGGGACCGGCACTCAGATCCCCACGATGTCGTCGGGCCGGACCGGGACGCGCGTCAGCGCCGCGCCGGTGGCCGCGCGCAGCGCCGCGACGATCGCCGGCGTGGACGAGATGGTCGGCGGCTCGCCGACCCCGCGGAGGCCGTACGGCGCGTCCGGGTCGGCCAGCTCGAGGATCTCGAGCTCCACCGGGGGCATGTCGAGCACGGTCGGGATCAGGTAGTCGGTGAACGAGGCGTTGCGGACCTTGCCGTCGACGACCTGGATCTCCTCCATCAGCGCCAGCCCGAGGCCCTGGGCGATGCCACCCTCGATCTGGCCCTCGACGGCCTGCGGGTTGATCGCCTTCCCGACGTCCTGCGCGGTGGCGATCTCCACGACCCTGACGAGCCCGAGGTCGACGTCGACGTCGACCACCGCGCGGTGGGCGGCGAACGCGAACGTCACGTGCGCGTCGCCCTGGCCCTTCTCGTCGAGCGGGAACGTCTCGCGGTGGTGGTGCTCGCGCGTGACGTCGATCGGGTCGTCGCCGACGAGCTCGGCGAGCGAGCCGGTCCCGCGCCGCGCCAGCTCCTCCTTGATGCCTTCGCAGGCGAGCTGGACCGCGCCGCCGGTCATGTACGTCTGGCGCGACGCCGACGAGGAGCCGGCGGAGCCGACCTGCGTGTCGGCCGGCAGCACGATCACGTTCTCGACGCCGAGCTCGTGCCGGGCGATCTGCGCCTGGACGGTCACCAGCCCCTGGCCGACCTCGGCGGCCGCCGTGTGCACCTCGACCAGCGGCTCGCCGGCCACGATCGACAGCCTCACGCGCGCCGTCGAGTAGTCGTCGAAGCCCTCGGAGTAGCCGACGTTCTTGTAGCCGACGGCGTAGCCGACGCCGCGGCGCACGCCCTCGCCGTGCGTGGTGTTCGAGTGCCCGCCGGGCAGCACTGCGGCGCCCTCGGCCGGGAGCGGCCGCGCCGCCACGCCGGCCAGCAGCTCGTCGACCGGCGCCGGGCAGCGGATCGTCGCACCGGTGGGGATGACGCGGCCCTCCGCCAGCGCGTTGCGGCGTCGCAGCTCGACCGGGTCCATGTCCAGCGCTGCGGCCAGCTTGTCCATCTGCGCCTCGTGGGCGAAGCACGTCTGCACGGCGCCGAAGCCGCGCATCGCCCCGCACGGCGGGTTGTCGGTGTAGACGACGTACGAGTCGATCGTCGCGCTCGGCACGTCGTACGGGCCGCATGCGAACGAGGCGGCGTTCGAGCACACGGCGGTCGAGCTCGAGGCGTACGCCCCGCCGTCGAGCAGGATCCGGCAGCGCACGTACACGAGGTCGCCTTCGCGGGTGGCGCCGTGCTCGTAGCGCATGCGCGCGGGGTGGCGGTGGATGTGCCCGAAGAACGACTCCTCGCGCCCGTACATCATCTTCACCGGCTTGCCGGTGTGCAGGGCCAGCAGGCAGGCGTGGATCTGCATCGACAGGTCCTCGCGGCCGCCGAACGCGCCGCCGACGCCGGCCAGCGCGATCCGCACCTTGTCGGACGCCAGATCGAGGCTCGCGGCCACCTGGTCGCGGTCCACGTGCAGCCACTGCGTGGAGATGAACAGGTCGACCCCGCCGTCCTCGGCCGGGACCGCCATCCCGGACTCGGGGCCGAGGAACGCCTGGTCCTGCATGCCGACCTCGTACTCGCCGGTCACGACGACGTCGGCCGTCGCGGCCTGGTCGCCGTGCTCGATGTGCACGTGGCGCAGCAGGTTGCCGGACGGGTGCAGCGGATCGGCGTCGAACGCCGCCTCGGGGTCGGTGACCGGGTCGAGCACCTCGAAGTCGATCTCCACCTGCGCGGCCGCATGGCGGGCCGTCTCTGGGTGGTCGGCGGCGACGATCACGATCGGCTCGCCCTGGTAGCGCACCTGGTCCCAGGCCAGCACCGGCTGGTCGGGGATCTCCAGGCCGTACGTCTTGCGGCCCGGGACGTCCTCGTGCGTGAGGACGGCGTGCACGCCGCGGACGGCGAGCGCCGGCGCGATGTTCAGCTCCCGGATGCGTGCGCGGGGGTGCGGGCTGCGCAGCGTCGCGCCCCACAGCATCCCGTCGGCCCACAGGTCCGACGAGTAGGCGAAGTCGCCCTTGACCTTGGGGATGCCGTCCGGGCGGCGGACGGTCTCGCCGATCCCGCCGCGGATCGTGGTCTCGACCGTCATGCCTGCAGCCTCTCACTCGCCGTCCTCAGCTCGCGGGCGATGGTCTCCTCGTCCCCGGTGGTCAGCCGCCGGTCGTCGATCACGCGGCGGCCGCCGACCAGCAGGTGCTTCACGCGCGGGCGCGGCCCGAGCACCAGCGCGGCGACCGGGTCGGCGATGCCGGCGTGGTCGACCCCGGTCAGGTCCCACAGCGCGACGTCGGCGAGCTTGCCGGGCTCCAGCGAGCCGATCTCGGCCTCGCGGCCCAGGCAGCGGGCGCCGTGGATCGTGCCCAGCGCCAGCGCCTCGCGCGCGGTCAGCGCCTGTGGCCCGCCGCGCAGCCGCGCGGTGAGCAGCGCCTGGCGCAGCTCGCCGGCCAGCTCGCCGGCCTCGTTGGACGCCGCGCCGTCGACGCCGAGGCCGACCGGCGCTCCCGCCGCGGTGAGCGCCGCCACCGGCGCCATGCCGGCGCCCAGCCGCGCGTTCGAGGACGGGCAGTGCGCGACGCCGGTGCGGGTCTCGCCGAACCGGTGCACCTCGCGCTCGTCCAGGTGCACGCAGTGGGCGAGCCAGACGTCGTCGCCGAGCCAGCCGACCTGCTCGAGGTACTCGACCGGCCGCACGCCGAACAGCTCGAGGCAGAACTCCTCCTCGTCGATCGTCTCGGCCATGTGCGTGTGCAGCCGCACGCCGCGCTCGCGGGCGTACTCGGCGGTCTCGGCCATCAGCCCCTTGGTGACGCTGAACGGCGAGCAGGGCGCGAGGCCGATCCGGAGCATCGAGTCCGGTGACGGGTCGTGATGACGGTCGATCGCGTCGGCGCTCGCCTGCAGGATCGCGTCGCGGTCCTCGGTCACCTCGTCCGGCGGCAGACCACCGTCCGACTTGCCGAGGTCCATCGAGCCGCGCGTGGGGTGGAAGCGGATGTGCAGCTCGCGCGCGGCCTCGATCTCGATGCCCAGCAGGTCGCCGGCGTCGCGCGGGAACACGTAGTGGTGGTCCATCGCCGTGCTGCAGCCGGACAGCAGCAGCGCGGCGAGGCCGGCGCGGGCCGCGGCGCTCTCCACGTCTCCGTCGAGCTTCGCCCAGATCGGATACGAGCCCTGGAGCCACTCGAACAGCGTCGCCTGCTGGAACAGGCCCCGCGTCGCCCACTGGTAGAGGTGGTGATGGCAGTTGACGAGGCCCGGCGTGGCCAGGCACCCGCCGGCGTCGAGGCGGTCGCCGGCAGCGTCCGAGCTGCCCTCGCCGACCGCCGTGATCCTCCCGTCCTCGACCACGATGTGGCCGCTCGCGAACTCGGTGCCGGCAGCATCGACCGTCGCGATCGCGCAGTTCTCGATGACCAGCGTCATGAGGCGGCGAGCCGCACGGCGTCGAGGATCTTCTCGTAGCCGGTGCAGCGGCAGAGGTTGCCGGCCAGCGCCTCGCGGATCTCGGTGTCCGACGGCTGAGAGTTGCGGGCCAGCAGGTCGTGCGTCGCGACGATCAGCCCCGGCGTGCAGAACCCGCACTGCACGGCCCCGGCCTGCAGGAACGCCTCCTGGATCGGGTGCAGCTCGTCCTCGGACGGCGCGAGCCCCTCGACGGTCACGATGTCGCGCCCCTCGGCCTGGCCGGCCATGACCAGGCACGAGCACACGAGCTCGCCGTCCAGGTACACCGAGCACGAGCCGCACTCGCCCTGCTCGCAGGCGTTCTTGGAGCCCGGCAGCGCGAGCCGCTCGCGCAGCACGTAGAGCAGGCTCTCGCCCTCCCAGACGCCGTCGACCTCGCGGGCCTCGCCGTTGATCGTGCAGGTGAGCCTCATGCCCACGCCCACCTGAGCGTGCGGCGCGCCAGCACCGCCAGCGCGTGGCGGCGGTAGGCCGCGCTCCCGCGTTGGTCGTCGATCGGGGACGCCGCCTCGGCGACCAGCTCGCCGAACCGCTTCAGCACCTCGTCGGCGATCGGCGCGCGGCCGTCCCAGTCGAGCTGCGCCGCGGCGTACTCCTCGGCGGCGTGGGCGCGGCGCGGCGTCGGGGCGGCCGAGCCCAGACACGTGCCGAGGGTGCGGCGGTCGTCGTCGAGCGAGATCGCGAACGAGCAGACCGCGATCACCATCGCGTTGCGGGTGCCGATCTTCGAGAACTGCTCGCCGCCGCGGGCCGCGCGCACGTGGAAGGCGGCGATCAGCTCGTCCGCCTCCAGCACGTTCTGCTTCGGGCCGGTGATGAACTCGTCGACCGGGATCCGGCGCGTGCCGCGCGTCGATGCGACCTCGACCTCGGCGCCGGCCGCGTACAGCGGCGGCAGCGCGTCGCCGGCGGGGGAGGAGGAGCCGAGGTTGCCGCCGATCGTCCCGCGGTTGCGGATCTGCGGCGAGCCGACCGTCCGCGACGCGATCGCCAGGCCCGGCAGCTCGTCGGATAGCTCCGCGATGGCGCGCGTGTACGTGACGCCGGCGCCGACCCGGAGCGAGCCGTTGTCACGGTCCCAACGGGTCAGCTCACCGACCTGCGTGAGGTCCAGGACCGTCTCCGGGCGCGCACGGCCGAAGTTCACGTCCACCATCACGTCCGTCCCGCCCCACAGCGGCAGCGCCTCCGGATGCTCGGCCTTGGCCTCCAGCGCCTCGTCCCAGCTCGCCGGCTGCAGAAACTCCATCCGGGCAGGATATTCAGGGTCGTCCGAACGCGCACGCGCCTGCCTGCGAGTGCCCGGCTCGCGCAGGGGGCAGCCTCCGGCCATCGACAGGGAGGAGCCCCATGCAGATACCCAAGGACAAGCCTCGAGCTCCTGCGCTCACGCGGGCAGGACGACGAGGCGAGCCAGGCCGAGGGCGAGCTGCCCGACCAGGTCGACACCGAGCAGCACGCCGGTCTGCTGGAGAAGTTCGGCATCGATCCGCAGGACCTGATCGGCCAGCTCGGAGGCGGCGGCATCGGCGACAAGCTCGGCCTCTGAGGCACCCGCGCGCCGCTAGACTTGCGGCGCGCACGGTGGGCGTAGCTCAGTTGGTAGAGCTCCGGGTTGTGGTCCCGGCGGTCGCGGGTTCGAATCCCGTCGCTCACCCCTCGCAAGGCGATCGTCGTAATACGCCTCCTCGCTGACCTGCGCCGGCTGGGCCTACGAGTGCGGAGCCGGCGCGCCGAGGGAGGTGACCCAGACGCCCGTGGAGTCGGCGGCAATCCGGTACGGTCGCTCGGGAACCCGGATCGTGGCCACCACCTCGTCCGTGCGGGGGTCGATCCGCGACACTGTCTTCGACCCGCTGTTCGCCACCCACACCGCGGCGTCGGTGACGGACAGTCCCGTAGGTCTCGTGCCGACCGATATCCACTCGACGCGGCTCGAGCGGATGTCGATCTTCGCCACGGCGTCGCGGGTGTCCACGGCGACCCAGACGGCGCCCGCGCCGACGGCGATGGCGCTCGCGGGCGCCCTGAGCGGGACCGTGTCCAGGACGCGTTCCCCCGTGGAAGAGATCTTCAGGACCTGCGGGCTCGACGCGCTGGTGACCCAGACGGCACCGTCGCCCACCTCGACGCCGTTCGGCGATGCCCCGACCGGGACGACGCGTGTCACCGCGCCTGTGACCGGATCAAGCCGGGACAGCGTGCCGAGGGTGACGTTGATGACCCAGACCGCTCCCGCGCCGTCGGCGACGCCGCCGAGGACCTGGCCGCGGCCGGGTGCGAACATCCTTCGGGGCTGACGGGTCAAGCTCGGGTCGACGCGGAAGAGCCCCTCGGCGAGGGCCACCCACACGGCGCCTTCACCGACGGCGAGGTCGTCACGGATCACCGCTTCCGGAGCACCGAGCACGATCGACGCGGGGCGTGGGTCGTGCTGGGATTCCAGGCGGGCGACACCTGCGCGGGTCCCGACGGTCCGGGTCACCCAGACGGCGCCGAGCCCGGCCTCGATGTCATTCGGAGGCGGCAGTTGCACCGTGCTCCGGAGCGCGTTCGTCGCGGCGCTGATCTCCATGATCCGGCCACGCAGGGGTGGCCCCGGGTCGGAGCTCGGCCACAGTGCCGCAAGGACCGGCGCCAGCAACAGGACCGCGATCAGCAGCCCGAACAGGCCGCGCGGACGCTGCGCACGATGGGCTCGCGGCGGAGGCTGGGCGGTCAGCGGGGGTGCCGTCAACCGCGGCCGGCCTCGAAGTGGGCGCGGACCCGCTCCGGGCTCAGCGCCACGGGGTAGACCGCGACCTCGTCGATGTCGGCGTCCGCATACCCGGTCCCGCTGGTCGACCTCGCGATGTTCAGGGCGGTCGTGCTGGCGGTCATGGTCGTGTTGCTGCCGAGCGCCGTGACGTCGACACCGTCGACGTAGAGGCGCGCGCTCGCGCCGCTCTTCGTCGCGACGACGTGGTGCCACAACCGGTCGGTGATGGCGCTCGCGGAGGACGCCGTGGTGGCGGCGCCCGTCCCGCCGGGAAGCAGCACGAGCTTGTTGTTGGCGCCAAGTCCGAGTGTGGCGGGACCGGCGCCCTTGTGAAGCAGACGCTGGCTCGTGCCCTGTGCGGCGCCGCGCTTGAGCCAGAGCTCATAGCTGAACGTGTCGCCGAAGTTGAGAGCCGAGCTGTGGCCGATGCTCACGTAGTCGTCGACTCCGTCGAAGCGCGCGGCGAGATTGGCATCGGTGAGGAGGGCCCCGGCAACACCCCTCGTCACGCCGTTCCGGTAGCGCCCGAGCCCGGCGATGCCGGTCTCGTCCTTGGCATCTCCCGAGGTCTCCGCCAGCCGCCAATACCCCACCGGCCCGTCGGCCAGCACGGCGGCGCGGTACTGACTGCCGGGCGGCGAGCTGCCCACGGTGAAGTCGCTGGCGCTCGTCGCGGTGCCGCCCGCGGTCGTGACACGGATCCGGCCGGTGGTGGCGCCGGGCGGGACGGTGGCGCTGATGGACGTGTCGGAGACGACCGCGAACTGGCCGGCCGGCACGCCGCCGAAGGTGACGGCGGTCGTCCCCGTGAAGTTCGTGCCGGAGATCGTGACCACCGAGCCGATGTCGCCGCTCGTCGGCGTGAAACCGGTGATGACCGGCGCAGGCGGTCGCGGCCCCCCGGCCGCCACGTCGATGAAGGACGCGACGGACGGGACGCCGGAGCCGGAGATCAGGAACAGCATGTACGGTCCGGGCGGCGCCACGTTCCCACCCGCCGGTGCGGTGACGCTCAACGTGCCGTCGTCGGTGACGCTGAAGGCGAGGTCCTCATGGCGTTGGTCCTGGTTTAGGCTGTGGGTCATCGAGTCGGGGCGAACCAGCGCGACTCGCGCGATCGATCGGGCGTCTGGCGTGGAGATCGTGAAGCCGTCGCCGTAGTCGACCGATGACGGCGCGCCGGTGATGCTCGGCCGCGGCCCCTTGAAGAGATACGGCGGCGAGTAGATCTCGGCCCTCGTCTGGTAGTTGCCGTTGTCCTGCCCCGCCGAGAGCACGCGGCCGTCGGGGAGCAGCACCGCGGTCGAGTGGTACACGCGCGGAGCCTGTTGCGATGCCATCACCGACCACGTCTCGGTCGCCGGATCGAACAGCTCGCTCTGGAGCACCGGGTTCGTATACGTCCCACCCCGCCCGCCGCCGACCGCCAGGACCTTGCCGTCCGGGAGGAGGATGGGGTTCACCCATACCCGACCCGTGCTCATGGAGCCGGTGGGCCTCCACGTGGGGGTGCTCGTGCTGAAGTCGCCGATCTCCGCGCCGGCGACCGCGCCGCCGGACCCGTCCGGGCCGCCGAACCGGAGGATCTTCGTCGAGCCCGGCAGGAGCACCGAGGCGAACGACTCGCCCCGGCCGCCGCCGGTCGTGAGTGCCGACGCGGTCCAGCCATTGGTGTCCGGGTTGAAGAGCTGTGTGCGCGCCTGGTTCGTCCAGGCGATCTTCCCGTTGCGCAGCAGGTGCAGGCGCGGGTAGTTGCCCAGACCCTTGTCGGCGCTGGAAGGCAGCGTCGTGACCGCATTCGCGCTGGGGTCATAGGCCTCCACCGTGAGCGCCTTGATGTTCTCCGGCCCGTTCTTGAGGCCGCCGAAGATCAGGACGCGGCCGTTCCCGAGCGTGACGTTGGTGGGATACCAGCGCTCCTCGGAGAGCATCGGGGCGGGGCTGAACGACCCGGACGCGGGATCGAAGAAGTCGTTGTTCTTGACGCCGAGCCCGTAAGCGCCGGCGTGCACGTGCCCGCCGGTGATGAACACGCGACCGTCCGGGAGGAGCGAGTGCCCTGCGCAGAAGATGTCGCGGGCCCAGGACAGGCTCACGTCAGTTGTCCCGCCGGAGGCCGGGTTCCAGACGCGCGCGTCGCTGCCGACCGCCGTCACCGGATAGGAGAACAGGAGTACCTTCCCGTTGCCGAGCACCGTGCTGTGTATGCCTTTCACGCCGATCTCGAACGGCGCGCTCCACTGGCCCACCGTCGCCGGATTGGTGCTCGTCTGAGCTGTCGCCTGCGGCAGTGTGGCGACAACGCCAACGGCGACAGCGGCGAGCACCGCCGCCGCTAGCGAGAGCCAGCGCTTCGCGGGCATGTGAGCTCCTTGCTCGAGGTTCCGCGAACAGCCCCGATTCTTCGCGCCGGCGCCGTTCGCTGTCAATCGCATTACCGGCCTTCTTGCGTCTCGCGTTGCGGATACGCAGCGCGCATCGGAGCCACGCCCGCCTCAGCTCCTGACCTGCGCGTGCTCGCGCCGGCGCACGCGGCGGCGACCGAACGCCCGCCGCGGGGATGCGCCCCGCGCACCTGGGTCGCGACCGCGCCGGAGGAGCAGGAAGCCCCAGGTGAGCGACACAAGCGTCACGTGGCTATCCCACGCGGCGGGGCTCCACGTCCTAGCCTGGTCGAGCGCCAGCTCCCGCTCGAGTGCCGCGTGGTCCGGGCCGGCGCCCCGGCGGAGCTTCGCGAGCTCGACGAGGCGCTGGACGTCGATACCCGCCGGCAGGTTGCTCAGCCAGTAGGACGTCGGGTGTTCGGCGCCCTGTGGCCATTCGCAGATCGCGAAGTGGATAAGGCTCTCGCGCCGTCTCGTGCCGCGTGGCGCGGAGTCAGCCGGCACGACGCCGAGGATCAGGAACCGCGAGGTCCGCGGGCCGTCCGGTTCGTCCCAGGTGATCGTTCGAGCCTTGCGCAAACCGGTGGCCAGCGCGATCTCGCTGAGCGGTGCGCTGCGCGGCGCCGATCCGTTGCCGCGGTCCGACACGAGCAACGTCTGAACTGCCGCCGTCGCCTGCGTCGAGCCGCTCACCTCGAGCACGTAGCGGAAGCTGCCCGCCTCCAGCCCTCTGCGCAGCTCCTCCACGCCCCCGTTGCGCCTGCCGGCACAGATCACCGGTGGCACGACGCCCCACGAGCGCAGCTCCGTGAGCATCTCGATCACAGGCCCGGTGAGATCTCCGTCGTCGCCGCCGTGCTCCGGCGGGCTGGGCGCGCGTCGGGAACTACCGTTCGACGACGGCAGGCGCCAGTTGACCGGGCAGCTCCCAGCTCCGTCGGCCGCCAGGACGACCGCCGCGGTTTCCGCCTGCGGCGCGCCGAGGGCGACGCGCTCGAGGATCCACCCGAGCGCCGGCGACTCATCCGCCAGGCGGGTAGCAAGCCGTGCACGTACAGGCTCCCACGGCCACGGTGACTCGATCCTCTTGTCGTCGGCGCCTCCGCCGTCGGCGAGCAGCCCCTCCACGTATGCCTCCGCCCTGCGCCGGAGTCCCTTTTCGGGGATCGGCGCCAGCATGTCGTCCGCGAAGACGCTGAGCGCAGGGCGCAGGTCCGCCGGCTCGAACGCGGGGCTCGGCGACGGGTCGCCGGCCTCGGCGCGGCGCTCCTTCAGCCGAAGCGTCAGCACGGTCTCGAACGCGATGTACGCCCGCAGCATGCGGAACAGGAGGTAACTCGGGACGTAGGGCAAGACCGCGAACCTGCGATGGGCGATGAGCAGCAGCGAGATGACGATGAGCTGCAGCCCGACGAGGAACCCGGCGACGACCGATACCTCGCGGAGCGAGAAGACCGACGGCTCCAGGATCTCCACGGTGAGCGCGGCGACGAGGACCGGAATCATCATCGCGCGCCTGGAGGCGTTGAAGATCGACCACGGGAGGTTCCACAGTGAGCGGGCTCCCTGCCGCATCCAGATGCTCGACATGTTCCGGCGCGCCATGTGGTAGAGCCCGCGAGACCAGCGCTGCCGCTGCTCGCGGAACTGCGCGAGGCTCTCCGGCACCTCCGTGTAGACGCGCACGTCGGGATCGGTGACCACCCGGTAGCCCAGCCGGCCGATTCGAACGGTGATATCGGCGTCCTCGCCGTTGAAGCCTTCGCCGAACCCGCCGAGCTCGTCGACCACGTCGCGCCGATAGGCTGCGATCAGTCCTGGGACGACCAGGACGGCGTCCGCGGCGCTCTGCGCCGCGCGCAGGAAGTGGACGCCGTAGTAGACCTCGATGAGACGCAGCGGGCGCAACCACCGGACAACGCTGTGCTTGGGAAGCGGAAGACCGCCGACCGCGCCGACGGAGGGGTCCCAGAACCAGGGCATGACGTTCTCCATCAGTGACGGCTCCACGGACGTGTCGGCGTCGATGCGGACGATCACGTCCTGCTCGATGCGACGCAAGCCGAAGTTGAGCGCGTGCGACTTGCCCGGCGTCTGGCATTCGAGCACGTGCCCTTGGAGGTGGGGGCAGGCGTCGAGCGCGCTCCGGGCGACTGCGATGGTGTCGTCCCACGAGCCGTTGTCGACCACGTACACGTCGCAGATGGCGCGATACCGCGACGCGGCGACGTCGATTGACCGGATGGTCTCGGCGATGCCATGCGCCTCGTTGAACGCAGGGATGAGAAACGCCGCCGACAGCCATGGGCCCTCGTGCGGCTTGGACGCGCGATCCAACGCGCTCCACACCGCGAGCACGCAGACCATGCCAAGCAGGAACAGGACGACTTCGGAGTCGAGGCCACCGATGAAGCGGAGGTGCCAGTCGTCGAAATACCGCGTGCGGGCCAGGGACAGCGCCGCGACCGCCGAGGCGACGACCACGCCGGTCACGCCGAGCATCACGAAGAACCGTCGGGACCTGCGCCGGTTCGGGACGACCTTGATCCCGACCGGAAGGCGGTAGCGGAGGAAGATCGTGCTGATGATCGCGAGGAGGCCGGTGAGCCCGGCGGCGATACCGCCCACCTGGGAGAAGGGTGGGACCAGAAGCTGCTCGCCGACCGCGAGGACCACGTCGACGGAGACGACGGCGGCGAGGTAGACGCCCGCCGCGAACCCGAGCAGCCGAAGCCGCTCGCGAGGGGAGCCGGGAGCGAAGGCACAGAGCAGAACGGCCAGCGCGAGCAGGAAGGGCCGGAACGACAAGGAGCCTCCCTTGCCCAGCAGCTTCCACGCCTCGACTCCCGAGAGGGCCGAGAGCACCTCCGCGTACCCGGTCATCAACGTCGAGAGTGCCGGGACGATCGCCGCGCAGACAGCGGCGTAGAGCACGAGAAAGGCGGGAGCGACGATCAGGCGTCGCGCGACCGCGAACTGTGGCGGAGCGGTGTCCGCCGACACGTAGTGCGGCCTGGAGCGGAGGGCGCCCGCCTCGGGCCCTCGGGGCACCGATGTGGCCGCCCCGTCGTCGTCCGCCGGGGCCACGGCCGGTTTCGTGACGGCGCCCAGCGCGAGCGAATGGATCCATTGCTTGAAACTCGTCTCCGCCGGTTTGTCCGGCAGTCGCCCCCGCGCCGTCGCGAACACCTCATCGGCGACCTCCTCGGCATGGTCGCGATCCCCGAGGAGGTACTCGAGCAAGGCGGCGATGGCGCGCCGATGGCGTCGTCGCAGCTCGGCCCACGCGTCGTCGCTGTGTCCGCGGGCGGCCGACGACACGAGCTCGGCGTCGGATCGCTCGGCCATCGCTGGAGCGTCGGGCTCGGTACTCCTGCGCGGAGCGGCCAGGACCGCTCCGATGATCGCCATGAGAACCGCCAGGAGCACCAGCGCGGCGGTGACGCGCTCGTCCAACGCCGCGTCCCCGCCCCCGAACGCCGCGGCCGCCAGCAGGAGCAGTGCTCCGGCGACCAACGGGAGAACGACGCGGGCACCGCTCATCGGACCCTGACCGTCGAGTCGTCGCTACCGACCTGCCGCCGCCGGTCGGCGTTCCACCCAGGCACGGTCAGTCATCGTCCAGGCAGACGGCGTTGATCGTCCCCGCGTTCCTGCGGGCTTCCCCAGCGCACTCGAGGTCGAACTGCCATTGGTGCCGAGCGCAGGTCAGGAACCGCTGCTCCTCGACCCATGCCCACCTCAGGTCGCCGCCCTGATGCGGGCAGTACCGGTCGACGGCATATCGCTTCCCATCGGCTTCGACGATGATCCGCTCCTGCCGGCCCTCGATGTTCAGCAGCTTGGCGCAGAACCAGTTCATGTCCTCCGGTTCGAGCCGCAGAAAGCCCTGCACGAGCGTCTGATAGACGTCGGGCTCGCGATCGAGTCGCATACGGAACGTCAGCGAGAAGTCGTCCCAGGTGATCTTGCCGTCGAGGATGCGCTCGACCTCCCAGGACGGCGTGGAGATCGAGTAGTAGTCGGTTTCCGCGACGGCGCTGGCGTACTCGACCGCCTTGCTCGGGAAGTCCAGCCGCAGCATCTGGTCGGACTGATCGCCGAGCCGGAAGTAGACAGGAGTCCGGACGCGATCATGCAGGGTGAGTTGCTCCAGCTTGTCCGAGAGCGCGTCCTTGAGGCGCTCGAGCAGCTCTCCGTCTCCGTCGCCGTTGCCGTTGCCGTTGCCTTTGCCGTTGTACCGGCGCTGCCGGTCGGCGAAGAAGCCCTCGTAGTCGGCGGCGTACGCCTTCACGTACTCCGCGTGGTTGTGGGGACCGACGCGGTCCGGCGCGTTGTAGACCACCGAGCGCGACGCGACGTCCAGGACGTCGCCGGGCATCATGTCGAACCACGCCGTCGGCGAGTTCTTCAGCTTCCGCTCGAGGAAGTCGAGCAGTGTGTCGGCGCGTGGGAAGATGTTGACCTCCTCGAAGTTGAGGTGGAACAACATCGGGTCCAGGAAGCACGGCGGCCCGGCAGACGGCAGATACACGCCCGGGGTCAACGCCCGGATCCCCCGGGCCACGCTCATGAACTTGGCCATCATCTTGCGCCTGGCGATGGCCTCGTAGGTGTCGCGCGGGTAGTCGTAACAGGTCGGATGCCACCCTGCCCCAGAGAACTGGCACGCGAAGACGTCGATCGGGCCCTGTGTTCTCCCGATGGTCGGGAGCGCGTCGAAGATGCGGCAGTCGTTGAGGTTCAGGAACGAGCGGCCGGCGGCCTTGAGGAGCATCGCGGAGTCGCGATTGAGTTCGGAGTCGTCGAGATAGAGCGTGATGGTCCCGTCGGGCACCTCGACGCTCTGCGAATCTGAGAGGTACACGGCCTCCTTGCAGCGGTAGTCGGCGAACGCCGTGCGCAGGTACGTCCGTCGGAAGTCCGCGAGCACCAGCGTGAAGTCGCGGCAGGCGAGGCTGTGCAGAAACGGCAGGTCGAGGTGGTCCTTGTGCTCGTGGCTGACGTAGAGGAAGCGCTCCTTGCGCGAGTCGGCGAGCTTCTCCTGCACGTACGCCGCGAGGTGGTGATTGCGGGGGTACTGGAACCACGCGGAGTCGAATGCACCCATGGGCGACAACCAGGGGTCCGTGATGAGGATCGTGCTCGGGGTCTCCACACAGAACCCTGCGTGACCGAGGAACGTGATCGTCATCGGCCGCTCGCCGTGGCGCGCTGTCGCCGTCTCAGGCATCCGCTGCGGCCGCTTCGTCGGCCGTGGCGACCATCGCGAGCGGCTCACGTGCCGGCGTCGCCGCATCCGGTCGCAGGAATCGCACCCGCGCGCGAGTCCCGTTCCAGCGCACGTCGGGGAGCAGCGCATCGAGCTTCGCCTCGATCCGATCCCGGTGGCGCATGAGATCCCAGATCATCAGGCCCATCTCGCACTCGACGTCCTGCGTCGGGCGGTAGCCGAGGTCGAGCAGGCCTTGGTGATCCGGCTCGTAGTAGTGGTCTTCGAGCTCCCGGCGCGGGTTCTCCACGTTGCGCACCTCGACGCTCAGGTCCAGCTCCGCGGCGGCCCGCTGCACCAGCAGCGCGAGCTCGGTGATGTCGTAGACCTCCTGGAACTGGTTGAACACGCGGTACTGCCCGATGGCCGGCGGGTTCTCGAGCACGAGCGTCAGGCACTGCATGGAGTCGCGCAGCGGCAGGAACCCGCGCTTCTGGTGACCCTCGCCGTAGGGGGTCAGCGGGTGGCCGACGACGGCCTGGCAGCAGAACCGGTTCACCGCGGTGCCGAATGCCTGGTCGAAGTCCAGTCGGGTCCGCAGTCGAGGGTCGCCGTCGCTTTCGTCGATGCGGGTGCCGAAGACGACGCCCTGCATGATGTCCGTGGCCCGCAGGCCCCAGAGCCGGCACGCGAACATCACGTTGTTGGAGCCGTGGACCTTGCTCCAGTCGTACCAGGAGCCCGCCTGTCGCGGGAACGGCAGGCAGTCCTTGCGGCCGCGGTACTCGACGTCGAAGAAACCCTCGGGAATCGGCACCCCGGGCGTCCCGTACTCGCCCATGGTCCCCAGCTTCACCAGGTGGATCTCCGGATCCACGTCGCGGATCGCGTACAGCAGGTTGAAGGTGCTGACGATGTTGTTCAGCTGCACGAACACGGCATGCTGCGCGTCGACCATCGAGTAGGGGGCCGACGGGCACTCGCCGAGATGGACGATGGCGTCAGGGCCGAACTGCTCCACCATCTCTCGGACCGCGTCATAGGAGCGCAGGTCCTGCTCGCAGAAGGGCAGTTCTTGGCCGTAGCGCGATGTGAAGGCGTCCTGCCGGTGGCGCATGGTGGCGATCGGCACGGCGCTCCACGAGCCCATCTCCTCCACCCAGCGCCGGCGGAGGAAGCTGTCGGCACCTCCCACGGTATGGCCCCGCGCTGTCAGGTGCTGAGCAAGCGACCAGCCAAGGTATCCGTCGATCCCGCAGATGAAGACGCGCAAGGAGCCTCCTCTTGTCGGACGTGGCGCACCCCATGCTCTGCACGGGCGTGCGGAGGCGCAAGACGGTGTCCGCAACGCCGCGCTTGACGCACGCAAGCGTGTGCGTACGAGCGAATCCGCCCGTTCGCCTCGGGCAGCCTCACCCGGCGTGCATGCCGCATTCGGACTTCTCGCGGCCGGCCCACCGGCCCTCGCGGCCTTGGCCCGGCCGGGTGCAGTGCGTGCATCCGATGGACGCGTAGCCGCGATCGTGGAGCCGGTTGTACGGAAGGCCGTACGCGGCGATGAACTCCCAGACGTCGGCTTCGCTCCAGGTCGCGAGCGGCACAGCCTTGAAGAGGCCGTGCCGCTGGTCCCAGGCCAGTTCGGGTGTGCCCGCGCGTAGCGGCGACTGCTCACGTCGCAGGCCGGTGACCCAGCAGTCCGCGCCCGCCAGCGCGCGCTTGAGGGGCTCGACCTTGCGCATCCCGCAGCAGCTCTCGGGATCGACCGCCCATAGCCCGTCCACCCACTCACCGCGCCACGCCTCGACCGTGATGCCATAGCGGTCTTCGGCGGCGCGCCAGGCGGCGTACGTCTCCGGGAACAGCACCCCTGTGTCGAGCGTGAACACCCGCGCCTCCGGCGCGAGCCTGGTCACGAGCTCGAGCAGCACAGCGCTCTCTTTCTGCCACGACACGGCCAGCGCGATGCTCTCGGCGCCGAAGCGCGAGACCGCCGTCTCGATGACCGCGGTCGCGGCTGTCTCAGCCCCCGACGTGATCATGGACTCACTCCAATCGCTCGGACCAGGCGGCCTCACGCGTGACGCGACTCGGTCGCTCCTGGCTTCGCCTGGGTCAGGGGAGGGGCGGGTCCCCGCCTTCACCACCCATCGCCCGGCGCGAATCCATCCTGCGCACCGCCGGCTGCCGATCGCAAGGGCACTTCCGCAACGCCGCCGATGACGCAGGCAAGCCCATGCGTACCGTTCAAGGTCACGGGTCCGGCTCCCCCCGGGGCGTCTTGGCGAACCGCGCATTCGGCGGCACGCCGACCGGCCGCACTCCGCCGATCGGCCGGCGGTAGCCCGCCGCTGTCTGAACGCTCGACGGCCGCCACTGCGTGCCACCCCGCACGGTCGGCACGCCCTCTCGGTTCAGGACGTCGGCGATCGCCTGGAGCGTCATGCCCTGCGCGCGCATCGTCCGGATGCGTTCGCAGAGCTCGGGCACGTCGCTCACCGAGGGCCTGTGGCCGGTCCGGCCTTGCCCCCGCGCCAACTCGAGCCCCCGGCGCGTGCGCTCCGAGAGCCGGTCGCGCTCCCATTCGCTCATCTTCGCCAGCGCACGCGCGGCGTGGACGCCGGCGGTCGTCGTCGTGTCGAGGTCCACGTCGAGCGCGATCAGCGCGGCCTGCCACTCCTCGCACCACAGCAGCAGCGGCGCCAGGCCGGCCGCGGAGCCGCTCAGGCGGCGGAGCTCCGAGACCACGAGCCCGGACGCGGTGCCGCGCGCGATCTGCTCGAGCACGTAGCGCAGGCCCGGGCGAGCGGTCGCGCGTCCGTTCCGCGGCTCTACGTCCCGCACGATCCGGACGAGATTGAGGCCACGGGCGTTGCAGTAAACCCTTATCTCGTTGACCTGGGCGTCGCATACGCCTGGGTCGACGTGTCGCTCACGCTCGCCGACACTCACGTAACCGAATACCGGGATGCCGGCCACCAGCGCCGTGCCGGGCGCACCACCCTCGCCGTCAACCTTAGGGTTCACCTTGACCGCGGCGTCCGGTTCGGGCTGGGCATCGGCCGGAGTCGGGGCGGGGACCCCGTCCGCGTCATGAACGGGCCGGCGTCGCCCCAGAATGAGAAGCAGCGCGGTGAGCGCGAGCAGGACGATGGCCGCGCCGTTGAGCATGGCGGGCAGCTCGGCTCGGTCTGGCGATGTCGGCACCGACGTGCTCGGGCCGGCTGAGGTCGCGTGCCCGCGCGCCGGCGGCGCGGGCGGCTGCCCGACGCGTTGTCGAGCCTCGTCCGCTCGGGCCGACTCGCGTCGCAGCACGGCAAGGATCGTCGCGGGCGCGATGCTGCCATCGGCTTCCAGGCCGTGGTCGCGCTGGAACCGGACCACCGCGTCGCGCGTACGTGACCCGAACCTCCCGTCCACCGGTCCGGGCCGGTATCCGAGTATGCGCATCCGACGTTGCACGCTTCGCACACGCGCCGAGTCGCACGTGCCGGCGCGCCCGGTGCCCACGCCCACCGCCCGCGGCCGCAGCGGCGCCCGCTCGCGCAGCACCGCGAGCGTGTTCGGCGACACCACGCCCGTCGGCCGCATGGTGAGGGTGTACTGAAGCAAGCGAACGGCGTCGCGGGTTCTCGGCCCGAAGAGCCCGTCGACCGGACCCACGTGGTAGCCGAGGAAGCGCAGGCGGCGCTGGATCTCCCGCACGCGGACAGAGCCGCAGATGCGATCGAAGCCGGCACCGAATCCGATCGGACGCGCGTGGCTGGAGCGCGCGGAGGATGGTTCGACTTGCTGGCGATGCCCGTTCTTCGAGGGCGCCGGCTGGGCGCCGTCGGCCAGCGGATCCTGCGCTGCTGCCGCGGGATGGGTCAGCAGGAGGGCCACGAGCCCCAGCACTATCTGGAGCGCGTGTCGTCCAGCGAACTTGCCGGTCACGGGGGACTCCTCTCAACTCAAACATGTGACTTGGAGCTCCGGCGTGGGATGTGCCCAGTTGGAGCGGTTGGAGACCTCGCTCAGAAGGTCAGCCAGGCCGTTCGAGCAGCGAGACGACATCCACCGTCTTCCACGTCGCGGCGTCCACGAGGGAGATCCGGCAGGAGAGCGCTGCCAGCGCAATGGCGGCGACAAGCAGTAAGTCGAGAGCGTTGGAAGAGCTGCCGGCGACCGACAGGGCCGTCACACCGAACCCGGTCGGCCCGCCGGGAGGCCCCGGCTGCTCCGGCGTCGGACCCGTCCCCTCGCGGGTCCTCGAGCGGGCGTCGGCCGAGCGGGTCGGCACGGCCAACTCTGATGAGCTCGCCATGAGAGCATCGACGCCGGTCAGGTAAGGGGCTACGACGGAGTGCGTCACATGCGTCGCCGTGGCGGCGTCGTCGTCTCCAGGAGCTTCGGTCGAGGACGGCTTCTCCCTGGGGGTCGGCGTCACGGACCGGAGCGCCGACGCGTCCGGAACGGGCTGCGCGGAGGCCACCGGAGCGTCCGGCGGCTGAGCGGCGGTAGGCGCCGCCTGGGTGACAGCGGGCCTGGCCGCCCCGCCGGCGACTGGCGCGACGATGGCATCGCTCGCGGAGGTGGACCCGCCGCTGTCGCCGGCGGTGCTCTCGTCAGCCGCGCGCCGATCGTCGACATCCCCGGCGACGGGGGTCTGCGCCTCGAGGGCGGTGACCTCGATCATCGGCGTGGCGAGGACGGGCGCGGCGACATGCGTGGCGGGCGGGTCGACAGTCGGCATGCGCGTCCGATCGGCGATCGGTGTGTTGGTCTCGTCGCTCGCCAGGGCGAGCACCGGGGCCGCCGTCTTGCGCGCGCTCGGCGTGACGGTGTTGTCATGCTCCGGCGTGCGCATCTCACCGACGGTCGCGGGCGCGAGCATCTGCTCGACGACCGGCGGCGTCGCGTCGAGCAGCGTGGTGACGATCTTGCCGAGCACCGGCATGACGGTCTCCTCGACCCGGGGCTGCTTCTTCTCAGGCACCCGCGCGACGGTCTCGTCGATTCCGGGCGGCTGCTTCTCACGCACCGGAGGGACGTCCCCCTCGACCGCCGGCGTGGCGGTCTTCTCGAGTCCGGGCGGCGTCGTTTTCTCAGGTGCTGGCGTGGCGGTCTTCTCGAGTCCGGGCGGCGTCGTTTTCTCAGGTGCTGGCGTGGCGGTCTTCTCGAGTCCGGGCGGCGTCGTTTTCTCAGGTGCTGGCGTGGCGGTCTTCTCGAGTCCGGGCGGCGTCGTTTTCTCAGGTGCTGGCGTGGCGGTCTTCTCGAGTCCGGGCGGCGTCGTTTTCTCAGGCGCCGGCGCGACGGTCTCCTCGACCCCCGGCCGCTGCTTCTCACGCACCGGAGGGACGGTCTCCTCGACCCCCGGCCGCTGCTTCTCACGCACCGGAGGGACGGTCTCGTCGACTCCCGCCGTCGTCGTCTCGTGGACGACCGGCGCCACCGTCTGCTCGACTACCGCAGCCACGGTCTCTTCGACTCCCGCCGTCGTCGTCTCGTCGACCACGGGCGCGACGGTCTTCTCAACTACCGCAGCCACGGTATCCTCGAGGACCGCCGTCGTCGTCGTCCCGTCGACCACTGGCGCCACGGTCTCCTCGACCACTGGCGCCACGGCCTCCTCGACCACTGGCGCCTCCGATGCATCGACCGCAGTGCCGGCCGGCGGAATGCTGGCGAGGTCCTGGCCCAACGCGAGCGCTGGGACCGACGCGACAGTTAGCAGGACGAATGACGTTGCGAGCACGAGACGCGACGTCCGGCTCACACTCGACGTCCGGGGAAACCGACGCAAGAGGCGCTCCTCTCCACCCTTGACAAGTCGGCTGGGTTAGTCTCGCGCAGGCGTGGCGCGGCGGCAAAAGGACGCTTCTCGGAGCCTTGTTGAGCTCACGCGAGGCCGGCAAGGGAGTCATCCGGCAAAATCCCGCCAAGCGCAGGAGTTCTTTGCATTAGTGCCGAGATTCCGTCGCGTCAGTGCCGAGATTCGGGCAGTTTGTAATCAGACTTCCGGCTCTCGGCACAGCGTTGTTCTCGAACCTTCGGCCGTGCGGTACAGCCGAGAAGCGTCAGACGGCGATGGTCGAGGCCGCGTTCTTGCCGCCGGAGCCAACGGTACATTCGGCGGAACATGGTGAGAACCGGGGGACACTCACAGGTGCTCCAAGCACCGCGCAGAACGGTGACCGGACTGCCAGACACCCGTTTTCTCGGGTTGTGGTGCCGGCGGCCGCGGGCTCGAATCTCGTCGCTCACCCCTCGCCTGCGATGAAGATCGACATCAACGAGGTCATCTCGGAGGTCTTCCGGATCTACCGCCGGTACGCGTCCGTGCTCCTCCCGGTGGCCGCACTGCTGTACCTGATCGACGTGCTGTTCCGCGTGCTCGCGCTCGAGAGCACGGTGCTCGCGATCCTCTCCTCCGTGGTGGCCCTGATCCTCAGCACGCTCTACACGGGCATGGTGGTCGCGCTCGTCGACGACGTACGCGACGGCCGCCTGGATCAATCCGCCGGCGGATTGCTCAGCTCGGTGTCTCCGGTGCTGCTGCCGCTGATCGGCGTGTCGATCCTGGCCGCCATCGGGATCGGGATCGGCTTCATCCTGCTCATCATCCCCGGCCTCATCCTCCTCACCATCTGGTCGGTCGTCGCGCCGGTCGTCGTGCTCGAGCGGCCGGGCGTGTTCGCGGCGTTCGGACGCAGCCGGCGGCTCGTCCAGGGGAACGGTTGGCAGGTCTTCGGGGTGATCGTGATCTTCTTCCTGATCTTCATCGCCATCGGCATCGTGTTCGGGGTGATCGGCGCCGTGATCGGCGACGCGGGAGAGGTCGTGCTCGGCTACCTGGCCAACGTGGTCACGGCACCGCTCGTGGCGCTCGCCGCGGCGGTGCTCTACTTCGAGCTCAAGGGCGTCAAGGAGCCCGCGCCGGCACCGGCGCCGGGGCCCGAGGCGCCCGGCGGGCTCGCCTGGCCTCAGTAGGCCAGCACCGCGGTCACAGGCAGGTGGTCGCTGGTGCCCTTCTTCGTCTTGCGGTCGAAGCCGCGCGGCCGCTTGGCCGGCTGGGTGGCGACGGTCTTCGTGTCGTGGATGCGGACGCTGCCGACGTCGAGGTGCAGGCCGGCCGGATCGAGCAGCCCGCGCGTCGCGATGATCTGGTCGAGCACCTGGTAGCGGTTGGCGAACACCTCGTCGTCCGTGGAGTCGATGAAGTACGTCCCGGTGTTCTCCGGCGTGAGGAACTTCCAGCTCGCGTTGTAGACGAAGCAGTCGTCGCCGCGATAGTCGATCGCCTCGGTCTTGAACTCCTTGACCGCGTTCGTCGCGCCGGTCACGCGGTCGAGCTCGCTGGAGGCCTGGAGGTGCTCGATGAGGCTGCGGTCGCTCGGCTCGTCGTTGAGGTCGCCCATGATCAGCACCTTGGTCTCCCAGCGCTCCTGGACCGCGGCCAGGTCGCCGGCGGCCTTGAGCTCGAGGTAGCGCTCGGCGTCGAAGCGCACGTGGTCGCGGACGATCCAGGCGATGTTCTCGGCCACCGCGATCCGCAGCGGCTCCGACCGCCAGCGGCCCTTCGAGCGCGACGGCCAGTGGGTGGCGACGACGACCAGCCGCTCACCGGTCTCGACCAGCTCGAAGACGACCTCGAAGATGTCGCGCGTCGCGTAGCGCAGGTGCACCACGTGCGAGCGCTGCTCGACCGGGCGCAGCTTGCGATCGTCGTACGCCACCGACGTGTCGATGCCGCGCAGGTCCGACGTCCGCGTCGGGTCCGACACGAGCTTCAGGTGCGGGTTCCCGATCTCGTCCAGCAGGGCCTGGAACACGGCGTCGCCCTCGACCTCGCACACGCCGAGCAGCTCGGGTCCCTGACCGTCGTGCAGCTCGTTGACGGCCACGGCGAGGTTCGCCAGCTTGGCCGCGTACACCTCCGCCGTCCAGCCCTTGGCAGTCGTGAACTCCAGGTCCGCCGAGATCGGGTCGTCATCGGCGTCGAAGAGGTTCTGGAGGTTCCACCATCCGAGCCGGATCGAGCCCATCGGGGTGATCCTAGGCGGGCGCGGTGCCCCGCGCGCACCAGGCGCGCGCCTCGAGCGAGAACGGCCCCTCGGGGAGGTCCGCGCGGCACGCCTCGCGCACCTGCGCGCTGCTGCTCCGCGGGCAGCGAGCGCAGGTGCTCGCCGGTCGGCCCGACGCCGAACGTGAACGGCTCCCAGAAGTCGTCGAAGTCCGAGTAGTCGGCGCGGGCGACGAGGGAGCCGCCGACCACATCGGTCATCCCGGCGCGCTCGAAGCGGTCCGCGATGTCGCCCTCGAAGGTGCCGGCCATGAGCTTCTCGCCCTCGACGCCCGGGTCCACGCGGCGCGCCGCGGCCCAGTACGTGCGCAGCATCGTCATGCCACCGCCGGCGATGTCCCACATGCACGCGGCGACCGTGCCGCCCGGCCGCGTCACGCGCGCCATCTCCCGCACGCCCTGATCCGGGTCGCGCATGAAGCGGATCACCAGCGACGACAGCGTCGCGTCGAACTCGCCGTCGCCCCACGGCAGCGCCTCGGCGACGCCCTCGCGGACGTCGGCGCCCGGATTGCGCTCCCGGCAGGTGGCGACGAACTGCGGCGCCGGGTCGATCGCCGCGACGTTCTCGGCGCCGACGCGGGCGACGAGCTCGCGCGTGAGACCGCCCGGTCCGCAGCCGACGTCGAGCACCCGGCCCTCGGTCAGGCCCGCGAGGTCGGCGAGCGCCGTGGCCAGCGTCGGCACGTACCGGCCCATGAACCGGTCGTACTGGTCAGCCGCAGCGCTGAACTGCATCGCGCAACCCTAATCACGTCCGGGAATAGACGCCGCCGCGGACCGTCTTGGATGACATGAGCTCATGCACCGTCATCCGCACCGGCGGGTCCTACGAGGGCCGCCAGGGGCTCGCCTACGGGGCGGGCGTGTCCGCCGTGTCGTCGCACGCCCGCGCGATCTGCATGCACCGGCTGACGATGCCGCCCGGCGCCCGCGCCCGCGCGCACCTGCACGAGGACCACGAGTCGACGATCTACGTGGTCGCCGGCCGCGGCGAGTTCTGGTGGGGGCCTCGGCTCGAGCACCACGAGGTGGTGGAGGCCGGCGACTTCATGCACATCCCCGCGGGCGTGCCGCACCTGCCCGCCAACCGGTCGGACGAGCCGCTCGAGGCCGTGATCGCGCGCACGGACCCGAACGAGCAGGAGAGCGTGGTCACGCTGCCGGAACTTGACGCGCTGCCGCACCTCCCGCCGGTCGCCTGAGGAGTATCGTCCCAGGTAACCGGACTGCGGTCCGGGTGGGAATTCCGGATCTGGGAGGCAGTATGAAGCTCGGTTTGACGGTCTTTCGCGCCACCATCGGCGCGATCTTCTTCGCGCACGGGGCGCAGAAGCTGTTCGGGTGGTTCGGCGGGCACGGCCTCGAAGGCACCGGCAAGGCCTTCGACTCGATAGGCCTCAGGCCCGGCCGCCGTCAGGCGCTGATCGCCGGCGCCTCCGAGGCGGGCGGTGGAACGCTGCTCGGCCTCGGTCTGCTCACGCCGGTCGGCGCCGCCGCGGTGATCGGCGTGATGAACGAGGCGGTGCGCACCGTCCACATCGAGAAGGGCTTCTTCGTCACCAACGGGGGCTACGAGTTCAACCTGATCCTGGCGGCGTCCGCGTTCGCGCTCGCCGACAGCGGACCGGGCCCGTGGTCGCTCGACGAGAAGCTCGGCCTGCGCATGAAGGGCCCGCTGTGGGCGCTCGGCGCGCTCGGTGCCGGCCTCGCCGGCCCGCGGCTGGTCGCCGCCCTGGCGCCCGCCGAGGCGCCCGAGGCCCCGGCCGCGGCCGCGGCCGCGCCGGAGGCCGTGCCCACCACTGCGTGAGAACTAGGGAATCCCCCGATGCCCCGAACGGCGCGGCGCGGGATCGTTTCGTCACCAGCTCGAAAGGATCCCCGCCGTGCCGCCCGCTCCCTCCGCGTTCAACCTCGATCTCATCCGCGCCTCGCTCGGCCCGGAGCTCGCCACGCCCTACGAAGCCGCCTTCGGCGCGGTGCCGTGGCTGACCACCGGGACGCTCGGCTGGCCGGCCGAGGACGCGGAGCGCGTGCTGGCGGCCTGGCTGCACTGGACCGCGCAGCGGCCGACCCGCACGCTGACGGCGATCCGGCTCGGCGCATCCGACGTCGCCATCGACGTCGCGGTGCAGGGTGACCCCTGGGGCGTCCCCGGTCGCCTGTCGGCGCTGCGTGCGCTGGCGCCCGTGGTCGACACGGTCGCGCTGGTCGGCCCGCAGATGCTGCGCTCGCCCGCGTACGTCGCCGCCGCCGAGCTGGCGCTCGCGACGGTCCCGCCGGTCCGCGCGCTCCTGCACGCCGCGACGACCGTGCCCGAAGGTGTCTGCCTCGGCCTGCGTCACACGGCGCAGACGGGCATCGGGCTGATCGGCGTCGGCGCCGCGGCCGAGCTGCCGCGCGCGCTCGCCGCGGTCGACCAGGCGGCGCGCGGGATAGCGGATCAGGTCCGCGTCGCGTAGCCGGCCAGCCGCTCGGCCAGTTCGGCGGCCTGGGTCCGCAGCTCCGGCACCGCGATCGTCTCCCACAGCTCGCCGCGCCGCAGCGAGCCCAACGTGACGATGTGCTCCGACGCGCGGCCGCCGCGGTCGATCAGCCGGCCGTCGGCGGTGGTGGCCAGCCCGAGGCCGACCGGGCCGGGGATCGCCGCGCCGGTGTCGAGCAGGTGCTGCAGCAGCGCGTTGTCACCGCGGCGGCAGTCCCAGGCCGGCCCGATCGCGTTGACCACGCCGTCGGCGACCACCGCATCCTCGCCGAGCCGCAGGGCGATCCGGTCGCCCTCCGGCGCCGCCGACGCGACCGTGGCGGCCGCCACCCGCAGGCGCCCTCCGTCCCGCAGCTCGCGCAGCCGCGCGCCGATCTGCGGGGCGATGCGGCTGCGGTGCACCTCCCAGCGCCGCTGGTGGCGTGCGTAGAACGCCTCCTTCTCGGTCAGCGGCAACCGCCGCCACAGCTCCTGCGTGACCGGCCGCAGCGAGTCGATCACGAGCCGCCAGTCGGCGGCGACCCGTGCCTGCTCCTCGATACGGGCGGCGAGCGCGTCCGCGGTCGCGAACTCGCCGGGCTGGGCGGCGGGCTCGCCCGGTTTCTCGGCCTCGACCGCATGGACGCGCGGCAGCTCGCCGTGCGTGGAGACCGCCACGATCTCGGGACCCCTGTCCACCGACAGCGTGAGCGCGACGTCGATCATCGTCAGCCCGGTGCCGACCACCACCACGCGCTCGCTCCCGGCCAGCGCGGTCACCGCGCCGAAGTCCCAGGGGTCCGGGACGTAGCCCGGGTGCCCCTCGATCGCCGCCAGCGCGGGCAGCACCGGCGGCGCGCCGAGGCCGACCGCCAGCACGACGACATCGCCGGCGATGCGCTCGCCGTCCGCGAGCACCACGTCGCCGCGCTCGATCCGCACCGCCTCGCCGGTGACCCGCCGCAGGCGTCCGTCGTCGGCGGCGGCCAGGGCGTCTTCGACATAGTCGCCGTAGACCGAGCGCGGCAGGTAGTCGCCGGGCGCGACGCCGAGCCCGCGCCGGTCCGCCCACGCGACCAGGTCGTCGGGTACGTCGGCCAGCGCGCTCATGCTGCCGGCCGGCACGTTGAGCAGATGCTGGGAGTCGGGCGTCGCATACGCGATGCCGCGTCCGAAGGAGCCGGAGCGCTCGACGAGGGCGACCGAGAGCTCCTCGGGCCGCCGCAACAGCGCGACGGCGACGGCGGTGCCGGCGAAGCCGGCGCCGATCACGACGACACGGACGGGCATCGGCCGCACGCTATCCGGGTCAGGAGATGCCCGACAGGCCCGCGGCCACGGCGAACCCGAGCACGGTGACCAGGCCCGACACCTGGCCGCCCTTGCGGTGCGCCTCGGGGATCATCGAGTCGATCAGCATCACGAGGAGCGCCCCGGCCGCGAACCCGTCGACGATCGCGTGCGCGTTGCCGCCGACGTTGTCGGCCACCGCGTAGCCCACGATGGTCGCCACCGTGCAGATCGCCGCGACGGCCAGCCACAGCCGCCGGATCGCCGCCGGGCGCGTCCCGGCGGCGCGCATCTCGGTGGACGATCCGATCGACTCGGGCAGGTTGGAGACGAAGATCGCCACGAGCAGGCCGACGCTCACGCCCTCGCCGGCCGCGATCCCGATTCCGAGGACGAGCTGCTCCGGGATGCCGTCGAGGAACGCACCGAGGGCGAGCGCCGTCCCGCCGCCGCCGCTGCGCTTCTCCAGCAGGCGGTCGAGCGTGAAGTACGTGAGCGCGCCGATCGCGAGCCCGACGCCGAGAACGCCGCGATCGCCGACCTGCGCCCCCTCCTCGGCGAGGTCGAAGCTGACCGCGCTGATCAGCGCGCCGGCGCCGAACGCCAGCACGAGGCCGACGAGCCGGTCCGGCCACCGGCCCGCCAGGCCGGCGAGCGCGCCGATCACCAGCGACGACGCGGCGAGCGCGCCCCATCCGATCGCGGCGGTCACGCCGGGAGCCTAGGTCAGCAGGCCATGCGGGCGATTGCAGACGACTGCCGCACGCAGCCCTCGCCCAGCACACCGCCGGCCGAGCGCACGCGCACGCGCGCGCGATCGCCGTTGTTGACGAGCCGGTCCTCGTCGCTGGCCGTGCCGGCGACGGCGAGGTTGTCGATCGTCGGCGTGCCGACCGCGCGGACGCGCACGCGGACCGTCACCTCCTCGCCCGGCGCGATCGCGCCCACACGGCAGATCAGCGGCAGCCGCTCGCCGCAGCCGCCCTTGCTCGGCCGCGCGGATACGAGCTGCGCGTTGCCGCCCGGCGCGTCTCCGATGACCACCTGCTCGGCGGCGGCGTCGCCGGCGTTGCGGACCGTGATCTCGAACGTCGCGACGCGCCCGAAGTCCACCGCTGCGCTGGAGCGCCCGCTTGGTCACGACGAGGTCGGGGGTCGCGTCCGGCGGCGACGGACTGGGCGAAGGCCCTGGCACCGGCACCGGCGGCACGTCGGGCGTGAAGCGTTGACGAAGCGGCAGAGCACGCGCGGGCGCTCGCGCGTGAGCTGGACGGTCACGCGGCCCTGGTCGAACCCGCGCAGCCGGCCGCCACAGTTGATCGACAGCAGCGTCCAGCGGCCGCGCTCATCAGTCACGGGCTCGGTCTCCTGGATCACGTACGTGCCCAGCCGCAGGCGGCGGGTGCTGTCGCCGCGGGCGAGCGCGACGTCGCCGGGGCCAGAGGTGATCGCGGTCTTCGTCCACTGGCGGGCGGGCTCGCCGACGCGGTCGATCACGAACCCGGTGGTCGCGCCGGCGCCGCGGGTCTGTTTGGCGATCGCGATCCCACCAGCCGGGATGAACGTGTTCCGGAACAGGCACGCCTGCCCGGCGTCGGAGCTGACCGTCACCTCGGTGGGGGCCGCCCCACGCCGGGCGCGGCGCGTGCGCTGCTGGACGGCGTTGCAGGTGACGGCGCCCTGCCGCCAGCGGCCCGCCCGCGACGGCGCCGGCAGCTGCTCGCTGATCCGGTAGCTGCCGGGGTCGAGGGTCAGCGACCGCGGGTCCGCCGGGGCGATCACCCCCTGTTCGGTGGTGGTCGCGGACGCGTGACGGGTGCGGGCCGGAGCCGTCGGATCGGTCGACAGTGAAGTCGAACGCGCCGGTGCCGCCGAACGTGACCTTCGACAGCAGCAGCTTGCCGGGCGGCGGGATCAGCTCGTCGGTGAACGTGCACGTGACGGTGTCGCCGGCCGCCAGCGAGATCGACGACGGTCGCGGACGCCAGGTCGGTGTCCGCGTCGCTGGCGCCGGGATGCGTACACGTGAGGCCGGTCAGTCGCCAGCCGTCTGGGACGAGCTCGGTGGCGGTCCACGGCGGATCGCCGGGGCGGGTCTCCGCCCGGTAGAACGTGATCGACGGGGTGCTGCCGTTGGTGACCTTCAGCGAGAACTGGCCGCCTGGGTTGTAGGACACGTTGCCGGCGAACGGGAACGTCATGTCGGCGTTCGGCGGGCTGGCGACCTGCTTTTTGATGATGATCGTGCCGCTGGTCGGCGGCGGCGTGACGTAGTAGGCGTAGCAGAGCACGTGCCGGCTGCCGGCCGGGAACTGGATCCATTCGACGTTGTCGCCGTTGAGGTTGTCGATCGCGCATCGCAGCGCGCCGAACGCCTGGTCGCCGGCGAACTCGGGCACCCCGACGAGCACCGGGTCGGTGGGGGTGCCGCCCTGGATCCACAGCTGGCTGGCTTTGGCGGCGAGCGTCGGCCTGGGTCGCAGTCGAGCTCGATCGTGGTCGCGCCCTGGATCGTCTGCAGCGCGACCGGCCGTCCGCGGTTGTCGCGGCGCGGCACCGACGCCAGGGTGGTGACGTCGGTTCCGAACGCGCCGCCCACCACCGAGAGCGACCCCCACGCGCCGGTGACCTTGCCGGCGATCGAGCGGCCGAGCGTGAACTGCCAGCCGGTGATCGGCGTGCATGCCGGTTGGTTGGCGGCTTCGATGTCGGGATCGATGGGCTGGCCGGCCTTGTATGGCGTGTCAACCCCGAGGTCGCGCAGGCTCTCCTGGATGTTGTTGCGGGCGCGGTTCGCCGTGATGTCTGTGTACGTCGGGCACTGCCGCGCGGCGATCGTCACGAAGAAGTCGGTGCCCTGCCCGTCCGGCCCTGGTGGCTGCTGGGCGCTCGCCGGTGCCGCCGCGAAGAGCAGCGCGAACAGCGTGACGATGGAGACCCTCCGGCCCACGATGGCATCCAACCCTACCGCCGGGTGAGCGTGCCTCACTCGCCGCGGGTGAGTCGCTCCTCGATCCGCGCAGCCGCGCCTCCATCTCCAGGCGTTCCGCCCGCGTGCGCTTGTTGACCAGCAACGTGATGGTCACGCTCGTCGTCGTCGGGATCAGGGCGAGCCCGGTCAGCATCAGAACCGCGCCGACGATGCGCCCCGCGGTCGTCACCGGGACGACGTCGCCGTAGCCGACGGTGGTCAGGGTCGTGATCGCCCACCAGTACGACAGACCGATGCTGTCGAACGTCTCCGGCTCGACGAGCCGCGCTAGGAGGCCTCCGATGAGCCCGATCGACACCGCGATCGTGACGATCGTGGCGATCGCGCGGCCGATGGTCAGCCGCTCGTACCACGATGCGACGCGTGGGCGGTGCTGGAGGCTCATCGCGAGCGGATCATCGTCGGGCCGGGTGACGGAACCGCGCGGGTCACCCGTTGCGGGTGATGCGGCCGGGTGAGTCGCCAGCCAAGATCCCGATGGAACCCCCCGCAAAAGGAGCGGTTTTGGTCTCGGTTCCGGTCGATGATGCAGACGCACTGCTGGCGACGAAGTTCGCCCTGCCTCCCGAGCAGGCGGCTTTCGTACGCCGCGAGCGGCTGTTCGACCGCCTGGATCGCGGCGTCGAGCGGCCGCTGACGCTGATCGCAGGGCCGCCCGGAGCGGGCAAGACCGCGCTGCTGGCGAGCTGGATCGCGAGCGCGAGGGCCCCCGGCCCCGTGGCCTGGCTGTCGCTCGACCCGGCCGACGGCGACCGCCGGCGCTTCTGGCGCGCGGCGTTCGAAGCGCTCGGCCGCGCCGACGCCGACCCGCGGCTGGCGGCGCTCGCCGCCCACCCCGAGGCGCGGGTCGACGGGCTGATCGCCGCCCTGGCCGCCTCGCTGGGCGACGACCACGAGCCGGTCGTGCTCGTGCTCGACGACTTCCACGAGGTCGCGGACACGATCCACGGCGACCTCGAGATGCTGCTGCGCCACCCGCTCCCGGCGCTGCGCCTGATCGTCTCCACCCGGGCCGACCCGCCGCTGCACCTCGGCCGGCTGCGCCTGCAGGACCAGCTGTCCGAGATCCGCTCGCCGGACCTGGCGTTCACGCTCGCCGAGGCCGGAGAGATGCTCGACGCGCTGGGGATCGAGCTCGCCGCCGACCACCGGCGGCGGTTGTGGGAGCACACCGAAGGTTGGGTCGGCGCGATCCGCCTCGCCTCGTTGTCGCTCGCGCGACCATCCGCAGCCGGAACGCTTCGTCGACGACTTCGCGGGCGACGACCGCGCGATCAGCGACTACCTGCTGGCCGAGGTGATGTCGACGCTGGCGCCCGAGGACCGGACGTTCCTGCTGCGTACCGCGGTGGCCGGCGTGCTCAACGGCGAGCTGGCCGACGAGCTCACGGGCGGCGCCGACGGCCACCGGCGGCTGGCCGAGCTCGCGCGCGGTGGGGCGCTGCTCACGCCGGTCGACCGGCGCGGCGAGTGGTACCGCTATCACGCGCTGTTCGCGGAGCTGCTGCGGGCCGAGCTGCGCAGCGAGTCGCCCGCGGAGCTGGCCGAGCTGCACCGCCGCGCGGCGATCTGGCTCGCCGATCGCGGCGACGACGCGCGCGGGCTGCTCCACGCGGCCGAGGCCGGCGCCTGGGACCTGGCGGCGCGGCTCGCCGGCGAGCGCTGGATCGACCTGTTGATCCGCGGCGAGATCGGCATGCTGAGCCCGCTTGTCGACCGGTTGCCGGCCGAGCGCCTGGAGGCGGATCCGGAGCTCGCGCTGGCCGTCGCCAGCGCGATGCTCGACCGGGGCGACGCGACCGCGGCCGAGCAGCACCTGCGCCGCGCCGAGGGCGGCGGGCCACGCGTCCCGGCCGAGCGCCGTGCGCGCTTCGACGTGTCGCTGGCGGCCGTGCGCCTCTACATCGCCCGCCTGCGCGGCGACCTCGAGGCCGCGCTGGTCGCCGGCCGCGCGCTCGCGGGCCGCGGCGGCCTCGAGCCCGGCGTGGTCGAGACCGACCTGCGTGCGCTGGCGCTCATCAACCTCGGCATCGCCGAGCTGTGGACCGGCGACGCCGACGCCGCCGAGCGCCATCTGGAGCGCGGGCGCGGCGCCGCCGAGGAGGCGGACCGGGCCTGGCTGGCGATCACCGCCGTCGGCCACCTCGCTCTGCTCGGCACGATCCGGGACGACTTCGCGCGTGCCGGTCGCCTGGCGCGCGAGGCGATCGACCTGGCCGAGGAGCATGGCTGGGAGCGCACGTGGCCCGCCGGCGCGGCCTACCTCGCGCTCACCACCGTCGAGCTCGTGTCCGGCCGCATGGCGGAGACCGATCGCGCGGTCGAGCACGCGCAGGCCGCGCTGGCCAAGACGCGCGAGCGCCCGCTCCGCGCCTGCCTCGCGCTGCTGCGCTCGCGGGTGCTCGCGATGCACGGCGACCACGAGGCGGCGCTGGCCGTCCTCGTGGCCGGCGAGGAACAGCTCGGCGACTGGCCGCTGCGGCCGTCGATCCAGGCGCACTTCCGCGTCGGCGAGGCGGTCCTGCGCGCCGAGCTCGGCGACCGCCACCGCGCCGAGGCGCTGCTGGCCGAGCCGACGATCCTGTCCGCGGCGGTCATGCTCGCCGAACTGCAGCTCGGCGACGGCGAGGACGCGGCGGCGCGCACCACGTTGGCGCCCTGGATGGCAGAGCTTGCGCTCGAGCGCTCGCCCACCAGCGTCCGCGGCTGGTGCGTCGACGCGCTGGCGCTCGACGCGGCGGCCGACCACGACGGCGCCGCCACCTCGCTGGAGCGCGCGCTCGAGCGCGCCGAGCCCAACGGCCTGCGGACCGCGATGCTCGGCTTCGGCCGGTCGCTGCAGCCGCTGCTGCGCCGTCAGCTGCGGCGCGGCACCGCCCACGGCGCGCTGGCCGCCGAGCTCGCCGAAGCGCTCGACAGCACCAACGGCGCGGTGCGCGCCGAGGTGATGGTCGAGCCGCTGAGCCCACGCGAGCGCGCCGTGCTGCGCTACCTGCCGACGATGATGTCCAACCAGGAGATCGCCGCCGAGCTGTTCGTGTCGGTCAACACGGTCAAGACCCACCTGAAGGCGATCTATCGCAAGCTCGACGTGCAGGACCGGCGCGAGGCGGTGCGGCGCGCGCGGACGATGAACCTGCTCGCGCCCTAGCGGCCGGGGAGCTTGCGGACCTCGACGAGCTCGAGGCCCAGCGCCTGGATGCGATCGATGAGGCCGTGCAGCTCCGACTGGTCGCGCACCGGGCCGTGCAGCACGGTCTCGACGGGCTCGAGGTCGCTCTTCATGCCCTCGAAGCTGTCGAGCAGGGCGCGACTCACTCGTCCCTTGATGCGGATCTCGTAAGTGGAGTCGCCCACGTTCGGGACACCGTCGCGGCTCGCTGGGTGAGTCGGCTTCACCCGACGCGGGTGAAGTCGACTCACCCGCCAGGGCGGGAGCCTTCGGCTCATGAGCGTGGATCCCGTAGCCCAGGCCGCCAAGAACTGGTGGCTGTTCCTCATCCTCGGCCTGGTGTCGGTCATCGCCGGCATCCTGGCGATCGTCTATCCCAGCATCACCTTGCTCGCGCTCGGCATCTTCGCCGGCGTCAGCCTGCTGATGATCGGCATCATGGAGATCGTCGAGGCGATTGCCGGCGACACGGAGGCGCGGGCGATCACGGCGATCGTCGGCGTGCTGTCGCTGCTCGCGGGCCTCGTGTGCCTGCGGCGTCCCGGTGAGAGCCTGCTCGCGATCGTGATCGTGCTCGGGTTCTGGCTGATCATCGAGGGCGTGATCCGGTTCATCCGGTCGTTCTCGGAGCTGGAGGACCGGGCGCTGCTCATGCTGCTGGCGCTCGCGGACATCGTCATCGGCGTCCTGATCCTCGCGCTGCCCGACCTGAGCCTGGTGACGCTCGCGGTGCTGTTCGGGATCTCCCTCCTCTTCCGGGGCGTCTTCGCGATCTGGACCGCGTTCAAGCTGCGCGGCATCCGCCACCACGGAGAGCCGAGCGCAGCCGCCACCGCCTGATGCCGGAGGAGATGCTCTGGGTGCCCGGCGGCGAGTTCCGCATGGGCTCCGAGGACTTCTATCCGGAGGAGGGACCGGTTCGCACCGTCGCGGTCGAGGGATTCTGGATCGACCGCGACCCGGTGACCGTCGCGCAGTTCCGGCGCTTCGTGAAGGCGACCGGCCACGTCACGGTCGCCGAGCGGCCGCTCGAGCCGGACGACTACCCGGACGCCGATCCCGAGCTGCTCGTGCCCGGCGCGCTGGTCTTCCGCGCGAGCCGCGGCCCGATCGACCTGCGCGACTTCCGCAACTGGTGGGCCTACGTCCCCGGCACGACGTGGCAGCGGCCGGAGGGGCCGACGAGCGACACCTACACGCGCGGTCGCCACCCGGTGACCCAGGTCGCCTACGAGGACGCCGCGGCGTACGCGCGGTGGGCCGGCAAGGAGCTGCCGACCGAGGCCGAGTGGGAGTTCGCGGCGCGCGGCGGGCTGGACGGCGCGACGTTCGCGTGGGGCGACGAGTTCGCGCCCGGCGGGGCGATGATGGCCAACACCTGGCAGGGCGAGTTCCCGTGGCAGAACCTGATGACCGACGGCTACGCCGGAACGTCGCCCGTCGGCACGTACCCGCCGAACGGCTACGGGCTCAACGACATGACCGGCAACGTCTGGGAGTGGACGTGCTCGGAGGCGTCCACCCACACCGCCGAGCGCCCGTGCTGCGCGCCCGGCCAGGCAGGGGAGCACATCCCGCGCCGCGTGATCAAGGGCGGCTCGCACCTGTGCGCGCCGAACTACTGCCTGCGCTACCGGCCGGCGGCCCGGCAGTTCGAGGCGGTGGACACGTCCACTGGTCACATCGGCTTCCGCTGCATCTCCAGAGGAATCGCCTGATGGCCGACGCGATCGGCCAGGTCCTCTCGCTCGGCGTCGGCGTCGCGCTCAGCCCGGTGCCGATCATCGCCGTCGTGCTGATGCTCGGCACGCCTCGGGCGCGCGCCAACGGACCGGCGTTCGTGCTCGGCTGGATCCTCGGGCTCGCGGTCGTCGGGACGATCGTCCTGGTCGTCGCGGGCGGCGCGGACGCGAGCGAGAACGACGAGCCCGCGGACTGGGTGGGGTGGCTGAAGATCGTCCTCGGCGTGCTGCTCGCGCTCGTCGCCGTCAGGCAGTGGCGCGGCCGGCCGCGGGCCGGGCGAGGAGGCGGCGATGCCGAAGTGGATGCGGGCGATCGATCGCTTCACCCCCGGCCGGTCGATGGCCATCGCCGTGGCCCTGTCCGCCATCAACCCGAAGAACCTGCTGCTGACCGTCGGCGCGGCGGCGGCGATCGCCCAGACCGGCGTCAGCACCGGCGACCAGGCGATCGCGCTCGCCGTGTTCGTGCTCGTCGGGACGCTCGGGCCGGGCGCGCCGGTGGCGATCTACTTCGCGCTCGGCGACCGCGCCACGCGCATCCTCGACGAGCTCAAGACGTGGATGGCGGCACACAACAGCGCGATCATGGCCGTGCTCTGCCTGGTGATCGGCGCCAAGCTGATCGGCGACGGCATCAGCGGACTTGCCTGACCGCGTCCTCGACGGTCGGGTAGAGCCGCTGGTCATCCTCGTCGCGCAGGACGTCGCGCACCTGCCCGATGTCGTGCGCCACGAGCAGCTTCACGTCCCGCTCGGCGAGCTCGTCGGAGAGCTGCCGGAGCATGTCCGCGGCCGTCACGTCGACGAACGCGATCGTCTCGGCATCGATGACCACGGCGCGGGCGCCCGTCGCGTGCTCGAGCACGGCGTGGCGCACCGTGTCCGAGTTGGCGAAGAACAGCCCGGCCTCCACCCGCAGCACCGCCACGCCCGGCTGCGGCCTCGGCCGCGTCGCTCCGCGCTCGTGTCGACCCACTCGCCGGTCGGGAGGCGCCCGAGCACCGCGACGTTGGGCCGTGACGCGCGATAGAGCAGCAGCACCAGCGACACCGCGATGCCGATGAACAGGCCGGGGAGGGTGTCGAACACCAGCACGCCGAGCAGGGCGGCGATCGCGGCGATGAAGTCGGCGCGCGCCGCGGGCCCGTAGATGCGGCCGAGCCGATTCGTCCACACGCGGTACAGGCGCTCGAGCGCCGGGATGTCGACGAGCTCGATCACCGCGGCGATGACGACCGCGGCGAGCGTTGCCTCGGGGAGGCTCTCGAACAGGCCCGTCAGCAGGAGCAGCGTGACGACGGTCAGCCCGGCGACGATGAGCCCGGACACCTGGCTGTTGGCGCCGGCGCTGCCGTTGACCGCCGTCTTGGACAGGCTGCCGTTGACGACCATGCCGCTGCACAGGCCGGCGCCGACGTTGGCCGCGCCGAGCCCGACCATCTCCCGGTTCGCGTCGACCTCGTAGTGCGCGCGGGCGGCGTACGTCTTGGCGGCCCCGAGCCCTTCGGCGAAGCCCACGAGCGCGACGCCGACCGCGCTGCCGGCCAGCGCGAGGTGCTCGTCGAGCGACGCGTCGGGCAGGCCGACAGACGGCAGCCCGCTGTCGATGTGCCCGACGATCGCGACGCCACTCGGGTCGAAGAGCTCGACGACGATGACGCCGAACGCCACGGCCACCAGCGAGCCCGGCACGACGGGCGCCACCCGCCTCAGTCCCATGACCAGCGCGAGCGAGACGAGGCCGATCAGCAGCGTCGCGCCCTGCGTGTCGCCCAGCTTGGTCAGCAGGTCCCAGATCTGCTCGAAGAAGTCGCCGTCGCCCTTGTCGACGCCGAACAGCTTCGGCAGCTGGCCGGCGATGATCGTCAGCGCGAGGCCGACGATGAAGCCCTTGAGCACCGGCTCGGAGATGAAGTTCGCCAGGAACCCGAGCCGCAGCAGGCCGGCGCCCAGCGCGACGATCCCGGTCACGAACGCCAGCGTCGCCGTGAACGTGACGTACTCCGGCTGCCCGGCCGTCGCGACGCTCGCCACCGCGGCCGCCGACAGCGCGGCGGTCGCGGACATCGGGCCGACGATCAGGTGACGCGAGCTGCCGAACAGCGCATAGAGAACGAGCGCGGGCGGCGCCGCGTATAGCCCGATCACCGGCGACACGCCGGCGATCGACGCATACGCGAGCGACTCGGGGACGAGCACCGCCCATACCGTCAGTCCGGCGATGACGTCGCCACGCAGCCACTCCGCCCGGTAGCCGCGGAGCGAGGGGAACATCACTCGCGGGCGAGCGCCGCCATCGCCTCCCGCTCGAGGTCGAGGTACTGGTCGTCGCCGACGTTGATCTCGACCTGCTTGATCGTGCCCCCGGTGAACGTGCCCGGCGAGCGGTACATGCTGCTCACCGCATCGCTCGAGTCACGGCCGACGCACAGGCCGTCGCCACACAGGGCGAAGTAGGCCGCCTGCGTGCGCAGCGGGCCCTCGGCGACGACCTCGTCGTCCACGTACAGCCGCGCGGTGCCGTGCCACTCGCCGTGCTCGCCCCGGGACTCCTTCTCGAACTCGACGCCGAGAACGTGGCGGCCGGGCCCGATCGGGTCGGATGCGAAGTCCTGCTCGGGCGGGATGCCGAGGAAGTTGTAGACGTAGTGCAGCCGGTGGTCCTTGAGGAACAGCGCGTGGCCGCCGAAGCGGGAGCCGTGGGCGAACATGACGCCCTCGGCGTCCTCCGTCAGCTCGACCTCGGCGAGGATCCTGTACGACCGACCGCGGATGTTCACGGCCGCCGCCTCGGGGACCTCGGCGGTGTCGGGGTAGTAGACGTAGGTGCTGCGCGGCGGCTCGCCGGCCGGCCGCGGGTCCAGGAGGATCTCCACCGGGATCCGGTCGTCGAGCGGCAGCACGTCGTAGCGCTCGGCCTCCTCGAACCAGCGGTCGACGAGCGCCTTCAGCCGCCCCGGCTCCGCGGCCGCGAGGTCGTGCGCCTCGGCGCGGTCCGCCTCGACGTTGTAGAGCTCCCACTCGTCCTGGTCGAAGTTGCCGATGCCGGACGTGGGCCCGTGCACCGCGACGGCCTTCCACCCGTTCTCCCACATGCCGCGCGTGCCGAGCATGGCGTAGTACTGGCGCGCCTTCTGCGTGGCGGCTCCCGCGTCGTCGAACGTGTAGCGCATCGACGTCCCGACGAGCGGGACCTGCTCGTGGCCATCGACCACGTCGGGGAACTCGACGCCGCAGCAGTCGAGGATCGTCGGGACGATGTCGGTGACGTGGTGGTACTGGTGGCGGACCTCGCCGCGCGCCGAGAACCCCTTCGGCCAGTGGATCACCAGCGGGTCGCAGGTCCCACCGGCGTACGAGTAGCGCTTGAACATCTTGAACGGCGTCGAGAACGCCGCCGCCCAGCCGGTCGGGTAGTGGTTGTAGGTGTTCGGGCTGCCCAGGTCGTCGATGTGTTCGAGGTTGTCCTCCATGGTGTCCGGCCAGTTGTTGAAGAACTTGTTCTCGTTGACCGACCCGTTCGGGCTGCCCTCGCCGGAGGCGCCGTTGTCGGCGCAGTAGAGGACGATCGTGTTGTCGAGCTGCCCGGACTCCTCGAGGTAGTCGATCACGCGGCCGACCTGGTGGTCGGTGTACTCGGAGAAGCCGGCGAAGACCTCGGCCATGCGCGCGAACAGGCGCTTCTCGTCGTCCGACAGCGAGTCCCACGGCCGCACGTCGTCGTTCGGGCTGTACGTGCCCTCGGGCATCGGGTTGAGCGGCGTCAGGTCGGTATCGGGCGGCATGATGCCCTTCTCCTTCATGCGCGCCAGCACCCACTCGCGGTAGGCCTCGTAGCCGTCGTCGAACTCGCCCTTGTACTTGTCGGCCCACGCCGGATCGACATGGTGGGGCGCGTGGTTCGCGCCGGGGCACAACCACATGAACCACGGGCGCGACGGCGCCGACGACTGGCTGTCGCGCAGCATCCGCAGCGCCTGATCGGCGATGTCCTTGGAGAAGTGGTAGCCGTCGTCGGGCTCGTACGGCTGATCGATCGGGTGGTTGTCCTCGACCAGCGTCGGATACCACTGGTTGGTCTCGCCGCCGATGAACCCGTAGAAGCGGTCGAACCCCTGCTGCAGCGGCCAGTTGGACTTCGGTCCGCCCGGGTTGCCCTCCTCGGCGGGCACGTTGTGGTCCTTGCCGATCCAGTACGTGTTGTAGCCGTTCCCGCGCAGGACCTGAGCGATCGTCGCGGTCTCGTTCGGCAGGTGCGCATTGGAGCCGGGGTATCCGGTGGCGCCCTCGACGATGCAGGCGAAGCCCGTCTGGTGGTGGTTGCGACCGGTGAGGAAGCACGAGCGCGTCGGCGAGCACAGCGCGGTGGTGTGCCACTGCGTGTACGTCAGCCCGTTGTCGGCGAGGCGCTGCATCGTGGGCATGCGGATGCGGCCGCCGTAGGGCTCCCAGGCCGCGAGGCCGGTGTCGTCGTAGAGGACGATCAGGACGTTGGGGGCGCCCTCCGGCGCGCGCGGTGCCTCGTACGGCGTCCAGTCGGGCGTCGACTCGCGGACGTCAAGCTTGATCTCGCCGTTCCAGTTCGGGCTCATGGCCGGACTATTGCCGTGGCCCGGGTGACGTGCCGTCACCCCAAGCGGGTGATCCTCCGTCACCCCGCGTGCGCGTACGCTGGGCGCCGATGACCCAGGTCGGCGATCGGCTCGAACACGCGATCGAGCAGCGGTCCGAGCCGGTCGAGCCCGAGCGCCGGAGCGGTCCCAAGCTGCGCCGCACGATCTTCTGGCTCGCCGTCACGGGCGTGTCGCTCTACCTCGTGGCGCCGAGCCTGATCGAGACGTTCGGCTCCTGGGGCGAACTCAACGACCTGTCGCCGTGGTGGCTGCTGGCGATGGCGGTGCTGCAGGCCTGCGCGCTGGCCTGCCTGTGGGTGCTCCAGCGGCTCGCGCTGCACGTCAAGCGCTGGTCGCCCGTGGTCCTGTCGCAGCTGGCCGGCAACGCCATGAGCAAGATCGCGCCGGGCGGCGGCGCCATGGGTGCCGCGCTGCAGTTCCGCATGCTGGTCCAGTCCGGCGTGCCCTCGGCGTCCGTGGCATCGGCGCTCACCGCGGTCAACCTGCTCACGTTCGGCGTCGTGCTGGCGATGCCGGTGCTGGCGATCCCGGCGTTCATCCGCGGCGGCGTGAGCCGCGACCTGCTCGAGATCGCGATCGTCGGCATCGTCGTGGCCGTCGTGCTGTCGGTCGTCGGGACGATCCTGATCGCGACCGACGGGCCGCTGGCGTGGGTCGGCCGCGTGATCCAGCGCGCCCGCAATCGGATCCGCCGCGGGGCCGAGCCGCTGCGCCGCCTGCCCGAGCGCCTGCTGCTCGAGCGCGACCGCATCGTCGGCGTGCTCGGCCCACGCTGGAAGCGCGCGCTGGTGGCCACCGTCGGCCGCTGGGCGTTCGACTACATGTCGCTGCTGGCCGCGCTCGCCGCGATCGGCTCCCATCCGCGGCCGAGCCTGGTGCTGCTGGCGTTCTGCGGTGCGCAGGTCCTAGCGCAGATCCCGATCACTCCCGGAGGGCTCGGATTCGTCGAGGCCGGTCTCACCGCCATGCTCACGCTCGCCGGTGTCGGCGCCGGCAATGCGGTCGTCGCCACGTTCGCCTACCGCCTGTTCTCCTACTGGCTCCCGCTGCCCGTCGGCCTCGCCGCCTACGGCTGGTACGTCCGGCGGTACGGCGGTGGCCGCGGCGATCGTCGGCTCGATGCGGAGGCGGTCGGCGAGGCCTGAGCGGCGCAAGATCCGCATGGCGGGGCGCCGGACGTCGGCGAGGCGCAGCTCGACGCCGTCGCGGCGGAGCTCGTCGTGAAGGTCTGAGAGCATGTCCGCCGTCCCCACGTCGAGGTCGCCACTCTCCACGAGCGCAAGCACCACGACGCGCGCGTCCTCACGCCGGGCCAGCGCGACGATGCGGTCCTTGACGACGACCGAGTTCGCGTAGAACAGTGGCCCCTCGCTGTCGACAACCAGCACGCCCGGCACGGCCTCCCAGTCCGGGTTTCGGTCGATGTTGCCCCAGCGTCCGGACTCGGGATCCCGGGCCATCGCGGCGACGGTCGGCCTGCTGAGCCGCTGAATCACCAGGATCAGCGAGAGCCCGGCGGCGATCAGCAGGCCCGGCAGGACGCCGAGCAGCAATACGCCCGCGAGCGCGAGCAACGCCAGCACGATCGCGCTGTGCCGGATGCGGGCGAGACGGGCGAGCTCGGGGTAGTCGACGAAGCCCGAAACGGCGACGACGACGATCGCACCGAGCGTGGCCTGGGGGAGGTTCTCGAACAGCGGCGCGAGGAACGCGCCGGTCAGCAGGATCAGCCCGGCCGCCGAGAGGGCGGTCAGCGGCGTCTTGCCGCCCGCGTTCTCGGCGGCCATCGTCTGGCTGGCGCCGCCCGACTGCACGAAGCCCGACGACAGTCCGGCCAGCGCGTTCGAGCCGCCGATGGCGACGAGCTCGCGGCTCGGGTCGATCTGGTAGCCGTCCTTGGACGCGATCGCGCGCGCGACGCCGACCGCCTCGGTGCTCAGGACCATCACGCCGAACGCGGCCGGCAGCAGCGCGACCAGATCGTCGAGCCCGACGTCGGGAAGCGCGAGCTCCGGGAGGCCTGAGGGGAGGTCCCCGACGAGGTCGACGCCCTGGTCGTCGAGCCCGAAGGCGGTGGCCAGGCCGACCGCCACGGCGAGCACGATCAGGGTGCCGGGCAGCTTCGGCGCGTAGCGCCTGAACGCGACGAGGCCGGCGATGCTGCCGGCGCCGAGCGCGAGCGTCCACCCGTTGACCTGGTCGAGGTCGGCGACCAGGTCGCCCACGCGGTCGAAGAACTCACCGCTCCCCTCCGGGATGCCGAGGAGCTTCGGCGCCTGGCCGACGATGATCGTCAGCCCGAGCCCGAACAGGAAGCCGCCCATGACCGGCTTGGAGACGAAGTCCGACAGCGCGCCGAGGCCCAGCATCCCGCCGGCGGCGAGAACGACGGCGGTCACCAGCGCGAGCGCCGCCGACAGGGCGGCGAACTTGGCCGCGTCACCATCGGCGAGCGGGCCGACGGCGGAGAGCGACAGCGCGGACGTGGCGGTCGTCGCGCTCACGATCAGCGTGCGCGACGAGCCGAGGAACGCGTACGCGATCATCGCGCCGGGCGCGGCCATCAGCCCGGTCTCCGGCGGCAGGCCGGCGATCTGGGCGTACGCCACAGCTTGCGGGACGACGACGCTCCAGACGATCGCCCCGGCGATCAGATCCGGCGCGAGCCAGGACCGCCGGTACCCGCTGAGCCAGGCCGGGACAAGCTTCACGCACGCTGAACCTAGGAATGCCTCGGGTGACTCCGGATCACCCGATCGGGGTGATCACGCGTCACCCTCGGACACGGAGGATGGGCACATGAAGACCGCCCAACCTGAGCGGCTGTCGGACCAGGACGTCGTGCGGGTGCTCGAGCTGGCGGGTGGCGCAGACAGCGTCGAGCTCAAGCTGACGATCCCGGCGGACCGGCAGCGCGCCACGTTCCTCAACCTCGGCGTCGATCCGCTCAATGCGCAGATCCGCCTCGTCACGTTCTTCGACACTCCCGAGCTCGCGCTCAACAAGGCGGGAGTCGTCGTGCGCGCCCGGCGCGTGCAGGGCCGCGTTGACGACTCCGTGGTCAAGCTCCGGCCGGTCGAGCCGGACGACATCCCGGACCACCTGCGCCGCAACCCGGGGATGGTCGTCGAGCTCGACGCGATGCCCGGCGGGTACGTGTGCTCGGCGTCCATGAAGGCGCGCATCGGCCAGGACGACGTCAGCCGCGCCCTCGAGGGCAAGCGCGCGGTCAAGAAGCTGTTCACGAAGGAGCAGCGCGCGTTCTACGCGGCGCATGCGCCCGAGGGCATCGCGCTCGACGACCTCGCGCTCCTCGGCCCGATCTTCGTGCTCAAGCTCAACTTCACGCCGAAGGAGCTCAAGCGCAAGATGGTCGGCGAGCTGTGGCTGTACCCGGACGGCTCGCGGATCCTCGAGCTCTCGACCAAGTGCGCGCCCGACCAGATGTTCCAGGTCGCCAACGAGGTCCGCGCCTACCTCACGACGAAGGGGATCGACACCAGCGGCGAGCAGCAGACCAAGACCGCGACCGCGCTCGGCTACTTTTCGGAGAACCCCGACCCATGATCGACGTCGCGGTCGGCCTTGTCGTGCGGATCGGTCGTGCCGGCGCGGCGCCCGTGCGCTTGGCCGCGCGCGCGCCGCTGGTCGGGCCCGCGGTGCGGTGGGTCGGCGACGACCTCGCCGCCGACGGCCGCGCGGCGCGCAACTGGGCGCTGCAGATGCTCGAGTCGCCCGAGGTGGAGCGTGCGCTCGACCACGTGCTCGCGGGCCCGCTGATGGATGCGGTGGCGCGCTCGCTCGCCACCAATCGTGTCGCCGAGCGCGTCGCCGCGCAGGTGCTCGCGAACCTCGACATCGAGCGCATCGTCACCGCGGTGCTCGAGGACCCGCGGACCGAGGACGTCGTCGAGCACGTCCTCGCCAGCCGCGAGATGCAATTGGTCATCGGGCACGTGGCGGGCAGCCCCGAGTTGCTGGCGGCGATGAGCCAGCACACCGAGACGCTGGCCGAGGAGATGGTCACCGACGTCCGCGAGCGCGCCCAGCGCGTGGACGATCTCGCCGAACGCACCGTACGAGGATGGTTGCGCAGGCCGCGCCCACGTCCGGCGTGACCCGGTACGGGGGGATCGCGACGCGGGCGATCGCCCTCGCAATCGACGTGGCGCTGGCGCACGTGATCGTCTTCCTGATCGGCGCCGTGCTGGCGCTCGTTGCCTCGCTGGCGGGAGGCGTGAACCTCGACACGCTCGAGCGGGTCCTCGCCGCATGCCTCTGGGCGGGCGTCGTCGCGACCTACTTCATCGTGTTCTGGTCAACGGCCGGCCAGACGCCGGGGATGCGGGCGATGGGCCTGCGTGTGCTCGACGCGCGTGGCCGCCACCCCGGTGTGACCGCTCGACGATCCGGCTCATCGGGCTCATTCTGGCCATCATCCCGCTCGGCGCCGGCTTCATCCCGGTGCTGATCGACGACCGTCGGCGCGCGCTGCAGGACTTCATGGCCGGGACCGTCGTCATCTACGAGGTCACGCCGGTCCCGGCCTGAGCTCCGCCGCTCGGTCACGCGAACACGGTCGCCCAGTCGCGTTCCATGCTCACGACGACGAAGTCCTGCGCGAGCGCGTCCTCGGCGCCCGCCGTGTAGTCGAACTCCCGCTCGGCGTCGTCGTGCAAGATCAGCAGCCGCAGCCCGGTCGAGAACCGCAGCATCGGGATGTCGCCGTTCGAGTTGCCGCCGCCGACGGCGGGCCGGCTGCCCACCCGGCTCCAGATCCGCACCGGCTTCTCCGGGCCGTCGTCGAAGAACTCGATGCCCTTCTTGTAGACGAGCCCGTCGTCGCTCCACTCGAGGCCGTAGCTCGACCCGATCACGCGCTCGGGCGGGATCCCGTACAGCGAGCCGGCGATCGTGCGCATGAAGTCGCGATCGCCGCCGGACGCGATGTACGTGGCGAAGTCATGCGCCTCCAGGTAGCGGAGCAGGTCGATCATCGGCTGGTAGCCGCACTCGCGGTACGGGCGCCCGAGCGTCGGGTGGTGCGCCTCGGCGAAGAACGCCGCGGCCTGCGCCGCGTAGTCGTCGACGCTGACGCCGCCGAACGCGTCGGCCACGCCGGCCATGAGCAGCTTGAGGTCGCTGTCGTCGCCGCGGTAGTGCTTGACCATCGAGGCGCCGAGCCACTGGAGGTCGTGCTCGTAGGCGGCCTTGTACGGCTGACGGTCGCGCAGCGACGCGTCGTCTTCCGCCATCGCCGCCCAGCGGCGGACGATGAAGTCGAGCTGGATCGGCATCGGCTTCTCGCACCACAGCGTCCCATCGTTGTCGAACACGGCGATGCGTGGCTCGGGGGCGCTCGCGGCGAACTGCTCGATCGCCGCGCGCGTCGGCGTGTCGTTCCAGGACTCGAGGTCAGTCACGTGCGAATGCTGCGGCCAGGTGGCGCTCGACGTCCACGTAGTACTGCGTCTCCTTCTGCGTCGGCGCGTCGGCGGCGTCGAACGAGTAGCGCATCGACACGCCGTCGAGCGGCGACTGCTCGACGCCGTTGACGGTGTCGGGCACCTCGATCCCGCAGGCGTCGAGGATCGTCGGGTAGATGTCCGTCGAGTGGTGGTACTGGTGGCGGACCTCGCCGCGGGCGTTCATGCCGGCCGGCCAGTGGATCACCAGCGGATCGCAGATGCCGCCCTGGTACGTGTACCGCTTGAACATCTTGTAGGGCGTGGAGAACGCCACCGCCCAGCCCGTCGGGTAGTGGTTGTACGTGGCCGGCGAGCCGAGCTCGTCGATCAGCGGCAGGTTGTCCTCGATCGTGTCCGGATAGGCGTTGAAGTACTTGCCCTCGTTGACGGACCCGTTCGGGCTGCCCTCGCCGGAGGCGCCGTTGTCGGCGCAGTAGAAGACGATCGTGTTGTCGAGCTGGCCCGACTCCTCGAGGTAGTCGACGATCCGGCCGACCTGGTGGTCGGTGTACTCGGAGAAGCCGGCGTACACCTCGGCCATGCGGCTGAACAGCCGCTTCTCGTCGTCGTTCAGCGTGTCCCACGGGCGCACGGCGTCCCCGGGCGCGAACGTGCCGTCGGGCATCGGGTTGATCGACGTCAGCTCGGTGCCGTCGGGCAGGATGCCGCGCTCGATCATGCGCGGCAGCACCCACTCGCGATACGCCTCGTAGCCGTCGTCGAAGGCGCCCTTGTACTTGTCGATGAACTCCTGCGGGGCGTGGTGGGGTGCGTGGTTGGCCCCGGGGCAGAACCACAGGTACCAGGGCTTCTGGGGCTCGGACTGCTTGGAGTCGCGGATGAAGCGCAGCGCCTGGTCGGCCAGGTCCTTGGACAAGTGGTAGCCGTCCTCGGGCAGGTACGGCTGGTCGATGTAGTGGTTGTCCTCGGCCAGCGTCGGATACCAGTTGTTGGTCTCGCCGCCGATGAAGCCGTAGAAGCGGTCGTAGCCCATCCCCAGCGGCCACTCCTTCTTCGACGACCCTTGCGTCCACGCGTCGACCGGGATGTTGTGGTTCTTGCCGACCCAGAACGTGCTGTAGCCGGCGTCGCGCAGCACGTGGGCGATCGTGCCGTTCTCGGGCGGGATGTGCGAGCTGTAGCCGGGGAAGCCCGTGGAGGACTCGGAGATCGACGCGAAGCCGTTCGAGTGGTGGTTGCGCCCGGTCAGGAACGTCGAGCGCGTCGGCGAGCACAGTGCGGTCGTGTGCCACTGGCCATATGTGAGGCCGTTCGCGGCGAGCCGGTCCATCGTCGGCATCTCGATGCGGCCGCCGTACGGCGACCAGGCGGCGCAGCCGGTGTCGTCATAGAGGACGACGAGCACGTTCGGCGCCCCCTCGGGCGCCTCGTCGGCGGTGAACGCGTCCCAGTCCGCCACCGAGTCGCGGACGTCGAGGTTGATCGTGCCGCGGAACGGCTTGGCCATCCGTGCCTCCTGGTCGATTGCCGGGTCTGAGGTGTGATCGCCCGGGCGGGCGATCACACCTCCGCCGTTCAGGTGCGGATCGCGCCCGGGCGGGTCAGCGCCCAGATCACCCAGACGTCGAGAGCGATCAGGAGCAGCGCCCAGATCGGGTAGTAGGGGATGAAGAAGAAGTTCGCGAGCGCGCTCAGCATCGCGAGCATGATGCCCGCGACGCCGGCCCATGTCTTCCGGGCGAACAGGCCGACGCCCGTCGCCAGGATCGCGATGCCGAGGATCAGGTGGAGCCAGCCCCACGCGGTCACGTCGAGGTCGAACGTGTAGTTGCGGGTGACGACGTAGAAGTCGTCGTTGAAGAGCGCGACGATCCCGGCCAGGGCCTGGAACGTCCCGATCAGGACCAACATCGACGCGGCGAACACGATCCCGCTTACCGCCCAGCCGGAGACCTCCTGCTCGGGCCCGCGGTCGTACTGCGTACTGGCCATCAGCTCTCTCCTTTATGGGGGTGCCGCGATGGTCCGGCCACAGCGGGTGAACGGGCATCACCCGGGTTGGGTGAATCTCACGGAGGGCCGATGAGCGAGAGCTCGCGGGCGCGCCGCACGGCGCTGCGCCGGTCCTCGACGTCGAGCTTGCGGTAGATCGCCTTCAGGTGGGTCTTGACGGTGTTGACCGAGACGAACAGCTCGCCGGCGATCTCCTGGTTGGACATCATCGTCGGCAGGTAGCGGAGCACCGCCTCCTCGCGGTCCGACAGCGCGTCGGGAAGGGTCGCGACCGGGCGCCCGTCGCCGTGGCGGTCGACGGCGGCCACCAGCTCGTCGAGCAGCGCGCGATGGCTCGTGCCGTTGCGCCGGTGGCGGTGCAGCAGCGGCGCGATCGACGAGCCGTGCATGAGGAACGCGCGCTGGATCCCGCCCAGCTCGGCGGTGCCCAGCGCCTGCTCGAGCGCGGCGCCGGCGCCGGTCGCGTCGCCGAGCGCGTCGCGCGCCACGGCCGCGACCACCCACGCCTCGATCCGCGTCGGGGGCAGCACGATCCGGGAGGTCAGGAACGGCTCGACCTCCTTGCGCGCCGCGGCAGCGGCGCCGGCGCGCAGGTGCAGCCGCGCCCGTGCCACCGCCGCCTCCTCGGAGTCGCCGGTCAGCTGGGCGGCGGCCGCCTCGTCGTCGCCCATGCTCGCGAGCACCGTCGCCTCGAGTGCGGAGATCAGGCCCGGGATTGCCGGCATGATCGGCCAGTCGCGCAGCCACCAGCGCGCCTCCTGCAGCGCCTCGAACGCCGGCTCGGGGCGGCCGAGGGCGGACTGCAGGCGTGCCTCCTGCACGGCCGTCATCGCGCGCAGCGGCCGGTCGCCCGAGCCCTTGAGGCGGTCGACGGCGCGCCGCTGGTGCGCCGCGCATTCGTCGAGCCGGTTCCGGTGGAAGGCGATCGCGGCCAGGGTGCCGGCCGTGATGCCGACCGGCCATGTGCCGCACCAGCCGCGCTGGTGAGCGAGCGCCTCCGTGGCGGTGGCGAGCCGCATCGCCCGCTCGAAGCGGCCGCGGACCATCGCCTCGACGCCGAGGTAGGCGGTGCTCAGGACGACGAGCCAGTCGCGGCCGGCGGCCGTCGCGGCGCCGCGCGCCGTGTCGAGGTCGCGCCGCGCGCGCTCCATGTCGCCGCTCCAGAGCTCGGCGATGCCGAGCTCGGTCAGCGCCAGCGCCCGCAGGTCGTCGGGGCCTGCCGTCGTCTCCGCGTAGGCGCCGTCGCGCTCGAACATCGTCTGCGCGTGCTGCATCGCGGCATCGATGTCGCCCCGCAGCCGCCCGCGCATGAGCCCGACGGCGGCCAGCGCCAGGTCGAACGCGCTGCGCCGGTCGGCCGGCACGTCGTCGCGGCCCGCGCGCGCGAGGTCGAACCAATGCCGTGCGCCGGGTTCGTCGCCGGCGCTCACGTGCACGCCCGCGATCGCGAGCGTCACCTCGGGATCGCGCCTGCGCTGCTCGTCCGGCATGCGCTCAAGGACCGGCCCGAGCGCGCTCAGCTCGCCCTCGAGCAGCATCCGCACCCAGTGGTCTGCGGCGAGCGACCCGACGTGCTCCCAGTCGCGGCCGGCCGCCGCGTGCTCGAGCGCCTCGACTGCGCGGCCGTTCGCCTCGAACCAGCGGGCGGCGCGCCGGTGCAGCTCGGGGACCTCGTCGGCGGCCCGGTGACGCAGCTCGGACCGCAGCAGCTCGGCGAACAGCGGGTGCAGCCGGTGCCAGGCGCGGTCGTCCCCGGACGACGAGAGCAGCGCGTGATCGCGCGCGAGCCGCGTAAGGATGCGCGCCGAGTCGGTCCGGCCCGTGAGCGCGTCCGCGAGGTCGGCCGTCGTGGCATCGACGATCGAGATGCGGAGCAGGAACTCGCGGACGTCCGGCGCCTGCTGGGCGAGGATCTCGGCGAGCAGGTAGTCGGCCACCGTGCTGTCGTCGCCCGCGAAGTCGGCGACGAACGCGGCCGGGTCGGGGTGCGCGCGCATCGTCAGCGCCGCGAGTCGCAGGCCGGCGGCCCAGCCCTCGGTGCGCTGCCACAGCGTCTCGGCCGTCTCCGGGTCCACCGCGATGTCCGATGCGCCGAGCAGCTCCACGGTCTCCGGGAGCGTGAAGGCCAGGTCGCCGCCGCGGATCTCCGTGAGCTCGCCGGTCACGCGGAGCCGCCCGACGCGCAGCGGCGGGTCCACGCGTGTGGAGATCACCAGCCGCAGCGCGGGCGAGGGATGACGGAGCAGCCGGTCGAGGTCGCGAAGCGCCGCTGCGTCGCCGATCTCGTGCAGGTCCTCGAGCACGAGCACGACCGGCTCGTCGAGGTCCTCGAGCGCGTTCACGAGGGCGGGGAGGATCAGGTCCGCGTCCTCGCTGGGCTGGACCTCGAGCTCGGTCACGGGCCCGCGCAGCCCGGCGCGCCGCAGCGCCTCGAGCACGCCGCGCCAGAAACGGCGGCGGTCGGCGTCCACCGGGTCGAGCGACAGCCACGCGGTCGGACCACCGCGCGCGGCCGCCCACTCGCTGAGCAGCGCGCTCTTGCCGGCGCCCGCGGGAGCGGCCACCAGCGTCAGCGGCTCGCGCACGCCGGTGTCGAGCCGCGCGCTGAGGCGCGCGCGATGCACCATCGACTCGGGCACGTGGGGCGGCAGGAATTTGGTCGCGGCCAGCGCGACTGGATCCTGCCGTGATCCCTGGATGCTGGCTGTGGTCGTAGCGCCCCCTCCCGCCGGTCCGTTGCCTGACCATAGGCGACCGCACGGTTGCGCGCAAAAACTCAGAGAACCGGTCCAAAACGGCCGCCGACCTCACCCCATGCGGGTGAGGCGGCGTCACCCGCCGGGCGACGAGGATCACGTCGTCAACTCACGAGGAGGAACTGATGTCGGATCTGGTGGCCATCGCGTATCCCGACCTGGCCACGGCCCAGCAGGTTGCGACGAACACCGCTGAGGCTCAGAAGGCTCACGAGATCGAGCTGGAGGACCTGGTCATCGTCGAGCGGAAGGCCGACGGCAAGATCAAGCTGCACCAGCCCTCGATGGCCGGCCTGGGCGCCGCGTCGGGCGCGCTCTGGGGCGGCCTGATCGGGCTGATCTTCCTGATGCCGCTGCTCGGCATGGCGATGGGCGCCGCGGCCGGCGCGGCCGGCGGTGCGCTCAGTGACTACGGGATCGACGACAAGTTCATGAAGGAGCTCGGCACCGAGCTCGACCAGGGCGGCGCGGCCGTGCTGTTCCTGATCCGCAGCGTGTCGATCGACAAGGTCCTGCCGCAGATCAAGATCGAGGGCAAGGTCATCCAGACCTCGCTCGACAACGAGACCGAGCAGCAGCTGACCGAGGCGCTCGCCGCCGCCGGCAAGAGCTAGCCCAGCTTCCGTTCCACCGCATCCAGGCGCGTCGCGACCCGGCCGGGGTCGTGCGCGTCGGCGACGAGGTCACGCGCCGCCGCCAGGGCCTCCCGGGCCTCGGCGGCGCGGCCGCGCCGCGCGCGGACGTCGGCGAGCTCGGCGAGCATCCACGCGCGCCGCACGCCGCCTCCGGCCGGGCGCAGCGCTCGCTCGAAGCCCCGTTCGGCGAGTTCGAGCGCGCCGCCGGCGGCGTGCACCATCGCGGCGGCGAAGTGCGCACGCGATCCCGACTGTGAGGCCAGGATCCCCGCCTCGCGCGCCGCGCCCAGTGAGCGGTCGGCATGTCCTCGCGCGGATGCGAGGTCGCCCGCGCCGGCTGCGGCCATCGCGAGCACCGCGTGCGCGCCGACGTAGCCGTGAGGTCGATCCGCCGCTGCGGGATGGGCGAGCGCCGCCTCGGCGATCGCGCGCCCGCCCGCCACGTCGCCTGCCAGCAGGAGCGCGTTGGCGAGCATGGCCCGGGCGGCGACGGTGAAGTCGTCGGCGCCGTCGTCGGCGAGCGCGACGGTGTGGCGGCAGGCGGCCACGAGCGCTGCGACATCGCCGTCGATCTCGTTCGCGCGCAGCATCGCGACGACGGTCGCCGCCCCCGGGCTCCAGCGCTCGGGATGCTCGTCGCGCGAGCGCTCGGCCAGCTCGAGCAGTCGCTGGCCGCGTGCGTCGCGGCCCACGAATGCGTCCGAGGCCAGGGCCCCCAGGGTCGTGACGTCCGGGCGGGCGAGCAGCAGGTCCTCCGGCAGCCGTGACACCCACCGGAGCAGCGTCGCGCCGCGCCCGTCGCGGACGAGCTCGTTACCGCGGACCTGCAGCTGACCGGCGACGGTCTCGTGATCGCCCGCCGCGTCGGCGTGTTCGATGCCGTCGGCGAGCTCTCCGCGCGCGAGCAGCCATTCGGCGGCGCGGGCGTGCAGTCGCGGCGCCGCAGCCGCGTCGTCGAGCGCCAGCTCGCGGCGCAGCAGCTCGCCGAACAACGCGTGGTACCGGAACCACTCGCCCGCGTCGTCGAGCGCGACGAGGAACAGGTTCGCGCGCGACACCCGCTCGAGCAGCGCCGCCGAGTCCGACCGGCCGCGCGCGTGATCGGCGAGCGCCGCGGAGAACCGCCCGAGCACCGAGGTCTCGAGCAGGAACGCGCGCGTGTCGGCGTCGAGCGCGTCGAGCACCTCGCCGGTCATGTAGTCGGTGACGTTGCGATCGCCGGCGGTGAACGGCGGGATGGCGGCGTCAGGCCCGCGCAGCCACAGCGCGGCGAGGTACAGCCCGGCCGGCCACCCCTCGGTCCGCTCGACGAGCGCTCCGACCTCGGCGTCGCTGAGCGCGAGCCCTTCGTCCCCGGCGAGCAGCTCGCGGGCCTCGCCGGCCGTGAACGCGAGTTCGGGTGCGCCAAGTCGGTCCGGAGCCTCGATCGGCGGGTGCCCTCTGGTCACCGCGATGACCTTAAGGTTCGCCGGCAGATCGCGGCCGGCGCGGCCGAGCGAAGCGATGGCGCGGGCGTCGGTCACCGCGTCGAAGTCGTCGAGCACGAGCAGAACCGGCCGCCCATACGCGGTGATGCGCGACAGCACGTCCTCCCGCGACGGTCGTGCGCGACCGGGCGGCATGTCCGGATGCGCGCGCACGATCGCGGCGGCGATCGACGTCCACAGCGCGGCCGGGTCGTCATCGGACTCGTCGAGCGACACCCACGCCGCCGTGAGGCCCCGTCGCCGCAGCCACGACGTCACCGCGATCGTCTTGCCATAGCCGGCCGCCGCGCTGACGAACGTCACCTGCCGCGCGGTGAGGCGGTCGAGCCGCTCGTCCAGCCTCCGGCGCTCGACGACGCCCGCGCGCGGCCGCGGCGGGTGGAGCTTGGTCGCGGCCACGCGCGAGACGCTGCTCACGCGCCCCTCACCCCGCGCGGGTGAAGCGCGCTCACCCCGGCGCGGCGGATCGTCCGCCCATGGAGAGCGAGGGGCACTGGTCGACCTCCCGCGTGGAGGCGTTCAGCGACGGCGTGTTCGCGATCGCGATCACGTTGCTCGTGTTGGAGATCGGCATCGACCCTGACCAGTTCGACGATCTGTGGGGCGCGATCCTGAAGGAGTGGCCCGCGTATCTGGCCTACGTGACGAGCTTCCTGACCGTCGGCGGCGTGTGGCTCGCCCATCACCGGCTGTTCATGCACCTGCGGTTCGTCGACCCGACCCTGATGCGGCTGAACATCCTGCTGCTCATGGCCGCCTCGTTCCTGCCGTTCCCGACCGCGCTGTTGGCCGAGGCGTTCGACGCGTCGCGTGACGCCGAGCGCGCGGCGGTCGTCTTCTACGGCGCCACGGCGATCGTGATCGAGGCCCTGATCGGCGCCGCGCGGCGATACGCCGAGGCCCACCCCGAGCTCCTGCACGGCGAGGCGCCGCCGCCGCTCGAGGTGCTGCAACGGCACGGCCTGCCCGTGGTGGTCTACGGGGCGGCGATGGTCGCCGGCCTCCTCATCTTCCCGCGGCTCGCCGCCGTCGCCTACCTCGTCGTGGCCGCGCGCGCCGTGCTCCTGCCCCAGGGCGAGGGGCGGCTGACGCTCCGCGGTCCTGGCTGACCTCCTCACGTGCGGAAGAGCTCCCGCCACTTCATCTGCGGCGATCCGAACACCGCTGCACATACCAGCACGATCCCGAGACCCCACAGCCACGTGAGCAGCGCGAACGCCACGCCGATCGCGCCATAGTTGGCGGCCGACGATCCGATCGCGTGCGGCATGTACACCGCGGTCCATACGCCCAGGCCCGTGAGCCCGACGGCCGTGAGCGAGGCCTGCGGGACCAGCGCCTGCCACCGCTTGCGGCGCCCGAGCAGGAGCAGCGGTGTCACGAGGCCGATCAGGAACCCCCCGGCCAGCGTGAGCAGCGTGGAGGCGAGGCCGTTCACCAGGCTGTCCAGCGCGGGGTGCAGCGACAGGTAGACCGTCAGGAATCCCAGCCACAGCAGGCCCCAGCCCGTGCCGCGCACCCCGCGCGTCTCGAGCGACCACGACTCCTCGTAGAGCCGCTGCAGCCGGCGCGTGAACGACAGCGCGGACACCACCAGGACGACCACGCTGAGCACGGTCGTCGTCGTCTCGTCGGTGGGCGTCGCGAACGCGTCGCGCAGGGTCTCGGCGGCGGAGCCGCTGAGCTGGAAGCGCTCGATCAGCTCGTCGGCGAGCGAGTCGTTGCCCGGCTGCGCGGTCTCGAGCACGATCAGCAGTGGGATCACGGCGCCGAAGGCCTGCGCGCCGAGCGCCAGCGAGCGGTCGATGAAGTTGAAGCGCAGCAGCGGGTCCACGAGCTTGTGGAACACGCCGGTCGCTCGCTGGGCCAGGGCTCTCAACGGCCGGATGCTGACTGATGCGCGCGGGCGGTGGCGGCTCGCCCCATCCGCGCAGGCACCGCGAAGCGCGCACGGCGAGCCGGCCACCGCCTGGCCAACCGGAGGGCAGGTTGGGCTGTCGGCGTGGCACCAGGACCTGCCCGCCGGGGCTGACCCGGAGTCGGCACGCCGCCAGGTTGGAGGAGAGATCGGCGGCCTGCCGTCCCGAGGGCCGCTTCGAAGAGGGCCGGAGACCAACGCCGACATCGAGATTAGGCGGACCATGGTCCGCGCGCATCACCCGCCGCGGGTGTTCCAGCGCAATTTCACCCGGTAGGGGTGATACGGCGCGCGGCGGCGATCGCCGCCCGCATGCGCTGCTCGTGGTGCGGTCGCCACGCGGCCGGGTCGCGCGCCGGCCCCGCCGGGATCCCGTGCGCGAGCAGGAAGCGCGGGTTCGCGCCCGTGAGCTGGCGGCTGCGCAGCGCCGAGGCTCCCGCGCGCGCGGCCGCAGCAGGGCCGACCGCGAGCGTGTGGCAGCGGTTCTCGTCGCCGCCGTGGCCGTCGGAGGCCAGCACGTAGGCCAGGCCGTCGCGCACCAGCCGCGCCCCGGCGCCCTGCGCCTCGGGTCCGTGGCGCCCGAGCAGCGAGCACACGTTCACCTGCAGCAGCGCGCCGGCCTCGATCACCGGCCGCAGGCGCTCCAGCCCGCCGGTCATGAGCCCGGCGGCGCGCTCGGGGTGGGCGATCAGCAGTCCGAAGCCGTGGTCGCGAACGTGCAGACAGGCCTCCAGGAAGCGTGCGTCGATCCCGCGGAACGGGACCTCGAGCAGGACCCAACGCGCGCCTGACGCGCCGTGGGCGATGACCTCGAGCTCGCGGCGGCCGAGCGCCATCGCGCCGTCGGGGAAGATCTCGCCGCCGGGGTGCAGGTGCAGCCCGATGCCGGCGGCGTCGATCGCCTCCTGCAGCGCGCGCGTGCGATCGGGGATGGTCGCGACGTCGAGCGGGAAGTCCGGATGGCCGACGTGCGGCGTCACCGTCGCCTCGAGGACGCCGGCGCGTGCCATGCGCTCCGCGTGGGCGAGGCTCGCGGCCTCGTCGGCCGGGCCGTCGTCGACGCCGGGGAGCAGGTGCAGATGCAGGTCGAAGTGCGGCATCACCAGCGAGGATGGCCTGCAAACGGCCGGATCGCGTGACGGACCCGTGAATGCCAGACTCCCGGGCGCCGATGCCTCCAGCGCCGCTCGAGCTCGAGCTTCCCGAAGACGTCGAAGAGGCCCGCTTCCTCGCGCTCCTGCGCGAGAGCCTCGACGTCGAGGTGGGGCGGAGCACCACGTCCGATCGTGTCCTGCTGGACACGTTCGACACGCGCCTGCGCTCCGCCGGGCTGCGCGCTGAGCGGACGCGCCGGGGCACGCTCATCGTGCACGAACCGGGGATGCCGGTCCGGCGGGCCGAGGTGCGCGATGCGCCCGCCGTCGGCGTCGCCGCCCTGCCACCGGGTCCCGTGCGCGACCGCCTCGCCCCGGTGCTCGAGGAACGCGTGCTGCTGCACGTCACGCGGATGCGCAGCCGGACCGTCCCGGTCGCGGTGCTCAACGGCGACGGCAAGACCGTCGTCCGGCTGTCGCTGGTGCACGGCACGGTCGGCGACGCGGCGCTGGCGCCGCGTCTGCTCGTCGTGCCCGTGCGGGGCTATGACGGCGACTTCGAGCGCGTGGCGGGCCGCCTGCGTGAGCGCCTGCGGCTGGAGCCCGCGGCGTCGACGCTGTTCGACGACGCGGTACGCGCGGCCGGCGGCCGGCCCGAGGGCTGGCCGTCGAAGGTGCGCGTGGTGCTGGAGCCCGGGCACGCGGTCCGACGTCGCGGCCGGGCTCGTGCTGCTGCCGCTCGCGGACATCGCCGAGGCGAACGTGCCCGGGACGCTCGACGACCTCGACACCGAGTTCCTGCACGACCTCCGCGTGTCGATCCGGCGCGCCCGCTCGGTGCTCCGCGAGCTCGCCGGCGTGCATCCGCCCGAGGCCCGCGCGCGCGTGCGCGACGAGCTCAAGTGGGCGCAGGCGGTCACCGGGCCTGTCCGCGACCTCGACGTACAGCTCCTGGAGTGGGACGCGCTGACCGCGTCGGCGGACGGCGAGCTCGAGCCGCTGCGGCGACTGTTGGTCCGCCGGCGCTCGCGCGAGCTGACCAAGCTCCGCCGCGCCCTGCGCAGCCGGCGGTTCGCGGCCGCGATCGAGGGCTGGCGCGCGCTCGCCGCCACTCCGCCCGGCGAGGACGCCGGGGAGCGCCCGCGCGCTGCTGTGCCGATCGAGGCGGTGGCGGCCGACCGGATCCGCCGCGTCTACCGGCGGATGGTGCGCGACGGCAGCGCGATCGACGCCGCCAGTCCGGACGAGGATCTGCACGAGCTGCGCAAGCGCGGAAAGGAGCTGCGCTACCTGCTCGAGCTGTTCGGCTCGCTGTTCCCCGCCGACGTCGTCAAGCCGATGGTCGCGGCGCTGAAGGACCTGCAGGACGTGCTCGGCCACTTCCAGGACCGCAGCGTGCAGACCGACATGCTGCGCGAGACCGCCGACGAGCTGGCGACCGTCAAGGACGGGCCGGGCGCGATCCTGGCCGCCGGGTCGCTGATCTCGTACCTCGAGGCCGACCAGCGGGAGACCCGTGCGCACTTCGCGGAGCGGTTCGAGGCGTTCGCCGCGAAGTCGCAGCGCAAGCTCGTGCGGGACACGTTCAGGAAGCTGTCGTGAAGGTCCTGGCGACCTACTCGATCAAGGGCGGGGTGGGAAAGACCTCGACGGCGGTGAACCTCGCGGCGCTGTCGGCGCGCGAGGGTCGGCGCACGCTGATCTGGGACCTCGACCCCCAGGGCGCTGCGTCGTTCCTGTTCCGCGTCAGGCCCAAGGTCAAGGGCGGCGGCGGCAAGCTCGTCCGCGGCCGGCGCGATCCGTTGAGCGTGCTCAAGGGCACCGACATCGAGGGGCTCGACCTGCTGCCGGCGGATTTCTCCTACCGGCACCTCGACATCGCGCTCGACCAGGCCAAGAAGCCCTTGGCCGGCGTCTCGCGGGTGCTCGACCCGCTGGCCGAGCACTTCGACGTGGCGATCCTCGACTGCCCGCCCTCGATCTCGCTGGTGTCCGAGAACGTCTTCACGGCGGCCGACGTGCTGCTCGTCCCGCTCGTGCCCTCGACCCTCTCGGTGCGCACGTTCGAGCAGCTCCAGGAGTTCCTGGCCGGCGGCCCGCAGCCGGCGCCCGACGTCGTCGCGTTCCTGTCGATGGTCGATCGCCGGAGACGGCTGCACCGCGAGCTGGCGGCGTCGCTGCCCGAGACGCTCCTCGGCGTGGCCCGGGCGAGCATCCCGGTGGCGAGCGCGGTCGAGCAGATGGGCGTGCACCGCATCCCGCTGGTGGTCAACCACCCGAAGTCGCCGGCCGCCCTGGCGTACGCGGAGCTCTGGGCCGAGGTGGCGCCGGCGCTCTAGCCGGCGACGTCGAGGGCGCGCCCGAAGACGGCCGGGAACTGGTCGTCGCAGCGCGCGAGCGCCCACCGTGCCAGGCGCTCGTCGCCGGTGATCTCGATGCGCAGGCGCTCGCCGTCGGGGACGAGGCGCGCCGTGCGGACCGACGTGTCGCGGCCGGGCGCGAGCTGTGTGGCCAGGCGGAGCAGCAGCGCGCAGCGGGCCACGAGCCGGGCGTCCTTCGGGCGCGCGAGCGGCGCGACGTCGTCGAGCGCCGGCGTGCCCTTGCGGTGGTAGCGCACGATCTGGGCCACGAGGGCGATCTCGCGCGGGCCGAAGCCGTAGACGTCGCTGCCCAGCAGCAGGTCGCGCGCGTGCGCCGGCGCCGTGGAGATGTCGTGCAGCGTCGCCGCGGCGGCGAGCAGCTCCCGCTCCTCGGCCGACGGTGCGACGATCCCGGCGCTGCGCAGCGAGTCGTGCAGCCCGAGCGCGAGCTGCGTCACGCGCTCGGCGCGTGCCGCGTCGACGCCGTGCGCGGCGGCGAGGTTGCGCACGGCCGCGGCACGCACGTCGGCGACGAGCGGCGGCTCGCCGGCGTGCAGGTGCGAGCTGAAGAACACGCCCTCGCGCAGACCCGCGCGGGTGACCTCCAGTCGCTCGCCGCCGGTGCGGTCGAGCACCGCCTCGAGCACGAGCGCCGCGGCGAGGATGATGTCGCCGCGCGAGGACTTGATGCCCGGCAGCGCGCGGCGGTCGGCCGGGCGGCGTGCGAGCCGGCCGGTCAGGTCGCGCAGCGCACCGAGGGTGAGCACGCTGCCCTGCGCCCCGGCGGGAGTGTCGCTGCGCGCGCGCATGGCGGCGGTCGCCAAGTTGCGGACGGCGCCGCCCATCCCGACGATCCGCCCGCCGCTGGTCAGGGCCGGCACGCCGTCGAGCTGCTCCCTGAGGGCCGCCCGCGCGCGCTTGAGCTGCTTGCGCGAGGGCACGCCGCTCCCGCTCAGCAGCTCCTCGGTCACCCGGACGGCGCCGAGCGGCCAGGAAGCCGAGCCGCGCGCCTCGCGGTCGCGCACGTCGACCACCTGGAGGCTGCCGCCGCCGAGGTCGAGCGCGAGCCCGTCCGTCAGCGTCGTCGAGTTGACCGCCGCGACGTAGCCGAGATGCGCCTCCTCGGCGGCCGTGAGCGTGCGGATCTCGAGGCCGCTGACCCGCCGCGCGCGGGCGAGCACGTCGGCGCCGTTCGCGGCGTCGCGCAGCGCGCTCGTCGCGACGACCTTCGTGTCGCGCGGATCGACGCCGAGTGCCGAGCCGTAGCGCGCGAACATCTCCAGCGTCTCGAGCCCGTGCGAGATGCGCGCCGGGGCGACGCGCCCGGTCGCCGCCAGGCCGGCGGCGATGCGCACGGGCTCCTGCAGCTGCCCGACCGGGCGCCAGGCGCCCCGCGGGACATACCGGTAGGCGACGAAGCGCCAGGAGTTCGAGCCGAGATCGATCACCGCGGCCGACCGCTCGGGGTCCGCCGGGACGAGCGCGAGCGAACCGCGCTCCGGGGTGTCGTCACGCAGCGCGGCGACCGGCACACAGCCAGGCTACGCGGCGCCTCGGACCGACCTTGTTGGCCGGATGTGAACGACCGGTGTTCATCCCGCACGTTCCGGTGTGCGGTCGATCGCCCGCCGCATCGTGACGACGTCGACGGCCACGCCGTCGGGCATCTCCACCGGGAAGCGGTCGGTCTCGCGGAACCCGAACGCTGTGTAGAGCGGCACGCCCGCGAGCGTGGCGCCGAGCACGAGCTCCCTGAACCCTTCGGCGCCGGCGGAGCGCTCGCACGACGCGAGGATCGCCCGGCCGAGCCCGCGCCGGGTCCAGTCGCCGCGCACGAACATCGCCCGTACGCGGGCCGGCTCGCTCGCGGGATCGAGGAGGCGGTCGTCGTCGTCGCGGTCGCCGGGTCCGTTGAACAGCTTGTTCCGCCGGCTCCAGCCGCCGCACGCGACGATCTCGCCGCCCGCGGTATGGACGAAGAAGGTGCCGTCCTCGATCAGCTGCATGTCGAGGTGGGCGATGTGCACGGCGGCGCTGGCGGTCTGGCGCTCGTCGTAGTACGCCGGGAAGAGGTCGCGCACCGAGGAGCGCATCAGCTCCCGGATGCCCGGCGCGTCGGCCGCGACCGCCAGGCGCTGCGGCGCCTCGGTCATCCGCCCATCTTGCGCTCGAGGTTCGCGACCGTCTCCCTGAGCGTACGCTCGATCGCGCGGCGGACGACGACTCGATCGAACACGGCGCGCCATCCGCGCCGGGGCTCGTACTCGACGGCGATCCGGTAGTCGAGCTCGCCGTCGCGGTCGGCGAAGTGCCGCTCGTGGTGCGCGACCGGCAGGCCGCGCTGCTCGCTGGTGTACTCGACCAGCCGGTAGGGCTCGATCCGCTCCAGCGTCATGTGCAGCTCGACCTCGCGGCCGACCATGCGCAGGACCAGCGCGGCGCGATCACCGGGCTCGCGCCAGCGCGGCTCGCCCTCCATGCGGACGAAGCGCGGCCAGTACTCCGGCCAGTTGCCGGGATCGGTGATGTAGTCGAACCCGTCGCGCAGGCCGACCGGGAGCCGGTGGTGGACCTCGACGCGGATCACGTCAGGAAGACCTCGTCGCCGAAGCATTTATTCCCCGGCGACACGTTCTTCAGCAGCGCTTGAGAGAGCCGTTCCACACTCGGACGCATGGAAGTCATCGAGCACATCGTCGCGATCGCCATCGGCTGCGGTGCGGCGGCCCTGTTCGCGCTGATGGCCTGGGCGGGCCAGCACCAGAGCTGATCGCTCGCTCCCTAGCGGAGCGAGAACAGCAGGAACTGCGTGAACTGGGTGGCGGCGAAGTTGTTGTCGCTGACCAGGACGAGCGACCGCTGGCCGCCCTTCAGCCGCGGCCCGAACGTCAGGCCCTCGACGTTGTCGAGCGGGATGCCGAGATCGTCGAGGTCGAGCAGCAGCCTCTTGTGGGCGTGCCAGCCGCGCAGCGTCACGTCGTAGAGCCTGATCGTGTTGCCGGTCCCGGGCGCGCCGACCGAGAACGACCGCTCCATCGCGATCAGGCGGTCGTGCCCGATCGGCAGCAGCTCGACGACGCCGTTGACCGAGAAGGCGGTCGCGGGCACCGGCGGCTCGGCGACCGGGTCGGTCTCGTAGAACCACTGGCGCTCGAGCCGGCCGCTGCGCAGGTCGTACCGCAGGATGCGCGCCGGGCTGCCGTTGGCGATCGTCGCAGCCGGCCCGTCCTGGTAGAGCGCGTTCTCCGTGGCCGTGTAGATATCGCGGCCATCCTGTGACACTCCGGCGCTCTCGAAACCCAGGTTCGGCCGGACGCCGCGCGACTGGTCGGCGGTCACGCGGAACGCCCGCCGCACCCTCAGGTCGCCGAGGAAGCGGCCGCCGAGCGAGTATCGGCGCACGAACGGGTCGATCAGGCTCGCCGGGATGCCCTCGGATGTCAGGATGAGCCGGCGGTCCTTGGTCAGGACCAGGCCCTCGGGATCCACGCTCATCGGCGCGTACGGGTTGCCGTCCGGCGCCAGCAGCGTGGTGACGCCCCGGAACCGAACGTCACGGTCGGTGAGCCGGCCGTCGTGCACGTCGAGCCCGACGGTGTAGTAGCGCACGGGCTGCAGGACGCTCTGGTCGTCGGACACCGTGTAGTAAACGTCGCGGCGCCGGTCGTAGGTGATCGAGGACAGCCCGCCGACCGTCGTGCCCGCGAACGTCGTCCCGGTCGGAACGATCGCCTGGCCGCGGAACCGGAGGTCCGGCCCCTCGCCGAGAGCGGGCGCCGCGAACACCAGCGCCGTGGTGGCGAGCGCGCACGCCGCCGCTGCGAGCCTCCGTCCCATGCCTGGACCGGATCCTAGAGATCCGTGCGCACGAGCACCTCGTCCCCGTGCATGCGGCCCGTCGGCTCGAAGCCGCAACCCAGCCAGAACCCCTCGGCGCCGCCCTCGGCCGGCACGTAGCTCAGCTCGAGCTCCCGGTGGCCGGCCGCGCGCATCTCGTCGAGGACCAGCGCGACCGCGGCGCGGCCGATCCCGCGGCCCTGCGAGCCGGCGGCGACCATGAACCGCACGAGGTACGGAACCGGCTCGTCGGTCTGCACCCACACGACGCCGACCGGATCGCCGTCGGCCGCGATCGCCCGCAGGAACGCGCCCGGCTCGTAGCACTTGGCCTCGGCGATCGTGTGCGCGGCCGGCGCGACGAACCCGCGCTGGTCCTCCCGCACCGCGAGGTCGCACACGGCGCGCACGTTCTCACGGGTGATCGGGACCAGCGCGACGGTCATACGGGTCCGCCGAAGCCGATCTCGTTCCCGTCGGGATCGTGGTAGGTCGCCTTGCGCGCCTTACCTGGGTACGTCTCGCGCTCGTCGGGCTCGATGCCGCGCGACGCGATGTCGGCGACGGCGTCGTCGAGGTCGTCGACGAAGAAGGTCACGAGCCCGCGGCCGGCGCGGTCCCGGTCCTCCAGGATGTAGACGAAGCGGTTCTCGGCGAGCTCCCAGACCGCCTCGGACTCGTTTGGGAGGAACGACGGCTCGCGGCCGAGCAGGCGCTCGTACCACGCCCTCGCCGCCTCGACGTCGCCCACCCGCATGCCGGCGAAGAGGTCCATCACGTCTCCGTGATCGCGAGCGTGTTGCCGTCGGGGTCGCGGACCCACGCGGCCTTGAAGCTGCCGGCGTCGAACACGCCGCGCTCGTCGGTCTTCAGCCCGGGCTGGTCGTAGCGCTCGAACGTCACGCCGCGCGACGCGAGGTCGTCCATCGTCGCGGCCAGATCGTCGACGAAGAAGCCGGCGATCGTGGCCGGGGAGCGGCCCGCGTTCTCGACGGACAGGTAGATGAAGATCCAGGTCCCGCTCCCGCACGGGTAGCGCACGCTCTGGCCCTCTTCCACCTCGCCGGGCGTCAGGCCGAGCTGCTCCTCATAGAAGTGCCGGGCCCTGTCGACATCGGAGACGGCGACGGCCGGCTCCACCTTGCATTCACTCAGTCCCATGCAACAGGGACTCCCGCGGCGGCTCGGACTCATCGGTCCGCGGCTCGGGCGGGAGCATCGCCAGCGCCTCCAGCTCGAAGCGCAGCTGGCGCACGAGCGGCTCGTCGGGCAGGTGCTCCTCGAGCAGCCCGAGGCTCGCCCAGTAGTGGTCGAGCTGCGCCGGGTCGGGCACGTAGTCCCGCCGCGTCGCGATCGCCATGCGCAGCTCGCGCAGCTTGCCGACCTTGTCGGCGGCGTAGATCGCGAGCGCCTCCCGGTCGGCGTGCGCGACCGCGTCGCGGAGCAGCGCCTTGCGCTGGGCGTACGACCCGTCCGCGGACGGCTCGGTGACCGCGATGACCAGATCGGCGACCCGCGCGCCGAACCGCTCGACCAGGTCGTCGCGCGTGACGCCCGTGTCCTCGATCACGTCGTGCAGCACGGCGGCGGCGATCACCTCGTCGGTGTAGCCGCGGCCGCTGAGCAGATGCGCCACCTCCAGCGGGTGCAGGATGAACGGCGCGTGGTCGGCCGTGCGGTGCTGGCCGGTATGGCGCGCGGCCGCGAACTCCAGAGCGGAGTGGGTGATCGGGAGAGCGTCGACGAAGCTCGGGAACTGCACCGCCCGTACACGCTAACGCCGTGGCGTATCGCCGGTAGTCTCACGCCGTTGTGACAGCGCCGATCCGCCTCGGCATCGTCGACACGGACAGCGGGTTCCTGCGAGTGCTCACGAAGCGGCTCGAAGGTGCCGGCTGGCCGCACCGCGTGCTGGCGTCGCCGGTGCCCCCGGAGGCGATCGTCTCGATGCGGCTCGACGCGCTGGTCGTCGACCTCGCGGTGCTGGGCCCGCAGGGCTGGGCGTACCTCGACGTGCTGTGCGACCGCGTCGCGCACCTCGGGGTCATCGTCTGCACCGGGCAGTCGAGCGTGGCGCAGCGCGTCCGCGCCCTGCGGCTCGGCGCCGACGACTGGATCACCAAGCCCTGCCACCCCGAGGAGGTCCTCGCCCGGGTCGAGGCCGTCGTGCGCCGCCGCCGGCGCTCGGGGGATCACGCGCCCGTCCGGCCGGTGGCCAACGGCGAGCTGGAGATCCTTCCCGGCCAGTTCCAGGCCGTCGCGTCCGGAACGCCGCTCGAGCTCACGCGCCGCGAGTTCGAGCTGCTCGAGTTGTTGACCTCGGCCGAAGGCCAGGTGCTGCGCCGCGAGGAGATCTACGAGCGCGTGTGGGGCTACGCGATGGTGCACGGCGATCGGTCGGTCGACGTGTTCGTGCGCAAGCTGCGCCAGAAGCTCGAGCGCGCCTCGCCCGGCTGGCGCTACATCCACACCCACTTCGGGATCGGCTACCGCTTCGAGGCCGAGCCGCCCGCCAGCGTGGCGGCCAGCTCGGTGCGCGAGGCGATGCCGAGCTTGCGGTAGGCGTTGCGCAGGTGGTACTCGACCGTGGCGGTCGTCACGAACAGCGCCTCGGCGATCTCGCGGTTCTGCTGACCGCCGGCCGCCAGCTCGGCGATACGGCGCTCGCTCGGCGTGAGCGCCTCTGCGCCGGTCGTCGCGCGGCGGCGCGGCCGCGCGCCGGTGGCGCGCAGCTCGGCGACCGCGGCGTCCTCGACGGCGGCGGCCCCGCAGCGGTGCGAGAGGTCGACGGCGCGGCGCAGCGCGTCGCGCGCCCCGTCCAGGTCGCCGGCGCGCCGCAGCGCCGCGCCCAGGTCCGCGTGCGCCCGCGCGGTCTCGACCGCGGCGCCCGACGGGTCGAGCACCGCCACGGCCTCGCGGAGCAGCCGGATCTCCTCATCGCCGCCCGCCACCCGCGCGGACGCCCGCAGCGCGATGCCGATCGGTCGCGCGGATCCCTGCGCCCGCGCCCGCTCGAGGTCCTCGGCGGCGAGCCGCCCGGCCTCGGCGGACTGGCCGGCCTGCATGAGCGCCTCGGCCAGCCGCGACCGCCAGGGCACCGCCGCCGGGTTCACGTGATCGATGCCCAGCGCGCGGCGGCCGGCCTCGCGCAGCTCCTCGATCGCCTCCTCGACGCGGCCCTGCGCGAGCCGCAGCCGGCCGCGCGCGAGGATCACCCACACGTACGGGTACACGTGCGGCAGCGCCACCGCGGGTCCGGTGAACGTGCCGGTGGTCAGCAGCTCCTCGGCCTCCGCGAGCTCGCCGCGGTCGATCAGGACCTCGCCGAGCACGCCGGCGGCGAAGCCCTCGCCGAGCGGCCAGCCGTAGCCGGCCGCGATCTCGTGCAGCGTCCGTGAGTCGACCTCCGCGTTCGCGAGGTCGCCGACCAGCAGGTTCAGCTCGCCGCGGAACGTGAGCACGCAGCCGACGTCGAACACCGCGCCGCGCGACCGGGCGCGCTCGAGCGCGTCGTCCAGCGCTCGCGACGCGACGTCGTAGCGCTCGGACATGACCAGCGAGCGCGCGGCGTTGTACCAGGACCAGCCGGCGGCGGTGGTGGCGCTGGAGCTCACGCCGAGCACGGCCCGCTCGGCGACCTCGACGGTGCGGTCCACGGGATCGCCGGCCATCCCCATCTCGGCGGCGACCGTGCCGAGGACCGCCGGGTCGCGGTCGCCCTCCTCGACGCGCCGACGCAGCCGCTCGAGGACGGCGGCGCCGCGGTGCCGCGTACCCGGGTCGATGCGCGTGATGTTCAGGAACGCCGCCTCCGTGGGGCCGCGCAGGTCGGGCCGCTCGCTGAACGCGTCGATCTGCGCCTCCAGCACGTCGGCCGCCTCGGCGACGCGCGCGACCTGGCCCAGCAGTCCCGCGAGCAGCATCGTCGCCGCGAAGCGCTGGTCGAGCGCGATCTCGGAGGCGAGCGCCTCGCGCAGGTGGCCGACCGCGGCCGCGTGGTCGAACTGCGATTCGGCGGCGCCGAGCTCGAGCAGGATCTCCGCCCGGTGCTCGGGCGGCGCGGGCTCGTCGAGCGCCCGCTGCAGGTAGGTCGCGACCGCGTCGGCGGCGCCGCGGGCCGCGGCCAGGTGCGCGGCGCCGACCAGGCGCTCATAGGCCCACCGGTCGTCGGCCGGCTGGCAGCGCAGCAGCTGCGCGGCCACCCGCTCGGGCGACTCGCCCTCGTCGGCGAGCTGGCGGGCGGCGCGCGCGTGGTCCAGCGATCGCGCGGCCGGTCCCACGCCGGCGTAGACCGCGGCGCCGATCAGCGGGTGCAGGAACTCGAGCGGGTGGGCGCCGCGCAGGATCCCCTTGGCGACGAGCACGTCCGCCGCCGCGATGGCCTCGTCCTCCCCGACATCCGCGAGGCGCGCCGCCTGCCGCAGCGGGACGCCGCCGCCGAGCACGGCGGCGGCCGCCGCGATCCGGCCGGCCGCCTCGGGGATCCGGGCGAGCCGTGCGGCGATCTCGCGGGTCACGCGCTCCGGGCTCTGCTCGGCGACCCCGTCGCCGCTGACTTCACCCTCCAGCATCGAGCGCGCCAGCTCGTGGAGCAGGAACGGGTTGCCGCCCGACGCCGCGTGGCAGGCATGGCAGAGCGCGTCGTCGGCCGACGGGGCGAGCGAGCGCACGACCGTCGCCGCCGCCTCCGCGCCCAGCGGTGGGACGTGCAGCAGCGCGCCGTGCGTGGCCGCCTGCACGCGCAGCGCGTCCAGCGCGGGCAGCGACTCCTCGATCCGGCTGGCGACGATCAGCGCCGCCGGGATGCCCTCGAGACGGTTGGCGATGTGGGCGAGCACTCCCAGCGACGCCGAGTCGGCCCAGTGCCCGTCGTCGACGAGCACGGCGAGCGGGCGCTGGGCGGCGAGGTTCGCGGTCAGCCAGTACAGCGCGTGGCGGGCGGCGAACGGGTCCTCGGCCGGGACCGCGGTCGCGCCGTCCACCGGCACGTCGAGCAGCGGCGCCGCGAAGCGGGCGGCGCCGGTGAACAGGACCTCGGGGTCGAACGCCCCGCCGCGCAGCACCTCGTCGAACAGCTGGCGGACGACGCCGAAGCCGAACGCTCGCTCGAGCTCGGCGCCGCGTGCCCGCACCACGAGCAGGCCGGCCTCCTCGGCGTTGGTGCGTGCGGCCTCCAGCAGCGCGGTCTTGCCGACCCCGGCGGAGCCGTCGATCATCACCAGCGCCCCGACGCCCTGGGCGCTGCGTGCGAGCGCCACGTCGATCGCCGCGAGCTCCTCTTCGCGCTCGAACAGCCGACCGGATGTCATCGGATTCTGCAGGGCCATGGCCGACCCGCCAAACCCTCGGGTCGGCGGACGAAAACTCTACCGTTGCCAACGCCTGCGGGCTCGGGGACATTCCCTGCAAGTTCCGCTTCCTCCCCCAAGGAGACCCGATGACGCAGGTGCTCGACCGCATTCGCAACGGCGTCGACAGCGCGCAGATGTACGGCACGCTCGACGCGATCAAGGCCGACCCGTCGCTCGCGACGTTCCAGTTCCGGGCGACCAACCGCTGGATCGACGGTGCACACAACCGGTCCACGATCCAGGGGTTCTACGGCGCCGGCCAGGAGGACGAGTCGCGCGAGAAGGCGTTCGTCATCGACGCGGGCGAGCCGGCTGTACTGCTCGGCAGCGACACCGGCGCCAATCCCGCCGAGCACCTGCTGCACGCGCTCGCCGCCTGCCTGACCACGACGCTCGTCTACATCGCCACCGCGCGCAAGATCCGGCTCACCGAGGTCAGCTCGACGCTCGTCGGCGACATGGACGTCCGCGGCTGCCTGGGCATCGACGACGAGTACCGCAACGGCTTCACGCGGATCCGCGCGAGCTTCACCGTCAAGGGCGACGCGCCCGAGGAGAAGCTGCGCGAGATCGTCGAGCGCGCCAAGTCCCGCTCCGCCGTCTTCGACATGGTCAGCAACGGCGTGCCGGTCGAGGTCGGAGTCACGGCCGGCTGAGCGATGCTCGAGCTCGCCGCCAAGACCGAGGCCGGCGCCCGCCTGGTGCTCCTCGCCGAGACGCTCGGCGAGGAGCTCGCGCGGCGCGCGCCCGTGCACGACCGCGAGGCGTCGTTCCCGCACGCCAGCGTCGATGCGCTCAAGCGGGCCGGCTACTTCTCCGCACCGATCCCCGTCGAGTACGGCGGCCTTGGCGTGACCTCGGTCCACGACGTGGTGGTCGCGTCGAGCCGGCTGGCGCGCGCCGACGCGTCGGTGGCGATCGGCGTGAACATGCATCTCGTCGTCGTCCTGAACATCGTGCGGCGCTGGCTGGCCGCGGTCACGGCGTCCGACGAGCGCCGGATCGCCGCGTTCGCCGCGTCGCTGGAGGAGATCGCCCGCGACGACGTCGTCATGTGCACCGCGATCAGCGAGCTCGGGCAGGACCTCACCCGTCCGGCCACCACCGCCCGGCGCACGGCGGAGGGCTGGCGGATCGACGGCCGCAAGGCGTTCTGCACGATGTCGCCGGCCGCCACCATCCTGTTCACCGCGGTCTCGTTCAAGAGCGAGGACGGCGCCGACCGCTACGGCTACGCCCAGGTCCCGGCCGGCGCCGACGGCGTCCAGATCCACGGCGACTGGGACGCGCTCGGCATGCGCTCGTCCGGCAGCCACTCGGTGTCGTTCACCGGCGTCGACGTGCCGCGCGCCGCTCTGCGCGGCGGGTTCCCCGCCGGCGACGCCGACGGATACATGGACCGCAACCTCATCGCCGGGCTGTTCCACGCCTCGGCGTCGCTCGGCATCGCCGAGGCCGCCGCCGCGGCCGCGGCCGGCCCGCTCGCCAAGCGCGCGGAGCCGGACGCCCGCTCGCGCACGCTGGTCGCCGAGAACGCGATCGAGCTGGTGGCCTGCCGGGCGACGCTCTCCCGTGCGTCGACGCTCGTCGACGAGTCCGAGGGCGACCTGACCGTGCTGTTCGCCGAGACCCAGGCGGCGAAGGCCTTCGTCAACGAGGCCGCGGCGCGGATCGTCGACCGCTCGCTCGCGCTCTCCGGCGGCGCGGGCTACCTCAACGGCCACCCGCTCGCGCGCGCCTACCGCGACGTCCGCGCCGGCAGCTTCATGCACCCGCTGGGCGCCAACCGCGCGTACGACCTGCTCGGCGACGTCGCACTCGGCCGCGAGCATGTTCTCCACTGAGCCCGAGCGCACCCTGCGGGCGGCGTTCGGGCGCTGGGCCACCGGCGTCGCGTTCGTCACCACCGAGATCGACGGCTCGCCGCTGGGGCTGATCGTCAGCTCGTTCGCCGCCGTCTCCCTGCGGCCGCCTCTGGTGTCGTTCTGCCCGGCGCGCGACTCGCTCACGTGGCGGCGGATGCGGCACGGCGACCACTTCGCGGTCAACGTGCTCGAGGCCGGCCACGGCGAGTTCGCGCGCCGTGCCGCGGAGCCGGGAGCCGATCGCTTCGCGGAGCCCCTGTGCGACGCGGTCGCGGTCATCGAGTGCGGCCTCGAGGCCGAGCATCCGGCCGGCGACCACTCGATCGTCGTCGGCCGCGTGCGCCGCGTGCACGTCCGCACGAGCGGCGACCCGCTCGTCTACTTCGCCGGCGCGTTCGGCGACTTCTCACCCCATCCCCAGGAGATCCCATGTCTGCACAGCTAGAGCCAGTCGTCGACGCCGGCGTCCTGCGCGAGCACATCCGCGAGATGTACCGCGACGTCGCGCAGGAGCCGGACGGCGACTTCCACTTCGAGACCGGCCGCAGGGTCGCCGAGCGGTGCGGGTACCCGGCCGCCTGGCTCGACGCGGTGCCGGTCGAGTCGCTCGCCTCGTTCGCCGGTGTCGGGAACATGCTCGACCTGGCGGACATCCAGCCCGGTGAGACCGTGCTCGACCTCGGGTCGGGGTCGGGCACCGACAGCTTCATCGCAGCGCACCTCACCGGCTCGACCGGGCGCGTGATCGGCGTCGACATGACCGACGCGCAGCTGGCCAAGGCGCGCCGCCTGCGCGATGCGCTCGGCCTGCGCCACGTGGCGTTCGTCGAGGGCTTCATCGAGGAGCCGCCGGCCGAGCCGGAGAGCGTCGACGTCGTGATCTCCAACGGTGTCGTCAATCTCGCGCCCGACAAGCACGCGGTGTTCCGCTCCGCGGCGCGGGCGCTCAAGCCCGGCGGGCGGCTGGCGATCGCCGACATCGTCAGCTCGCGCGAGCTGATCGAGCGCACGCGGCGCAACGTGGCGCTGTGGGCGGCGTGCATCGCCGGCGCCGTCCCGCGCGACGACTACGTCGGCGCGATCGAGGCCGCCGGGCTGGAGATCCGGACCGTGCGCCCGAACCCGCGCTACCAGTTCCTCTCGCCGCGCGCCCAGCAGGCCGCCGACAAGTACGGCGTCACGAGCGTGAGCGTGCTCGCCGTCAAGCCCTCGTAGCGCTCAGCCCTCGACGCCGGTCGCCTCGTGGGCTGTGCCGACCGGCTTGGACTCCGGAGATCCTCGTTGGCGCAGGTAGATGGCGAGAACCGCCATCGACCCGACGGCGAGGAACTCCGACTGCCAGTTCTGCAGCGTGCGGTTCCAGAAGTCGGACGTCGTCACGTAGTGGCCCCAGCTCACCGCGGCCTCGCGGTGGTCGAGCTGCTCTGCGTTATAGGTGATGCGGCCGGTGATCGACTGGCCGACCCAGGAGGCGAGCCAGATGGACGCCATCACGAGCAGCAGCGAGTTCGAGTAGACGCGGGTCCGGAGCCCGCCGACGCGCGCCCACTTCGGCGAGCGCCCGGTGGCGTGCGGGCCGATCCGCTGGTCCTTGTCGGACTCGGTGCCCGTCTGGTCGAGCGCCTTGGACTCGGGAGAGCCCTTCTGCACCAGCCAGACCGTCGCGAAGATGAACAGCGTGAACTGGAGGTACTCCGACTGCCAGTTCTCGAGCACGTCGACCCAGTACTCCGACGACGTCACGTAGCGGCCGACGGAGATCGGGTCGCCCCCGTGGGCGAGCTGGGCGTGGTTGAACGCGTCCTGCCCGGTGAACGCCTGGCCGACGAGAGAGGCAACGAAGATCGCCAGGAAGAACAGCGCCAGCCCGTGGTTGCGGAGCGTTCGCATCAGTGCTGCATGAGGCCGACCAGGATGCCGGCGGCCAGGCCGGCGACGATGATCGTGAGGTAGAGGACGAAGATCGCGCGCATCAGTCCTTCAACTCACAGTCGAAGGGCCGGTCGGCGGGCTTCGCGGGGCGTGCGCAGCCGACGGCGTCGATGCGCCAGCCCTGTTCGCCCTGATCCAGGAAGGCCGCCTCCCCGTTCGACAGCTCGACCATCGCGTTCAGCACGTACACGTTCGCCCGCACGACGGTGCCCGCGTCGAGCTCGAGCGCCGTGATCGCCTCGCGGCACGTCCGCCTGCTCCTGGCTCTCCAGCTCGGCCCTGGTGCCCGGGCTCAGCTGCTCGCAGGCCCGGGTGCCGTCGCCGGCGCCGAGCGCGGCGAAGAAGGTGTCGGTGACGCTCGTCACCGTCGCGCGGTCGCCGTCGCGCGCGCAGCCCGCAAGGCCGAGGGCCGTCACGAGGAGCACGACAGCGATCCGCACACGCTCGCTCTACCCCTGGAACGGGCGGGAAAACCGGCGCATGGCCGCTCGCGCCGCGTTCGCCCCGGCCGCACCGTGGACGCCACCGCCAGGGTGCGCTGACGCGCTCGCGAGGTACAGGCGGGCGATCGGTGTCCCGGCCCGGCCCAGACCCGGCGTGGGGCGGAACACGAGCTGCTGGTGGATCTGTGCCGTGCCCTGGTTGATCGCCCCTCCGACGAGGTTGGCGTTCGCCGCCTGCAGCCCGGGCGGCGTGAACACGTGCCGGGCACGGATGAGCGCGCGGAAGCCGGGCGCGCGCCGCTCGACCTCGCCCTCCATGCGCTCGGCGAACGCCTCGGCCTCGGCGGCGTCCCAGCGGCCGGTGAGCGTGCCGCCCGCGTCGCCGCCGACGGTCTGCGGGACGTGCGTGTAGGCCCACGCCGTCTCGCGGCCGGCCGGCTGCCGGGTGGGGTCGGTCATCGAGTACTGGCCCATGACGAGGAACGGGCGGTCGGGGAGCAGGCGGCGCGTGATCTGGGCCGTCGTGCGGGTGAGGTCGTCGACGCCGTCGGCGACGTGGATCGTGCCGGCGCGGCGGGCGTCGTCGGCCGCCCACGGGATCGGACCGTCCAGTGACCAGTCGACCTTCACCGTCGAGCTGTCGAGCTGGAAGCTGCGCAGGTCGGCGACGAACCTGGGCGGCAGATGCTCCTCGCCGACCAGGTCGCGGAACAGCACGGGAGCGATCGTCCCCGCCAACACCGCGCGCCCGGCCGTGATCTCGCGACCGTCGGCCGTGCGCACGCCGACGGCCGCCCCCCGGCGGATGAGCACGCGCTCGACGCGCACGCCGGTCTCGATGCGCCCGCCGTGGGCCTGCAGACGGCGCACCAGCGCACCGGTCAGCTGCCCTGCGCCGCCTTCCGGGGTCGGGAAGCCGTGTTGCTGTGCGAGACCGCAGAGGATCCAGCCGAACAGCCCACTGCCGGCCGACTCGGGTGCGAAGTCGGCGTGGAGCGCGTTGGCGGCCAGCAGCCATGCCGCGCCTTCGCCGCGGAAGTGCTCCTCGGCGAGGCGCCGCACCGGCAGCAGGGCGAAGCGCAGGAAACGCCGCGTACCGCGTGGCCCGAGTCTCGCGGCGATCCGCGCACCGTCGCGCACCGGCGGGAACGGCCGCAGCAGCGCGTCCATGAACGGCGCCGACCGCCAGTACGCGTAGAGCTCGCGCCAGGCGGCGCCGTCCCCAGGCGCGAAACGCTCGACCGACGCGGCCGTCTCCTCGAGGTCGGTCGAGATGACGGCGCACGTGCCGTCGGCCTGCGGGTGGGCGACCGCGACCGGAGCGCGGCGCCAGCGCAGCCCGTGGCGCTCGAGCTCGAGCGCCCGGAGCGCCGGCGACGCGAACGCCAGCGGGTAGAACGAGCTGAAGAGGTCGCTGACGAACCCGGGCTCGGTGATCACGCCGCTCTTGACGGCGCCGCCCGGCTCGGACTGCTCCTCGAGCACGAGCACGCTCCAGCCACGCTCCGCGAGCATGTTCGCCGCCACCAGCGCGTTATGGCCGGCGCCGATGGCGATCGCGTCGAAGTCGGCGGCCACGCGCTCCTTCTACCCACTTACGCCGGCGGCCGCGTGGGTAGCCCGACCACGTGCCCGTCAACGAACGCTTCGTACCGGCGCCGCCGGCCGCCGTCTGGGACGTGCTGGCCGACCCCGGCGGCTATGCGTACTGGGTCGTCGGCTCGAAGGTGATCCGCGACGCCGATCCGGCCTGGCCGGCGACCGGCGCGCGCTTTCATCACACCATCGGCGTCGGCCCGATCAAGGTGAGCGACCACACGCGCGTCCTCGAGTCGCGCCCGCCCGAGCTGCTGCGGCTCCGCGCCAAGGGCCGCCCGCTGGGAACGGCGACCGTCACGCTCGAGCTGCTCCCGCGGCACGGCGGCACCGTCGTCCGGATCAGCGAGAGCACCGACGGCATCTTTGCCCCGGTGGACTGGAACCCGTTGTTCCGGCTGCTGACCAAGGGCCGCAACGCGGAGTCGCTGATGCGTCTCGAGGAGCTCGCGATGCGGAGGCGCTCGTGAACGGCTCGCCCTGGCTCGCCACATCGCCCGGGGGGCCGGAGCATCCCGAGCTGGACGGCGACGTGCGGGCCGACGTCGCAGTCATCGGCGGCGGGATCACCGGCATCACCACGGCGCTGCTGCTCACCGAGGCGGGCGCTCGCGTCGCGCTGCTCGAGGCGGACCGGCTGGGGCACGGGGTGACCGGGCACACGACGGCGAAGGTCTCCTCGCAGCACGGCCTCATCTACGACCGGCTCCGGTCGCGCTTCGGCGCCGACACCGCGCGCGCTTACGGCGCGGCGAACGAGGCCGCGCTGAGCTGGATCGCCGAGCGGGTCGCGCGCGACGGGATCGAGTGCGACTTCCGGCGGCGGCCGTCGTTCGTGTACGGCGACGACCACTCGCAGCTCGAGTCCGAGGCCGAGGCCGCCGCCGAGGCGGGTCTGCCGGCCAGCCTCGCCGTCGACGTGCCGCTGCCGTTCGAGGCCGCGGGCGCCGTCCGGTTCGAGGATCAGGCCGAGTTCCACGTCGGGCGCTACATGGCGGGCCTGGCCTCCGTGCTCGATGCCGCCGGCTGCGACATCTTCGAGCGCACGCGCGCCGTCGAGGTCGACACCGACGAGCATTGCGTCGTCAAGACGCCGGGCGGGATGGTCACGGCGGATCAGGTCGTGGTCTGCACGCACTACCCGTTCCTCGACCGCTCGCTGGCCTTCGCCCGTGTGCACACGCAGCGCTCGTACGCGCTCCTCTGCCGGATCGAGGGCGCGCCGCCCGAGGGGATGTTCATCAGCGCCGGCTCGCCGACGCGGTCGATCCGAGCCGTGCCGCTCGAGGGCGAGGAGCTGCTCCTCGTCGGGGGCGAGGGCCACCGCACCGGCACGGGCGGCGACACCCGGGAGCGCTACGCGCGGTTGGAGGCGTTCGCACGCGAGCACTGGGACGTGCGCGCGATCGAGTACCGATGGTCCGCGCAGGACGCCATGACGGCCGACGGATTGCCCTACGTGGGGCGGCTCACGCCGTTCGACGAGCGTGTGCTGATGGCCACGGGCTTCGCCAAGTGGGGCATGACCGGCGGCACGGCCGCCGCGTCGCTCCTCGCCGATCTCGTGCAGGGACGCGAGAACCCGCTGCGGTCGGTGTTCGACCCGTACCGTCTGACGCTCCGCGCGTCGGCCAAGGGCCTGGCCGAGGACGGCCTGCAGTTCGGCCTGCACTTCGTCGGCGACCGCCTGCGCAACGCCGGCCGCGGCTCGATCGATGACCTCGAGCCGGGCGAGGGAGCCATCGTGCGCCACGAGGGAGAGAAGGTCGCCGCCTATCGCGGCGAGGACGGCGTGGTCGTGGCGGTGTCGCCGACCTGCACTCACCTCGGGTGCCAGGTCAACTTCAACACGGCCGAGCGCAGCTGGGACTGTCCCTGCCACGGGTCGCGGTTCGCACCCGACGGCAGTGTCCTCCAGGGCCCCGCGGTTCACCGCCTGGAGCGGAAGCCGCTCGACTGAGATGCCGGCCTACGGCGACTGCCACGCTGCGGAGATCGGGGCCCGCCCGCAGGCCTGTTTTGACGCGCTGACCGATTTCGAGCAGCTGCCCGAATGGCAGGGCGCGGTGCGGGAGGTGCGGGTGCTGGAGCGCGACGCAGCCGGTCGCGGCTCGGTCGTGGAGTACGTGGTGAACGCGCACATCAAGACCGTCCGATACCGGCTGCGGCAGATCTACGAGGAGCCAAGCCGACTGGCCAGCGAGTACCTGGGCGGCGATTTCCGGGATTTCTGCGGCGAGTGGCGCTTCCGTCCGAACGCCGGCGGAGGCACCCACGCCGAGCTCGACCTCCGGATCGATCCCGGCCGGTTCGTCCCGGGACCGGTTCGATCCGCGATCGCCGATGCGGTCATGCGTCGCGCGCTACGCGACCTCAAGGCCCATCTCGAGTCCGGCTAGGTCACACTGACGGCATGAGCGAGCAACACGATCGCGAGGGGTCGCTGCGCACCGCGCTGGCCAACGCGATCGTCGCGATCATGAAACGGCACTACGGCAAGGGGCCGACCGGCGCCAAGGCGTGGCTGCTCGACGACTACGTGTTCGTCGCCATGGAGGGCGGGTTGACCCGCAACGAGCAGACGCTGATCGGGGACGGCAAGGAGGAGGTCGTCCGGGCGTACCGCCTCGCGTTCCAGGAGACGATCCGCACGGAGATCATGGGTGCGGTGGCGGAGTTGACCGGCCGCCGGGTGCTGGACTACCACAGCCAGATCGTGTTCGACCCGCCGCGGGCGTTCGAGATCTTCGTGCTCGAGCCGCGCGGCTAGCTCTTCACCGAGGCGAGGCTCTCCTCGAGCGCCGCCATCAGGTCGGGGATCGGGGAGGGCTCCTTCTCCTCGTCCTCGGGGATCTCGATCGTCTTGCCCTTGCTCTTCTCGCGGATGATCTTCTTCAGCCGCTTCTCGTACTCGTCCTCGTAGCGCGAGGGGTCCCACGGGCACGACAGCGCGTCGATCAGGGCGATCGCCTGGTCGACCTCCTTGTTGGCCGGCTTGTCCTTCTTGGTCGGCGTGGGGATGCCCTTGGTCGGCCGGACCTCGTCGTGCCAGAGCAGTGTCGTAAGGACCAGCCGGTCGGCGCGCGAGCGGATCAGCGCGAGGTACTCCTTCGTACGCAGGACGAAGCGGCCGAGGGCGGCCCGCTCGCTGCGCTTCATCACCTCGAGCAGCAGCCGGTAGGCGCGCAGCGTGCCCTCGGCGTCGCCGACCGGCATCAGCACGTACGGGTGGTCCAGGTGGATCGGGTCGACGTCGTCGACGTCCACGAACGCCTCGATGTCGATCGTGCGCGTCTTGCGCGGGGCGGCGGTCGCCAGCTCGGCGTCGGTGAGCACGATCAGGTCGTCGTCGTCGGTCTCGTAGCCGTTGGCGATCTCCTCGTACGAGACCTCGACGTCCTCTTCGGAGCAGAAGCGATGGATCTCCACCGGGGTGTGGTCCTTGCCGTGCAGCTGGCGGAAGTGCAGGTCCTTGTCGCGGACTCCGCTGAACAGCGCGACCGGCACGTTGACGAGCCCGAAGCTGAGCGAGCCTGTCCAGAGCGAGCGGGCCATCAGGCGTTCGCCAGGCTCGCCTCGAGAGCGGCGACCAGGTCGTCGGCTCCCTCCGGCTCCTCGTCGGCCGGGGGCTCGATGTTCTTTCCTTCCGCCTTGGCCTTGACGACCTTCAGGACGTCCTGGCGGTAGCTGTCCTCGTACGCGCTGGGGTCGAACTCGGCGTAGAGGCCGTCGACGAGCGAGGACGCCATCTTGATCTCACGCTCGCTGGGCTTCTTCTGCACGCGGCCGAGCTCGAACTCGCCCGGATCGGCCAGCTCGTCGGCGAAGCGCATCGTATGCAGGGCGAGCACGCTGTCCAGCGTCCGGACCACCACGGTGCGCTCGCGGTTGTGGAAGATCCAGCGGCCGACGCCCGCGCGCTCCGAGCGCTCGAGAGCCGCATGCAGCAGCGCGTACGCGTCGCGACCCTTGTCGTGGGCGCCCAGGTAGTAGGTGCGTTCGAAGTACTCCGGCTCGATGTCGGCGGCCGGGACGAAGTGGTCGACGTCGACCGTCTTCGACCGTGATCCGGCGGCTGCGGCGATCTCGTCGTCGGTGAGCTCCACCCACTTGCCTCGGCTGACCTCGTAGCCCTTGACGATGTCCTTGTAGTCGACGGGCTTCTTCGGGTGCTTGGGGCAGATCCGCCGGTGTTCGACCGGACTGCCGTCCTTGGCGTGGACCTCGCGGAAGTGGACGGTCTTGGACTCGGTGGCGGAGTACACCTTGATCGGCACCGTGACCAGCCCGAAGGCGATCGTGCCGTTCCAGATCGAGCGGGGCATGTGGGAGTGGTACCCGCTATTCCTCCTCGTCAGGGTCCTCGTCGGCGGCGAGCTTGAGCGATCCGTCGAGCGCCTCCTGGAGGTGGCGCTGCTGGATCGGTAGCGCCCAGTCCGTGAGCTTGCGCAGCTCCGCGTGGCCGGCCCGCTCGTTGAGCTTGCCGACGATCGACCAGTGGCCCACCTCGCCGGCCTCGGCCATCGTCAGGAACTCGAAGCCGTCGAGCGGATCGTCCTCACCGGCGAGATACGCCTCGCGCATCTCGGTCGCCTCCTGCTTCGTCTCGCGGGCCTGCGCGACGATCGCGGTCTTCTTGCCCTTGAACGTGCCCGCCACGGCGGTGCAGCGCTTCTGCGTCTCGCGGGCCTCGTCCCGCTGCTTCCCGAGGCGCTTGTCGAGCGCCGCGTGCTCGGAGCCCAGCATGCCGCGCACCTCCTGCGCGGCATCCTGGGCGGCCATCGCCAGGCCGAGGACCTCGGCCAGCTTGCTCTCGAGCTTGGTCAGCGCGGCCATCAGGTGATGGCCTGCTTGATCTTCTTCATCGTCCCGTTGGTCTCGTTGGCCACGACGCCGGTCGGCTCGTCCGACAGGCCGGCGGCGTCACGCAGCTTGCGGGCGATCTCGGCGATCTCCTCCGGCGCGTAGTCGGGCGCGAAGACGCCCTCCTGCGCCGGGAGGTCGAACGCCGGGAACCCCTCGGGCGCGTCGTCGACGACCACGAGGTCCTCGCTGGTCTCCGGGTGCTTGCCGTTGAACACGGCGGCCAGCTCGAGGTAATCGCTGGGGGAGAAGCGGTAGAGCTTGAGGTGCTCGCCCTTGTCCATGTGCACCTTGGACTCGGGGATCTTGTCGGTGGGGATGCGCGGCGACGGGAACATCTTCATCAGGTTCGCGCCGGTCAGGTTCTCGACCGCCCGGGCATACGCGATCTGGTGGACGCCGCCGCGGATCAGCAGGTAGCCGGTCAGCGCGCGGGCGGCCGGGTGGTCGACCATCTCATAGGTCTTGAGCTTGTTGTTGCGGGCGCCGGTCTCGAGGAAGAAGTTGTGCGTCAGGTCCTCCACGAGATCGCCCGTCGACGTCACGTAGTCGCCGTTCCAGGGCTTACCGTTGGAGTCCTGTACCAGCGCGGCGGCGCCGCCCGCGATGAACTGCTGCGGGTTGAGCAGCTCACTGGGTGCGGGCAGGTTGCCCTTCTCGCCGGCGCCGGTGAGCATGGTGTTGATCGTCATCGCGACGAGCTCGATGTGGCCGAACTCCTCGGCGGCGATGTTCGACACGAGGTCGAAGAACGGCCGCGCCTGCTGGCGCGCGCGGAAGTTGAACGACTGGAACGTGTAGTTCATGAAGGTCGACATCTCGCCGAACTTGCCACCCAGCAGCTCCTGCACGACGGCCGCGCCGGCCGGATCGGGCGAAGAGGGCGGCGGTAGCTCGGTCTGGATGCGGTCGATACGAAGAATCATTGGGGGCCTCCTTGGGGTGTCTCTTGGCGCTACCCAAGGGGCCGCGGCTTCATCCAAACGTGACGTATCCCAGGAAGCCGCCGAACAGCACCGCCCACAGAGCGGTAGGCGCGAACCCCCCGCGCCCGCTCGGCAGCGCCCACAGCGCGATCGCGCCGCCGGCCAGCGCGACGCAGCCGGCCACGACCGCGTAGCGGTCGAGCTCCCACGAGGTCACGACCAGGCCGAGCGCCACCGGCACCGTCGCCTGGAACGCCATCGCGCCGGTGACGTTGCCGGCCGCCAGCGCGTCCTTGCCGCGGCGGATCCACAACACGCTGTTGGCCTTCTCGGGCAGCTCGGTCGCGAGCGGAGCGAGGATCAGCGCGAGCACGATCAGCGGGACGCCGAGCGATGTCGAGATCGACTCGATGGCGGTCACGAACAGCTCCGCGCCGATGATGATCGCGCCGAGCGACAGGACGAACTGGAGCGTCATCTGCAGCGTGGACGGCGGGTCGTCCTTGCTGGTGTCCAGGTACAGCGGCCGCAGCTCCTCCTCGTCGGCGCCGCTGGACCCCTTGACCGTCATCCGCACGTACACGCCGTACCCCACCAGCAGCAGCACGGCGGTGGCGATCCGCCACGGCGTGGCGACGCCGACGGCGCCGACCGCGATACCGATCGGGAACAGCGCGAGGAAGACGATCAGGTCGCGGCGCGTCGTGTCGGCCTCGATCTGCAGCTCGGTGCCCTGCTCGCGGCGCCTCCGGTACACGTGCGACGAGGCCGTGATCAGCAGCATCGCGACCGTCGCGAGCATGAACGGTGCGCCGATGATCGCGCCGATCGCGAGCTCGACCTGCTCGCCGCCGCCGCCGTTGAGCAGCGCCACGACCGGGATGATCGACTCGGGCAGCGCCGTGCCGACCGCCGCCAGCAGCGCGCCGACCGCGCCGGCCGCCAGGTCGAGCCGCTTGCCCAGCCACTCGACGGCGTTGGTGAACCAGATCGCGCCGCCGACGATCAGCACGAAGGCGCCGGCGAGTTCGAGAGCGACGATCACTTAGACAGGTCTGCCCATCCGGCCCCGGCGGGTATCACGCGCTCATGAGCGACGAGATCCAGATCGACTGGGGCGCGGCGGAGGTGGAGCGCGGCCGGCTGACCGTGCCGTTCACCGGCAAGCCGTCGTCGGACTTCAAGGCCCAGCTGGCCGGCGTCGTCGAGCGCTTGCGCCGCGGCGGCGGCTGGGGCGAGATCAAGGTCGGCAAGTCAAAGCTCCGTGTCGCCGATGTCGAGGACGGCGCGGAGGGCGATCTCCGGCATTTCCTCGAGAGCGCGGTGCTCCAGGCCAACGCCAACCTCGCCGCGGACGACGATGACGACGACGGGCCGGCCTCGGACGGCGAGCGCTCCGAGGCCGACGACCGGATGACGGAGACGTTCCGCGCGTTCGCGGACTAGGACTTCTTGCCCGCGATCGCGCGTTGGAGCTGCGACTTGTTCATCGAGGACCGGCCCTCGATGCCGAGGTTCTTGGCCTCGGCATAGAGCTGGTCCCGCGTGCGGCCCTTCTGGCGGTCGGTGCCGGAGCGCTGCCCGCCGCGGCGCGAGGACGACATGTCCTGCGTCGACGTGCGCGACCGCTGGCGCGACTCGCCGGACCGCGCGCGCTCCTTGTTGACCGTGCGCGCGGCGATCTCCTCGGCGCGCGACTCGGACCCGCCCTGGTCCTTGACGCTCTCCTTGATGTGCTCGTATTGCCGGGCACGCTTCGTGCCCTTCTTGACTCCACGGGGTGGCATACCAAGGTGGTACCCATCGACCCACGGACGTAATGAGCGCGAACGACTTCATTCCGCGTACCAACAGCCTCAAGGCGCTGCGCGAGGCGGCCGCCGGTTGTCGCGGCTGTCCGTTGCACGGGCCCGCGACGCAGACCGTGTTCGGCGAGGGTCGGCGACGCTCGCCGCTGATGATGGTCGGCGAGATGCCGGGCGATCGCGAGGACCGCGAAGGTCACGTGTTCGTCGGCCCGGCCGGGCGCGAGCTGGACGCGGCGCTCGAGCGCGCCGGCATTGCGCGCGCCGACGCGTACGTGACCAACGTGGTCAAGCACTTCCGGTTCCGCGAGCGCGGCAAGCGGCGCATCCATGACACGCCGAAGAAGTCCGAGGTCGACGCCTGCCTGCCCTGGCTGCGCGAGGAGCTGCGGCTGGTCAAGCCCGACGTCCTGGTGCTCCTCGGCGCCGTGGCCGCCAAGGCGCTGCTGGGGTCGGGCTTCCGGCTCACACGCGCGCGGGGCGAGCCGCTCGAGTCCGACGTCGCGCCGTGCGTGATCGCGACCATCCATCCGGCGGCGATCCTGCGGGCGCCCGACGGCGAGGCGCGCCAGGCCGAGCGCGAGGCCTTCGTCCGCGACCTCGAAGCGGTCGCGGCGCGGCTCGGCGCCCGGTAGAAAGGAGCTGTTATGCCGCACGAGTCGGACCTGCAGCACGCCTACCACGAGGACGCCGACTACTACGACGGGCGCGCGTACGGGCTGCTGGCCTCGGCGCAGGACGGGACCTCGGGTGCGGCGGCCGCGTTCGAGCGCCACGGCGCACCGCTCACGCAGGACGGCGCGCGGACCGTGATCGCCCGCGAGCACGGCTTCTCGACCTGGGCCGCGCTGCTCCGGCACGTCGCGAGCCTGCGCACGACCGGCGAGCCGTTCGCGCGCGCGTACCGGGCGATCGAGGCGCACGACGTCGACGGCCTCGCCGCGCTGGTCGACCGCTTCCCGGAGCTCGTCTCCGCGCGCGGGACCAACGGCAACGACCTGATCGGCATGGCCGGGGCCACGCATGACGAGCGTCTGGTCAGGGTCCTGCTCGACCGCGGCGCCGACCCCACGCGCGGTAACGCGCACGGCTGGACGCCGCTCCACCAGGCCGCGTACAGCGACCTGCCGGTGCTGGCGCGGATGCTGCTCGACGCCGGCGCCCGGGTCGACGTCTCCGCGCGCGGCGACGGCGGCACGCCGCTGATCGTCGCGCTGTTCTGGGGCAACCGCACGACCGCTGAGCTGCTGGCCGCCGAAGGCGTGCACCCGCGCAACCTCCGCGCCGCCGCGGGCCTCGGCGACCTCGCGCTGATCGACGCGCTCGGCCCGGAGGAGGCCGGCGCGCACCGCGGCTTCTACCGCCCGCACAGCGGCTTTCCCGCCTGGCAGCCGTCCGACGACCCACAGGAGGCGCTCGACGAGGCGCTGTCCTGGGCGGCCCGGAGCGACCGCGCCGACGCGGTCGAGCGGCTCGTCGGGCGCGGCGCAGACCCGGCCGCCGACGTCTACCGCGGCACCGCGCTGGCCTGGGCGGCCGCGTGCGGCCGTGTGGCCACGATCCGCCGGCTGGTGGCGCTCGGAGCCGATCCGAACCAGCCGACGACGTTCGGCGGACCGGAGCACGCACAGCCAGCGACCGCGCTCCACCTCGCCGCGCAGAACGGGGACATCGAGGCGATCCGCACGCTGCTCGAGCTCGGCGCCGACCCGACGATCGAGGACGGCATCTACCACGCCGCCCCGGCGGGCTGGGCGGAGCACGGCGGGCACGGCCCCGCAGCCGATCTCCTTCGCTAGCTTGGGCCCGAGGATGGCCAACCGGCGCCACAACGAGCTGATCCAGAAGGGCAAGGCGCTGCGGGCGAAGGTGCCGCGCGAGGCACACGGCGAGTGGGAGCCGGCGCCGCGGCGGCCTGATCCGGTCGGGATCCTCGAGCAGCAGGCGGCGACCCGCGTGCCCGAGCTCGTGCCGATCCGCTACGGCCGCATGGCGGACTCGCCGTTCGCGTTCTTCCGCGGCTCGGCGGCGATCATGGCCTGGGATCTGGCGCGAACCCCGACGTCGGGCATCCGCGTGCAGGCGTGCGGCGACGCGCACCTGGTCAACTTCGGCGTCTTCGCGGCGCCGGACCGGCGGCTCGTGTTCGACCTCAACGACTTCGACGAGACGTTGCCGGCGCCGTTCGAGTGGGACCTCAAGCGGCTGGCGGCGAGCGTGGCGGTCGTCGCCCGCCACAACGGCCTGTCGCGGCCCGACCAGCGGGCGATCGTGCGGGCGACGGTGGGGGAGTACCAGCGTGCGATGGCGGTGCTCGCGACCCTGCCGTTCCTGACGGCGTGGTACGCGCGGCTGGAGGCCGGCGAGCTGCAGCGGCGCCTCGACGAGGCGGGCAAGGAGTCCGCTCGTGTGGCGGCCATGACCGCGAAGAAGGCCGAGCGCCGGACCAACCTCGGCACGCTCGACAAGCTCGCGGTCAGGTCCGGCGGGCGCTTCCGGATCAGGGAGCGGCCGCCGGTGATCGTCGGCGTGGCGCGTGGGCAGCGCCGCGTTGCGCGCGAGCTGGTCGACCATGCGCTGCGGGGCTACGTCGAGACGCTCGAGCCCGAGCGGCGGATCGTCCTCGGCCACTATCGGCAGGTCGACGTCGCCCGCAAGGTCTCGGGCGTCGGCTCGGTCGGCACCGACGGCTACATCCTGCTGCTGATGGGTCACCGCGACGACGACCCGCTGTGGCTGCAGTTCAAGGAGGCGCAGGAGTCGGTCCTCGCCCCGTACGCCGGGCCCAGCGAGTACGCGGCCCACGGCGAGCGGGTGGTGCGCGGCCAGCGCGTGATGCAGGCGGCGAGCGACTCGTTCCTCGGCTGGTACGACGCCCCGGCTCCGATCGACAGGGCGTTCTACATCCGCCAGCTGCGCGACAAGAAGGGTGCCGCCGACCCGGCATCGTTGAGCGCTCGCCCGCTCGCGACCTACTGCCGCCTGTGCGGCGCCTGCCTGGCCCGCGCTCACGCGCGCTCGGACGAGATCGCGCGCATCTCCGGCTACGTCGGGACCGGCAAGCCGTTCGCGCGCGCGATCGAGCGGTTCGCACTCGCGTACGCCGACCAGAACCAGCGCGACTATAAGGCGCTGCTCGACGCCGAGCGCGACGGGCGCATCACCGTTCAGCGCGGCGTGTAGGCCACGCAGTCGAACTCGGCGCGGGCGCCGAACAGCAGCGAGCTGACCCCCACCGCGAAGCGCGCGGGCGTGCGCTCGCCGAACACCTCGAGGTAGGCCGCGTTCATCTCCTCCCACTCGCCGAGGTCGACCATGTAGACGCCGACCTTCACGACGTCGGCGAGCGTGGCGCCGCACGCGGAGAGGATGCGTTCGACGAGCCGGAACGCCTGCGTCGTCTCCGGCCCGATGCCGCCCGGCACCATCCCCGACAGGTCGTCGGTGGCGCCGAGCATGCCGGACACGTAGATGGTGTCGCCCGCCACGGCGGCGTGGCCGAACACGGCCAGCTCAGGCACGTCGGGAGCGTTGATCCTGGTCCAAGAGGTCATCGGCCGATCTTCCACGACAGCCCGCAACTTGTGAACGGTGCCCCGGGTTGGAGGTCGAGGAAATACGAACCGGGAGGCACTCATGAAGAGCTGGTTCTCGCGCGTACGGACGCGCCTCAGCTTCGCCAACGTGGTGTCCGCGTTGGCACTGTTCCTCGCCCTTGGCGGTACGAGCTACGCGGCTGCGCAGCTGCCGTTCAACAGCGTCGGCAAGGGTCAGATCAAGTCCAATGCGGTCGGCAAGTCGGAGATCGCGGCGAACTCCGTCGGCACCTCCGAGCTCCGCAACAGCGGTGTTGCCGCGGCCGACATCAAGAGCGGCGCCGTCGGTCCGTCGGAGGTCCGGCCGAACGCCATCGACAGCGACGAGCTCGCCGACGGCGGCATCGGCGCGGCCGACCTGTCGGACGCCGCGAAGACCGCGGTGGCCGGCCTGAACGCTGTTACGTTCCGCGCCTCGGCAGCGGCGGACGGCACCGGCGCGGCGGGCAATGCCAAGGGCGTCACCCGCGCGAGCGCGGGCGTCTACAACGTCGATCTGGGGACGGACGTGACCGCGTGCCAGCGTGTTGCGACCCCGACCGGCACGGACCCGGTGTTCATTTCCGTCGCGCCGGGCGCGACGAGCAACGTGATCACCGTACGGACGTTCGCGCAGGGCGCCGGGGCGCCGGTTGACTCGGCGTTCAACCTGCTCGTCGCCTGCTGACGGTCAGCGTGCAGCCGGTGCTCCCACGCGGGGCACCGGCTGCAGTTCAGTCGCCCCGCAGCTCCTTGACCACCGGGTCCGACCACAGCTCGGGCTTGGACCAGGACTTCGGCCGCGGCTGCACGAGGTACTCGCCCCGCTGCACGGCGGCGACCGCGTCGCGCGCCGGCTGGTAGGACCCCGGCCGACCCTTGCAGATCTCGGTGATCGCCCAGTAGATGCTGCGGCCGACCCGGTTGCCGGTTATCTCCTTGACGCGCGACCGGAGGGCCGGCGCGTCGGTGAGCGCGAACTCGACGTTGATCACCAGCCGCTGGTTCGACGACGTCTGCGACTGCCGCGCGAGGTCAGCGCATGTCACTGCATACGGATCGCGCGCGACCTGTGCCTGATGCTCGGCGATCGACGGCTGCCGCTGCTCGCCGCCTCCGCACCCCGCGAGCGCCGGCAGTGCGGCCAGGGCGATGAGCATGCGCGCGAGCGGAGCTCCCACGGCGCGAAGCGTAGCCGCCGGATCGCCCGCCGGCGAGGGAGTAAGGTCGTGGCGAGGACGCGATGGTCCACCGCGGCGATAACGACCCTGCGGATGAGACGACGCTCAGCGAGTTGGGGCGCGCCTATGCCGCCGCGCTGCTCTCCGGCGACGAGGTCGCCGCCGAGCAGGCGATCCGCGACGCGATCGATGTCAACCTGAGCACCGCCGACATCGACGACCAGATCATCGCTCCTGCGCTGTGGCTGATCGGCGATCTGTGGGAGCGGGGCGAGATCACGGTCGCCGACGAGCACCTCGCGACCGAGATCTCGCTCCGCGTGCTGGCGTTGCAGCGCGAGGTGCGGCGCGTCGTGCGCTCCCGCGGCGACCATCGCGTCATGCTCGCCGCGCCGTCGGGCGAGCGGCACGTCGTGGCATTGCGGATGATCGCCAACCTGCTGCGGGAGGCCGGCTACGACGTGCTCATGCTCGGAGCCGACGTGCCCGCCAACGCGCTGGCGCTCGCGGCCAGGCAACACGAGCCGCACGTCGTCTGCCTCAGCTCCACGATGGCCGGCGGGGGCGACCAGGTCCTGATCGCGATCCACGAGGTCCAGCGGGAATCCCCGGCCACGGGGTTCGTCCTCGGCGGCCGCGGCCTGGCCTCGCGCGTACGCGGGCGGCCCGGCATCGACGTGTGCGAGCGCGTCGCCGAGGTCGTGGACGCGGTCGACGCGATCGTCAAGCGCGCCGGCCTCAACTAGCGCGCGCGGCTGAGCCAACGCAACGGGACCGGCGAGAACCGGTCGGCCGCGGCGGCGGCGAACGCCCCCGGCTCCATCTTGGACACGAGGCGCCGGAACTCGTCGCGCTCGTCGTGGCTCAGACCGCGGCCGCGACGGACGAGCTCGCCGAGACGCCGTCGGTCGGCCGCATTGAGCCGGCCGAGATGGCGGCGCGCGAGCAGCATCGTCTGGGCGACGGCAAGCAACTTGAAGAACGGCATACGTCTCACGAATCCGAGCATGTCCCGGTCCTACCCAAAACGGCGGGTAAGGGCGATCTCCTTACTATCGGCCACATGCCAGTTCGTCCCGCGACCGCCGCCGATGCCGCGGCCTGCGCCGCGATCTACGCGCCGTACGTGGCCGAGACCGCGATCTCGTTCGAGGCCGAGCCGCCGACCGTGGAGGAGATGGGCCGCCGCATCGGCGCCGCGCTCGAGCACCACGACTGGCTCGTGCTCGAGGACGGCGGACACGTCGTCGGCTACGCCTACGGCGGCCCCTACAAGGAGCGCGAGGCGTATCGGTGGGCGTGCGAGGTCAGCGTGTACGTGGACCGCGGGCGCCACCGCACAGGCGCCGGACGTGAGCTCTACGAGGCGCTGTTCGAGCGGCTCACGGCGCGCGGCTTCACGACGGCGGTGGCGGGCATGACGCTGCCCAACGACGCCAGCGTCGGCCTGCACCGCGCGCTGGGCTTCGAGCTCGTCGGCACGTACCGCCGGATCGGGTACAAGGACGGACGCTGGCACGATGTGGCATGGACCCAGCGCCCGCTGGCCACGCCCGCGGATCCGCCGGCCGAACCGTCGTGACCCTTGAACTGCACCCGATCGGCATCGTCGAGTCGCCGCTGAGCGACCGCGCGGAGGCGCCCAAGCAGGGCGACGAGGGCGCGCCCGACGCGTGGCTGGCGTTCGACGCGAGCGTGGCCGCCGGGCTGGAGGGGATCGCGGCCGGCGACGAGCTGCTCGTGCTCACCTGGCTCGACCGCGCGCGCCGCGACGTGCTGCGCGTGTACCCGCGCGGCGACGTCAGCCGCGGCGAGCACGGCGTGTTCACCACGCGCTCACCGGATCGCCCGAACCCGATCGGCCTCCACCGCGTCCGGGTCGCGGAGGTCGCCGGCACGCGCATCCGCGTTCACGACCTCGAGGCGCTCGACGGGACCCCGATCGTCGACGTCAAGCCGGTGCTCGGCGACGTCGGCGAGCGCTAGAGCCGCTCGAGGGCCTCGCTCATGTGCCGGTGGCCGACGGTCTCGTAGCCGACCACCGTGACGATCGGGGCGAACATCAGCACGAGCAGGCACACGGTCATGTCGACGCCCGCCGCCGCGAGCACGACCGACAGGACCAGCACTGCGGCCGTCCCGGCCATCAGGCCGAGGTGGAACGGGTCGGCCGTCCGCAGGAGCAGCGAGTACAGCCCGTAGAGCAGGACCGTGAACAGCCCGACCGGGATCGCGACGCTGAGCAGGACACCGGTCGTGCCGATCTCGGCCTCGCCCTCCAGCGTGTAGGCGGCGACGTGCAGGCCCGCGCCCATCGCGGCCAGCGCGCCGAAGATGAACAGGTGCCCGTAGCCGAAGCGGAATCCGCGCTCGCGGTGGCGCGCCAGCGGCTCGCCCCACGGGATGCAGAAGTACATCCACCAGCACCCGAACGTGAGCACGACCCCGGCGATCGTCAGTAGCGCCGCGTCGACCGTCCAACCCGCCTCGCCGTGCACGACCGCGTTGAGCGCGGCGACGGTCCCGATCACAACCTCGCCCAGCGTGATGATCACGAGCAGTCCGTAGCGCTCTGCGATGTGGTGTGGGTGCCAGGGCGTCGGGGCCTTGCGCTCGGCGATCCGTGGCCCGGTCATCTCGATCAGCAGCAGCAGCGGGTAGATCGCGAACGCCGTCCCGATCGGCGGGTCGACGACGACGAGCGCGACCCAGCCGACCTGCGCGATGGCGATCGTGAGCATGTACGTGTGAGCCGCAGGCGCCCGTTCCGGGTCGTGCCGGGAGACCTGCCACCAGAGGAAGAACAGCGCCAGGCGCATGACCACGTAGCCGGCGACCAGCACGCCGGCGTCGAGCGTGTCACCGTGGTCGATCGACTCGAACAACTGCGGCAGGCCGAGCGAGACCACGATCACGCCCGCCATCTGCACCATCGTGGCGAGCCGGAAGACCCAGTCGTCCGTGTCGTACGCCGAGGCGAACCACGAGTAGTTCAGCCATGCCCAGCTGACCGCGAACGTGGCGAACGCGAAGCCGCCGATGCCGCCCCACACGTGGTCATCGGCGATGAAGTGCGCGAGCTCGTCGGCCGCGATCCCGAACGCCACGACGATCGTGAGGTCGTAGAGGAGCTCCAGCGGCGTCGCCGCACGGTGCTCCTCGTCGGGATCGCGCCCGGTGAAGCGGCGGCGACGGTGCGCCCGTTCGGCCGGCGTCATGGCCGCGAATCGTACGATGGGTGCGATGCTCGACAGCGCCCCGCCCGGCCCCGGCCCGTACCTGCAGACCGTCTCGGGCCGCTGGGTCAACCCCTTCGACCCCGACCCCGGCCAGCTCGACGCCGGCGACATCGCCCGGGCGCTCGCCAACCAGTGCCGGTTCGGCGGCCACAGCCGCGTCTTCTACTCGGTCGCGCAGCACTCGGTGATCGTGTCCGAGCTGGTCGAGCAGCGCGGGGGAGACGTCGAGGACGTGTTCGCCGCCCTGATGCACGACGCCAGCGAGGCGTACCTCGGCGACATGCCGCATCCACTCAAGCACCGCAGCCCGCTCGGCGCCGCGTTCAAGGACGCGGAGGAGCATCTCGAGCGGGCGATCCGCGACCGGTTCGGCATCAAGCGCGACGTGCCCGAGATCAAGCGCGCCGACCGCGCGCTGCTCGCCACCGAGCGCCGGGCGTTCAGCGGCGAGGACTGGCACTGGCCGGAGCTCGACGGCGTCGAGCCGCTCGACCTGGAGCTCACCGCGCTGTCGCCCGACGAGGCGGCCGAGGCGTTCGCCCGGCGCTACGCCGAGCTCGACGCCGCGCGCACCTGAGCTGCGGCCGCGTTGAGCCGCTCGGCGGCCTCCCCCGCGCCGACCACGAGCTCGGCGACCACGTCGCCCGCCAGCTCGAGGTTGCGCGCGAGGTGCTCGAGCGGGAACCCGCGCGAGCCCAGGACGTTCGTCAGCCAGCCGATCTCGCGGGCGAGGCTCGCGAAGCCCTCGACGTCGAGCACCGCCCAGTGCAGGCACCACGCGGTGTCGTGCACCTCCCAGTCGCGGGCGGCCGGCGCGTACCGCTCGAGATCCTCCGGGAACTCCTCGAAGTAGCGGTCGGCGATCGCCTCGGCGAGCGGGATGAGCGCGATTCGGTGGCCGCGCAGCCTGGCCGACGCCGGCGGTGCCTGGCCGGTGGGAGGCGCGAGTGGTCGCGACCCGGACATGGCACGCAAACGCTACCGCGTCGGTCACGGCCGGTCACGCTCGCGCGAGGGAGAGGGCATGAGGGGTGCAGTCGTGGTGCTCGCAGCGCTGGCGCTTGTGGGCTGCGGCGAGCAGACCGCCGCGCATCCCAAGGCGCCCGCGACGACGGTCGTCCACGAGCGCCAGGTCGCGCCGCGGATTGTCGACCTCGAGATCCGGTCGCCCGCGCTGGGCGCCACCGCCCATGTGCGACTGCTTACGCCCGACGGTTGGAAGAAGGGCCGTGGGCGCTGGCCCGTGCTGTATCTCCTGCACGGCTGCTGTGACACGTACGTGAGCTGGACGCGCTCGACCGACGTCGAGCGCTGGCCGCAGCTCCGCCGGGTGCTCGTCGTCATGCCGGAGGGCGGCGACGTCGGCTTCTACAGCGATTGGAAGTCCGGCCCCGCCTGGGAGACGTTCCACCTGACCGAGCTGCGCCGCCTGCTGGAGCGCGACTACGGTGCGGGAACGCGGCGCGCGATCGCCGGCCTGTCCATGGGCGGACTCGGTGCGATGGACTACGCGGCGCGCGAACCCCACCTGTTCCGCGGCGCGGCGTCGTTCTCGGGGCTGCTCCACCCGCTCGGCTACCCGGACTGGCTGCTCGGGCTGTTCGCCTCCTACACGCCGGACCCGCTGGCCATCTGGGGCGATCCGAAGACCGACCGGGAGACCTGGGCCGAGCACGATCCGACCGAGCTGGCCACCGATCTGCGGGGAGTCGGGATGTTCGTCTCGGCGGGGAACGGGCGGCCCGGCCCGCTCGATCTCGAGGGCCAGGTCCGCGACCCGACCGAGGCCGGGGTCCTGCGTCAGAGCCGCGCGTTCGCCGCGCGGCTCCGCGAGGAGGGGATCGGGGCGCGCATCGACTTCTACGGCGCCGGGACGCACTCGTGGCCGTACTGGCAGCGCGAGCTCAAGCGCGCGCTGCCGACGCTGCTCAGCGGCTGACCCGGTACCGGATGTGCGTCGCGGCGGGCGAGGGGATGACCTCGATCGGCTCGAGCTTGGGATCGCCGACGCCGACCAGCAGCCGCTCGCCGCCGCCGAGCACGATCGGCACGAGGTGCAGGTACACCTCGTCGAGCAGCCCGGCGGCCAGGTACTGGTTGACCGTGCTCGCGCCGCCCGCGATCGCGACGACGAGATCGCCCGCCACGGCCCGGGCCTGCTCGAGCGCCGACTCGATGCCGTCGGTGACGAAGTGGAACGTCGTGCCGCCCTGCATCTCCACCGGCCCGCGCTCGTGGTGCGTGAGCACGTAGGTGGGGGCATGGAAGGGCGGGTCCTCACCCCACCAGCCCGTCCACGACTCGTCCCACGCCCCGCGGCCGGCGCTGAACATGTTGCGGCCCATGATGAACGCGCCGACTCCCTCGAGCATCGAGGCGGCGACCTCGGAGTCGGCCGTGCGCGTGCCGGCGTTGTGGCCGTGCGCCTCGTTCCAGGTGTCGGTTGCGATCGCCCACTCGTGCAGACGCTCGCCGCCCTCGCCGAGCGGGTTTTCGCGGCTCTGGTTCGGCCCGGCGGCGTACCCGTCGAGCGAGATCGAGAGCTGGCAGGTGACTTTGCTCATGCGCCTAAGACTGCACCGCTACGCAGGAATAATCGCCTAAGGGGGTCAGACCCCCTTACGCGGCCGCGGACGTAAGGGGGTCAGACCCCCTTACGTGGTGGCGGAGGGCGATGCCGCCGTTGACCGCGAGCTCGGGTAGCCGCGAGACTTAGCGGCATGACCCCGTTCACCCGAGGCTTCCGGCGCCGCCACGCCGACCTCCCCGAGGGCGTCCAGCTCCCGCCCGGGCAGTACCTCACGCACGACTTCCCGGTGCTGTCCGCCGGGCCCACGCCGCACGTGCCGCTCGACGAGTGGCAGTTCGCCGTCACCGGCTCCGTCGGCGAGACGCGCACCTGGAGCTGGGACGAGCTCCAGGATCTGCCGAGCGAGTCCGTCACCGTCGACATCCACTGCGTCACGTCGTGGTCCAAGCTCGGCACCGGCTGGGAGGGCGTGTCCGTCGACACGCTGCTCGAGGACGCCGAGGTGCTCGGCGCCTACTCGATGGTCCACTCGTACGGCGGCTACACGACCAACCTGGCGATCGAGGACATCACCGACGGCAAGGCGTGGGTCGTGTACGCCTACGACGGCGAGCCGCTCGAGCCCGAGCACGGCGGCCCGGCGCGGCTGCTCGTCCCGCACCTGTACTTCTGGAAGAGCGCGAAGTGGGTGCGCGGCATCGAGGTGATGGACTACGACGAGCCGGGCTTCTGGGAGTCGCTCGGCTACCACGACCGCGGGGACCCTTGGCGTGAGCAGCGCTACCAGGGCGACTGACCGCATCGTCGCCTGGCGACCCGCGGAGATCCGCGAGGTGATCCGCGAGACGCCGTCGGCGGCGACGCTCGTGCTCGGCGTCGACGGCTGGCCCGGCCACCGCGCCGGCCAGCACCTCGACGTGCGGCTCACGGCCGAGGACGGCTACACCGCGCAGCGCAGCTACTCGATCGCGACGCCGCCCGAGGACCCGGTGCCGGCGATCACGGTCGAGCGGCTCGACGACGGCGAGGTGTCCCCGTACCTGGTCGACGAGGCGCGCGCGGGCGACATGGTCGACGTCCGCGGCCCGGTCGGCGGCTGGTTCGTGTGGGACACCGCGCGTGGCGGCCCGCTGTGGCTGATCGGCGGCGGCTCGGGGGTCGTGCCGCTGATGGCGATGCTGCGGCACCGCGAGCGCGCGGGCAGCGACGCCGAGGCGCGGCTGCTGCTGTCGGCCAAGAAGCCTGCCGACGTCCTCTACGCCGCCGAGCTGCAGGCGTTCGACGTGACCTACACCTACACGCGCCAGGCGCCGCCCGGCTGGACGGGCTACGCCCGGCGCGTCGACCGCGAGATGCTGGCCGAGGCCGGCTTCCCGCCCGAGCGCAAGCCCTGGGTCTACGTCTGCGGGCCGACGAGCTTCGTCGAGGCCGCGGCGGAGGCGCTCGTCGCGCTCGGGCACGACAGCCACCGAATCCGGACGGAGCGCTTCGGCGCCACAGGGAGATGACCATGGAAGAGAGCGATGTGCTCGACGGCAACGTGGCAGCGGGGATCCTCGCGGAGGTGTTCCGCGCCGACACCACGACGGCGATCGTCACGTGTGCGGGCTGCCGGTCCGACGCGCCGCTGGCCGTCGACGATGCCTACCTGACCGAGATGGGCCTCGTGATCCGCTGCCCGCATTGCACGTCGGTCGTGCTGCGGTGCACGCAGATCCGTGAGCGGATGATGCTCGACATGCGGGGTGCGGCCACGATCGCGCTCTAGCCCGCGGGCGGTTCAAGCGGCGCCAGCTGCGTGACCGTCGCGCCCGCGGGCACCGGCTCGTGGGCGAGCGCGTACGCCGAGGCGGCGGCGCACAGCCCGAGGCGCCGGTAGGCCTCGAACTTCTGATCGTCGAAGAACTGATCCAACGTGCTGTGGTGCGGGAACAGCCCGTCGACGACCTGGTACTCGCGCAGGTCCCACGGCGACGCGTCGCTCACCGAGCTGCGCACGTAGATGAGCGTGCCCTCGGCATTGGCCTTCGGCTCGGGTCCGCGGTAGCGGATCGTCCCGGTCGCGCACACCACGCCGGAGCGCCCCGTCGTCGCGTCCTCGACCAGGCGGGCGGCCTCCGGTCCCATGTCGATGTCCACGTTCAGCTCCGCCCGCGCCAGGGCGATCGCGTCACCGAGCGCCTGGCCCGTCTTGCCGCCGCCGGCGTCGAAGCAGTAGATCGTGCGGCAGCCGCGGCGCAGCAGCTCCACGAGGCCGAGGTTCTCGTAGTGGCCGCCGTCCGTGACGTAGAGGAACTTGTCGTCGAGCCGGTTGCGGCCGAACAGCTCCTTCCACAGGTACTGCGGCCTCGGCCGGTGGCGCACGCGGCCGGAGCCGTCGAGCAGACGGTTCGAGATGTGCCGCGGGTTGAGCACCCAGACGCCGAGCCGGATGTTGGCCAGCGCGAGCAGGAACGTCAGCGGGCGGTATGTGAGCTTGCCCATCGACGGGGACACCGCTGCGCCGGACATCGCGACTGCGGCCGGCAGCGTGACGTCGCGGCGGCGGTTGAGCGACAGCCGCTCGTAATCGGTGGTCGGCGCCGCTCCCGTGAGCGGGCCGCCGATCGCCGTCGGGCTGAACGTGAAGCTGGCCACGGCGCGGCCGGGCGGCGTCGCGCCGGGGTCCGACACGTTGGCTGCCGCGCACACGATCAGCATCGGCCATGCCTCGCCGACGTCGGTCTCCGACAGCACGACCGGCTCGTCGAAGGGCCGCTCCTTCGCGACGACCTTGCCGTCGTCCTTCACGCGTCGCAGCGCGAACGCCGACGCCAGCCGCCGGCGGTAGAACGGATGCAGGGACACCGTCGTGAGGTCGACCAGCGCCCACATCGCGCCGAGCACGACGACGGTGGCGACGATCAGCGCCAGGCCGTTGTCCTCGCTGTTGACCGAGACGAGGACGCCGAGCGACGCGACGGCGACGAGCAGCAGCGGCCCCGCCAGGAGGACCACGGCGGAGATCAGGCCCTCGCGCACCTTCTTGGCGAACTTGCCGAGCCGGCTCTGGACGTTCGCGAACTCCTTCTGGCGGTCGCGCACGGCTCCGCGCACGTGCGCGACCGCGGCGGCGGCCAGCGCCGCGATCGACGACAGCGCCGCCCAGGCGGACTTGACCGCACCGCCGGCGGCGTCGAACTGCGCCGACCCGCCGCTCTGCCCGGCGGCGAGAGCGGCCAGCGCCGGCACGCCGATGAGCACGAGAGCCCCGACGGCCCCGAGCACGAACAGCCGCACCTGCCACGCCTGCGTGGCGACCTGCCACAGGTCCTTCTGCGGTCTCCACACCACGTCGAGCAGCGCGACCAGCATCGCCGCCGCCAGCAGGGCGACGATCGGGACGAGGATGCCGGGCGGGATCGAGATCGTGCCGTCGCCGACGTCGTCGTACGCGCCGTTGAGCGCCAGCCCGATCAGCAGCCCGCAGATCAGCACCGGCAGGCCGATCAGCAGCACGTTGATGAGCAGCCCGGCGACCATGCGCAGGCCGAGGTAGACCTTCGCCGAGGTGTCCGGCGCGAGGTAGGACAGGTGGTTGCGCAGGTACTGCTCCTCCGGTGTGCCCGGGGCGAACGGGAGGCCGTGCACGCTGTCGAAGAGGGACGGGTCGGAATCCTCGTCGTTGGGCTTGTCCTTCCACGTCTTGGCGACCATGCAGAACGCCGACGCGATGTACGACCCGCCGGACACCGCCGACAGGTAGCGCGCCTTCTGCAGCTCGCGCCGCGACTGGAGCTCCTGCAGCGCGCCGAGGTTGAACGCGGCCGAGCGGATGCCGCCTCCCGAGCAGCAGATGCCGATCCGCTCGGGGTCGTCAGGTGGCTCGTACAGGCCGCGGAAGGACGGCGGAGCGTCCCGGCGGTAGCCGTAGAGCAGCCAGCGCCAGCGGGCCGACGCGCGCCCGCCCTCCGGCTCTACGCTTCCCACCTCGTGGAGCATGCCCTGATCGGGCGTGTCCGCCGCCATGCTCATGCGGCCGACCGTACGCCGGTCGGACTTCGTGCGTCAAGTCACGAGGTCAGGCCGCCAGCGGCATTGCAACGTCGTCGCCGGCCGCGACGACGCGATTGCGCCCGCGGCGCTTGGCCTCATAGAGCGCGGCATCCGCGTCGCGGAACAGCGGCTCGAACGCGAGATCGCCCTCAGCAGCCGCCACGCCCAGCGAGATCGTGACGTCGAGCCCGCCCGGCCGGGCGTCCTCGAGCCCGGCGCGCACGCGCTCGGCGATCGCGCGGCCCTCGGGCAGCGCGACGCCGGGCAGCACGATCAGGAACTCCTCGCCGCCGAGCCGATAGACGAGCTCGAACGAGCGCAGGCTCTTGCGCAGCAGGTACGCGGTGTCCTTGAGGACGGCGTCGCCGCGCGCGTGGCCGTGCTCGTCGTTGACGTCCTTGAAGTGGTCGAGGTCGGCCGCGACCAGGCACACCGGCGCGCCCGTCAGCGTCGCCTGCTGCGCGAGCTCCTCGAACCGCGCGCTGAGCGCCTTGCGGTTGAGCAGGCCCGTCAGCGGGTCGAGCACCGCGTCGGACCGCTGCTGCATCTCCGCGCGCATCAGCGTCTCGGCGAACGCCGCGAGGCCGCCGCAGCTCGCGAGCCCGATCAGCACGTACGTCGGGTCGTTCGCGAAGTCCGCGGGGTCGACCGCGACGGTCGAGAGCAGCAGCACCGCCACCGTCACGCCGAGGCCGGCGTACACGCCGCGCTGCGAGAAGCGGACGGGCAGCGTGACGATCGGCAGCAGCAGCATCGTGATCGTCGGGCTGTGCGGGCCGCCGCTGAGCGCGATGCCGATGCCGATCAGCGCCTGCGCGTTGACCACCGTGGCCGCGACCACGTACTCGGGCCGCTCGCTGGTGGCGATCCGCGGGCGCAGCAGCGCGTAGCCGAGCACCGACACGGCGAGCGGGATCAGGGTCCACGCGCCGATCCACGGGGCGCTGATCAGGAACGCGATCGCCAGGCAGCCGTACATGACCGCGCGCGGACGCGCGAGCTTGCTCTCCATGTCGAGCAGTCGCTCGCGATGGAGCTGCGTGGGACACAGCCAGGTTCCCGGTGCCGCCATATCTTCCAGATATCGGCACTTCGGCGCAGGGGCCGTAGGAAATCAGCGGGCGGTGAACGTTGGTTCGGAGGGCGAGATCTGGTCGGGGAGGTTGATCTCCGCGCCGGGCGGCGGGGCGATCGGGCCGTCGAGGAGCGGGTCGCGGGTGTCGTGCATCCAGCGGTCGAGGCGCTCCGTGAGGTCCTGCCGGACGCCGGCGTAGGCCGGGTCGTCGATCAGGTTGGCCGCCTCGTTGGGATCGAGCGCGAGGTCGTAGAGCTGCTCGAACGGGATCGGGCGCTCTCCCCAGCCGAGCTCGAGCAGCAGGTCCTTGCTCGGACCGTCGTCGGTGTTGGCCAGCACGGGCAGTGCGCGGTCGCCGTAGCGCCGGATGTACTTGTGGCGCTGCGTGCGCACGCAACGCTGCGGCTCGTACGCGGCGTGGAACGTGGCCTCCGCGAAGATCTCGTCGCGGAGCTCGGCCGCCTCGCGGCGGGCCAGCGGGAGCAGCGAGCGGCCCTGCAGGAACGGCGGGTGCTCGATCCCCGCGAGGTCGCACAGCGTGGGGTACACGTCGAGATGGCTGACCAGCGCGTCGATCACGCGGCCGCCCTCGAAGCCTCCCGGCCCGCGCACGATCAGCGCCACGCCCAACCCGCGGTCGTACAGCGTCGCCTTCGCGCCCGGGAACGCGATGCCGTGGTCGGTCGTGAAGATCACCAGCGTGTCGTCCACGAAGCCGTGCTCGTCGAGCGCCGCCAGCACCGCGCCGACGCCCTGGTCCAGCGAGCGCGCGCTCGCCTTGTAGGACGCCATGTCGCGGCGGGTCGCCGGCGCGTCGGGCAGGTTGGCCGGCGGCCGCGAGTACAGCACGTCGCCGACCGACGACGGCGCGAAGAACTCGCGGTGCGTCTCGAAGAAGCCGACCGACAGGAACCACGGCTGCCGCGGCGCGCCCCGAGCAGCTCGATCGCGCTCGGCGCCACCGTCTCCACGCGCGTGCTCTCGACCTTGACGACCTCGTCGTAGCCGAGCCGCGCGGGGTCGATCGACAGGTGCTGCTCACCGATCAGCGCCGACCAGTAGCCGGCGCCGCGGAGCGTGTGGACGATGTGCTCTCGGTAGTCGTTGAGCTCCCAGCCCCGGTGGGCGAGGCCGAGCATGCCGTTCGAGTGGCCGTACTGGCCCGTCAGCAGGCACGCCCGGCTGCCCGAGCAGGTCGGCACCGCGCAGAACGCCTCGCGGAACACGATGCCCTGGTTGGCCAGCTGCTGGATGTTGGGGGTGACGACCGGGTGCCCGTAGGGCTCCACGTAGCGCCCGGTGTCGTGTGAGTGCAGGTAGAGGACGTTGGGCGGCCGCATCACCGCCGGGACGCTACCGCCACCGCCTGCGCGAGGTCAGCGGCCGACACGACCTGCGGGGCCTGGTCGCCGCGCTGGACGGTGAACGTCGGCGTGGCGTCGATCCCGTGGCGGGATGCCTCGGCGTTGGCCTGCGCCAGCGGCTTCTGCGCGGCGGCCGTGTCCGCGTACGCCAGCGCCTTGCCGGCGTTCACGCCGGAGTCCGACGCCACCGTGCGCAGGAAATCGTCCGTCACGTAGCCCGAGTTCTCGGACTTCTGGGCGGCATAGAACGCCTCCAGGAACGGCCACAGGCGCCCCTGCTGCTCGGCACCGGCCGCCACGCGCGCCGCGCGCACCGAATCGGGGCCGATGAAGTGCAGCGTGCGCGCCTCGAGCTTGACCTTGCCGGTGCGCACGTAGTCGCGCACGAGCGGCGGCAGCGTGGTGCGCGACGCCTCGGCGCAGATCGGGCACTGCAGGTCGACGAACTCGGTGACGGTGACGGGGGCGTTCGGGTCGCCGAGCACGCCGTTGTGCTCCGGGATCCCGTTGAACAGGGCGGCGGCCTGGGCGGGCGAGCGCTTGTTGTCGCCGCCGCCGGAGGACACGCCGATCGCCACGCCGAGGACGATCACGGCGAGGCCGGCGGCGATGGCGAGGTTGCGCACGCGGCGCATGCGCTGCGCGCGGGCGCGCTCGGCCGCCTCGGCGGCGCGCCGTTCGGCGCGGCGCTGCTCGCGCAGCTCGCGCTTGGTCAGGGTCTGGGACATCGAGAAGCTCCTTGCGGTTCGGTTCGTCTGACGGGTGGACGACCCCATGGCGGGGCGTCACGGGTGGCGGTGTGTCAGACGACCGCAGGTGGCGCACGCCCCAGCGGGCGTGCGGAACGGCGCGCTCCCGCGCCGGTGAGCGGCGGCGCCGAGATGCGCCAGTGCGGGGCGATGGGGTCCCGCGCGCGTGGGGCGCCGGGCCGGAACGCTCGCGCCACCGCGGGCGCGGCGCGCAGCGCGGCGGCGAGCGCGGCGCCGGCCAGCGCACAGAGGGCGAGCAGGCCGAGCCATCCGCCGCCGAGCGGGGCGCCGCCGAGCGCGTGCGCGACGAGCGCCTGGCCGCCGCAGGCGGCGGCGATCCCGGCGGTGCCGACCGCCCACAGCCGGGCGAACGACGCCCGCCGCGCGGGCGCCGCGGCGCGCGCGACCAGCAGGCCGAGCACCACCGCGTAGAGCGCGATCAGCGCCACGCCCCAGAGGCCGATCCAGCCGCGGCCGGCGGCCTCGAGGCAGGTCTGCGCGTCGCCGCCGCAGATCATCACCGCGCGCGCCTGATCGACCCCCGCGGCGAGCAGGGGCACGAACAGCAGGGCGCGGACGGTCAACGGCACGCGGTGCACGGCCCCGTCCAGCCTAGGGCGAGTGCCTCAGTTCTTCGTAAGCACGCCGAGCAGGCGCTCGACGGCGCGTTCGACGGACTCGGCGGCCCCGTGCAGTCGCACATCCGGGTGTGCGGGCGCCTCGTACGGCGCGTCGACGCCGGTGAAGCCGGGCAGCTCGCCCGCGCGAGCGCGCGCGTACAGGCCGTGCGGGTCGCGGCGCTCGCACTCCTCGACCGGGGTGTCGACCCAGGCCTCGACGAACTCCAGCCCCGCTTCTTCGTGCAGCTCGCGGGCGAACTCGCGGTCGGCGGCGGCGGGGGAGACGAGCGCGGTGATCACGACGAGGCCCGCGTCGGCGAACATGCGCGCGACGCTGGCGACGCGGCGGGCGTGCTCGGAGCGGTCGGCGGGCGAGAAGCCCAGGTCGCCGCTCAGCCCGTGGCGGACGTTCTCGCCGTCGAGCAGGTACGCCGGGCGGCCGAGCCCGACGAGCGCGCGCTCGAGCTCCTCGGCGATCGTCGACTTGCCCGACGCGGGCAGGCCGGTGAGCCAGACCGTGGCGCCGCGCAGGCCGAGCACGCTCCAGCGCTCGCGCCGCGGCAGCGCCGGCTCGTGCCAGATCACGCCCGGGCTGTGCGGGCCGGTCGGCGGGCCCGGGTCCTCGTGTGGCTGCAGCACCATGCCGGCGGCCACCGTGTCGCGCGTGCTCTCGTCGATGAGGATGAACGCGCCGGTGGTGCGGTTGCGCGCGTACGGCTCGGCCATCACCGGCGCGGCGAGGTCGAGGTGCACGCGCGCGATGTCGTTGAGCTCGAGCTGCTCGGCCGGGCCGCCGTCGCGCAGGGTCTCGAGGTCGAGCCGCGCGTCGATCGACTCGACGGCCGCCCGCACGCGGCGGGTGCTGTGCTTGAGCTGGTAGCGGCCGCCGCGGCGCAGCGGCGTGTCGGACATCCAGCAGACCCGCGCGTCGAGCCGGCGCGCCACCGGCGGCGGGTCGCCGGCGCTGCAGATCATGCTGCCGCGCCCGGCGTCGAGCTCGTCGGCCAGGTGGACGACGACCGACATCGGCGGGAACGCGACCTCCACCGGCCCGTCGAGCGTCTCGATCCGGTCGACCGTCGTGCGGTCGCCGCGCGGGAGGACGACGACCTCGTCGCCGGGCCGCAGCATGCCGCTGGCCATCTGCCCCGCGTAGCCGCGGTAGTCGGTGGTCCGCACGACCCACTGGACGGGGAACCGGACGTCGTCGAGGTTGCGGTCGCGGGCGACCTCGAGCTGCTCGAGGTGGCGCAGCAGCGGCGGGCCGTCGTACCACGGCGCCTTGTCCGAGCGGTCGACCACGTTGTCGCCGTGCAGGGCGGACACGGGGATGGCCAGCGCGTCGGCGACGCCGAGCTCCTCGAGCACGGCCGAGAACTCGGTCTCGATCTCGCGGAACCGCTCCTCGTCCCAGTCGACGAGGTCCATCTTGTTCACGCACGCGACCATGTGCTTGATCCCGAGCTGCGCGGACAGGTAGGCGTGGCGGCGTGACTGCTCGAGCACGCCGTTGCGCGCGTCGACGAGCACGACGGCCAGGTCGGCGGTCGAGGCGCCGGTGACCATGTTGCGCGTGTAGCGGACGTGGCCCGGGGTGTCGGCGATGATGAACGACCGCTCCGGCGTGGCGAAGAAGCGGTACGCGACGTCGATCGTGATGCCCTGCTCGCGCTCGGCCCGCAGGCCGTCGGTGAGCCGCGCGAGGTCGACCTCGGCGTCGGCCACCTGGTCGGCCATCAGGGACTTCGAGTCGTAGAGCAAGCGCCCGATCAGCGTCGACTTGCCGTCGTCGACCGAGCCGGCGGTGGCGAGGCGCAGCAGCGAGGGCATCAGAAGTAGCCCTCGCGCTTGCGGTCCTCCATCGCGGCCTCCGACGTGCGGTCGTCGGCTCGCGTGGCACCGCGCTCGGTCAGGCGTGTGGCGGCCGTCTCGGCGATCACCGCGTCCACGTCGCGCGCGTCGGACCGCACGGCGCCGGTGATCGTCATGTCGCCCACCGTGCGGTAGCGCACCGACTCGACGAACGCGGTCTCGCCGTCGCCCGGCTGGAGCCACTCGGACGTGGCGTAGAGCATCCCGTCCCGCTCGAACACCTCGCGCTCGTGGGCGAAGTAGATCGACGGCAGCTCGAGCTCCTCCTCGCCGATGTAGCGCCAGACGTCGAGCTCCGTCCAGTTCGACAGCGGGAACACGCGCACGCTCTCGCCCTGGCCGATCGCGCCGTTGTAGAGGTTCCACAGCTCCGGGCGCTGGGCGCGCGGGTCCCACTGGCCGTGGGCGTCGCGGAACGAGAAGATGCGCTCCTTCGCGCGGGCGCGCTCCTCGTCGCGGCGGGCGCCGCCGAACGCGGCGTCGAACCGGTGCTCGGCGATCGCGTCGAGCAGCGTCACGGTCTGCAGCCGGTTGCGCGACAGCCCCTGCTCGACGGCGCGGCCCTTGTCGATCGACTCCTGGACGGAGGCGACGATCAACGTCTCGCCGAGCTCGGCGACGCGCCGGTCGCGGAACTCGAGCACCTCCGGGAAGTTGTGCCCCGTGTCCACGTGCATGACCGGGAACGGGAACGGCGCGGGCCGGAACGCCTTCTCGGCCAGGCGCAGCAGGACGATCGAGTCCTTGCCGCCGGAGAACAGCAGCACGGGCCGCTCGAGCTCGGCCGCGACCTCGCGCATCACGTGGACGGACTCGGCCTCCAGCTCGCGCAGCTGGGAGAGGGTGGGGGCGGTGATCTCCATACGGGCGGCCGTGCACGATAGCCTCGGCGCGCTTCCACGATGATCTTCCGGCAGATCACACACGACGACCTCGGCTGCGCGTCCTACCTGGTCGGGGACGAGAAGGCGGGGGTGGCGGCGGTCGTCGATCCGCGCTTCGAGGTCGACGAGTACCTGGAGCTCGCGCGCTACATGGGCGTGCGCATCGAGCACGTCTTCGAGACGCACAACCACGCCGACCACGTGTCCGGTCACGGGCGGCTGGCGGCGGCGACCGGCGCCACGATCCACATCCACCGCGACGCGGCGCCGGCCTACGACCACGAGCCGTTCGGCGACGGCGACGAATGGGAGCTGGGGGCCCTGCGCATCCGCGCCCTGCACACGCCCGGCCACCGGCCCGAGCACACCGCCTTCGCGCTGGTCGACGCCCGGCGCGGCGAGGAGCCGTGGGCCGTGCTGACCGGGGACACGCTGTTCGTCAACGACGTGGCGCGGCCCGACCTGGCGATCGAGAAGGCCGAGGGCGCGCGCGGGATCTTCCGGTCGCTGCGCACGCAGCTGCTCTCGCTGCCCGAGCACGTCGAGATCTGGCCCGGACACCTCGGCGGCTCGATGTGCGGCGGTCCGGGGATGGACATGAAGATCTCCTCGACGATCGGCTTCGAGCGCGCGCACAACGCCAAGCTGGCGATCGAGGACGAGGACTCGTTCGTCGAGGAGGCGCTGGCCGGGCTCGGCCCCCAGCCGCCGAACTTCCAGGCGATCGTCGAGCTCAACAAGGGGCCGCTGCTGACCGACGGCGTCGAGCTGATGCCGCTTGCCCCGCGGCAGGTCGAGCACCAGCGCGCCGCGGGCGCCCTGGTCGTCGACGTCCGGACCGACCAGCAGTTCGACGACGCCCACATCCCGGGCGCGATCGCCATCCCGATGCTCTATGCCGGCTTCGGCTCGCGCCTGGCCTGGCTCGCCGACCGCGAGCAGGATGTCGTGCTGGTCGGCCGCGACGACGAGGACGGCCGCCGCGCCGGCCGGCTGGCCGTGGCGGTCGGCATCCGCCGGCTCGCCGGCTTCCTGCACGGCGGGATGACGAGCTGGCGCCAGGAGAAGCGGCCGGTAGCGCGCATCGAGCGCCTGCCGGTCGACAATCTGCCCGGCTACGACGCCCAGATCCTCGACGTGCGCGAACAGAGCGAATGGGACGCCGGGCACCTCGACGGGTCGGTCCACACGCCCTGGCACGACATCGCGGGGCTGCCCGAGGGCCTGGATCCGGCACGGCCGATCGCCGTCGTCTGCGGCACGGGCCAGCGCGCCGCGGTCGCCGCCAGCCTCGTCGCCCGCACGGAGGCCGAGCGGGTCATCCACGTCGTCGACGGCGGCGTGCCGAAGCTGCTCCGTCAGGCCTCGAGCAGCGGCGCCAGTTAGGGGCCCGGCAGCAGCCCGGCGCGCCAGCCACGAGACGCGATTCGGTCGAGAAGCCCGGCAGTCAGGAGGGGACCCTCAGGCACATCGTGCATGAGGATCACCGAGTCCGATTCGATGCGCCCGCCGACCTCGTCCAGGATGAGTCCGGCGCTGCGCGTCGTGTCCCAGTCGATCGTGTCGAGCGTCCAGGTGACGACCTCCAGGCCGTGCGCGGCCGCGACCTCGTGGCTCAGCGGCTCGTTGACGTCGCCGTACGGCGGCCGCCAGTAGCGCGGCGCGCAGCAGCCGAGCCGGGCGAGGACCTCGAGCGTCCGCATCAGGTCCTCGTCCAGCTCGTCGCGCGTCATCTCCAGGTGCGACCGGTGGTCGGCCCACGTGTGCGGGTTCACCTCGTGGCCGGCCGCGTTCATGCGGGCGATCAGCTCCGGGACGCTCCGCGGCCTTGGCGCCGAACACGAAGAACGTCGCGCGCACGCCGCGCGCCTCCAGCACGTCGAGGATCGCGGTCGTCGGCCCGTCGTTGGGCCCGTCGTCGTAGGTCAGGGCGACCATGGCGTGCGGCGCTGGATCTCGTCGGCCGCCAGGGCCGATCGTCGCCACAGCTCGAGGGCGTCGCCGGCCTCCGGCGGCGGCCCGAGGCTGTCGCTCAGCCAGGTCGGAGGGTCGTCGCCGAGTTCCGCCAGGCGCGCGCGCTCGTCCGCGCTCCAGCGGCCCGGGAGCGAGCGGCGCCACGGCTCCTGCCCGATGTCGACGCCGCAGGCGAGCAGGAACGCGACGTCGTCCTCGGTGAGCGTGCTGCCCCACGGCGTCGTGTAGAGCCGGATGTCCGCGCGCATCGCCGTCCGCAGCAGCGAGAACTGGCGCACCACGATGCCGGCGCCGCTCGGCCTCGGACCGGGCGACGTCCGCGCGCGCCCGCGCAGGCAGGAACTCGTCCGCCGGGCACAGCAGGTTGTTCTTGGCGGTCAGGTAGAGGCTGCGCGCGTCCTGCGTGAGCAGCATGCCGTTGCCGCCGGCGTAGTACCAGCGCGTCAGCGCATCGAACAGCGCCTCGCGGTCGACGTCGGCGCCCCGGCTCATGGCCGCCGCCTGTTCGAGCTCGGTCCACATCGCGCCGTAGGCCGCGAAGCGCTTCTCGGCCACGGCCTGGTCGAGGTCGGCCTTGGTGCGGCGCCGGACCGAGTTGGCGAAGTAGAGGCCGGCGGCACCGAGCACGCCGGTCGTCGCGATACCGGCCCAGTCGGACCACGCCATGTGCGATCTATATCAGCGGCGAGGTCCCGGTGTGCGCGGCGCCGCCGCCGCGCACTGCACGCACAGCGTGCTCTCGGGCATCGCCTCGAGCCGCTTCTCGGGGATCGGGCCGCCGCACCCGTCGCAGGTCCCGTACGAGCCCTCGTCGAGCTTGGCCAGCGCGCGCTCGACGCGCTCGAGCCCGGTCTCCAGCGAGCGTCCGACGCCGATGTCGTTCAGGCGGCTGATCGCCTCGGTCGTACCGTCGCCGATCCGCTTGCCGAAGCCCTGCGCCGCGCCGAGCTCCGGGCGCTCGGCCAGCGTCTCCACGCGGTCGCGCGTGCTGTCGCGGCGCGCCTCGAGCTCGCGGCGGATGGCGTCCAAATCCATGGTTACGAGGGTATCCTCCGCCGTGGAGGCTCCACTCGGCGGGAGGTAGAGACATGCGCAGGTACGCCCTGCTGCTCGGTTCGGTCGCGCTCTTGGCGGCGGTGACGCTGCCCGCGGCCGCCAGTTCCACGCACCACCATCACAAGGCCAAGTGCGGCGACAGCCGCGGCGGCTGGGAGGTCATCTACGACGGCAGCAAGCGCTGCTTCGAGCGCTGGCGGTACGCCGGCGGCGCGTCGATCACGCGCCAGCGGGACGGCACGCTGAAGACGGGTCCGGGAGCGCCCGGGCTCGGCGTGCTCTGGTACGCGGCGCGGCCGTACGGCGACTTCGTCATGAAGATGCAGCTGCGCGACGACGCGCCCGCGGCCGGTGCGCGCGCGAACAGCGGCGTACAGGTCCGGTTCCCGGCCCCGCATCCGCCGGTCCCGGGCTGCCCGACGACGTTCAACGGCGTCGAGCAGAACAACGCCGCGTGGATCGCCGTCAACTGCGGCCACGAGATCCAGGTCAACGACTCGGCGAACGGTGTCGGGGACGCGCGCAAGACGGGCTCGGTCTACGGGTTCCAGGACCTCGACAGCGCGCACTCTCACCCAGCGCCCAAGGGCGAGTGGTACGACCTCGAGATCCGCGTCGTCAACCAGCACTACACCGTCGTTCGGGACGGCCAGGTGATCAACGAGTACGAGAACGTGCCGGGCAAGAAGATCCCGGGGCGCGACCTCGACCCGCCGTCAGAGGCGCGCGGGCTGGTCGGCTACGTCGGGCTGCAGTCGCACGGCGGGGAGAACGACGTGGTGTCGTTCCGCGACGTGCGGATCAAGGACCTCTCGGACCACGACTGATGCCTCGGGTCGTCGCATTCGACGTCAACGAGACCCTGCTCGACCTGGGCGCGCTCGATCCGCTGTTCGAGCGCGCCTTCGGCGACGCCGCCGTGCGCGTCCAATGGTTCCAGCAGATGCTCCAGCTGGCGTTCGTCGGCGGCCTGACCGGACGCTACGTGGACTTCAGCGCCGCCCAGCGGGCGGCGCTGGAGATGCTCTGCCGGCGGCACGGCGTCGAGGCCGACGGCGACGAGATCGTGGGCGCGATGCGCTCTCTGCCGGTGCATCCGGAGGTGCCGGACGCGCTCGACGCGATCCGCGACGCCGGCTTCACCACGGCGGCGCTGACGAACTCGCCGCTGGACGTGGCGCGCGATCAGCTGACCAACGCCGCCATCGCGAGCCGGTTCGACTCGATCCTCTCCGCCGACCAGGTGCGGGCGCTCAAGCCCCGGCCGGAGGCGTATGAGCTCGTGGCGCGGACGTTCTCCGCGGACCTGGGCGACGTGCGGCTCGTCGCCGCCCACGCGTGGGACGTGAGCGGTGCCCTGGCGGCCGGCTGCACGGCCGCGTTCGTCGCACGGCCGGGGATGGTGCTCAGCCCGCTCGGCCCGCAGCCGGACATCGTCGGCCGGGACCTGGGCGAGGTGGCAGCGGCGCTACAGCGTCTGTCGTAGCCACTCGACCGCCGCCGGAACGTGCGCGGGGTCGATGTGGTGCGCGGCGTCCGACTCGTGGTACTCGAGCGGCAGGCCGCCGGCCTCGATGAGGTCGCGCGCCTGCCGCGCGAATGCCACGTCCATGATCGGGTCGTTGCGCCCGTGGGCGATGAACACGCGGGTCGACTCGCGGCCGGCGAGCTCGGGCTGCCAGCCGTCGACGGTCGGCACGAAGCCCGAGAAGGCCAGGATCCCGGCGGGCGCCGGCCGCCCGGGGCCCAGGCCGAGCGAGTAGCTCATCACCGAGCCCATCGAGAAGCCGCCGAACACGGTCTGCTCGGGCGTGAGCCCCGTGCGCTCCCACAGCTCGTCGTGGAGGCCGGCGAGCTTGTCGAACGCAGCGTGAAAGGTGTCGTGGTCCGGGTAGCCGACGCGCGGCACCACGTACCAGTGGTAGCCGGGCCAGCCCGGGATCTGCAGCGGCGCGCGCGGCGTGACGAAATGCAGCCGCTGCTCGGGGTCGAGGATCTCGGCGAGCCCGAGCAGGTCGTTCTCGTCGGCGCCGCGGCCGTGGTGCAGGACCACCAGCCCGGCGGCCTCCCCGGCCGCCGGGCGCTCGCGGTAGACGAGCTCGCTCATGCGGTGACCCGGCGCGGGTTCACGATCGGCTGGAGCGTCTGCTCGAGGTGCGAGCGCAGGTGCTCGTGCTGCTTCGGCAGGCGGAGCTCCTCGCCGAGGTGCTCCGGGTCCTCGTCGACGGCGAACCCGGGGCTCTGCGTGGCGATCTCGAACAGGACGCCGCGCGGCTCCTGGAAGTAGATCGACTGGAAGTAGTCGCGATCGCGGACGTCGGTGGCGTAGCCGCCCGCGTCGCGCACGCGCGCCTGCCACGCCGAGGTGGTCCTCGTCGCGCGAGCCCCAGGCGATGTGGTGGACCGAGCCGGCGCCCTGCGACCCGCGGTACGCGGGCGCGGCGTCGTAGGCCCAGCGGAAGTGGCGGTGCGAGCCGTCGAGCACGTACTCGCCGTCGCCCTCGTAGGTGAAGCCGAGGACGTCGGTCAGCACCTTCTCCTCGACGTGCTCGTAGGCGCTGTAGGCACGTGCCCCGGCAAGCCCGGCGATCGCGTGCTCGGCCGGGATCTCCGGGTGCCCGGCGGTCAGCGGCGGATCGCCGAACGGGGCCACGACGAGCTCCAGCCGGAGGCCGTCGTAGTCCTCGAAGCGCAGCGTGTCGCCGTCGCGGACGGCGCCGTCGAGCCGCTGCTCCCAGAAGTCGAGCGAGGCAGCGGAGGGGACGGCGAGCTGGAGCGTGTGGATCTGGCCCACGCCCGCGCGGCCGCGCGCGGCGCCGGGGAACTCGAACCAGGTGAGGATCGAGCCCGGCGCGCCCTGCTCGTCGCCGAAGTAGAGGTGGTACGCCTCGGGCGCGTCGAAGTTGACGGTCTTCTTGACGAAGCGAAGGCCCAGCAGGTCCGCGTAGAACGCGACATTGCGCTGGGCGTCCCCCGTGATCATCGTGATGTGGTGCAGTCCCGTGAGCTTCATGACCCGACACTCTAGCAGATGATTGCACATGCAACTATCCTCGTCGCAGGGCTCCATCACGCCGCGGGAGCGGGCGCCGCGCCCGATCGACCCCGGCACGCGCATCGGCCACGTGCACCTGCGCACCGCCGACATCGACCGGGTGCGCGCGTTCTACGTCGACGTGCTCGGGTTCGACGTCGTGTTCGAGGCGCGACGTGCCCGGCTGGGGCACGACCGGCGACATCCTGTTCGTGTCGGCGGGCGGCTACCACCATCACCTCGGGTTCAACACCTGGAAGTCGGCCGGCGGGCCGCCGACGCCGGACGGCGTCGCCGGCCTGCACCACGTTGCGATCAACTACCCGACCAAGGCCGCGCTCGGAGACGCAGTGGGGCGGCTGCGCGAGGTCGACTGGCCGCTGCGCCAGAAGACCGACCACGGCACCCACCTGGCCGTCTACATCTCCGACCCGGACGGCAACGACCTCGAGCTCGCCTGGGACCGGCCGTTCGACGCGTGGCCCCGCGACGAGCAGGGGCACGTGGCGATGGTGATGGACGACGAGCTCGACGTCGACGAGCTCGTCGCTGCCGCTAGCGTGGACGCATGATCCAGACCGTCAATCTCGGCTCACAAGGCCTCGAGACGTCGCGTCAGGGCCTCGGCTGCATGGGCATGTCCGAGTTCTACGGCGACGCCGACGAGAACGAGTCGATCGCCACCATCCACCGCGCGCTCGAGCTCGGCGTCACGCTGCTCGACACGTCGGACATCTACGGCCCGTTCACCAACGAGCGGCTCGTCGGCCGGGCGATCGCCGGCCGCCGCGACGGCGTGGTCCTGGCCACGAAGTTCGGCATCGTGCGCGACGAGGACGGCACGCGCCGCGGGCTCAACGGCCGGCCGGACTACGTGCGCAAGGCGTGCGAGGCGTCGCTGCAGCGCCTCGGCATCGAGCACATCGACCTCTACTACCAGCACCGCGTGGATCCGGACACGCCGATCGAGGAGACCGTCGGCGCGATGGGCGAGCTGGTGGGCGAGGGCAAGGTCCGCTACCTCGGGCTCTCCGAGGCGGTGCCGGAGACGATCCGCCGCGCGCACGCCACGCACCCGATCAGCGCGCTGCAGACGGAGTACTCGCTGTGGTCGCGCGACGTCGAGGCCGAGATCCTGCCCACGATCCGCGAGCTGGGGATCGGCCTCGTGCCGTATGCGCCGCTCGGCCGCGGCTTCCTCACCGGCCGCTACCGGTCGGCCGACACGGTCGGGGAGGGCGACTTCCGCCGCAGCGACCCGCGCTTTGCCCGCGATCACCTCGATCGCAATCTGGCGATCGTCCAGGCGGTCGAGGCGCTGGCCGAGGAGAAGGCCGTCAGCGCCGCGCAGATCGCGCTCGCCTGGGTGCACCACCAGGACGAGACGTTCGTGCCGATCCCGGGCACGACGACGCGGCGCCACCTCGAGAGCAACGTCGCGGCGCTCGACGTCGAGCTCACTGGCGACGACCTCGAGCGGCTGTCGGCGCTCGGCACCGCGAGCGGCAACCGCTACGGCGACATGTCCACCGTGAACCACTGAGCGATCACAACGTGGCGGCGGCGTCTGCCGTAGGCTGCCGCCGTCATGCCCACCCTGATCGGCGTCGACGTGGGGACGAGCGGCACGCGTGCGCTCGCGGTGACCACCGAGGGCGAGCTGGTCGCCGAGGCGAACCGGCCGCATGATCTGCTCACGCCGCGGCCCGGCTGGACCGAGCAGGACCCGCGGCAGTGGTGGGATGCCGCCAGGGCGGTGCTCGCCGAGGTCGCCACGAAGGCCGACGACGTGGTGGGGCTCGGGCTCACCGGCCAGATGCACGGCTCGGTGTTCCTGGACTCCGCCGGCGAGGTCATCCGCCCGGCGCTGCTGTGGAACGACCAGCGCACGGCGGCCGAGTGCGACGAGATCACCGAGCGCGTCGGCGGCGAGCGGCTGCTCGAGCTGGCTGGCAACCCGGCGCTGACCGGCTTCCAGGCCCCGAAGATCCTGTGGCTGGCGCACAACGAGCCCGACGCCTACGCGCGGGTCGCGAGCGTGCTGCTGCCGAAGGACTACGTGCGGCTGATGCTCACCGGCGAGCGCGCCACCGACGCGTCGGACGCGGCGGGGACGCTGCTGCTCGACGTCCGCGCGCGCGACTGGTCGGCCGAGATCCTCGACGCGCTGGAGATCCCGCGCGAGTGGATGCCGGCGGTGCACGAGGGACCGGAGGTGACCGGCACGCTGGGCGCCGACCTGGCGGCCGAGCTCGGGCTCCCGGCCGGGCTGCCGGTGGCCGCGGGCGGCGGCGACAACGCCGCCGCGGCGGTCGGCGTCGGCGTCGTGCGCGAGGGCGCGCTCTCGACGTCGATCGGCACGAGCGGCGTGATCTTCGCCCACCGCGACGCCTTCTCGCCCGACCCGTCGGGCCGCGTCCACGCGTTCTGCCACGCCGTGCCGGGCGCCTGGCACCTGATGTCGGTGACGCTGTCGGCGGGTGGCTCGCTGAGCTGGTGGCGCGACCAGGCCGGGGCGGACTTCGACACGCTGGTCGCCGAGGCCGAGGCGGTCGAGCCCGGCAGCGAGGGGCTCGTCTTCCTGCCATACCTGACCGGCGAGCGCACGCCGCACCTCGACCCGCATGCGCGCGGCGCCTTCGTCGGCCTGACCGTGCGCCACGGCCGCGGCCACCTCACGCGGGCGGTCATGGAGGGCGTGGCGTTCTCGATGCGCGACGGCCTGGAGATCATGCGCGGGCTCGGCACGCCCGACGATGACGTGCGCGCGGTCGGCGGCGGCGCCCGCTCGCCGCTGTGGCTCGCGCTGCAGGCCGACGTGTACGGCCGGCCGGTGCGGCGCACGGTGATCGACGAGGGCCCGGCCTACGGCGCGGCGCTGCTCGGCGGCGTCGCCGCCGGGGCGTTCGCCGACGTGGGGGAGGCCGGCGAGCGCGTGCGCCTCCGCGACGAGGTGACGGAGCCAGACCCGGAGCGGGCGAAGCGCTACGACGAGCTGTACGGCGTCTACACGTCGCTCTATCCGGCGCTGCGCGACGCGATGCACACGCTGGCGGCGTGATGCGGCGCGCGGTCGTCCGTGGCGCTGCTGGTCCTGGCGGCGGCACCGGCGAGCGCGCACGCGATCCCGCCCGGGGCGAAGCCGAGCCTGGTGGCGCTCGGCGGCATCCCGGACGCGCGCCACTACGCTCGCGGCCGCGCCGGCACGGTGGCGTTCGCGGTGGCCCGGCCGGGCCACCGGATCCGCGGCCTGCACGTCGACCGCTGGTTCTACTCGGCCAGCGTGGTCAAGGCGATGCTCGCGCTCGAGGTCGTGCGCGAGGCGCGGCATCGCGGTCTGAGCGCCACCGAGCGAGCGCTTCTGCGGCCGATGATCACGCGCTCGGACAATGACGCGGCCAGCGCGGTGTACCGCCGCGTCGGTGGCGCCGGGCTCTACCGCGTCGCGCGCGCGGCGCACATGACGCACTTCGCCGACGTCGGCAACTGGGCGGACGCGCACATCACGGCCGCGGATCAGGCGCGCCTGTTCCTGCGCATCGACCGGCTCGCGCCCAAGCGCCACCGCCACTACCTGCGCAGCCTGCTCGCCGGCATCGTCCCGTCCCAGCGCTGGGGCATCGCGCCGATCGCTGAGGGGCGCGGCTTCGGGATCCTGTTCAAGGGCGGCTGGCGGACGAACCTCTCCCACCAGGTCGCGCTGCTCGAGCGCGACGGGCAGCGGATGGCGCTCGCCGTGCTCACCGCCGGCGCTCCGGATCCGTACGGGCGGCTCACCGAGACGGGCGTTGCCGACCGCATCCTCGCGCGGATGAATACCGCCGCCTAGAGATCGAATGTCTCGTCCGGCTCGACGGCGACCTCGAGCACGAGCGGGGCGTCGCGGCCGGCCAGCCCGCCGAGCTCGGCGTCGAGTCGCTCGAGCAGCTCGGCGTGGCGCTCGACGCGGACGGCGTCGCAGCCGAGCGCGCGCGCCATTGCGCCGATGTCGACGCCGTCGATCTTCGGCCACGGGCCGGTGCCGCCGTTGCGCTCGGCGAGCCGGTCCATGATCGCGTAGCCGCCGTTGTTGAGCACGACGAACAGCACGCCGACGCGGTACCGGGCCGCGCTCCACAGGGCCTGGATCTGGTACAGCGACGCGCCGTCGCCGACCACGGTCAGGACGGGGCGGTCCGGGCGCGCCATGCGCAGGCCGATGGCGGCAGGCAGCGCGAAGCCGAGCATCCCCATCGCGCTCACGAAGCCCAGTGGCTCGGTGGCGGCGACGCGGGCGTGCAGCTCCGGGCGGCTCGACGGCGTCTCCTCGACGAGGATCGCCTCGCGCGGCAGCCGCTCGGCCAGCGCGGCGAGCACGTGGCCGGCGCGCAACGGCTCGCCGTCGGCGGGCGGCTGCGGCGGGTCGGGCCGGCGCAGCTGCGGCGACATCCCGTTCGAGCGCCGGTCGACGGCGACGGCCAGCGCGCCGCAGATCGCGGCCGGGTCGCCGAGCACGGCGAGCTCGACCGGGCTGCGGTGCGCCTCCTCGGGGTCCTGGGTCACGACCGCCATCCGCGTGCCCGCGCGCACCAGCGGCCCGCTGTCGAACGGGTACTGGCGCAGCGCGCCGGTGCCGACCACGAGCACGACGTCGTGGGGCGCGAGCGTCTCGCGCAGCCGCGAGCGGCGGGCGGGCAGGTGGCCGGCGAACAGCGGGTGGTCCTGCGGGAACCCGGCCCGGCTGCCGAAGGGCTCCTGGAACACCGGGCAGCCCAGCCGCTCGGCGAGCGTGCGCAGCGCCGCCCAGGCGGCCGTGCCGTCGGCCCCCGCGCCGGCCACGATCGCCGGCGCCTTGGCGTGGCCGACGAGGTCGGCGAGCGCGTCGACGGCGGCCGCGTCGGCGCCGGCCGAGCGCAGCAGCCGCTCCGGCCCGAACGTCTCGTGGGGCTCGGGCGCCGGCGCCAGCCAGTCGTCCATCGGCACGACGACGACAGCGGGGCCGCGGCCGGTCACGGCCTCGTGGTAGGCGCGCACGATCGCGCCCGGGACGTCCTGCGGGCGCGCCGGCTGGTCGCTCCACACCGGGTACTCGCCGGCGAGACCCTGCAGGCGACCGGCCAGGAACGGATCGAGCGCCAGGTGGCGGCGGTCCTGCTGGCCCACGAGCACCACCAGCGGCGCGCGGTTGGCGCGCGCGGTCGCCAGCGCGGCCACGGCGTTGCCGAGCCCCGGGGTCGAGTGCAGGAGCGCGAGCGCGGGGGCCCCGCGGCCGATGGCGTGTCCAGCCGCCATCGCCACCACGGAGCCCTCGTGGAGGCCCAGCACGAACCGGAGATCGTCCGGCAGCCCGGCCAGGAACGGGACCTCGGTCGATCCCGGGTTGGAGAAGATCGTCGTGAGCTCGAGCCGGCGCAACACGTCGAACGCCGCGTCGCGCACGGTGTCGGGGGCCACGCGCCAACCTTACTGCAAAACGTTTGGACATTTCCTGCGTCTGCCTCCCGGTCCCGTACCATGGCGCCATGGCCACATCCCCCGAGCGGCCCCGAGCGCAGTACCGCCGCTCGACCAGCGGCGCCAGCGAGGACATCGCTGTGCAGATCCGCCGCTGGCTGGACGAGCAGCGGCTGCAACCGGGCGAGCGGATCGGGACCGAGCAGGAGATGGCCGACGAGTTCGGCGTCAGCCGCCCGACGCTGCGCGAGGCGTTGCGGCTGCTGTCGGCCTCGCACCTGATCCGCGTCGGGCGCGGACGCACCGGTGGCGTGTTCGTGGCCAGCACGCCGAGCGAGGGGATGAGCAAGAACGTCAGCGAGTCGATCTCGCTGATGCTGGCCGCGCAGAGCATCTCGATGGACGAGCTGGTCGACGCGCGGCTCTCGCTCGAGGTGCCGATCGCCGGCCGCGCGGCGGTCAACGCCGACGACGAGGCGATCGCGCGGCTCGAGGCGGCGATCGAGGCGGCGGTCGGCCACCAGCCGGGCACGCCCCCGTTCAACGCGGCCGACGGCAGCTTCCACCAGATCCTCGCCGAGGCCGCGGGGAACGATCTGCTGCGTGCGCTCACCGCCTGGATCCTCGAGGTCCTGCAGCCGACGCTGGTGGCGCACATCGCCGCCCAGGTCGACGCGGAGGCCATCCTCTCCCAGCACCGCGCGATCCTGCGCGCGGTGCGCCGGCATCAGCGCTCCGCCGCCGAGAAGGCGATGCAGGCGCACATCGAGTACCTGGCCGGCGTGCTACGCGCGATCGACCGCGGCTAGCGCGTCGCGGACCACCTGCGCGCCGGCGCGCATGCCGGCGGCCTGGTCGTCCGTGAGGTCCCACTCGTGGATCGCCGCGACGCCGCCGTCGCCGAGCGTGACCGGCACGGTCAGCGCCACGCCGTCGATGCCGTACTCGCCCGCGAGGACCACCGACGCGGTCCACGGGTCGCCGCCCGGTGGCCCGAGCAGCGCGGCGACCATGCGGGCGATCATGTGGCCCGACGTCCAGGTCGAGGACCGGCCCGAGTCGAGCGCCACGTGGCGCGTGTACCAGTTGCGGACGAAGTCCTCGGCGGCCGTGCGCTGCTCGCCGGCAAGGGTCACCGGCGCGCCGTCGACGCGCACGCGGTCGAGCAGCGGGACGCAGGATTCTCCGTGCTCGCCGATCACCCACGCGTCCACGCGGCCGGACGCGACCCCGAGCGCGTCGCCGATCGCCGTCCGCAGCCGCAGCGAGTCGTTGGACGTGTAGCCGACCACGCGGCGGCGGTCGAGCCCCCGGCGCCGCTGGATCCGGGTGGTGAGGGGGTCGACCGGGTTCGTGACCACCACGACGGTCGCGTCGGGACGGACCGCCGCGGTGACCTGGTCGACGATCCGGGCGTTGTCGCGCAGGTAGACCATGCGCGAGCGGTTGACGGTGAGCGGCGCGGCGGCCGTGACCACGACGACCGCGGCGTCCGCGACCGCCTCGGGACCGATGACGCGGATCGTGCCGGACGCACCCGCGGCGACCACCTGCTGGAGGTCCATCTCGTGCGAGATCGCCATGCCTGAGTGCCCGTCGACGAGTCCGATCTCGTACGGCTCCGGGCGCAGCAACAGGTTGAACGCGAGCGAGGAGCCCACGCCGCCGCCACCGCCGACGATGGCGATCCGTGCGGTCATGCCGCGAGTCTAAATCGTCAGGTGATTTCCATCGTCCAGCACGACGACGCCGCCGTGGGGCAGCCAGTCGGCGGCATCGGCGGGGCCGCTGAGCAGCGCCGCCTTGGCGCGGATCTCGGCCTCGAGCGCGGTCGGCGCGACCGCTGTCGCCTGCACGATGCCGGTGTACGCCGGCCGGCCGGTCGCGGGGTCGAGCAGGTGGTGGGCGGGCTCGCCGCGGCCGTCGAGCCAGCTGCGGCGGCCGATGCCGCTCGTGGCCACGCCGGCGTCCGCGAGCTCGAACCGGTGGATCACGTGGCCGTCGAACGGCGACTCGACGTCGACGGCGCGGGCGGTGCCGCCGATCCGCACGTCGCCCGCGCAGTCGATCGCGTAGATGCGGTGGCCGAGCGTCTCGGCGACCGCGTCGGCGAACAGCCCCTTGGCCAGACCGCCGCCGTCGATGCGCAGCCCGGGCGGGCGGCGCACGACGAGCGTCCGGAAGTCGATGCTCAGGTGCGGGGCGGGGGACCGGGCCCCGGCCGGGCGGCGCGGCGGGGCGAGCATGAGCGCGGTCGGCAGGTCCAGCGGCGCCGCGAGGTCGGCGCGGTAGCCGGCCTCCTCGACCTCGTCGAGCAGCGTGCCGTCGACCAGCCCGCCGGTGATCAGCGCGGCGTCCGCCACCGCGGCCGCCAGGCGGGCCATCATCGGCGTGACCGGGATCGTCGCCCGGGCGTCGGCGTTCAGCCGCGACAGCTCGCTGTCCGGGTCGAAGCGCGTGAAGCGGTCGTGCCAGCCCAGCAGCAGGTCGCGGGCCGCCGCGGCGAGCTCGTGGCCGTCGGCCCCGGCCACGAGCACGGTGCACGTGGATCCGAAGCAGTCGAACGACTCGCGCGCCTCGGTGAGAACCGTCATGACTGGCGGGTGGTCACGGAGGACGGCTGCTGCTGGGTCGACGACGACGACGTCGTGGCCGCGGTCGTGCCGGTGCCCAGCGCCGGGTCGTCGCCCGAGGCCATCTGGACGTAGATCGCCGCGAACAGCGCGATGAACACCGTGACCGCGACGGCGGCCACCGTGCGGCGGATCTGCAGGATCCGCGCGCGGACCGGGCTCATGTGACGACTCCCTTCGGTTCGGTCATGCGCACGGCGAGCAGGCCGAGCGCGGGGACGACGAGCGCGCCGATGCCGAGCAGGAACCACGCCTCCCCGGCGTCGGTGCCCTCGCCGAGCGCGTGGACGATCGACAGCAGCCAGACCAGCGCCGTCCAGCGGTGCAGGCGCCGCCAGCGCGCCACGCCGATGCGCGCCCGCCAGTAGTACGAGAGACCGAGCAGCACCGTCGCCCAGCCGCAGAGGATCCCGAGCGTCGTGAACAGTCGGTTGTAGGAGCTGACGAACGGGATCGTCACCTCGAGCAGGCTCGGGCTCAGGAACGAGTCGAACAGCAGCGCGCCGGCGTGCACGACGATCGCGGCGATCGTGGCCAGCGCCAGCGCTTCGTGGGTCGCGCGCAGGTCCACGCCGCGCCGGCGGACGAGCCGCCCGCCCATCATCAGCCCGATGCTCACGGCGGCGGTGGAGAGCAGCAGTGCGAGGATCCCGGCTGCGCGGCTCGTGATCCAGAACAGGTGCTCAGCGGGCATACGCCGAACGTAAGGGGCGTTCCTGGGAGCCGGCTGAGTCTCAGCGATCTCCCAGGTTTCTCCCAGGAATCGGGCCGACAGTTACCTCATGAGCGAAACGCCTGCCCACCGCGTCCTCGTCGTCGACGACGAGCCGAACATCGTCGATGTCGTCACGATGGCCCTGCGCTTTCAGGGGTTCGACGTCGAGTCGGCCGGCACCGGCGCCGAGGCGATCGCCGCCGTCTCGACCTTCAAGCCCGACCTGATCGTGCTCGACATCATGCTCCCCGACATGGAGGGCTTCGACGTCGCGCAGCGGCTCGGGGCCCAGAACAGCCGCGTCCCGATCATCTTCCTCACGGCGCGCGACGCGACCGAGGACAAGATCCGCGGCCTGACGATCGGCGGCGACGACTACGTGACGAAGCCGTTCAGCCTCGAGGAGCTGGTGGCCCGGATCCGCTCGACCCTGCGCCGCGCCGGCCTGGCCGAGCCCGAGTCGAGCCGCCTCACGTTCGAGGACGTCGAGCTCGACGAGGACACGCACGAGGTCAGCCGCTCGGGAGAGCCAGTCGATCTGACGGCCACGGAGTACCGGCTGCTCCGCTACCTGCTCTTGAACCCACGCCGCGTGCTCACGCGCGCGCAGCTGCTCGAGCACGTCTGGGACTACGACTTCGGCGGTGACGCGCGCGTCCTGGAGACCTACGTGAGCTACCTGCGCAAGAAGCTCGACGCCCATGGGCCGCCGCTGATCCAGACGGTCCGCGGGGTGGGCTACGCGCTGAGGCCGCCTCGGACGTGATGGCCTCGCTGCGGGCCCGGCTGCTGGCCGCGCTGCTGGCGCTGACCGCGCTCGGGCTGCTGCTGCTGGGGACCATCACCTACGTCGAGCAGCGCTCCTTCGAGCTCGACCGGATCGACCAGCAGGCGCGCTCTGGCCTGCGTGAGGTCGCGGGCGCGGTCGAGGGCCAGGAGCCGCCGCCCGGGGGGCGGGGGGGCGGCGGGCCCGGCTTCGGTCTGCCGCCGGGAACCTACGGCCAGGTGCGCAGCGCGGACGGGACGGTTCGCTCGCACGTCTTCGGCTTCGACCCGGACATCACCGCGAACCCCGACCTGCCGCGCAACATCCCGCTGAACCGGGTCTTCACCGCGAGCGGGAAGAACAGCGACGACGGGGAGTACCGGGTCTACGCCGCCCGGGACCCCCGTGGTGACGGCATCACGGTCGTGGCCGTTCCGCTCGGCGACGTCAACACGCGCCTGAACCGCCTGCTGCTCGTCGAGTCGCTGGTCATCCTCGCGGTGCTGATCATGCTCGGCTCGGTCGCCTGGGCGGTCGTGCGCGTCGGCCTCCTGCCGCTCGACCGCATGGGCCACACCGCGGGCGCGATCGCCGGCGGCGACCTGTCGCACCGCGTCGAGTCCACCGACCCGCGCACCGAGGTGGGGCGGCTCGGCCTCGCGCTCAATGCGATGCTCGACCGGCTCGAGCAGGCGTTCCGTCAGCGCCAGGCGTCCGAGGACCGCCTGCGGCGCTTCCTGGCCGACGCGTCGCACGAGCTGCGCACGCCGCTCTCCTCGATCCGCGGCTACGCGGAGCTGTTCCGGATGGGCGCGGCGCGCGATCCCGCCGAGGTGGCGAAGGCGATGCAGCGGATCGAGAACGAGGCGGCGCGCATGGGCGTGCTGGTCGAGGATCTGCTCACGCTGGCGCGGCTCGACGAGATCGCCGAGGCGCCGCACACCGAGGTCGACCTCGCGGCGCTGGCCGGCGACGCGGTGTCCGACGCGCGGGCGACCGCCCCCGACCGCGAGATCGGGCTGGAGGTCGGCCCGCACAGCCCGGTGCTCGGCGACGCCCACCAGCTCCGCCAGGTGCTCGCCAACCTGATGCGCAACGCGCTCGTGCACACCCCGCCCGGTTCGGGCATCGAGGTGGCCGTCGCCGACTCGGACGGCCACGTCCGGCTCGAGGTCCGCGACCACGGGCCGGGCCTGCCCTCCGCAGAGGCCGACGAGCTGTTCGAGCGCTTCTGGCGGGCGGAGGGCGGGCGCGAGCGGGGGAGGGCGGGCGCCGGGCTGGGGCTGGCGATCGTGGCGGCGATCGTCGACGCCCACGGCGGCCGGGTGGCGGCGGCGAACGCGCCGGGCGGCGGCGCCGTGTTCACCGTCGACCTACCGCGGGACTAGTAGACCTGCGCGAGCCACTCGGTCCAGCCGGCGCCGACCTGCTCAGCGTCGACTCCGGGGCCGAAGTGGTGGATGCTCATGCCGACCGGCCCGCCGAACGCGTTGCGCCCGAAGAAGCGGTACAGCGCGTCGTCGGTGCGGACGCCGACAAAGTGCTCGGTCCGGTAGTCGATGACGCCGTCGACGTCGTCGTGGGCGAGCCGGACACTGTCGCCGACCGAGGCGCCGTCGGCGATGCCGAGCGCGGCCTGCAGCTTCACGAACGCGTCGGGCGTCATCGACGCCTCGGGGCCGGAGAGGCCGCCGGGGCCGCCGCCGACGTAGGTCGCGGTGCGGGGGCTGAAGTGCGCGAGGTACTGCCCGAGCGTGTGGAGGTAGAAGTCCGTGTGACCGTCGGCGGCGTCGTACTGGTCGTCCCAGTCGGCCTCGTCGATCACGCTGCTGTGGACGTAGCGCAGGATCGCGCCGTCGCCGCGCGCCTCGATCCGGTAGTCGAGCTGGTTGTACCAACCGTCGGGCTGCTCGGCACGCACGGAGAACTGCCGCGGCGGGTCCCATGCGATCACCTTGCTGCCGTCGGACGTCTCACCACCTTCGCCGGAGACGATGTCGGCGGGGAACAGCCAGGACGCGAGGCCCTCGCCGGTGGCCACGGCCTGGAACACGGCGTCTGGCGGCGCCGGCAGCTCGACCTCGCGGCTGATCCGGAACTCCTTGTACATGGTCATCGCTCCTGTGCGTCGGTGTCGGGGGTGCGGGTGATGCTCGGGTGCAGCGCGACGACGAGCCGGTGCTCGCGCCCGCCCTCCGCCTCGGGGTCGTGGTACCGGCCGGCCAGCTGCGCGACCGCCTCGCCGAGCTCGGCGGCGAACGCGGCGCGGTCGGCGGCCGAGGCGAAGCGGATCTCGCTGTCGATCGCGTAGGTCGCGACCTTCTTGCGCGCCTTCGTGGCGCCGGCGATCAGCTCGCCGACGTCGCGGACGAGCTGCCCCGCGAGGGCCAGCATCCAGCGCGCCGAGACCTGGTCGGGCGAGCGCGCGGGGTCGGGCGCGACGGCGGAGAAGGCGGCGGGCGAGATCACGTACGAGGCGGCGGTCGCCCGGAGCACGCGCTCGGTGCAGTTGCCCTTGCGGCGCTCCTCGACGAGCTCGACCAGCCCGTGGCGCTCCAGCGCGCGCAGGTGGTAGTTGAGCCGCTGGCGGGAGACCCCGGCCTTGGCGGCGAGCGTGGTCGCGGAGCCGGGCTCGGCGAGCGCGGCCAGCAGCTGCGCCCGCATCGGGTCGAGCGTGGCTTCGGCGGCGGCCGGGTCGTCGATGACTGCGACGTCGAGCATGCCGTCCAGAGTTCCACCGAAACATCTCTATGTCAAGAAAAAAGAACTTTTCGGTGGTTACCCGTACCACCAACCAACTAAGGGGGTCTGACCCCCTTAGTCGCGCGGGGTGCTGTTTTCCCTGCAATACCGCGTAAGGGGGTCTGACCCCCCTTACGCGGTTGGGTCAGGACGTCGTGGTGTCGCCGTCGGTGGGCGGGGCGGGAGTGCCGCCGCTGCTGTCGGGCGCCTGGCCCTGCGGCGGGCCGGTGCCGAGCGAGGACTCGAACGCCTCGCGGACCTGGTCGACCTCGAGGCCGAGCTCCTCGGCCACGGCCTCGATCATCGCGTCGGGGTCGCCGCCGGCCGACGGGTCGGTCGGCCGTGCGTTGCGCATCGCCTGCGCGAGGCGCGTCTCGGAGACGCCGAGCTGTTCGGCCACGTCGCTCAGCCCGCCGCCGGCCGTCGGCCCGCCGCGATCCTGCGGCTGGGACATGCCGGGGGCGCTGGACGACCGGTCGGTCGTGGTGCCGTCGCCTGAAGAGGCGGCGACGCCGATGCCGGTTCCGGCGGCCAGTGCCGCGGTGCCGACGAAGACGGCGACGCGTCGAAAGCGGGGGGTCATGCGGTGCTCCTGTCGGTCGTGATGAGTGGGGTGGTGTGCGGGCGGCGCCGGCCGTGGCGGGCGAACACCCAGGTCTTGAGCGCGATGTAGCGGGTGACCGTGGCGATCAGGCTCGCGGTGACGAGCACGGCGAGCTCGACCCAGCGCGCGGGCGTGGCGTCGACCCCGTGCAGGACCGCGAGCGCGCCGTTCGTGAGCGCGAGCGTGAGCACGAACACGACCGCACCGCGGGCGTGGTGGCGCACGATGTGCCGGCGGCCGCGGACGCCGAACGTCAGGCGCCGGTTGGCCGCGGTGTTGCCCACGGCGGTGATCGCGAGCGCCGCCGCGTTCGCACCGACGGCCCCGAGCGGGCCGGTGAGCAGCAGGAACAGCAGCGCGTAGGCGACCGTGCTGGCGACGCCGATCGTGAGGAACCGGACCACATGCGAGGCAGCCACCAGCCGGGCGATGCCGAGCAGATCCTGGATCGCGGTCGGCACGATCTTCACGCGCGAGTCCGGGTCGTCGATCCAGTCGACCGGCACCTCGTGGATGCGCAGGCCGCGCCGCTGGGCGAGCACGAGCAGCTCGGTGTCGAAGAACCACGCCTCGTCGCGGACGGCGGGGAGCAGCTCGTCGGCCACCTCGCGCCGCACGGCCTTGAAGCCGCACTGCGCGTCGCTGAACCGCGCGCGCAGCGCGGTGTGCAGGATCGCGTTGTACGCGCGCGAGATCAGCTCGCGCTTGGGGCCGCGCACCACGCGAGCGCCGTACGCGAGCCGTGTGCCGATCGCCAGGTCGCTGTGGCCGGAGAGCAGCGGCGCGACCAGCGGCAGCAGCGCGCGCAGGTCGGTGGAGAGGTCCACGTCCATGTAGCAGACCACCCGCGCCTCGCTGGCCGACCAGGCGGCGCGCAGCGCGCGCCCGCGGCCCTTGCGCTCGAGCCCCAGGACGGTGATCGCCCCGAGCTCCCGCGCGAGCTGCTCGGCGACCGCGCGCGTGCCGTCCGTGCTCGCGTTGTCGGCGATCACGATCCGCCAGCTGAACGGGAACTCGTCGCTCAGGAAGCGGTGGAGGCGGCGCACGCTCGGCCCGAGCGTGTGCTCCTCGTCGTGGACGGGGACGACGATCTCGACCTCGGGCGCCGGCGCGAGCGGCCGGTGCCAGAGGCTGTGCGGGCGATGGCCGAGCGCGGCCATCAGACCGCCCCCGTGCGCTGCGGCACGGTCGACTCCGCGCTGGACGAGCGGAGGACGTAGGCCACGCGGTCCGGCGGGGTGGACGCGCGCGGCGGGCGGGGGTGCGCACCGGCCACGGCCGGCGCGAGCAGCGCCGGCAGGCCGGCGGCGATCAGGGCGGCGATGGTCGCCACGGAGGCGACGCGCCGGCGGAGGGGGTTCGCGGTCATGGCACCGAGCGTCGGCCCGCCGCGTGGGAGATCCGTGGGAGGAACCTGAGAGGCCGCTGAGACCGCCCGGCGGCTCAGGGAACTCCCAGCTTCGTCCCAGCCGCCTCTCGCACATCGCGCCGACGCTGGCTCGCATGTCGACGTCATCGATCTCCCTGCCGGCCGCGCGCCGGCCCCGCGAGAAGACCCTCTCGTTCCCGATCCCCTATCCCGAGCTCGGTGCGCTGCTGGTGCTGGCGGGAGTGCTCTACCTGTGGGCGCTCGACCGCAACGGCTTCGCCAACGAGTACTACAGCGCCGCCGTCCGCTCGATGTCCACGAGCTGGCACGCGTTCCTGTACGGCTCGTTCGACGCTTCAGGTGTGATGACGGTCGACAAGCCGCCGCTCGCGTTGTGGGTGCAGGCGCTCTCCGCGCGCGTGTTCGGCTTCAGCTCGTGGAGCCTGCTCGTGCCGCAGGCGCTGATGGGCGTGGCCACCGTCGGCCTCGTCTACGACATGACGCGCCGCAACTTCGGCCGGATCGCGGGCTTCACGGCTGGGCTGGCGCTGGTGCTCACGCCGATCGCGGTCGCGATCTCGCGCCACAACAACCCGGACGCGCTGCTCGTGCTCTGCTGCACCGCCGCGCTGTGGTTCGTGGTACGCGCGCTCGAGGACGGCCGTACGCGCTGGATCGTGGTCGCCGGCGTCGCCGTCGGCCTCGGCTTCGAGGCCAAGATGGCGGCCGCGCTCCTGGTTGTCCCGGCAATCGTCGTCGCCTGGCTGTGGGTGGCCCCGCGCGGGCGTGCCGCGGCGGTGCGACAGCTGCTCGCCGGCGGCGCGGCGATGACCGTCGTCGGCCTCGCCTGGCCGATGCTGATGTGGCTCACGCCCGCGGCCGACCGGCCGTGGATCTCCGGCACCAGCGACAACAGCGTCTGGTCGCTGATCTTCGGCTACAACGGCATCGGCCGGCTGTTCGGCCAGAGCGGCGGGCCCGGCGGCGGCGCCGGTGGGCCGGGCGGCGGTGGCGGCTTCGGCGGCAACGGCCTGTTCGGTGGCGAGCCCGGGCCGCTGCGCCTCCTCAACCAGGCACTGGGCGGGCAGGCGGGCTGGCTGCTCGGCGTCGCGATCGTCGGCGGCCTCGGGCTGCTCGCGGTCACGCGCCTGCGCCGGAGCGACCCTCGCACCGGCTGGCTGCTGCTTGTCGGCGGCGCGTTCCTCACGACCGCCGTCGCGTTCAGCCGCGCCGAGGGCATCTTCCACCCGTACTACGTCTCCCAGCTCGCGCCGTTCATCGCCGCGCTCGTGGGCGCGACCGCCGCGCTGATCCTCGGCCGCGGCACCGTGGCCCGGATCGCCGGCACGGCGGCCGTGCTCGCGGGCGTCGTCGCCGAGATCGCGATCCTGCGCGACAACCCGGACTCGCTCTCGTGGTGGCCCGGGCTGCTGGCCGCGGGCGGGGTGCTCGCCGCCGTCGGTCTGGCGGTCGTGCTCGCGCCGAAGGCACGCGCGCTGATCGTCGCCGGTGGCGATCGCGTTGCTGCTGATCGCGCCGGGGGCCTGGGCCGCGCAGACGCTCGGCCACGCCGCCAGCGGGACGTTCCCCGCCGGCGGCCCGGCCGCGACCGCGATGGCCGGGCCGGGCGGTGCCGGCGGTGGCGGCACGGGCAGCCCGCCCGGCGGCGGGACCGGCGGCATGTTCGGCGGCGACACCTCGACGCTCAGCGCGGCGATCGCGTACGCGAAGGCGAACGGCGGCGGCGCGATCGCCGTGGCCAGCCAGTCCGGCGCCGCCGGCTCGCTGATCACCTCGGGTGCGCACGTCGTCGCGATCGGCGGCTTCTCCGGCCGCGAGAGCCAGGTCACGACCGAGTGGCTGGCCGACGCCGTCGAGTCCGGGCAGATCCGCTACGTGCTCACCACCGGCGGGGGCGGCCTGCCCAACGACGGCCGCACCGGCGCCGACGACGTGATGGCCGCCGTCGAGGCGGTCGGCACGCCGGTGAGCTCGGTCGACGGCCTGTATGACCTCCAGGGTCAGGCCGACGCGCTCAGGTCACAGTGAAGCCGCCGTCCACGCGGACCTCGGCGCCGGTCACCCAGCCGGCGCCGGGGTCGGCGAGCCAGCGGATCGCGCTCGCGACGTCGTCGGGCTCGCCGAGCCGCCCCATCGGGTAGCCGGCCTCCATGTCGGCCCGGCGCTCGTCGAAGTCCGGGCGGTCGGTGCGCGCGAGGTCGGTGACGACCGACGCCGGCACCACGACGTTGCAGCGGATCCCGTCGCCCGCGTACTCGAGCGCGATGGACCGCGTGAGCGAGATCAGCGCACCCTTGGCCGCCGCGTACGGCGCGATGCCCGGCGCGGGCTTGACCGCGAGCGTCGATGAGACGTTGACGATGCAGCGATCGCCGTCCGCCTTCAGCAGTTCGGGGAGCGCCGCGTGCAGCACCAGGTACGGGCCGCGCAGGTTGATCGCGATCAGCTCGTCCCACAGCTCGACGTCGACGTCGTGCAGGCGGATGTTGCGGCGGATCACGCCCGCGTTGTTCACGACCACGTGCAGCGCGCCGAACGCGTCGACCGCCGAGCGCACCGCCCGCGCCGCGTCGTCGGCCACCGCCAGGTCGCCGGGCACCGCCAGCGCGCGCCCGCCCGCCGCCTCGACCTCCGCCGCCACGGCTTCCAGAGGCTCCGGCCGCCGGCCCGCGAGCGCCACCGCGACACCGTCGGCGGCGATGGCGAGCGCGGTGGCCCGGCCGATGCCGGTGCCGCCGCCGGTGATCAGCGCGACGCGAGTCACCTAGTCGACGTCGACGCGCATCGCCGCGGCGAGGTCGCCGCCGAGCACCTGCAGCGTGTCCCCGAAGCGGACCGTGAGCGGCCCGCCGAACGGCTGGCGGTCGAGCACCTCGAGCGCGTCGCCGAGCGCGACCCCGCGCTCGGAGAGGTAGCGGAGCATCGCCGGATCCGAGTCCGAGACGCGCACGAAGCGCCCGCGGTCGCCGGGCTCGAGGTCGGCCAGGCTGCGCGTCGTGCTCTCGTCGATCTTGAGCCGCGCGTCGGGGATCGGGTCGCCGTGCGGGTCGTGCGTCGGGTGGCCGAGCTTGGCGGCGATGCGGGCCTCGAGGTCCTCGGAGATGACGTGCTCGAGCGCCTCGGCCTCCTCGTGCACGCGGTCCCAGGGCACGCCCAGCTGCTCGACGAGGTAGAGCTCGAGCAGGCGGTGGTGGCGCAGCACCTCCAGCGCCACCTGCTCGCCCTCGTCGGTGAGCTGCACACCGCGGTAGGGGATGTGCTCGGCCAGGCCCTGATCGGCGAGCTTCTTGATCATCCCCGAGGCCGACGCGGGGGTGACGTGCAGGCGGTCGGCGAGGTCGTTCGTGGCCACCGGCTCGCCGGTGCGCCGCTGCAGCGAGTAGATCGCCTTCGCGTAGTTCTCGACGGCCTCGGACGGGCGCATCAGACGCTCACCAGCAGCCCGGTCACGAACATCAGGCCGAGCCCGGCGAGCAGGCCGGCGACCGAGCTCGGGTACAGCGTGCGGCCCGTGTCGTCGCGCAGGGTGGGCGCGAGCTGGACGATCACCTGCACGATCGCGCCCGCGCCGAAGCCGAACAGGAACGCGGCGAGGCTGGCGTTGAACGCGGCCGCGCCGATCCAGGCGCCGAGCACGGCGGGCGCGCCGGCGATCAGGCCGAGCACCGCCAGCCGGCGCCACGACGGCGACGAGTCGGCGATCGGCGCCACGATCGCGAGGCCCTCGGTGGTGTTGTGGAGCGCGAAGCCGACCACGAGGAACGCGCCGAGCGCGAGCGCCCCGACGGTGTAGGCCGAGCCGATCGCCACGCCCTCGCCGAGGTTGTGCAGCCCGATCCCGGTCGCCACCAGCAGCGCGAGCGTGCTGCCCGTGGCGCCCTTCTGGCGCTCGCGCAGCCACTCGGAGATCCCGGTGAGCAGCAGGAAGGCGACGATCCCGCCGAGCAGCACCAGCGCGGCGCCGCCGAACGCCTGGGATCCCTCCCCGGCCAGCTCGAACCCCTCGAGCGTCGCGTCGACGGCCAGGAACGCGAGCAGCCCGACGGTGATCGCCATCACGGCGCGGACCCAGGCCGGCGGTATCCGCCGGATCCAGGGGAGCCAGAGCATGCCGAGCGCGATCGGGATCACACCAACGTAGACACCGAGCAGCGCCATCAGGCCGAAGAAGGAGAGATCCGCGGGCGGCGTCTCGACCGCCACGGGGATCTCGTGCACGATCGTCCCGCCGGTCGAGGTCAGCAGCGCGATCTCGTACGCCTCGCCCTCGACCCACGGCTGCCGGATGCGCACGACGGCCGACTCCAGGCGGCCGATCTCCTGATCGGCGCCGGAGAACTGCGCGAACGCGTCGTTGACCACCGCCTGCGCGATCAGCACCGCATCCGGCCCGTCGTTGCGCACGGTCAGCTCGATCACGCCGGGCTCGAGCTTGGTGCGCTCGACGGCGAGCTCCTCGGCCGGCGGCCCGCGGCGCTCGCCCAGCCCCGGCCCGTCGAGCAGCGCGAACGCGGCGAACGCCGCCGCGATCAGCAGCAGCGGCGCGAGCCCGAGCACCCACAGCGGCTGGCGCCACGCCATCAGCTGACCTCGAAGAACCCCTGCCAGCCGAGCTCGGTGAACTCGGACTGGTGCGCGTGGAACATGAACTTCCCCGGGTGGGCGAAGCGCCATTCGAGGATGCCCCGCTGGCCCTGGCACAGCATCACCGTGTCGGTGAACTCGGACGGCTCCTTGCCCGTGCCGGTCGGGAAGTAGTTGAACAGGTTCCCGTGCAGGTGGAACGAGTTGATGAGGTCGTACTCGAGCACGTTGACCAGGTAGATCCGCACGAGTTCGGAGCGGCTGACCTGCAGTGGGTGGTGCATGTACGCGAACGGGATCGTGTTGGCCGCGTACATCTCGTTCGCGCGGTCGAAGTTCGTGTCGAACCCGTTCATGACCATGACCATCTCGTTCGCGTCCTCGCGGCCGTCCGCCGGGTCGACGATGAACGCGCCGTACAGGCCCTTGGCGATGTGCTCGGCCAGCGGCCGCACGTGGCAGTGGTAGAGGTGCAGCCCGGCCGGCAGCGCGTCGAACTCGTAGACGGTGCTCTGGCCCGGCTCGATCTGTCCGGCGCCGACGCCCGGCACCCCATCCATCTCCGCGGGGTGGATGCCGTGGAAGTGGATCGTGTGCGGATGGTGGGAGCCGTTGTTGAACGTGATCCGCAGGCGCTCGCCCTCGCGGCAGCGCAGTGTCGGCCCGGGGATCCGGCCGTTGTAGGTCCAGGCCGCGAAGCGCACGCCCGGAGCGACCTCGATCTCCTTGTCGGCGGCGTAGAGATTCCACTCGCGCAGCACCCGCCCGCTCGCGAGCCGGCGCGTCGTACCCCAGTCGAAGTCGCGGACGATCTCGTGCGGGTCGAACCCGTTGGCCCCGTGGTCGACCGTCAGTCCGTCACGGAACGCCGCATGCCCGCCGTCGTGCGCGGCGTGCGGTTCGGCGGCGTGCGCCTCGTGCTCCCACGGGTGGCGGTGCGGGATGGTCTTGTGCAACAGCCCGGCACCCGCGAGCACCCCCGAGCCGGCGAGCAGCTTCCTGCGCGTCAGTTCGGCCACAAGGTTGATTATGGCATGCCTAAATCATTTTGTCGAGCCGCCGGAAAGAAGCCACTGCGCGTGGGCGAGGAGCCGCTCGGGCGGGAAGCGCTCCGGATCGTCGAGCAGCAGGCGGGCACCGGTGTCGGCGACCGCGGACAGCGCGTGGGCGGTGAGCTCGGGATCCGGCGAGCCACCGCGCGGGCCGACCGCGGCGGCCAGCTGTCGGACCACGGCGGCGCGGCCGGCGGCGATCCGCTCGCGCAGCAGCGCGGGCGCGCCCTCAGGCGGGACCAGCACGAGCCGCCACGTCACCGGGTCGCTGCGGACGGCGCGCAGGTAGCCGTCGAACGCCGCGATCAGGTCGCTGGCGTCGTCGGGCAGGACCTCGCTGAGCTGCATCAGCGCGCGCAGCGTCTCGCGCTCGACCAGCGCATCGAGCAGCGCCGGCAGATCGTCGAAGTGGCGGTAGACGATCGGCCGCGTGATCCCGGCGGTACGCGCCACCGCCTCGATCGACACGCCGTGGAAGCCGTGCACGGCGACGAGCTCCTTCGCCGCGTCGAGCAGGTGCTCGCGGCGGGACTCGGCGGTCATCCGGGGTGTGGCGGCGCGGGCCATGCCAGTACTTGTTACGGTACCGTAACTTATGACTCGCGAGGCACACGACATCGTCATCGTCGGGGGCGGGTTCTCCGGCCTCGGCATGGCGATCCGGCTCAAGCAGGCCGGCGTCGACGACTTCGTCATCCTCGAGCGGGCGGACGAGGTCGGGGGCACCTGGCAGGCGAACACGTACCCCGGCTGCGCATGCGACGTGCCGTCGCACCTGTACTCGTTCTCGTTCGCGCCGAACCCGGAGTGGACGCAGACCTACTCACCGCAGCCCGAGATCTGGGACTACCTGCGGCGTACGGCGGACGAGTTCGCGCTCCGCCCGCACATCCGGTGCAGCACCGCGGTCGAGTCCGCCACGTGGCTCGACGACGAGCGCCGCTGGGAGATCGAGACCTCGCAGGGGACGTTCTCCGCCCGCATCGTGATCGCGGGCATGGGGCCGCTCACGGAGCCGCGCATCCCCGACCTCCCCGGGCTCGACACGTTCGCGGGCCCGACGTTCCACTCGGCGCGCTGGGACCACGACTTCGACCTCGCCGGCAAGCGCGTGGCGTCGATCGGGACCGGGGCCTCGGCGATCCAGTACGTCCCGGCGATCCAGCCGCAGGTCGAGCAGCTGCACGTCTTCCAGCGCACCCCGCCGTGGGTGATGCCGCACTCGAACCGGCCGATCACCGACCGCGAGCGGCGCCTCTACCGGGCGTTCCCGGCGCTGCAGCGGCTCATGCGCGGCGGCATCTACTCGGGCCGCGAGCTGCTGGTGCTCGGGTTCGTCAAGAACCCGCGGCTGATGCGGTTCCTCGAGCGCATCGCCAGGCGGCACCTGCGCAGCCAGATCGACGATCCCGAGCTGCGCGCGAAGGTGACGCCCGACTACACGATCGGCTGCAAGCGGATCCTGCCGTCGAACGGCTGGTACCGCGCGCTGACGGAGCCGAACGTGGAGCTCGTCACCGCCGGGGTGCGGGAGGTGCGCGCGAACGCGATCGTCGACGCCGACGGCGTCGAGCGCCCGGTCGACGCGATCGTGTTCGGCACCGGCTTCCACGTGACCGACATCCCGGCCGCCCACCGGGTCCGCGGCCGCGGCGGCACGCTGCTCGACGACGTCTGGCACGGCAGCCCGCGCGCGTACCTGGGCTCGACGATCGCCGGCTTCCCGAACCTGTTCTTCCTGCTCGGCCCGAACACCGGGCTCGGGCACAGCTCGATGGTCTACATGATCGAGTCGCAGATCGCGCACGTGCTGGCCGCGCTCGGCCACATGCGCGAGCGCGGCGCCGAGACGATCGAGATCCGGCCCGAGGCGCAGGCCCGCTACAACGCCGAGCTCGAGGGCCGGATGCCCGGCACCGTCTGGAGCACCGGCTGCGCGAGCTGGTACCTCGACCACACCGGCCGCAACGCCACGATCTGGCCTGACTGGACATGGCGCTTCCGCCGCCGCGCGGCGGAGCTGCGCGCCGAGGACTACGCGCTCGACGCCGCCGTGCGGGAGCCGGTGCTCGCATGAGGGTCCTGCTCACCGGCGCCGCGGGCGGCATCGGCACCGCGGCGGCGGCCGAGCTGCGCTCGCGCGGCGCCCGCGTCGTGGGGCTCGACCTCGAGGCCGGCGAGGACGTCATCGCCTGCGATGTGCGCGACCAGGCGTCGGTCGACGCCGCCGTCGCGGAGGCGATCGAGCGCCTCGGCGGGCTCGACGTGCTGATCAACAACGCCGGCATCGGCACGCCGCAGAGCGCCGGCGCGGCGCCCGACGAGCGCGCGCTCGCGGTCATCGACGTCAACCTCATCGGGCCGTGGCGCGTCACCAGCGCCGCCATCGGCGCCCTGCGCGCCGCCCGCGGCCGCGTGATCAACGTGGCGTCCGGCCTCGCGTACCTCACGCTGCCCTACGGCACCGCGTACTGCATGAGCAAGCGCGGCCTCACCGCCTACTCGGACGCACTGCGCCTCGAGCACGGCGACGCGCTCACCGTCACCACCGTCTATCCGGGCTACATCCGCACGGCGATCCATGCCGAGTCGCAGGCCGCCGGCCTCGGGCTCGAGGGCCGGGTCCCCGCCGAGCGGGTCGAGGACGCCGCGCAGGCGATCGCGCGCGCCGCGCTCGGCGCACCGGTGCGCGATCTCGCGACGACGCGCGCGGGCGGCGTCGGCTACGCGTTCATGCGGCACCTGCCGCGGCGCTGGCTCGACGCGATCGTGCGCCGCCGCCTCGAGCGCCTCGGCGTCACGCTCCGGGCTTCGTGACCATCAGGAAGATCGCGAGCAGCACGAGCACGCCGGCCAGCGCGCCGAACATCCCCTGGCGGCGCGCCTGCGCCTGATACTCGGCCGACACGTCGCCGGTCGCGGCCAGGTCCCGCTCGGCCATCGGGGCCAGCCGGCGATCGGACGGGATGAAGTACGCGCCGTTCAGGCCACCGAGGACGATCGCGATCAGGAACGTCGCGCCGAAGCCGACCACGACGGCGGAGACATGGACGAACACCGAGATGTCGTAGAAGGTGATGGCGAACTGGGTCATGGCGTGAAGACGACCTTGCCGAAGACGTCGCCGGAAGCCATCGCCGAGAACCCGTCGCGGGCCTCGCCGAGCGGGAGGACGCGGTCGATCTCCGGGCGGATGCCGGTGGTCACGAGCAGCTGGGCGAGACGAGCGAGCTCGTCGCGGGTGCCCATCGTGGAGCCGACCACGTTGAGCTGGAGGAAGAACACCCGCTGCAGGTCAGACGGTGGGTTGGGCCCGCTCGTGGAGCCCGAGACGACGATCGTGCCGCCGGGACGCAGCGCGCGCAGCGAGTGCTTCCAGGTCGCCTCGCCGACGGTCTCGAGCACGGCGTCCACGCGCTCGGGCAGCCGGGCGCCGCTCTCGAACGCCTCGTGCGCGCCGAGCTCCTTGGCGCGGGCGCCGCGCGCCTCGTCGCGGCTGGTGACCCACACGCGCAGGCCGGCGTGGCGAGCGAGCACGATCGCGGCGCTGGCCACGCCGCCGCCCGCGCCCTGGATCAGGATGGTCTGGCCGGGTGCCGTGCCGGACTTGACGAACAGCATCCGGTAGGCCGTCAGCCACGCGGTGGGCAAGCAGCACGCGTCCTCGAAGCTCAGCGCCTGCGGCTTGGGCACGAGGTTGGCCCTGGGGACCGCGACCTTCTCGGCGAGCGCGCCCTGGTGGCGCTCGGAGAGCAGGCTGCGCTTGGGGTCGAGCGTCTCGTCGCCGCGCCAGCCGTCGGAGGCGATCACCGAGTGCACGATCACCTCGTTGCCGTCCTCGTCGACACCGGCGGCGTCGCAGCCGAGGATCATCGGCAGCCGCTCGTCCGGCAGCCCGACGCCGCGCAGCGACCACAGGTCGTGATGGTTGAGCGAGGCCGCCTTCACGGTGACCGTCGCCCACCCCTCCGGCGGCTCCGGATCCGGCCGCTCACCCACCTCGAGCGCGCTCAGCGGGTCGTCGGCGTTGGTGCTGCTGGCAAAGACGGCGAGCATGCCCGGCACGCTATCTAGATCGGCCGCTCCGACACGTGCGCCGGGACCGGCGCGAGGTCGTTGACGAAGCCGGGGGTGGCCTCGACGCGGTCGAGCCACGCGGCGACGTTGGCGAAGTCGCGCGGGTCGGCGCCCGCGTCGGCGCCGCAGTGCCCGTAGCCGTAGACCGCGACGTCGGCCACCGTGTAGTCGTCGCCGGCCAGGAACGGGCGGCCGTCGGCCAGCGCGCGGTCGAGCGTGGCGAGCGCGTCGCGGCCGCGCTCGAGGCGGTTGGCGAACACCTCGGGCATCGTCGCGTCGCGGCCCGCGAGCTTGAGGAAGCGCGCCACCGCCAGGTCGGCCTCGATCCGGTTCTGCTCGAAGAACATCCACTGGTGCACGCGCGCCCGCGCCACGCCCGGCGCCGGCAGGAACGGCGTGCCCTCGGCGAGGAACAGCAGGATCGCCCCCGACTCCGGGATCAGGTCGCCGTCGTCGGTCTCCAGGACCGGGATGCGGCCGTCGGGATTGCGGGCGAAGTGCTCGGGCGTCCGTGTCTCGCCGCGGAAGAGGTCGACGGAGACGGACTCGTACGGCAGCTCGAGCTGCCGGAGCAGGAGGCGGACCTTCAGGCAGTTGCCGGAGGAGTCGTGCTCGTAGAGCTTCACCCGCCGGATTCTGCTGGGTCGGGGAAATGCAGGATCGCCAGCTCGGAGGGGCGCCGCTCACCGCCGCGCCGCTTGGCCCGCTCCTGGATCCGCCCGGCCTCCTCCATCGCCCCGACGAGCACGGCGGCCAGCTCCTGCCGGCCCTGGTCGTCGAGCTCGAGCGCGATCCGCGTCTCACCCGAGGACGGCTGGCGGACGGCCCGGTAGAAGTGCTCCACGGCGCCGCGCCGCGGGACCTCGCGGACGAGCTCGATCCAGCCCGAGTCGCGCAGCAACCGGGTGTGGTAGCTCAGGGTGCCCAGGGGAACGTCCAGCTCCGCGGCGATCTCGTTCGGGCTGGCCTCTCCCCGCACGGCAAGGATCTGCAGGATGCGGGGGCGCAGCGGGTGGCTGAGGATGCGCGCGACCTGGGCCTCGGGTGAGTCCATGCGTGCCATTTGCGCAGCATCGCGAACCGTACCAGTGCCGCCCGAGATGGGATCCACGACCCCCGCACCCGCCTGGGCGCGTCCCGCGGCGCCGGACCGGCACCCGCTCGACCCGTGGCTCCGCCACTGTGTCGATCGCACGTGTACCGCCCGGCATCCACGGATACGCGGCCATGCGGGAACGCGGGCCATGGAATCAACCATCTAGCGTCTTGCCGATGACTGCGCCCTATCCGCCGCTGCGCCTCGCCGACCGGGTCCTCAGCCTCGACGGCTACGGCGACCCGTTCGCGGCCTACGAGGCGCTCGGGGCCGACACCAAGGCGCAGCTGCTCGCCCTGCTGCCGGACGACTGGTCGTTCGCCGGCCGCCGGGTGCTGGACTTCGGGTGCGGCGCCGGCCGCACGCTGCGGCACTTCCTGGCCGAGGCGGACAGCGCAGAGATCTGGGGCGTGGACATCGACGCCGAGAGCGTCGCGTGGCTGCAATCGTCGCTGTGCCCGCCGCTGCACGCGGCGCGCTGCGCGCCCGAGCCGCCGCTCGACTTCGAGGCCGGGACGTTCGACCTGGCGTGGGCGATCTCCGTGTTCACGCACCTCACCGACGCGTCGCTGCCCTGGCTGCTCGAGCTGCACCGGATCCTCAAGCCCGGCGGCCTGCTGATGGCGAGCTACATGGGCCGCTGGAACTCCGAGGTCATCGCCGGCGAAGCGTGGGACGAGGACCGGATCGGCATGAACGTGCTGCGCCACACGAACGGCTGGGAGCACGGCGGCCCGATGGTGCTGATGTCGGACTGGTGGGTCCGGGAGCACTGGGGCCGCGCGTTCGAGATCGTCGCGCTCGCCCCGGAGGTGCATGGGCAGAGCTGGGCGCTGCTGCGCCGGCGCGACGTGGCGCTGACCGTCGCGGACGTCGAGCGTCCCTCGGACGACCCGCGCGAACACGCCGCGCTGCGCCACAACATCCAGCAAGTGCAGCGAGAGCTCGAGGGCGTGCGCGGCGAGTACGAGCAGTCGCTCAGCTGGCGGCTCACGCGGCCGCTGCGCGCAGCTCGCGCACGCCTCGCTCGCCGCGGGGGGTGAGGCGGATCACGCGGCTGCCGGCCTCGCGCTCGACCCAGCCGGCGCCGATCAGCGACGCGGCCAGCGCGTCGCCCAGCGCGCCCGCGAGGTGCGGTGCCCGCTCAGTGGCGTCGAGGCACTCGAACGCGAAGCGCTGGCGGCCGCGGTCGACGCTGGCCGGGTCCACGCCGAGCGCGGCGAACGTCTCGTCCGCGCGCGGTCCGAGCTCCACGGTCCCGTCGGGCCGGTCGCGCAGCGCCCCGCGGTCGAGCAGGGCGCGGTAGAGCGTCACGCCGATGCGGCCGGCGAGGTGGTCGTAGCACGTGCGGGAGGGGATGTCGCCGGCATCCGCCGCGGGCGCGGCGACGCGACCCGTGACGCGGTCGAGCAGCGGCAGCAGCGCCTCCAGCCCGGGATCGGCGAGCGCGTAGATCACGTGGCGGCCGTCGCGCTCGGCCACGACGAGGCCGGCGTCCCGCAGCCGCCTGAGGTGGTTGGAGAGCTGGGGGAGCGGCACGTCCAGCTCGGCGGCGAGACGGCTCACAGTCGCCGGGCCGCGGTGCCCGAGCCGGTCGACCACGCGCAGGCGCAACGGGTCGGCCAGCTCCTTGAGCAGCGCGACGCGCGGGTCGTCCGATCGCTGACGGTTCATGATGTCGTGAAGCGTGAAAGCATCATTCAGGGTACCGTGAATCGTCATGGTACCGGCAGGGCCACTGCGGCGGATCGCCGCCGGCACGCTGATCTCCGCGATCGGGAACGGAGCGTGGTACACGAGCTGGGCGCTGTTCCTGACGCGCTCGGTCGGGCTGTCGCCGGCGCAGGTCGGGCTGGGGATGACCGCCGCGGGCGTCGTCGGCGTGCTCGCCGCGACGCCGGTCGGGCGGATGGCCGACCGGCTGGGCGCGCGCGAGGTGTACGGCGCCCTGCTCGTCGTGCAGGCCGTCGCGTCGCTGTCGTACCTGGCGGTCGGCGGCCCCGCCGCCTTCGTCGCGGTCGCCTGCGTCGCCGAGGCCGCGCGCAGCGGCGGCGGCGCCCGCAACGCGCTGGTACTCGGCCTCACCGAGCGCGAGGAGGAGCGCGTGGCCACGCTCGGCGCGCTGCGCTCGATCAGCCATGTCGGCTGGGCGGTCGGCGCGGCCGTGGGCGCCGTGATCATCGGGATCGACGCCCGGCCCGGGTACGTCGCGCTGCTGCTCCTCAACGCCGCCAGCTACCTCGCCTACGCGGCGCTGGTCGCCGGCGTGCCGCGGGTCGTCGCCGGCGCCGCCGCGCGCGGGCTGCGCGTCGTGCGCGACGGCCCGTACCTGACGCTCGCCGGCCTCGTCGGCGTGCTGGCGCTGTGCTGGGCGATGCTCTCGAGCGGACTGCCGCTGTGGGTGGCCCTGCACACCGACGCTCCGCGCTCGATCTCGGCGGTCATCGTGGTGCTGAACTCGCTGGCCATCGCGCTGGCACAGGTGCCCGTGAGCCGCGCGATGGTCTCGCCCGCGGCGGCGGCGCGCGGCGCGCTCCTGTCCGGCGCGGCGCTGGCGGTGTCGTGTCTGCTGTTCGCGCTCACCGCGGGCGGCGCGGGAGCGCCGGTGGTCGTGCTCTTCCTGGCCGCGGCCGCGCTCCACACGGCCGGTGAGCTGCTGTTCGTGGCGGCGTCGTGGGGGCTGTCGGTCCCGCTCACGCCGGCGGGCGCCACCGGCGAGTACCAGGGCGTGTTCGCCACGGGGGAGGCGACCGCGCTGATGGCGGCGCCGGCGCTGATGACGACCCTCGTGGCCGAGTGGGGCCAGCCGGGCTGGCTGGTGCTGGCGGCGATCTTCCTGCTGCCCACCGTCGCGGCGGTGCCGGTCACCCGCTGGGCGGTGCGGACACGCGCCGCCGTCGCGTGATTCGATCTCCGGCATGCGGCTGCACCGGGAGATCCTGGAGATCCTGCTCGGGCGGATCGCCGCCGGGACCTACGCGGTCGGCGCGATGCTGCCCAAGGAGCAGACGCTCGCCGCCGAGCTGGACGTGAGCCGCGGCGTCGTGCGCGAGTGCGTCCGCGCGCTCGAGGAGCGCAGCGTCGTCCGCGTGGTGCACGGCCGCGGCGCGACCGTGCTGCCTCCGCGGGCCTGGGACGTGCTCGACCCGGAGGTGTTCGCGGCCGTGCGCGCCGCGCCCGGCGGCCGCCGCCTGGTGGCCGAGGCCGTCGAGGCGCGGGCCGCCGTGCTCGGCCATGCCGCGGCGCTCGCCGCCGCGCGCGTCGGCCCGGAGGGCGTGCGGGCGCTGAGCGCGGCCGTCGATGCGGTCGAGACCGCGCCAGAGGGCGGCGTGGCCGCGGCCGAGCTCGAGTTCGAGCGCGCGCTGGCCGACGCGTCCGGCAACCGGCTGATCGCCCGCATTGCGGCCGAGCTCGCCGCGATCGCGCCCCTGCGCCACGGCCGGCCCGGCGGGCACCGCCGCGCGCTCGAGGCGATCGAGGCCGGCGACGCCGCCGCCGCGCGCGCGGCGATCGAGACCGGCGTCCGCTAGCCCCGGTATTCGAAGTGCATCGGGTCGGGCCGCGTCGGCCAGCGGCCGCCCCACGTGAAGCCGTGCTTCTCCATCACCCGGACGAGCCGGGGGTCCTGGCGTGAGCGGCCGCGGAACGGGTTACGCGAGGCGTTGAGGTCGACCGCCAGGCCCCACGCGTGCAGCGACAGCTGACCGCGCGGCTGGATCCGCCGCGGCGCGTAGCAGCCCGCGTAGTCGCCGGGGTCGACGAGGCCGCTCAGCCCGCGGCGGGCCAGCTCGCGCATCGCCGCCCGCAGGTGCGGGACCATCGCGCGGTGGCAGCTGACGCTGCCGAGGATCGGCACGCGGCGGCTCACGATGTGGCGGCGCACGAACGCCGGGTCGAGCCGGATCCAGTCGCTCCCGTAAGGCAGCCCGACGGCCGGCTCGCCGAAGCGGACCTTGAGCGTCCCGGGCCGCGCGGGCCCGATCGGCCCCGAGGCGCGCAGCGGTCCGCCGGGCAGGATCCGGGCCGCGGCGCCGCGCTGGGTGGCGCGGACGAGCTCGCGCCGCGTCACCGGGCCGCGCAGCGCGGCGATGACCGTCGACCGCAGCGGCGGCACCCGCGGGTCGCCCGCCGCCACCGCCACCTCGGCGTCGCGCAGCAGCGCGTCGTCGACGATCGCGACCACCCGCATCCGCCGGCCCTCGGTGAGCCGCAGCACGGTCCCGACACCGGCACCGCGCAGGCCCGCCTCGGTGCGCGAGATCACGGTCGTGCCGCGCCGCAGGCGGGCGAACGCGCCGCGCGCCGCCGGCGGCACGGTCCGCGCGTAGCGCCGCGGGTTCACCGCGATCGCGTCGAGCGGGATCGCGTAGCCCGGCTTGCGCGCCCGCAGCAGCGCCGCGCCGCGGCCGAGCACGGTCGCCTCCGCGACCTCCGGCAGACGGCGCAGGCGCCGCGCCGCCCGGTCCGGGTCGTGCAGCCCCCAGACCAGCGCGACCGACTGCGCCGCCGGCGCCGGATCGTCACGGAGCGGCGCCGCAGCGGCCGCGCCACACCCGCCCACGACGAGCGCGACGACCGCGCCGAGCAGCGCCCACCCGGCATGATGCCGCGCATGATCCGCTCCGGCATCGGTGCTGCGCTCGACCTCGTCCAGTCGTGGGAGGCCCGCTGGGGCGATCGCCCCGCGGCCCCGCCGGTCGACCCCGACCGCTGGGCGGAGGCGTGGGAGGAGTTCGCGCGCCGCATGGACGGCGGCAACCACCCGTTCTTCCACCCGCGCTACGCGGGCCAGATGCTCAAGCCGCCGCACGCCGCGGCTGCCGCCGGCTACGTCGCGGCGATGCTGGTGAATCCGAACAACCATGCGCTCGACTCCAGCCCGGCGACCAGCCAGATGGAGAAGGAGGTCATGCTCGAGCTCGCCGCGATGCTCGGGCTGGCCGAGCCGAGCCTCGGGCACCTGACCGCCGGCGGGACGATCGCGAACCTCGAGGCGTTGTGGGTGGCGCGCGAGCTGCATCCGGACAAGGGCGTGGCGTACGGGGCGAACGCCCACTACACGCACGGGCGCATGTGCCAGGTCCTTCGCATGCCCGCCCGCAGCGTCCCGGCAACGCCCGAGGGCCGCATCGACCTCGACGCGCTCGACGCCGCCTGCGCGGCCGGCGACATCGGCACCGTCGTGCTGACCGGGGGCACCACCGGGCTCGGCGCGGTCGACCCGATCGACGAGGCGCTCGCGCTGCGCGAGCGCCACGGCGTGCGCATCCACGTCGACGCCGCGTACGGCGGCTTCTTCCGGCTGCTCGACGACGCGCCGGCCGGGCTGCGCGCGATCGGCGCCGCCGACTCGATCGTCATCGATCCGCACAAGCACGGTCTCCAACCGTACGGGTGCGGGGCCGTGCTGTTCGCCGATCCCGGCGTGGGCCGCCTCTATGCGCACGACTCGCCGTACACCTACTTCACGTCGGACTCGCTGCACCTGGGGGAGATCAGCCTCGAGTGCTCGCGCGCCGGCGCGGCCGCCGCCGCGCTGTGGCTGACGCTGCGGGCGGTCCCGCTGAAGCCGGTCGTGACCGCCGCCCGCCGCGCGGCGCTCGCGTTCGCCGCCCGCCTGCGCCAGTCCGAGGTGCTCCGCCTGCACGTCGAGCCCGAGCTCGACATCGTCACCTACCTCGCCGCGGAGCCGCGGCTCTCGGAGATCGACGCCGCGTCGGCCGCGATGCTGCGCGCCGGGATGGACGATCCGGACGACCCGGTGTTCCTCAGCACGCTGCAGCGCGACGCCGCCGACCTGCTCGCCCTGCAGCCGGACCTGGAGGCGGACGCCCCATCGGCGCGGATCCTGCGCAGCGTGCTCATGAAGCCCGAGCACGAGGACGCGGTGCCGTGGCTGGCTACGCGCGTCGAGGCGCTCGCGCGAGCCAGTCGCGCAGCAGCTCGTACACCGCCGGGTGGTTGAGCAGCGCGAGGTGGTGCGTGCCGCCGACGTGCGCGCCGTCCTCGTCGCCGAACCCGACCACTCGCGTGCGGCTGCGCCCTGACGCGCTGGGCTGCAGCACCAGCCAGTCACCGACGATCCGGCCGACGGGATGGCGCGGATCGGCGGTGATCGTGGCCGCCACGAAGTGGTGCGCCGCGCCGTCGAGCAGCGGCACCTCCCGGCACGCGGCGGCGCGCAGCGCCTCGGGGTCGCAGTCGCGCCAGTCCTCGTCCACCAGCGAGCCCGACCGGAGATCGCGGATCCCGGCGCTCCGGCGGCGCAGAAGGCCCGCGAACGGGCGCGTCTCGCCGACCGCGCCGAGCGCCGCCGCGGCGTAGTGCACGGCCGACTCCAGCGGCGCGCCCGTGTGCGGCGAGCCGAGCGAGACCGTGTGGCGCACCAGCGCCGTCCAGTCGCCGCCCGAGTGGCAGGCGCTGCGCGCCACGAGGCCGCCCATCGAGTGCCCGACCAACGAGATCTGCTCCACCGGCACCGGCCAGTCCGCGACCAGCTCGTCGAGCACCTGCGCCAGCGAGCGGCCGTTCTCGGAGATGTGCAGGCCGGTGTTGAAGCGGACGTACACGGGGGTGATGCCGAGGTCGCGGGCCAGCCGCGCGCCGTAGGAGTCCGAGCCCCAGGCGTGCTCGGTCTCGAACAGCCCGTGCACGAACACGACGATGCGCGGGCCGGCGTCCGGGAAGTCGGCGGGCGCCACCGGCCGGCCGCCGACGCGGATGCACATCGGCTCGGCCAGGTCGCTGCCCTCGCGCTCGAGCGCGTCACCCCGCAGGCCGTTCAGCACGGCGAGCACCGCCGCACCGCGTGGGGTCACCGACAGCGAGCGGCCACGGCCGGCCACCGCGGCGCCGGCGGCGCGCCCGGTCAGCCCGGCGACTCCGCGGATCCCGGCGTAGACGCCGCCGGAGATCGCGTCGTGCAGCGCCCGTGGAGGGCCGGAGCCGACCGGCCCGAACGCGCGGTCGGCGATCGCCCGGTGCATCTGCGCGATGCCGCCGGTCGCGTGGCTCAGCTCGTCGAACGTCAGGCGGGTGAGCGCGCGCAGCTCGTCGGCCATGCCCCTCGACGTTACACGAGCGTCATCTGTTGCAGCGCATCGAGAACCGGGCGCACACCCGTGTGATGGCAGCTACGGGCGTTCGACGAGCGTCGAGAGCGCCACCATCGTGCGCGTGCGCATCACCTTGGGGTCGCGCCGCAACTGCTCGATCACCTGCTCGAGCTCCTCGATGCCCTCCACGCGCACGCGTACGACGGCGTCGGCGTCACCCGCGACGGTGTGCGCGGCCACGACCGCGTCGAGCCCGGCGACCGACGACAGGAGGTCGCCCGGAGCGACGCTGTCGGCGCAGTAGAGCTCCACGAACGCCTCCAGCCGGTCGCCGACCGCGGCGGGGTCGACGATCGCCGCGTAGCCGACGATCACGCCGTGCTCGTGCAGGCGGTCCACGCGCCGCTTGACGGCCGACGAGGACAGCCCGACGGCGGCCCCGACGTCGGCCAGCGTCGCCCGGCCGTCACGCTCGAGGTGATCAAGGATCTTGCGATCCAGCTCGTCCAGACGCACGGGTCTTTGCACGTCAAGCGCACTCTATGCCGTCTTGATTGCGCGCGCGCGACAGGAGCGCTACACCGGCTCCATGTTCGAGGAAGCTCAGCTGTACTCACCGGTCACCGAGAACGAGGACGGCACGGTCACCGTCGAGCTGTCCGAGGACCACCCGGGAGCCTGCGACCCCGCGTACCGTGAGCGCCGTAACCACATCGCCGCGCGCGCGCTCGCCTGGCAGCCGGGGGAGCCGACCCCGCAGATCGAGTACACGGACGCCGAGCACGAGGTCTGGCGCATCGTCTCGCGCGAGCTCGCCCCGAAGCACGTCAAGTACGCCTGCCGGGACTTCCAGGAGGCGGCCGCCGCGCTGGCGCTGCCGACCGACCACATCCCGCAGCTCGACGAGGTCACCGCGGGCCTGCGGCCGCTCACCGGCTGGAGCTACCACGCCGCCGCCGGCCTGGTGCCGCTGCGCGAGTTCCTCTCCTCGCTCGGCGATCAGGTCTTCCACTCGACCCAGTACATCCGCCACGGCGCGATGCCGCTGTACACGCCGGAGCCCGACCTCATCCACGAGGTCATCGGGCACGGCAACCTGCTCGCCGGCCCGCGCTTCGCCGCGATCAAGCGCGAGGCGGGCCTCGCCGCACAGCGGGTCGAGACCGAGGAGGCGCTGCAGTTCCTCGCCGACGTCTTCTGGTTCACGATCGAGTTCGGCGTGCTGCGCGAGGACGGAGAGGTGCGCGCCTACGGCGCCGGCATCCTGTCCTCATACGGCGAGATCGAGGAGTTCCGCGGCGCCGACCTGCGCCCGCTCGACCTGCTCGAGATGGGGACGCTGGAGTACGACATCACGCACTACCAGCCGATCCTGTTCTGCGCCGACGGCATGGGCGAGCTCGAGGACGTCGTCGGCGGCTTCTTCGAGACCTTCGACGACGACACGCCCGCGCGCCTGCGCGGCGTGCAGGCCGCCCGCGCGTAGGCCGGGGTCGGTTAGGGTAGGGAACCGAGGCCCATGGACTACCAGATCGATCACGACCCCATCGAGCGTGGCCACCTCGTCGTGGCCTCCGGCGAGCTCGACATCGCCGCCACGCCGCGCCTCTCGACCGTCCTCGCAATGGCCGCGGCCAGGCCCGGCGGGCGCATGGTGCTCGACCTCAGCGACGTCACGTTCATCGACTCGACCGCGCTCGGCACGATCCTCAAGGCCGCCGCGCAGCTCGACGACGGCGGCACCCTACTCGCGGTGGTGGTCCCGGACGGGCCGGTGCGCCGCCTGCTCGAGATGACCAACCTCACGCAGCGCTTCCGCCTGTTCGGCACGCGCGCGGCCGCCCTCGCGGCCGACGGCGCCCCCGCCTAGCGGCTAAGCCGCGTCACGCAGAGCGGCCATCTCCCGCCTCAGGGCGAGCTCCTCGAGCGCGCGGTGCTCGAGCCGCTGGACGTCCCGCGGGCGCAGGTCGAGCCGGCGCGCGGTCTCGCGGATCGACACCGGGTCGCGGTCGCCGTCGAGCCCGAAGCGCATCTGGATGACCGTGCGCTCCTCGTCGGGCAGCTCCTCGATCACCGCGCGCACGGCCTCCTCGCGCAGCGTGACCTCGACCTCCTCCTCTGGCGAGGGCTCGCGGTCCGGCAGCAGGTCGCCCAGCTCGGCGGCGCCGTCGTCGCCGATCGGCCTGTCGAGGCTCGTCACCGTGCGCGCGATGTCGCGCATCTCCTGCACCTGCTCGGGCTTGAGCTCGGCGGCCTCGGCCACCTCCTCGATGGTCGGCGCCCGGCCGAGCTTCGTGGCCAGGTCGCGCTCGGCGTTGGCGATCTTGCGCTCGCGCTGCGCGATGTTGACCGGTACCCGGATCGTGCGGCCGCGTTCGTCGACCGCGCGGCCGATCGCCTGGCGGATCCACAGCGTCGCGTAGGTGGAGAAGCGGAACCCCTTGCGCCAGTCGAACTTCTCGACGGCGCGGATCAGCCCGAGCGTCCCCTCCTGGATGAGGTCGAGCAGGCTCAGCTCGCCGACGCCCTGGTACTTGCGGGCGATCGAGACGACCAGGCGCAGGTTCGAGTTGATCATGCGCTCCTTGGCCGCCCGGTCACCGGCCTCGACGGCCTTCGAGAGCTCGACCTCCTCGGCCGCCGTCAGCAGGGGGTAGCGCCCGGCCTCGTTGAGGAACAGCTGCAGCGCGTCGGTGGTGTAGCCGGCCAGCTCGCCGTTGCGGACCGCGGTGGGCGGGGCGCTCTGCCCGCAGTCGTCGCGGACGTCGATGCCCTCGCCCGCGAGCCGCTCGCGCAGCGCGTCGATCCCCTCGTCGTCGAGCTCGAGCTCCTCGACCGTCCGGCTCAGCAGCGACTCGTCGACGCAGCCGTTGTCACGGCCGACCCGCAGGAGATCGTCGAGCGCTGCCACATCTCGGAGATTACGCGGTCAGCCTCGGTCGCTCCGGTGACACCACAGGAGGGCCGCCCAGTCGGCGACGCCGGCGGCGAGATGGCCGAGCGGGCCGGTGTAGAGCCAGGCGGCGAGGCGGGTCGTCACGACGCCGCTTTGTATCGTGGTGCCCCCTCTTATGGCCAACGACGTCGTCACCACCGTCACCGAGCTCCCCGAGTCGCGCGTGCGCGTACAGGCGGAGGTTCCCGCCGAGGAGGTCGAGCGCCGGGTCCAGCAGGCGGCCAAGCGGCTCGGCCGCGGCCTGCGCGTGCCCGGCTTCCGGGCCGGCAAGGCGCCCGGCCCCGTGATCGTCCAGCGCATGGGCCGCGACGCGGTGCTCGACGAGGCGGTCCGCGACTCCATCGGCGCGTGGTACACGGCGGCGATCGACGCGGCGCGGATCGCGCCGGTCGGCGAGCCGCAGCTCGACCTCGGCGATCTGCCGCAGCAGGGCGAGCCGCTGAAGTTCTCGATCGAGATCGGCGTTCGCCCGAAGGCGTCGCTCGGCGACTACAAGGGCGTCGAGGTCGGCAAGCGAGACCCCACCGTGAGCGACGAAGCGATCGCCGCCGAGGTCGACCGCCTGCGCGAGCGCTCGGCGCGCCTCGACACGGTCGAGCGCGCCGCCGCGGAGGGCGACTTCGTGGTCATGGACTACCTCGGCACGCTCGACGGCGAGCCGTTCTCCGGCGGCGAGGGCCGCGACCAGATGGTCGAGCTGGGGTCCGGCCGGCTCATCCCCGGCTTCGAGGAGCAGCTGACCGGCGCCTCGGCGGGCGACGAGCGGACGGTGAGCGTCACGTTCCCCGAGGAGTACGGCGCGACCGAGCTCGCCGGGCGCGACGCCGAGTTCGCGGTGACCGTCAAGGAGGTCAAGGCCAAGGAGCTCCCGGAGCTCGACGACGACCTCGCCGCCGAGGCCGGCTTCGACACGCTGGACGAGCTGCGCGAGGACATCCGCTCGCGGCTCGCGGAGGCCGAGGAGTCGCAGATCGAGGCCGAGTTCCGCGAGGCCGCGCTCGACTCGGTGGTCAAGCACGCCACGCTCGACATCCCCGACGCGCTGGTCGATGCCCGCGCGCGCGAGCTGTGGGACCAGATGCTGCACTCGCTGTCGCACCAGGGCATCTCGCGCGAGGCGTACCTGCAGATCGCCGGCCGCGACGAGGACGAGATCGTCGAGCAGAGCAAGCCCGACGCCGAGCAGGCGCTGCGGCGCGAGGCGGTGCTCGCGGCGGTCATCGAGGCCGAGGGCATCGAGCCCACCGAGGAGGAGGTCCTCGAGGCCGTCGAGCAGGCCGCCGGCAGCGGTCCGGGGCCGCACCTCGCCGAAGAAGCTGCTGGAGCGCCTGAAGTCCTCCGGACGGCTGGAGACGCTCAAGGAGGACCTGGCCCAGCGCAAGGCGCTGGACCTCGTCGCGGAGTCGGCGAAGCCGATCTCGATCGAGCAGGCGCAGGCGCGCGACAAGCTCTGGACACCCGGTGACTCCGAAGGCGCCAAGAGCGGCTCGACAGGCCAGCTCTGGACCCCGAGCACCTAGTCGCTCGGGCGGGAAAGCCGCCCTCTGCCGATTGCTAGGCTGTCGCCGGGCTCCCAGCCCAGGTAGCTGAGCAGCAGGACTCGAGCGCCCGAAGCGAAACGAAGCGAGGACCGTGAGCCCACTCGTACCGATGGTCGTCGAACAGACCTCCCGCGGGGAGCGTGCGTTCGACATCTACAGCCGCTTGCTCAACGAGCGGATCGTGTTCCTCGGCACGCCGGTGGACGATCAGATCGCGAACCTGATCGTTGCCCAGCTGCTGCACCTCGAGGCCGAGGACCCCGACAAGGACATCTCGTTGTATGTCAACTCACCTGGCGGTTCGGTGTACGCGGGCCTCGCGATCTACGACACGATGCAGTTCATCAAGCCCGACGTGTCGACGATCTGCGTGGGCATCGCGATGTCGATGGGCGCGCTCCTGCTGGCCGGCGGGGCGAAGGGCAAGCGGATGGCGCTGCCCAACGCCAAGATCCTGATTCACCAGGTCTCATCGGGTTTCCAGGGGCAGGCGACGGACATCGAGATCCACGCGCGCGAGGTCATCGACCTGCGCCGCCGGCTCGACGAGATCATCGCGGAGCACACGGGCCAGTCGATCGACAAGGTCAAGCAGGACACCGAGCGCGATTACTTCATGAGCTCGGATGAAGCAACGACATACGGCATCATCGACAGGGTGATCTCCGAGCACTAGGAGACGGATTCCATGGCCCGGCCCACCGACTCCAACGAACAGCTCCTCTGCAGCTTCTGCGGCAAGTCGCAGCGCCAGGTCAAGAAGCTGATCGCCGGACCGGGCGTCTACATCTGCGACGAGTGCATCGACCTCTGCAACGAGATCATCGATGAGGAGCTGACCACTCCGCCGTCGTTCGACATCGACAACCTGCCGAAGCCGAAGGAGATCTACGGCGTGCTCAACGAGTACGTCGTCGGGCAGGAGCAGGCCAAGCGCACGCTCTCGGTAGCGGTCTACAACCACTACAAGCGCGTGCAGATGATGCAGGCCGACGACGCCGACATCGAGCTGCAGAAGTCCAACATCCTGCTGCTCGGGCCGACCGGCTGCGGCAAGACGCTGCTCGCCCAGACACTGGCCCGGATCCTCAACGTGCCGTTCGCGATCGCCGACGCCACGGCGCTGACCGAGGCCGGCTACGTCGGCGAGGACGTCGAGAACATCCTGCTCAAGCTCATCCAGGCCGCGGACTACGACGTCAAGAAGGCCGAGACCGGGATCATCTACATCGACGAGGTCGACAAGATCGCCCGCAAGGCCGACAACCCGTCGATCACGCGCGACGTCTCCGGCGAGGGCGTCCAGCAGGCGCTCCTGAAGATCCTCGAGGGCACCACCGCCTCGGTGCCGCCGCAGGGCGGGCGCAAGCACCCGCACCAGGAGTTCCTGACGATCGACACCACGAACATCCTGTTCATCTGCGGCGGCGCGTTCGCGAACCTCGACAAGGTGATCGAGCGCCGGATCGGCAACAAGGGCGTGGGCTTCGGCGCGACCATCGAGTCCAAGCTGCAGCGGGACACCGGCGCGCTGTTCGAGAAGGTGCTGCCCGAGGACCTCATGCAGTACGGGCTGATCCCGGAGTTCATCGGGCGCCTGCCGGTCTGCTCGGCCGTGCACCAGCTCTCGCGCGACGACCTGATCACGATCCTCACCGAGCCGCGCAACGCGATCGTCAAGCAGTTCCAGCGCTTCTTCGCGTTCGACGGCATCGAGCTGGTCTTCTCCGGCGACGCCCAGAAGGCGGTCGCCGACAAGGCGCTCGAGCGCGAGACCGGGGCCCGCGGCCTGCGCTCGATCATCGAGGACATCCTGCTCGACGTGCAGTTCGAGCTGCCGTCGCGGCGCGACGTGAAGAAGTGCGTCGTGACGAAGGAGACGGTGGACCGCGGCGTGAAGCCGACGCTGGTCACCGAGGCCCCGGACGACGCGGAGTCGCCCGAGGCCAAGTCGGCCTAGGCTACTAGTCGCCGATCCTGACCTTCGGGGCGACCTTGTCGTCCTTGATGCCCGTCCAGTAGCTGCGGACCACCGTGCCGCGCTCGACGTCGAGCTCGGGGCGCAGGTTGACCCGGAAGCGGGCGACGCCCTTGCGGCAGGTGCCCGTGACCCGCTCGGACGCGATCCGGTCGCCGGCCTTGGTGCGCAGGACGACCGTGCGCTTGCGCAGGCGTGCCGGGCAGCGCTCCTCGAGCCGGATCACGAGCGTCGGCGTGGCGCGCGTGAGGCGTACGGCGCCGGTGCTCAGAGCCGCGTGCCGGGCGGTCAGGCAGCTGTGCCAGGCCGGCTCATCGGGCACCGTGCACTTGCTCTTGGCGCTCGCGGCGGGGGCCGCCACGGCCAGCATCCCGACTGCGAGCACGAACATGAAGGAGCGGGGCATCCGCCGATGCTTCCCGAAAACCGCCCTGCCGCGCCACCTCCAGAGGTCCAGCTTTCAGGAATTTGCGCGGAGGATGCGGAGTGCCTCGATCGTCGCGACGCCGCGCCACTCGATCGAGGCGGTCTCGTTCCACTGGTCGAACGGCACCGTCCAGCCGCCGTCGTCCTTCTGGCCGGCCGCGAGCGCCTCGAGGTGAGCGTCGACCGCGCCCGGCTCGAACATGCGCCGCGCGCGGGAATCGGGCAGCGGCGCGAGGTCGATCGGGGTCTGGACGTCGGCGCCCGTCCCGGCCTCGAGCTCGATCAGCCCCGAGGCGAGCAGCGGCGGGGCGAGCGCGTCGAGCGCCGCCTCGGCACGCTCCGCGTCGGGAACGGCGTTGAGGAACCAGACGGTGAAGCGGACGTCGTAGCCGGTGCCGGGCCCGAGGTCGCCGCTGAGGTCGAGGTCATCGAGCCAGGTCCAGAGCACGTCGGAGGCGCGGTCGAGCCACGGATGCTGCACGCCGAGCGCGTGCAATGCGGCCGCGTTGGCCGCGGTCTGGGTGATCGAGGTGGCGTCGGCGGGCTGCCACCACGGCCCGCGCGGATGGCCCTCGACGGTCGGCAGGCAGAACGCGACGCCGCCGCCCGGGCGCTCGACGCTCCCCAGCCAGTCGGCGGCGGCCGGGATCATCGGGTCGTCGTGGACTCCGACCTGGTGGAGGATCTCCATGGCCGTATGGATCCCGACCGGCTGGCTGTCCGGCGCCCGCATGTCGGGCTCGATCGCGTGGCCGAACCCGCCGTCGGGGTTGCGATGGGCGCGCAGGGTCTGCACGACCGGCTCGGGGTCGCCGCCGTCCAGCAGATACCGCAGGCGATGGCGGTCGAGCAGGCGGCCGTTGGTCTCGATGAAGGTGGTGGCGGCGTCGATGTCGGCGTTCATGCCGCCATCGTGGCGAGCGCCCGGCCGTCCGTCTTGAACGAATCGGACCTCTCGCCCGCGGGCCCGGCGCCGGAGGCCAGCAGCGCCGCCGGCGGGAGTCCGGACAGCCGCGTGCACTCGCGCGTGAGGTGCGCCTGGTCGGCGTACCCCGCTTCCAGCGCGAGCGCGGCGAGGTTCCACGCCGTCGTACGGGCCAGCACCAGGAAGCGCTGGAAGCGCAGGATCCGGTCGAGCGTCTTGGGCCCGTAGCCGACGGCGTCGGCGAACCGGCGTCGCAGCTGGCGGTCGCCGAGCCCGACGCTGATCCCGGTCGCGGCGGCGCGCACTGCGCGGTCGGGCTCCCGTTCGATCCGTGCGCTGACCGCGGCGACCAGCGCCGCCGGCCCGCGCGCGGCGGCCTCCTCGACCCGCCCGGCGTCGTCCCACACGTCGGCGAGCGGGACCGTGGCGTCGAGCAGCTCGGCGGCGGGGAGCCCGAGCGCCGCCCCGGCGGCGCCGACGCGGAAGCGCACGCCGAACGCCGGCGAGCCGGCCGGGAGCTCCGTCAGGACCGGACCGGTCGCCGGCCCGGCCACGACCAGGCGGTCGCCGGCCCGGACGATGTCGACGCACGCGTCCGGCACGATGCGGTGCGAGCGCGCGGCGGGCTCCGGGTCGCGGGTCCAGACGCACGCGATGTGCGGGCCGTGCTGGACGTGCTCGCGGTAGGCCACGCGTCAGATCGTAGGCGAGCCGAGCGTCCGTTCCGCTTCGGCCAGCACCACTGTTCGCCACTCGGGGACGAGCCCGGCGCGGGTGCGCCGATCGGCGAGATCCTCGGGCGTCAGCGCCAGCTCGTGGCGCACCGCCCACAGGAGCTCCGCGCCGCAGGCGGGCACGTCGTCGCCGAGCGGAGCGAGCAGCTCCGGCCGCCCGTCGGCCAGCGCCACAACCGCGGGCGCCTCGGTCCCGTACCGGCGCACGAGCCGCTCCGGCGCGGCCACGGACCGCAGCGCCGGCGCCGACGCGGCGCCGACGAGCGGGAGCCGGGCGGTCCGGCACGGCCGGTCGGTGATGCGGTCCACGACGTCCTGCGCCATCCGGCGGTAGGTCGTCAGCTTGCCGCCGACGATCGCCAGCGCGCCCGAGCCCGGGTCCTCGACGATCGCGTGGCGGCGCGAGAGGTCGGCGGTGGCGCCGTCGCCGGCCGCCAGCGGCCGCAGCCCGGCGTACCGGCCCACCACGTCGGCGGGCCCCAGCGGCACGTCGAGCGCCGCCGACGCGCGGTGCAGCAGCTCGTCCTCCTCGGCAGCCGAGGGCACCGGCTCGTCGGCCGGCTCGCCCGGAGCGTCGACGTCCGTGAGGCCGATCGCCACGAGCCCGTCGCCGCGCGGGATCGCGAACACCCAGCGGCCGCGCTCGCCCAGCACCTTCACGTTGACCACGGCGCGCGGGTCGCCGAGCCGCTCCGCGCGGATCAGCAGATGCGAGCCGCGGCTGGGCCGCAGCGTCACCGCGTCGGTCAGCGAGTTGGTCCAGACGCCGGCGGCGACGATCACGCGGCGCGCGCGCACCGAGAAGCGCTCGCCGGTCAGGCCGTCGACCGCGTCGACGCCGTCCTCGCGCAGGCCGGTGACCTCGGAGTACGTGAGCACCTGGGCGCCGTGCGCCGCCGCCGTGCGCGCCACCGCGACGACGAGGCGGGCGTCGTCCTCGAGCTGGCAGTCCCAGCTGAGCACCGCGCCGCGCAGACCGGCCGGCCGCAGGGCGGGCGCGAGCCGGCGCGCCTCGAGCGCGCTCACGCGGCGCGGCGGCGGCAGCGCGCGGCGGCTCGTGCGCGCCGCGCTGCGCAGCCCGTCGCCGATCCGGCCACCCACCAGCAGCTTGGTCGCCGCCCCGCGGTCGACCGCCGTGTCGAGCGGGATCAGGAAGGGGAGGGGGCGGATCAGGTGCGGGGCGACGTGGCGCAGCAGCGTGCCGCGCTCGACGGCCGACTCCCAGGCCAGGCCGACGTCGCCGTGCTCGAGGTAGCGCAGGCCGCCGTGGACGAGCTTGGAGCTCCAGCGGCTGGTCCCGTGCGCCAGGTCGCGGCGCTCGAGCAGCGCGACCGACAGGCCGCGGCTGGCGGCGTCCAGCGCCACCCCGGCGCCGGTGATCCCGCCACCCACCACCACGAGGTCGACGACCTCGCCGTCGGCGAGCCGCTCGAGCTCGGCGGTCCGGCGGGCGGCGTTCAGCGAGGCGCTCACGGCCGCAGGTACCCGTCGATCGCACGCGCGAGCTCGGCCCACGGGTCGAGCTCGAGCTCGCCGTGCGAGGCCAGCACGAAGCCGCGGGCGATCAGCTCGACCGCCGCGGACAGCACCTCGGGCGGCGCGTCGGTCCGCACCGACCCGTCGGTCTCGGCCAGCGCGGCCACACCGGCCGCCACCGCCATCTTCTGCATCCCGCCGAGCCGCTGGGTGACGTAGGGGAGCAGCAGCTCGGGGTCGACGTCCAGCAGCCGCTCGAACAGCGGGTCCTCGGCCAGCGCCTGTGAGCCGTGGACGACGATCGCCACCACGCGCTCGCGCGTGTTCGAACCCTGCGCGCGCTCGGCGGCGTCCGCCACCAGCCGCCCGAACTCGCGGGTCATCAACGCCGCCAGCACGCCCTCGAGGTCGGGATAGCGGCGGTACAGCGTCATCCGGCTCACCCCGGCGCGGCGCGCGACGTCGGTGACCGTCGTCCGGCGCACCCCGACGGCCAGCACGCACTCCCGCGCGGCGTCCAGCAGGTGGCCGTCCTCGTCGACAACGTTACGTTGTGACATCTACTGTCGAAGTGTAACTGAGATTTTCCGATCTAGACTCCGCGGCCCGATGACGCAGGAGCTCGAGACCCGCACCCGCTATGACGCCGCCGAGGCGGAGGCGCGCGTGAGCGAGCGCTGGCTCGAGTCGGGCCTGTACCACCCCGAGGCGGCCGGCACCGCCGACGAGAACTACTCGATCGCCATCCCGCTGCCGAACGTGACCGGTGTGCTGCACATGGGGCACGCGCTCAACGGCTCGGTGCAGGACACGCTGATCCGGCTCGCGCGCATGCGTGGGAAGCGCACGAAGTGGATCTTCGGCACCGACCACGCGGGCATCGCCACGCAGACGCAGGTCGAGCGCCAGCTGGTCGCCGAGGGCACCAGTCGCGAGGCGCTCGGCCGCGAGGCGTTCGTCGAGCGGGTGTGGCGCTGGCGCGAGCAGTACGGCTCCACGATCGTCGAGCAGTTCAAGCGCCTGGGCGCGTCGGCGGACTACGAGGACGAGCGGTTCACGCTCGATCCCGAGTACGCGCGGGCGGTGCAGAAGGTCTTCGTCGACCTCTACGACAAGGGCTACATCTACCGCGACAACTACATGGTCAACTGGGACCCGGGCACCGGCTCGGCGGTCTCGGACCTGGAGGTCGAGGAGCGGGAGGTCACCGACACCCTCTACTACATCGACTACCCGCTGGAGAGCGGCCGCGGCTCGCTGACCATCGCCACCGTCCGGCCCGAGACGATGCTCGCCGACACGGCGATCGCCGTGCACCCGGACGACGATCGCTACACGCGCCTGATCGGCGAGGCCGCGATCCTGCCGCTGGTCGGACGGCGGCTGCGGATCATCGCCGACGAGTACGTCAAGCCCGAGTTCGGCACCGGCGCGCTGAAGATCACCCCGGGGCACGACCCGAACGACTTCGAGATCGGCCGCGCCCACGGGCTCGACGAGATCAACGTGATCGGCGAGGACGGCCGCATGACCGAGGCCGCCGGCGAGCGCTTCGCGGGCCTGCCGGTGCTCGAGGCCCGCGACGCGGTCATCGACGCGCTGCGCGCCGAGGGGCGGATCGTCCGCACCGAGCAGCTCGTCCACGCCGTCCCGTACTCGCAGCGCTCCGGCGAGCGGATCGAGCCGCTCATCTCGCTGCAGTGGTTCATGCGGATGGACGAGCTGGCCGCGCCGGCCATCGACGTCGTCCGCGACGGGCGGATCACGATCCACCCGGAGGGGCAGGAGCGGCGGTACTTCGAGTGGATGGGCAGGATCCGGCCCTGGTGCATCTCGCGCCAGCTCTGGTGGGGCCACCAGATCCCCGTCTGGTACCGCGGCGACGAGCGCCACGTCGGCATGGAGCCGCCGCTGGGCGACGGCTGGGAGCGCGACCCCGACGTGCTCGACACCTGGTTCTCGAGCGGCATCTGGCCGTTCGTGACGCTGGGCTGGCCCGAGGACACGGCCGAGCTGCGCGCGTTCTACCCGACCGACGTCCTGTCGACGGGCCGGGACATCCTGTTCCTCTGGGTCGCGCGGATGATCATGATGGGCCTCGAGTTCGTCGACGACATCCCGTTCGACCGTGTGTACGTGCACACGATCGTCCAGGCGCCCGACGGCCGCCGGATGTCGAAGTCGCTGGGCACCGGGATCGACCCGCTCGACCTGATCGACGGCGGCCCGCGCCCGCCCGTGTTCACCGAGGGCGGCGACTTCCCGGCCTACGGCGCCGACGCCGTGCGCTACGGGCTGCTGGCCATGTCCTCCACGCAGGACGTGCGCTTCAACGAGGAGAAGATCGCCCAGGGCCGCCAGCTCACCAACAAGCTCTGGAACGCCTGCCGGCTCGTGCTGCTGCGCGTCCCGGAGGGCCTCGAGGTGCCCGACACGGCGCCGCCGGCCCAGACCGTCGAGGACGCCTGGATCCTCTCGCGGCTGCAGGCCGCGAAGGCCGACGTCGCGCGCTCGATCGACGAGTTCGACTTCCACCACGCGGCCAACGGCCTCTACGACTTCGTGTACGGCGACCTGTGCGACTGGTACCTGGAGATGATCAAGCCGCGGCTCTACGCGAATGACACGTCGTCCGCAGGTTCGAGCTCGCGAGAACCGGAGGACGAAAACGTGTTCGCGCTGGCGCTGCACGTGCTCGCGGAGACCGTGGCGCTGGCCCACCCGATCATCCCGTTCGTCACCGAGGAGATCTGGTCGTACCTCCCGGGCGCCGAAGGCCTGCTGCTCGTCCGCCGTTACCCCGAGGCCGACCCGGCGCTGGTCGACGAAGCGGCCGAGGCCGAGGTGGCGCGCGCGATCGCCGCGACGCAGGAGCTGCGCGGCTGGCGCGACCGCGTCGGCGCCGCCGCCGGCAAGGTCGTCCCGGCGCGGCTCGACGCGCAGGGCTACGACCGGACCGCCGAGCACGTCGCGCGCCTCGCGCGCGTCGAGTGGTCTTCGGATGGTGGCGAGCCCGTGGCCACGGTCGTCGTGCCCGGCGGCAACGTCGCGGTGCTCGAGTCCGAGGCGGTCGACCTCGAGGCGGCCGCCCGCCGCAACGACGCACAGCGGGCCACGCTGCAGAAGGACATCGAGTTCGTCGAGAAGAAGCTGGCCAACCAGGGCTTCGTGACCAAGGCGCCGGCCAAGGTGGTCGAGGCCGAGCGCGAGAAGCTCGACCGCCTGAGGCGGGAGCTGGAGGCCCTGTAGTGGCGACGCCGTGGCGCCTCGAGGACGCCGAGGCCCACCTGCTCTCGCTCGAGCTGTTCGGCATGCGCTTCGGCCTGGAGCGCATGCGACGGCTGCTGACCGTGCTCGGCAGCCCCCAGGAGCGATTCGCCGCCATCCACGTGGTGGGCACGAACGGCAAGTCGTCGACGGTGCGCATGATCGCGGCGCTGCTCGAGGCCCACGGCGTGCGGACGGGCGCGTTCCTGTCGCCGCACCTGACGAGCTTCGCCGAGCGGATCCGGATCGGGGACGCGGACCTCGACGACGAAGCCTTCGCCGCGGCCGTCCAGCGCGTCGCCGCCGCGGCGGCGAAGGTCGACCGGACGCTCGAGGACGACGACGACCGCGTCACCCAGTTCGAGCTCGTCACCGCCACCGCCTTCCTCGAGCTGGCGCGCCAGGAGGTCGAGGTCGCCGTGGTCGAGGCGGGCCTCGGCGGCCGCCACGACGCCACGAACGTGCTCGGGGCGCCGGTTGTCGTGCTCACCAACGTCGGGCTCGAGCACACCCGCTGGCTGGGCCCGACGGTTCGCGACATCGCCGGCGAGAAGCTCGCTGTCGTGCGTCCGAACGCGACGCTGGTGCTCGGCCCCGTCGATCCCGAGGTGCACGAGCTCGCCGCCGCCACCGGCGCCCGGATCGTCGAGCCGGAGCCGCTCGAGGCGTCGGCGGCTCTGGCCGGCTACCAGGCGCAGAACTTCGTCGTCGCCGCCGCGGCCGCCCGGGCCCACCTCGGCGCGCTCGATCCGCGGCTCGTCGCCGAGGTCGCCGGGCGCATCCAGGTGCCGGGTCGGATGCAGGTGGTCTCCGAGCGGCCCTTGACGATCTATGACGGCGCGCACAACCCTTCAGGTGTGCAAGCGCTCGCAGAGACCCTGCCCGGCGCGCGCCCGCTCATCGCGGTGGTCTCGATCCTCGACGACAAGGACGCGGCGGGCATGCTTCGCGCGCTCGTCGGGAAGATCTCCGGCGCCGTGTTCACGAGCTCCCGCAACCCGCGCGCGCTGTCGCCCGCCACGCTCGCCTCGCTGGCCGAGCAGCTCGGTGGCCCGCCCTCCGAGATCGCCCGCGATCCGCGCCAGGCCGTGGATCGCGCGCGTGAGCTGGCGGGCCCGGACGGGGCCGTGGTGGCCACCGGCTCGATCTACCTCATCGCGGACCTGCTGGGCGATCCGGCGCGCCGGAGGGCGTCCGCGCTGTGAACGAGCGGGGACCGAGCGTCCTGGCCATGATCGCCCTCGTCGCGGTGGTCGTGGCGCTGGTGATCCTGGTGTTCTTCGCCATCGGTTACGCGTTCGGTCGGGCTTTCCTGTAACCCCTGCGTCTACGATTCCTGCCCATGCTCCTCGTCGGCATCTTCGGAATCGAGAACGACGACCTCAACACGGCGGTCAACGTCCTGCTGCTGGTCCTCATCGTCGTGTGGCTCGCGCTCATCTTCTGGACGTTCGCCGACGCGCGGCGCCGGATCGACGATCCGATGCTCGTCGCGTGCGCGACCGCCGCGTCGCTGTTCCCGTTCGTGGGCACGATCGTGTACCTGATCGTGCGCCCGCCGGAGTTCGTCGACGACGTGCGCCTGCGCGAGCTGGAGATGACCGCCGCCGAGGCGCGGCTGGCCCAGCTCGACTACCAGCTGTGCCCGCACTGCGACTACGAGATCAAGGCCGACTACCTGCGCTGTCCGAGCTGCATGCGCAAGCTCAAGGAGCGCTGCTACTCGTGCGGCAAGCCGGTCGACCCGGCATGGAAGCTGTGCCCGTTCTGCGAGGCGGAGATGCAGTCCGAGCCGCCCCCGCAGGCCACCCGCCGGCGCCGCGGCCGGTCCTCGACCACGGACCAGCCGACCGTCTCGGCCGAGGTCGCGCACGACGAACCGCGTCGTGAGCGCTCCCGCGAGCGGTCGTAACACCCCACCGAAAGGAACCTGAACCGTGGACCGGACCCTGATCCTGGTCAAGCCGGACGCGTTCGCGCGCGGCCTGACCGGCGAGATCATCGCCCGCTTCGAGCGCAAGGGCCTGAAGATCGTGGCCCTCAAGCACATGACCGTGACCGAGGAGATGGCAAAGGCGCACTACGCCGAGCACGACGGCAAGCCGTTCTTCGGCGAGCTGGTCGAGTTCATCACCTCCGGCCCCCTCGTCGCGATGGTGCTCGAGGGCGAGGAGGCCATCAGGGCGGCGCGCCAGGTGATCGGCGCCACCAACCCGCTCGAGGCGACCACGGGCTCGATCCGCGGCGATTTCGCGGTCGCCGTCGGCCAGAACATGGTCCACGGGTCCGACTCCGTCGAGTCGGGCCGGCGCGAGGCCGCGCTGTTCTTCCCCGACCTAGGGGCCTGATCAAGAACCCCGGCACGCCCATGACGGCCGTGGACACTTCGCCGGATCGCCACACGAACCCTCGGAAATACGTTCGTATTCCCTTCGGGATTCGTGCGGTGCCCGGCTCGGTCCACGGCCGCCCTGGCCGGGCCGGATCGTCTTGATCAGACCCCTAGTCCTGGCCTCGGCGTCGCCGCAGCGGCGGGCGATCCTCGAGGACGCGGGGATCGCCTTCGAGGTGCGCCCCGCCGACGTCGACGAGCTGACCGAGGGCGATCCGGCCGAGGTCGCCGAGGAGAACGCCCGCCGCAAGGCGATGGCGGTGGCCGGCGACGTCGTGCTGGGCGCCGACACGATCGTCGTGCTCGACGGGGAGATCCTCGGCAAGCCGCGCGACGCGGCCCAGGCCCGCGAGTTCGTGGGCCGGTTGAACGGCCGTACGCACGAGGTGGTGGGCGGGATCGCGCTGGCCCGTGACGGCGCGGTGGTCGGCACGGCGGTCGAGACGACGCGAGTGACGTTCCACGAGTGGGACGACGCGGCGCTCGACCGCTACGTGGCGACCGGGGAGTGGGAGGGCCGCGCCGGCGGCTACGCGATCCAGGGCGCCGGAGGCTCGCTGGTCGCCTTCGTCGACGGTGATTACCTCAACGTGGTGGGGCTGTCGCTTACTCGCACTCGCGAGCTCGTGCGAGCGCCTTGATTAGTTGGCTGACAGCGCGCTTTCGCGCCATTTGGGCGCCCGGACCCTTCGATACACTCACCGCCCGGCGGCGGCTCGGCCGCATGCCTGCGCGCGCTCCTCTCTATGGGCTTCTTCTCGTATCTCACCGGCTTCGGCGGTCGCGACATGGCCGTGGACCTCGGCACCGCCAACACCCTCGTCTACGTGCGCGGGCGCGGCATCGTGCTTTCCGAGCCTTCGGTCGTCGCGATCGACTCTCGCTCGGGCGAGGTCCATGCCGTCGGCATCGAGGCCAAGCGCATGCTCGGCCGTACGCCCGGCACGATCTCCGCGATCCGGCCCCTGAAGGACGGCGTGATCGCCGACTTCGACGTCACCGAGGAGATGCTCCGCCACTTCATCCAGAAGGTGCACCAGAACCGCTGGGCGCACCCGCGCGTGGTGGTCTGCGTCCCGTCGGGCGTGACCGGGGTGGAGAAGCGCGCCGTCGAGGAGGCCTGCCTGAGCGCCGGCGCGCGCCAGGCCTACCTGATCGAGGAGCCGATGGCGGCCGCCATCGGCGCCGGGCTGCCGGTCGGCGAGCCGACCGGGAACATGATCGTCGACATCGGCGGCGGCACCTCCGAGGTGGCCGTGATCTCGCTCGGCGGCATCGTCGTCTCGCAGTCCGTCCGCGTGGGCGGCGACGAGCTCGACGAGGCGATCATCAACTACGTCAAGAAGGAGTACAAGCTCCTCATCGGGCAGCAGACGGCCGAGGAGGTCAAGCTCGAGATCGGCAGCGCCTACCCTCTTGACGAGGAGGTGCAGGCCGAGATCCGCGGCCGCGACCTGGTCTCCGGGCTGCCGAAGACCGTCGTGCTCACCTCGGAAGAGGTGCGCGCGGCCCTCGAGGAGCCGCTCGTGCAGATCATCGACGCCATCAAGGAGACGCTCGACCGCACGCCGCCCGAGCTGGCGTCGGACATCATGGACCGCGGGATCATGCTCGCGGGCGGCGGGTCGCTGCTCCAGGGGCTCGACGAGCGCCTGCGCGATGAGACCCAGATGCCGGCGCACCGCGCCGAGTCGCCGCTGACCTGCGTCGCCGTGGGCTCGGGCCGCTCGCTCGAGGAGTTCGAGGCGATCCACCGCAGCAACCGGAACAACAACCGCAACCGGCGCCAACCCAGGCGATGATGCACGACAAGGTCGTCCGCCGGCGCCGTGCGGTCCTCGCCGTACTGGTGCTCCTCTCGCTGTTCCTGCTGACGGCCTACTTCGGGGAGAGCTCCAACGGGACCCTCCACGGCGTGCAGCGCGGGGCGATGGAGGTCCTCGCCCCGGTGCAGGAGGGCGCCAACCGGGCGCTCAAGCCGTTCCGCGACCTGTTCGGATGGTTCGGCGACACGCTCGACGCCAAGGACGAGCGCGACAAGCTCGAGGCCGAGCGCGACGCGCTGCGCAACCAGGTCGCCCGCCTCACCGAGGAGAACCGGGACCTGACGCAGTACAAAGGCTTGCAGGAACAGAACGAGCAAGGCGGCCTGGGCGACTACAACCCCGTCGAGGCCCGCGTGATCGCCCGCTCCCCGAGCTCCTGGTACCAGACGTTCCAGATCAACAAGGGCTCCAGCGACGGCGTGCGCGTCGACCAGCCGGTGGTCAACGACGCCGGGCTGGTCGGGAAGATCAAGTCGGTCTCCGACGGCAACGCGTCCGTGATGCTGCTCACCGATCCCGAGTTCGGCGTCTCCGCGCAGGCGCTGCGCAGCGGCGAGCCCGGCAGCGTCGGCCCCGCGGTCGGCGCCCCCGGCGACCTGCGCTTCGAGCTCGTGCCGAACGCCAAGGAGGTCCGGCGCGATGAGCTGATCATCACGGCGGGCACGAGCACGTCGGGCCGCGTCACCGACCTACGCTCGCTGTACCCCCGCGGGATCCCGATCGGCACGGTCAAGCGGATCGAGACCGGCGAGGGCGAGCTCGACCGCGTGATCCACGTCAAGCCGGTCGCCGATCTGCACAACCTCGACATCGTCGAGGTCCTCACCGAGCCGCACAACGACGTCCGGGCGCAGGTGCCGTGACGATCACACCGCAGGCCGCCGGCCGTCTCGCCCTGCTCGGGCTGCTGGGCGGGATCGTCGAGCTGACCACGGTGTCGCAGATCTCGATCTTCGGCGTCCCGGCCGACCTCTCGCCGCTGCTCGTCGCCTCGGTCGGCTTTCTCTGCGGCTCGGTCCCGGGCGCGGTGTTCGGCTTCTGCCTGGGCCTGTTCGTGGACACGGCGCTGCTGCAGACGCTGGGCGTGAACTCGCTCGTCTACACGGCGGTCGGCTACGGCGCCGGCCGCATCCGCGAGCTGCGCGACCCCGCGCACGCGCTTGCCCCGGTCGCCATCGGCGCCGCCGCCACCGCGGCCGCCACGATCGGCTTCTCGCTGCTGCAGTTCCTGCTCGGTGTCGAGGCTCCGGTCTCGTTCCTGCTGGTCCGGCAGATCCTGATGACGATCGTGCTCAACACGCTGCTCGCGCTGCCCGTGTACATCGTCTGCCGCCGCGTGCTCGCCCCGTACCTGCCCGACGATCCGCGCCGCCGCCGGCGCCGCGCGTACACGACCGGCGGCCTGAGCCCGCTCTCCAAAGCATGACGGCCGGCTCCACGACCTGCACGCCCGCCTGGCGACGTCTCGCGGCGCCGGATCGGCACCCGTTGAAGGGGCCCGTGGCTCCGCCACTGTGCCCCTCCGACGTGCACCGCCCGGCATCCACGACCCGCGGCCAGGCGGCCGCACAGGCCGCGGAGCCGACCGTCTGATGCCGACGCCCGTCGAGGACCGTCGGCCGGCCATCACGCCGCAGCTCGCGGTGCGCATCGCCGTGCTCGGGGGCTTCGCGTTCGTGCTGTTCGCGATCGTCTTCTTCCGCCTGTGGTTCCTGCAGGTGCTGTCCGGCGAGGACTATGTGGCCAAGGCGCGCGATAACCGCGTGCGCAAGGTGCGGATCGAGGCGCCGCGCGGCGACATCGTCGACCGCAACGGGACCGCGCTGGTCAAGACGCGCGTGGCGCCGGTGGTGCAGATCGTCCCCGGCTCGTTGCCCAAGTCCGTCGTCGCGCAGGCCGACGAGTTCCGCAAGGCTCGCAGCGCAGCCGAGGGCGACCGCCTGAACGCGGCCTCGCAGCTGCGCGAGCTCGAGCGCGACATCCGCGAACGCCGCAAGGGACCGACGCGGACGCAGCGTCGCGAACGCCGCCGGCTGGCGCGCTCCGCCCGCCAGGCCCGGGCCGTGCCCGTCCCGCCGCTGCCGGCCGACGCCACGGAGCTGCGGCACCTGTACCAGCGCCTCGGCCGCGTCATCCACATGAAGCCGCGTCGCATCAACCAGCGCGTGATCGAGGGCGTCGCCGAGCTGCCGTACTCGAACGTGACGATCAAGGCGGCCGTCAACCGGACGGCGTTCAACTACATCCGCGAGCGCAAGGAGCGGTTCCCGGGCGTCGCCGTCGAGAAGCAGTACCTGCGCGACTACCCGCACAAGGAGCTGGCCGCGCAGCTGTTCGGCACCACGCGCGAGATCTCGCCCGCCGAGCTCAAGGAGCGCAAGTACCGCGGTGTCGAGTCCGGCACGCGGATCGGCGCCGACGGTCTCGAGGAGAGCTACGACAAGTACCTGCGCGGCAAGGACGGCTTCACGCGCGTCGTCATCAACGCGCTCGGCAGCCGCGACGACCGGCGCCGGATGAAGCGCGTCGAGCCGCGCCAGGGCCAGCGGCTGCGGATCACGCTCGACCTCGACCTCCAGCGCGCCGCCAACGACGCGATCAAGCGCGGCGTCGAGGCCGCCGCGCAGAACGGCGCCAAGGCCGGCGCGTTCGTAGCGATGGACCCGCGCAACGGCGAGATCCTCGCGCTCGGCTCCTACCCGAGCTTCGACGCCAACGAGTTCGCCAAGCCGATCTCCCAGCACCGCTACGACCAGCTCTCGTCCGAGGCGCTCGGCGCGCCGCTGTTCAACCGGGCGATCGCCGCGACCTATCCGACCGGCTCGACGTTCAAGCCGATCACCGCGATGGCCGCGATGGAGGAGGGCATCGTCAGCCCGACCACGACGATCGTCGACAACGGCGAGTTCAAGCTCGGCGACCAGGTCCGCAAGAACGCCAAGGACGCGGTCTTCGGCGCGCTGCAGATGCCGCGCGCCCTGACGGTGTCCTCGGACGTCTTCTTCTACCAGCTGGGTGAGCAGCTCAACGCCAAGGGCCCGGTGCTGCAGGAGTGGGCCCACAAGCTCGGCCTCGGCCGCCGGACCGGGATCGACATCCCGGGCGAGTTCCCGGGCCTGATCCCCGATCGCGCGTGGCGTGACAAGGGCTATGACGACTATGTCAAGTGCACGAAGAAGGCCAAGGTGCCGCAGGGCACCACGGAGGCGCTCTACAAGTGCGGCGGCATCGAGCGCCCGTGGACGACCGGCGACAACGTCAGCCTCGCGGTCGGCCAGGGCGATCTGCAGGCGACGCCGCTCCAGCTCGCCGAGGCGTACGCGACGATCATCGATGACGGCAAGGTCGTGCGCCCCCACCTGGGCCAGCAGATCGAGGACGGCCAGGGCCGCCTCGTGGAGGAGATCCGCACGCCGATCCGGCGCCGCATCCACTTCGACCCGGCCTACCGCGAAGCGATCATGCAGGGCCTGCACGGCGCCGCAACCGACGCGGACGGCACGTCGGCCGACGTCTTCGCCGATTTCCCGCGACGCTACCGCGACGTGCTGTACGGCAAGACGGGCACCGCGGAGCGCCAGCCGAACCCGGACCAGTCCTGGTACGCCTGCTACGTGGCGGACCCGCTGAAGCCGATCGTGGTCGTCACGACGATCGAGCGCGGCGGATTTGGTGCGGAAACTGCGGCCCCCGCGGCGCGCCTGATCCTCAATGAGTGGTTTGGTTTGAACGACGACGAGTTCCAGTCGGGATCGGACCAGTCGAATTGAGCTCGCACCCGATCCAGCCCGCGTCCGATCCGCCGCCCCCGCTCGTCCCGCGCGAGTGGCGTCTGCGGCTGGACCCGCTGCTCCTGGTGGCGACGCTGGGGCTGGTCGCCTGCTCGCTGATCGCGCTGCGCGGTGCGACGCAGAACGACATCCCGGGCGACCCGCACTACTACGTGATCCGCCAGGGCATCTACGCGGGCATCGGACTGATCCTCATGTACGCGGTCTCGCGCCTGGACTACTCGCGGCTGCGCGAGCTGCGCTATCCGATCTACGGCGTCATGATCGGCCTGCTGGTTCTCGTGCTCGGGATCGCGGCCGCCACCCGCGGCGCGCGGTCGTGGATCGCGCTGCCGTTCTTCAACTTCCAGCCGTCGGAGCTCGGCAAGGTGCTGCTGGTCGTCACCCTGTCCGCGTTCCTGGTCGACCGCATGCGTCGCATGGGGCGCGACACGACGGCGCGGATCATGCTGCTCGGGCTCATCCCCACGATGTTGGTGATGGCCGAGCCGGACCTCGGGTCGGCGATGGTCTACGTCGCCGGCACGTTCGCGGTCCTCTTCGTCGCAGGCGCGCCGTGGCGGCACTTCGCCGCGCTCGGCGCCCTGATCGCGGTCGCGATCACCGCCGTGCTGGTGGTCGCGCCGATGGCGGGCGTCCAGGTGCTCGAGCCGTACCAGGTCGACCGCCTGACATCGTTCATGCATCCGTCGGCCGATCCGGGCGACGAGGGCTATCAGCAGCAGCAGGCGCTGATCGCCATGGGCTCCGGCGAGAAGACGGGCCGCGGCGTCGCCAACGCGACCCAGACCTCGCTGAACTTCCTGCCCGAGCACCACACCGATTTCATCTTCGCGGTGATCGGCGAGACCTTCGGTTTCGCGGGGTGTGCGCTCGTGCTGTCGCTCTATGCGCTACTTATATGGCGAGGTTTGCACATCCTGACCGTTGCGAAGAACCTCTACGGGGCGCTGATGGCGGGCGGCATCACCGTGATGCTGCTCTTCCAGCTGTTCGTCAACATCGGGATGAACGTGGGGATCGCGCCCATCACGGGCGTGACAGCCCCATTACTGAGCTTCGGCGGCTCGTCGATGCTCGCGACATTCTTGGCCCTCGGCTTGCTCCACTCGATCCACGCGCAGGCGCGCGAAACGGCGGAGCTCAAGGGGAGGGCGACAGTCTTCCAATGAGGAATCTTTTCTGTGAGAAAGCAAGTGCTGGTCACGGTCGACCGGGGCGAGACCCGCGTCGCCATGTTGGAGGCGTCCGGGGAACCCGAGGCGCCGGCCAAGTCCCGCCGCCGGCGGGGTAAGAAGAAGCCCGAGGTCCCCGCCGGGTACCGCGTCGCCGAGATCTACTTCGAGCGCCGCGGCGGGCGGTCGATCGTCGGGAACATCTACAAGGGCAAGGTCGACAACGTCCTGCCCGGGCTCGAGGCCGCGTTCGTCGACATCGGGCTCGACAAGAACGGCTTCCTGCACGTCGACGAGATCGTCATCCCGGGCAAGGAGCAGGCGCGCCGGGGCCGCGGCTCCGCGAGCGGGCCGCGCATCACCGATCTGCTGTCGCCGGGGCAGGAGATCGTCGTCCAGGTCGTCAAGGACCCGCTGAAGACCAAGGGCGCCCGCCTCTCGATGGAGATCACCATCGCCGGCCGCTACATGGTCTACGCCCCGACGGGCGAGGGCGTCGGCGTCTCGCGCCGGCTCGAGGACAAGGAGCGGGACCGCCTGCGCAAGGAGGCCAAGCAGCTCGATCTCGACGGCGGCGGCGCGATCATCCGCACCGCGGCCCACGGCGCGCAGCGCGCCGACTTCGAGCGCGAGCTGCAGTACCTGTTCAAGCTCAACGAGGTCCTGGAGAAGCGCGTCCAGGAGGCCGACGCGCCCGCGCTGGTGTTCCAGGAGGCGGACCTGTCGGTCCGCGTCGTGCGCGACATCTTCTCCGAGCACTTCGAGCGCGCCGTGGTCGACGACCCGAAGGCCCACCACCGGCTCGTCTCGTTCTTCGCGCGCACCGCGCCGGAGCTCGTCGACCGCGTGGAGCTGTGGGAGGAGGACGAGCCGCTGTTCGAGGCCTACGGCGTCGAACCGGTCATCGAGGGGATGCTCAACCGTCGCGTCGACCTGCCCAGCGGCGGCTACCTGATGATCGACTACGCCGAGGCGCTCACGGTGATCGACGTCAACACCGGCTCGTTCACCGGCAAGGGCAAGAGCGCCCGGCTCGAGGACACGATCACCAAGACCAACCTCGAGGCCGCCGAGCAGGTCGTCAACCAGCTCAGGCTGCGCGACATCGGCGGCATCATCGTCATCGACTTCATCGACATGGCGCGGGCACGCAACCGCGATTCGGTGCTCAAGGTCCTGCGCAAGTCGCTCGACGAGGACCGCACGAAGACGTTCGTGGTGGAGATCTCGCCGCTCGGCCTGGTCGAGATGACGCGCCAGAACGTCACCGACGGCGTCCGCGAGATCATGTCCAAGACCTGCCCGGTGTGCCACGGCGAGGGCGTGATCAAGTCCGAGGAGACGATCGCGATCGGCATCGCCCGGCACCTGCAGCACATGGTCAACGAGGCCGGAGCACGGAGGCCCCGAGGCCTACCTGCTGCGCATCAACCCGCGGGTCAGCGCCTGGTTCACCGCCGACGGCGCCCGCGAGCTGCACGCGCTCGAGGCCCAGACGGGCCGGTACTTCCACTTCGAGGGCTCCGAGGGCCTGCCGCTCGACCACTTCGCGGTGACCATGGAGGGCGCGCGTGCGGAGATCGAGGACCACGCCGTGCCGTTCCGCGCCGGCGAGGAGGTCCACGTCGACATCGTCGAGCCGCACATGTACAACCCGGACGACGGCGTGGCGAAGGTCGACGGCTATCTGATCTCGGTGACCAACGGCATCGGGTTCGTCGGCGAGAAGAAGCTCGTGCGGATCGAGGAGGCGGGCCGGACGTCCGCCGTCGCGGCGCTCACGGGGTCGGACGCCGAGGGCGCCGAGGCGGCCGCCGCCGAGCGCGCCACGGAGCGCGAGAAGGCCGACGAGCGGGCCCGCCGGTCGGCCGCCGCCAAGCGCGGCGCGGCCTCGCGCAAGGCCCGCGAGGAGGCCGCGGCGCCCAAACCCAAGCGCAGCCGCGCGAAGAAGGCGGACGAGAAGGCCGAGGAGGAGACCGAGGCCAAGTCGCGCGGGCGCCGGCGGCGCCGCACCAAGCCGGAGGAGGACGGCGCCAGCGTCGAGGCCGACGCCGTGCAGGCGCTCACCGACGAGGACTCCGGTGGCGCGGGCACCGCGCCGGCGGCCGTCGAGGAGGCCGCGGACGGCGATGGCGCCGACGGCGACGCGCTATCCTCTCGCCCTCGGCGCCGCGGCCGTAGAGGTGGACGGCGCCGTTCGCGCGCGAAGGCCTCGGCCGACGCCGACGCATCCGAGTGAGACCTGACGACATGAGCTACGCAGTCATCAAGACCGGCGGGAAGCAGTACCGCGTCGAGGAGGGGCAGACCCTCCTCGTCGAGCGCCTGCCCGACGAGCCGGGAGCCACCGTCGACCTCGTGCCGCTCCTGCTGGCCGGCGACGGCGATCCGGTGCTCGACGCCGCCAAGCTGTCCAAGTCGCCCGTGAAGGCCGAGATCGTCGGCCACGAGCGCGGGCCCAAGCTGCGGGTGTTCAAGTTCAAGCCCAAGCGCGGGTACCGCCGCCGCACGGGCCACCGGCAGGAGCTCACTCGCCTCAGAATCACCAAGATCGGGAAGTAGCGAAGCGATGGCACACAAGAAGGGCCTCGGCTCCAGCCGCAACGGGCGTGACTCGAACGCCAAGCGCCTCGGCGTGAAGGTCTTCGCCGGCGAGAACGTCACCGGCGGCGAGATCATCGTTCGCCAGCGCGGCACCAAGTTCAAGCCCGGCGACGGCGCCGGCATCGGCAGGGACGACACGATCTACGCGAAGGCCGCGGGCACGGTGCAGTTCCGGACCGGCCGCCGCGGGCGCGTGATCTCGGTCGAGCCGAATGAGGTTTCGCCTGCCACGTCAGACGCGACTTCGTCGCGCTGACGAATGAGGTTTCGCCTGCCACGTCAGACGCGACTTCGTCGCGCTGACGTTCGGCGACGTTAGTCATCCGAACGTGAACGCATAGCCGGCGACGCCCGGCTCGAAGCGCAGCGCGAGCTGGTGGTCGTCGCTGCGCGGCGTCTTGAGCAACGTGTACAGCCGCTGCCGGCGGACGGTGATCGTCTTCACGTGCTCGCCGTCGACGGTCACGCGCACCGTGCGGGCCGTGTTCCCGCGCGAGCCGAGCACGAGGTACACCGACTTTCCGCGCACGTGCGCCTGCAGCGTGGCGTCGTGCACGGCCTCGGCCGCCTCGTCGGTCAGCCGCCAGCGCCCGCCGAGCGCGAACTGGTCGGTCTTGAGCGCGTGCGTCGCGCCCGGGTAGTCCTGCGTGCCCGGCACCGGCGGAGGGTTCCAGCGCTCGGCGCGAGCGACGCCGAGGTAGGTCTCGGGCGTCGCATCGCCCGGCACCTCGGCGGGCTGGCGGCCGGCCCTGGAGCCGAGGTCGCGGTCCGGCAGCAGTGACCGGATCGCGTTCTCCGTCTTGTCGTAGTCGCCCTCGCCGAAGTGCGCGTAGCGGACCCGTCCCGCCGTGTCGATGAGGTACTTGGCCGGCCAGTACTGGTTGCCCCAGGCGTCCCAGGTCCCGTAGTCGTTGTCCTGGGCGACCGGGTAGCGCAGGTGGTTACGGGCGATCGCGTCACGGACGTTCGCGGTGTCCTTCTCGAAGCCGAACTCGGGCGTGTGGACGCCGACGATCACCAGCCCGCGGTCGCGGTAGCGCTCGTCCCAGGCGCGCACGTACGGCAGCGTGCGCAGGCAGTTGATGCACGTGTAGGTCCAGAAGTCGATCAGCACGACCTTGCCGCGGAGCTGCCGCATCGTCAGCGGCCTGGAGTTCAGCCAGTGCGTGACACGGGTGAAGTCGGGCGCGGGCCCGAGCACGGGGAGCCCGCTGTGCGCCGCGAACCGGGCCGGGCCGCGCAGGTCGTCGAGCCGCTTCGAGACCGCGCTCGAGCGCTCGAGGTCGCCGGTCGGGTTGACCACGGCGGCGGGCAGGTCGTCGGCGATCGCGTTCTGGAACGCGACGTCGCGGTCGGTCGCCACGGCGAGCGCGGTGAGGATCATCACGCCGCCCATCACGCGCTGGAGCCACGGCCCGCGGAAGCGGACGAGCAGGCGGCGGCCGACGAGGCTGATCGCCAGCAGCGCCAGTGCCGAGCCCACCGCGTAGGCGATCGCGATCGCCACCGTCTCGCCGGTCGCGGCGCCGACCGAGATGACCGCGGCGAGGATCGGCCCGGCGCACGGCGCGTAGACGAAGCCCAGCGCGGCGCCGACCCCGAGGCCGCTGAGGAATCCGTCGCCGGCGCTCTTGGGCCCGAACCGGACGAGGCCGGAGGCGGCCGCCTCGAGCCGGTCCGCGAGCGGCGGCAGGAGCAGCAGCAGGCCGAAGCCGAGCAGCACGACGACGGCGACGGTGCGCATCGCGCCGTCGCCGATGCCGACGCCGTCGACCACGGTCGCGAGCCCGGCGATCGTGATCGTGAACGTGACCGCGAGGCCGAGCACGATCCCGAACGGGCGCCGCCGCCCGCCGGTGGCGCTCGCCGACAGCAGTGCGGGCAGGACCGGCAGCACGCACGGCGAGACCGCCGTGCCGGCGCCGGCGATCACCGCGAAGAGCAGAAGAAGGGCCACGTACTAGTTCGAACCTTTCGCCTGCCAGGCGAGTTGCTCCTTCGTCGCACTCGCCTTCGGCGACGTTACATCTAGGTCGGTTGTGCCGTCGGCCGGATCAGGATCTCGTTGACGTCCACGTGCGGCGGCTGCGACACCGCGTACATCACCGCGCGGGCGATGTCCTCCGGGTCGAGGCCCCGGATCTGCAGCGGGCTGTCGAAGAACGGCGTGTCCGTCGCTCCTGGCTCGATCAGCGTCACGCGCACGCCGGAGTCGTTGTACTCCTGCCGCGCCGACTCGCCCATGGCGGTCACCGCGTGCTTGGTGGCCGAGTACAGGGAGCCGGGCAGCGAGCGGCGGCCGGCTACCGAGCTGGTCAGCAGCAGGTGGCCCTTGGCCTCCTTGAGCGCCGGCATCGTCGCCCGGATCGTCAGCGCGCAGCCGTAGACGTTGGTCAGCACCATGCTCTTCCAGAACTCCGGGCTTTCCTTGAGGAACCCGCGCGCGGCGCCGAACCCGGCGTTGGCGAACGCCACGTCGATCCGCCCGTAGGTGTCCAGCGTGCGCTTGACGAGCGCCTCCTGGTCCTCCCACTCGGTGACGTCGCAGCGCACCGCCAGCCCGCCGGTCTCGTCGGCGAGCGCCTTCAGCTTGTCCTCCGACCGCGCGGCGAGGACGACGTCGTAGCCGGCCTCTGCGGCCTGGCGGGCGGTGGCGGCGCCGATGCCCGACGAGGCGCCCGTGATGAGGAAGACTGGCATCGTCCTAACGTACCCGGCCGATGCTCACCGATAGAGCACACCTCGAAGTCCGCGCAGGAGCAGGCGGAAACGGCTCGCTGTCGTTCCGCCGCGAGGCCCACGTGCCCAAGGGCGGCCCCGACGGCGGCGACGGCGGCCGCGGTGGGGACGTGGTGCTGCGCTGCGACGACTCGCTGCGCGACCTGCAGGCGTTCCGCCGGCGCGCGCACTTCCGCGCCGACCGCGGTGGGCACGGGCAGGGCAAGCAGATGCACGGCGCCGACGGCGATCCCCTGATCGTCGCCGTCCCGCCCGGGACGCAGGTCGCGAAGTGGGACGGCACCCGCTACGACCTCGTGCGCCCCGGCCAGGAGGTGACGATCGCCCGCGGCGGCGCGGGCGGCCGCGGCAACACGCGCTTCAAGTCGCCGACCCGGCAGACGCCGCGGCTCGCCGAGAAGGGGCTGCCGGGGGAGGAGGGGCGCGTCGAGCTGCACCTCAAGCTGCTGGCCGACATCGGGCTCGTCGGCCTGCCGAACGCCGGCAAGTCGTCGCTGCTGTCACGGCTCACCCGCGCGCAGCCGAAGGTCGCCGCCTACCCGTTCACGACGCTCGAGCCGGTGCTCGGCACGCTGGATGCCGACGACCGCCAGCTGGTGATCGCCGACATCCCCGGGCTGATCGAGGGCGCCAGCACCGGCGCCGGGCTCGGCCACGACTTCCTCGCCCACGTCGAGCGCACGCGCCTGCTCGTGCACGTGCTCGACCTCGCACCGCTCGACGGCTCGGACCCGCGGGCCAACCACGCGGTGATCGAGGCCGAGCTGGCCGAGCACGACGCGCGGCTCGCCGAGCTGCCGCGCATCCTCGCGCTGTCCAAGGCCGACCTCGTGCCGCCCGAGACCGCCGAGGCCGCGGCGGCCGAGTGGAGCGACCGGCTCGGCGTCCCGGTGACCGTGACGTCGTCCGCCACCGGTCAGGGGCTCGAGGAGCTGCGCCGCGAGCTGCTGAGGCGCGTGCCGGTCGAGGAGCCGCTCCCGGAGGCCGCCGGCGAGGACGAGGTGGCGGAGTTCCAGGTGTTCCGGCCGGCGGCCCGCCGCGCCTTCGAGGTCGAGAAGACGGGCGACCACGAGTTCCGCGTCATCGGCGAGGCGGTCGACCGGCTGATCGCCCGGCACGATCTCGAGAACGACGAGGCGCTCGCCCACGTGGAGCATCGGCTGCGCCGGATGGGTGTGATCTCGGCCCTCGAGGCACGCGGATTCGAACCTGGCGACGACGTCGAGCTCGGCGGCGTGGTGTTCGAGCTGGACCCTTCATAAGCTCTCGAACGTCATGCCCACCGCCGTCGTCAAGCTGGGCTCGTCGATCGTCGCCGAGGACTCGGGCGAGATGCGCCTGTCGGTGGTCTCCCGGATCGTCGAGGAGGTCGCGGCGCTGCACCGCACCGGGGTCGACGTCGTGGTCATCACCAGCGGCGCGATCGCGCGCGGGATGCACCTGCTCGATCTCGGGTCGCGGCCGGTGGCGGTCGAGGACCTGCAGGCCGCCAGCGCGGTCGGCCAGGGGCGGCTGTACCGGACCTACGACGAGTTGCTGCGCGAGCGCGGGATCCAGACCGCCCAGGTGCTGCTCACGTTCTTCGACGTCAGCGCCCGCACGCACTACCTGAACGCGCGGGCGACGCTGCGCAAGCTGCTCGACTGGCGGATCGTGCCGGTCATCAACGAGAACGACACGACGACCACCGACGAGATCTCGTTCGGTGACAACGACTTCCTCGCCGCTCAGGTGGCGGTGCTCGTCGCGGCCGACCTGCTCGTGCTGCTGACCGACACCGAGGGGGTCTACACCGCCGACCCGCGCACCGAGTCGGGTGCCGAGCTGGTCTCCGACGTCACCGATCCCGAGGCGCTGCGGACGCTCGACATCGGCCACTCGCCGTCACCGCTCGGCTCCGGCGGGATGCGCTCGAAGGTCGTCGCCGCCGAGATGGCGTCGGCCGCGGGGATCGCCAGCGTGATCGGCAGCGGCCTCGTGCCCGGCGTGCTGCAGCAGGCGTGGGCGGGCGAGGCGGCCGGCACGCGCTTCGCGCCCCAGCCGGTCCGGCAGTCGAGCTTCAAGCTCTGGCTCAAGTACGCCAAGCCCAGCCACGGGACCCTGACCGTCGACGACGGCGCCGCCCGCGCGCTCCGCGAGGGCGGCACCAGCCTGCTGCCGGTCGGCATCGTCGGAGTCGACGGCGCGTTCGACGCCGGCGACGCGGTCGAGGTGCGCGACCGGCGCACCGCGATCGGCAAGGGCATCTGCAACTACTCCGCGGCCGAGCTGCGCAAGGTCATGGGCCTCAAGTCGTCGGAGGCGCGCGAGGTGCTCCCGCGCGCCACCGACGAGGCCGTGCACCGGGACTATTTCGTGCTCGCCTAGACTCGCTGCTTCCATGGCCGTCGCCGCCCAGTCAGTCAGCGACATCTGCCGCGCCGCCAAGGCCGTGCGCGAGATCGTCGTGCTCTCGGGCCCGGTCGGCGAGCTGCTCGACGGCGTCGAGGGCGAGGGCCAGGTCCGCTACTAGTGCGCCTCGGGCTGCTCGGCGGGACGTTCAACCCGCCGCACATCGGCCATATGGTGTGCGCCTCGCAGGCGCTCGCTGCACTCGAGCTCGACCGGGTGGTGCTCGTGCCCGTGCACGAGCCGCCGCACAAGGGGATCGAGACCGACCCCGGCCTCGAGCACCGGATCGAGATGTGCCGGCTGGCCGTGGCCGACGACGAGCGGCTCGGCGTCTCACTGGTGGACGCCGAGGTCCCCGGTCCCTCGTTTACGGTCGATACCCTCTCCAGGCTGCATGACCGCTGTCCGGGAGACCAGCTGACGTTCATCGTTGGGAGGCGACATGGCGCTCGCGCTGCCCACGTGGCGCGAGCCTGCGCGCATCCTCGAGCTGGCCGAGCTCGGCATCGCCGAGCGCGAGGGGGTCCGTCGGGCCGACATCGCCGAGCGGCTGGCCGGCCTGGGCACCGACAACGTGCGCTTCTTCGACATGCCACGAATTGACGTCTCATCCTCTCTGGTCCGTCGCCTGGTGGCGGCCGGTCGCCCGATCCGGTACCTGGTGCCCGACGCGGTCGCGGCCTTCGTCGAGCGGGAGGGGCTGTACCGATGACCACGCTCGCACCCGAGCGGCTGGCCGAGCTGGTCGCGTCCTACGCGGGCGACGCGAAGGCGATCGACCCAGTCGAGCTCGACCTGCGGGACGTGCTCGCCTACACCGACTTCTTCGTCATCTGCACGGGCAACACCGATCGCCAGACCAAGGCGATCCACGACCGCATCCACGAAGGGCTCAAGAAGGAGCACGGCCTGCTCCCGCGGCGCGTGGAGGGCCTCGGCGAGTCGCGCTGGATCCTCATGGACTACCTCGACGTGGTGGTCCACGTGTTCACCCCGGAGGCGCGCGAGTTCTACCGGCTCGAGCAGCTGTGGGGCGAGGCGCCCAAGCGCGCGGTCGGCGAGTAGCGACAATCCGCCGCATGTCGCGGCGCCTCCTCGTCGGTCTCGGTGTCGCCGGCTTCGTCGCCGGCGTGGTCCTCGCCGCGATCACGCTGCGGAGCGACCACACCGACGATCGCGGGCTCGAGGCCGTCCTCGTCCTGCTCGTCGGCTGGTCGTTCGTCGGGACCGGCCTGTTCGCGTGGTGGCGGAGGCCGGCCAACGGCAGCGGCGCGCTCATGGTCGCGGCCGGCTTCGCCTGGTTCGCGACGTCGCTCAGCGCGTCGGACGACGACCTGCTGTTCACGATCGGGATCGCGCTCGACGCCCTGTTCCCGGGGATCATCGGGCACCTGCTGTTGGTGTTCCCGGCGGGCCGGGCGCAGACCCGCGCCGAGCGGGCGTGCGTCGCGGCGATCTACGTGGTCGTGACGGTGCTTCAGGTGCCGTCGCTGCTGTTCGAGGAGCCGGGCGAGCCGACCAACCTGCTGATCGTCCACGCCGACCAGTCGCTGTCGGACGCGCTCGACGTCGTGCAGCTCGTGGCCGCGCTGATCGTGTTCGCATGGAGCTGGTTCATCATCGTCCCGCGGGCCCGCGCGGGCGGCGCGGCGCTGAGGCGGCCGCTGATCCCGGTGCTGGTGACCGGTGGGGTCGCGTTCACGGTGTTCGCGATCGCGAAGGCGTTCGACGCCGCGGGCGCGACGAGCGACGCGCTCAACTGGATCTCCGAGGCGCTGGTGGCGACCGTGCCGTTCGGGTTCCTGGTCGGGCTCCTGCGGACGCGGCTCGCGCAGGGCGCCGCGGTCTCGGAGCTGATCGCGCGGCTCGGCGACGCGCCGGGGGAGGCAGCGCTGCGCGCCGCGCTGGCGGACGCGCTGGGGGACCCGACGGTGGCGCTGGCGTACTGGCTGCCGGAGCCCGGGCGGTTCGTCGACGCGCGGGGCCACCCGGTCGAGGTCGCGGGCCCGGGGTGGACCGACATCGAGCTCCAGGGGCGGCGGATCGCTGCGATCGCGCACGATCCGTCGCTGCACGATGAGCCGCAGCTCGTGCGTGCGGCCGGCGCCGCCGCGGCGCTGGCGCTGGAGAACCAGCGGCTGGAAGCCGAGCTGCGAGCCCGGATCGAGGACCTGCGCGCCTCGCGCGCGCGGCTCGTCGAGGCCGGCGACAACGAGCGCCGCCGGCTCGAGCGCGACCTGCACGACGGCGCCCAGTCGCGGCTGGTCGCGCTCGCGCTGAAGCTGCAGCTGGCGCGCCGCACGGTGGCCGACGACTCCGAGACCGCGACCCTGCTGGAGGAGTCGAGCGCCGAGCTCCGGGCGTCGCTGGACGAGCTGCGCGAGCTCGCGCGCGGCCTGCACCCGGTGGTCCTGACCGACCGCGGGCTCCCCGCCGCCGTGCGCATCCTCGCGAGCCGGGCCCCCGTGCCGGTCGAGATCGCCGCGCTCCCGGACGCGCGGCTGCCGCCGCCGATCGAGATCGCCGTGTACTTCGTCGTGGCCGAGGCGCTGACCAATGTCGCCAAGTACGCGCGGGCCTCGTCGGCCGCGGTTGCGGTTGCGGTCGCGGGCGGGCGGGTGCGCGTGGAGGTGTCCGACGACGGGGTCGGCGGCGCCGACGTCGCCGGTGGCTCGGGCCTGCGCGGGCTCTCGGATCGCGTCGCGGCGCTCGATGGGCGCCTCGAGCTCGTGTCGCCGATGGGCGGCGGCACGACGCTGCGCGCCGAGATCCCGCTCTGAGAACGACGAAGGCCGCCCGGATGGACGGCCTTCGATAGTGGAGCTAGCCGGGCTCGAACCGGCGACCTCCTGCATGCCATGCAGGCGCTCTCCCAGCTGAGCTATAGCCCCAGGGCGGCGTAGTTTATCGCTCTCTTCGATCGGCAGCGCGCGGCCGCGCTTGAGCCTGGGCTGCACCCCGCGTGGCGCTAACCTCCGCGCCGCATGGCAACCGAGCACCGGTACGACCCCAGCGTCATCGAGCCCAAGTGGCAGGAGGTCTGGGAGCGCGAGCGCACCTGGGAGGTCTCCAACGACGAGTTCGACGGCCCGACGGCGTACGTGCTCGAGATGCTGCCGTACCCGTCAGGCGAGCCGCACATCGGCCATCTGAAGAACTACTCGGTCGGCGACGCAGTGGCGCACTTCCAGCGCCGCGCCGGGCGCCGCGTGCTGCACCCGATGGGCTACGACGCGTTCGGCCTGCCGGCCGAGAACCACGCGATCAAGACCGGCGAGCACCCGCGCGAGTCGACCGCGAAGTCGATCGCAGCCTTCCAGGAGGGCATGCGCTCGTGGGGGATCTCGATCGACTGGTCACGCGAGTTCGGCACGCACGAACCGCGCTACTACCGGTGGACCCAGTGGATCTTCCTGCAGCTGTTCGAGCGCGGGCTGGCCTATCGCAAGGAGGCCGCCGTCAACTGGTGTCCCAAGGACGCGACCGTGCTCGCCAACGAGCAGGTCATCGACGGGCACTGCGAGCGGTGCGGCACGCTGGTCGAGGCGCGCCAGCTCGAGCAGTGGTTCTTCCGCATCACCGACTACGCCGACCGCCTGCTCGACGACCTGGCGACGATCCAGTGGCCGCCGCACGTCACGCGCATGCAGCGCAACTGGATCGGCCGCTCCGAGGGCGCCGAGGTGACCTTCTCGTGTCCCGAGGTCGGCGTCGACTACCCGGTGTTCACCACGCGCCCGGACACGCTGTTCGGCGCGACGTTCTTCGTGATGGCGCCCGAGCACCCCGACGTCATGCGCCTCGCCGCCGGCACCGAGCACGAGCAGGCGGTGCGCGACTACGTCAACCACGCGCTGGCCGAGAGCTCGGAGGAGCGTGCCGACGCCGACCGCACGAAGACCGGCGTCCCGCTCGGCCGCAGCGTGATCAACCCGGTCAACGGCGAGCGGATCCCGATGTACGTCGCCGACTACGTGCTGATGGAGTACGGCACCGGCGCGATCATGGCCGTGCCCGCGCACGACCAACGCGACTTCGACTTCGCCAAGGCGTTCGATCTGCCGATCCGCCCGGTCGTCAAGCCCGCCTCGGGCGAGGTTGACTCGGATGAGCCGTTCGTCGCCCACAGCGACGACGAGGTGCTGGTCAACTCCGGCCAGTTCACCGGCATGCCGTCGGTGTCGGCGAAGGACGCGATCATCGACTGGCTCGACGCGGAGGGCCGCGGGCACCGCTCGGTCAACTACCGCCTGCGCGACTGGCTGCTCTCCCGCCAGCGCTACTGGGGCTGCCCGATCCCCGTCGTCTACTGCGAGACCGACGGGATCGTCCCGGTGCCGGTCGAGGATCTTCCGGTGCCGCTGCCCGACGTCGAGGATTACGCGCCGCAGGGCCGCTCGCCGCTGGCGGCGGCCGAGGACTGGGTCAACACGACCTGCCCGCGCTGCGGCGGCCCGGCCCGTCGCGAGACCGACACGATGGACACGTTCGTCGACTCGTCGTGGTACTTCCTGCGCTACACCGACGCGAGCAACGACGAGGCGGCCTGGGACCCGGCGATCACCAACCGCTGGATGCCGGTCTTCCAGTACATCGGCGGCGTCGAGCACGCCATCCTGCACCTGCTCTACGCACGGTTCTTCGTGAAGGCGCTGGCCGACATCGGCCTGCTGGACTTCCAGGAGCCGTTCGCGAAGCTCTTCACGCAGGGCATGATCACGCGCGACGGGGCGAAGATGTCCAAGTCGCGGGGGAACGTCGTGAGCCCGGCGCCGATCGTCGAGCGCTACGGGGCGGACACCGCCCGCGCGTACATCCTGTTCATCGGGCCGCCGGACCAGGACGCCGACTGGAGCGACGAGGGCGTCGAGGGCGTGCATCGCTTCCTCGCCCGCTTGTGGCGGCTGGGCGTGGACGTCGCCGAGCACGGGCAGCGGGAGCTGGACCCGAACGCCGGCACCGGCGCGGGCGACGACCTCGAGCTGCTGCGCAAGGCGCACTGGGCGATCGACAAGGTCACCAACGACCTCGCCGGGCGGTTCGCGTTCAACACCGCGATCGCCGCGGTGATGGAGCTGATCAACGAGGCCTACCGGCGCCGCGACGCCGCGTCCGGCGACGTCATGCACTTCGCCGCCGCCACCGCCGCGTCGCTGATCTTCCCGTTCGCGCCGCACACGGGCGCCGAGGTGTACGAGCTGCTGACCGGCGACCGCGTCTGGGAGCAGCCGTGGCCGGCCGCCGACCCGGGGTTGCTGGAGCGCGACGTCGTCACCGTCGCCGTGCAGGTCAACGGCAAGCTGCGCGACCGCATCGAGGCGCCCGCCGATGCCTCGCAGGACCAGCTCGAGTCGCTGGCCCGCGAGCGGCCGAACGTGGCGCGGCACCTGGACGGCCACAACGTCGCCAAGGTCGTCGTCGTGCCCGGGCGGCTCGTCAACTTCGTCGTCCGGTAGGCGGGCCGCGTTCGTGCCCCCGCCGCGCGTCGAGCTCGTCGTTCGGTAGACGGTCGTGCCCCCGCCGCGCGCATGGATCGCCATCGCGGGGCCGGGGGACGCCGCGCCCTGGGAGGTCGAGGCCGCCGAGGAGGCCGGCGCGGCGGTGGCCGAGGCGGGCTGCGGTCTCGTGTGCGGCGGCCTGGGAGGCGTGATGGAGGCCGCGTGCCGCGGCGCGCGCTCGCGCGGCGGGCTGACCGTGGGGCTGCTGCCGGGGATCGACCGCGACGCCGCCAACGGCTGGGTGCTCGTCGCGCTGCCCACCGGGCTGGGCGAGGCGCGCAACGCGCTCGTCGTGAGCGCGGCGGACGCGGTGGTCGCCATCGGCGGCGGCTGGGGGACGCTCAGCGAGATCGCGCTGGCACTGAAGGCCGGCATCCCGGTGGTCGGCGTGGGCACCTGGGAGCCGACCCGGGGCGGCGGGGCGGTCGAGGGCGTCGCCGCAGTCGACGATCCGCGCGCGGCGGTCGCCGAGGCCCTACGCCTCTCCCAGCACTGACTTTTCACAGTGTTGTGACGACCGCGTGCTGATCCGTGGCACGTCCCTCCATACGGTCGTGCCATGCCCGAAATCCCGCCCCGCCAGCTGGCCGCCCTCGGCCTCGCGCTGGTCGCCCTGCTCGTGCTCGGCGGCTGGTACGTGTCGCGCGGCGGGCCCGATGCGGCGCCGGGCTCCGCACCCGCGATCGCCGTCACGGACGACGGCGACGGCGGCGGCGGGGCGGGCGGCGGGTCGGTCATCGTGCACGTGGCGGGCGCGGTCCGCGAGCCCGGCGTCTACCGGATGCGCGCCGGCGCCCGGGTCGACGACGCGGTCGGCCGCGCCGGCGGCGCCATGCCGCGTGCCGACCTGACGCAGGTCAACCTCGCCGCCAAGGTCGAGGACGGCCGCCAGATCGTCGTCCCCCGGCGGGTCCCGACAGCCGCCACCGGCGCCGGCGGGTCGTCGTCGCCGGCACAGCCGGGCGTCCCGCTCAACCTCAACACCGCCACGCTCGAGCAGCTCGACGAGCTGTCGGGCATCGGCCCGGCGACCGCGCAGAAGATCCTCGACTACCGCGAGGAGCACGGCGGCTTCGGCTCGGTCGAGGAGCTCGGCCAGGTCCCGGGCATCGGCGACGTCCGTCTCGCCTCGCTGCGCGAGCAGGTGCGCGTGTGAGATGGCTCGACACCGCGTGCCGCCATCCGCGCCACACGATCCTGTTCGCCGCCACGGCCGGGCTCCTCCTCGGCCCGGTGTCCCGGCCGGCCACGATGTCGCTTGCCGCTGCGTTGCTCGTCACTGCACCGCTCGTCCTTGCGTCACGTGCCGCCCTCGCCGGCGCGTCGCGCGGTGTCTCTCGTCGGGCCATCGCGCGACGTCTTCGTCTCGTTGCGCGGCGCGTCCGGGCTCGGAATGGTCGCCGCGCTGGCGGTGCTGGCGGGCGCCCTCGTGGCGGACCTGCGGGTCGGCGCGCTCGAGAACGGGCGCCTGCCGGGCCTCGAGGGGCACTCGGTGTCCACCCGCGCCGTGATCCTCGAGCCGCTGCGGCAGCGGCCCGGCGGTCTGACGGTCGCGCGGGCCCGTCTGCTCGACGGGCCGGCGCCCGGCGAGGGCGCGGTGCTGCGCATGCGCACGGCGGCGCGGCCGGGCGTCGGCGAGATCGTCGCGGTGGCCGGGACCGTCAAGCCGCTCGGGATGTTCGACGCGTTCCAGGCTCGCCGCGGAGCGCATGCGGCCGTCGAGGTCGAGCGGCTGCGGGTGACGGGCGAGCGTCGTGGTGGCCCGGCGGGCTTGGTCGACGCCGCGCGGCGGCGCGCCGAGGACGGGCTGGGTCGTGGCCTGGCGCCGCCGGAGGCCGCCCTCCTCCGTGGCATGGTGCTCGGGCAGGACGAGCAGCTCAGCGACGACGTTCGGGACGACTTCAAGCGGTCGGGACTGGCGCACGTGCTGGCGGTAAGCGGGCAGAACGTGATGCTGCTCGCGACGCTTGTTCTCGCCGCGGGCGCGCTCGTCGGCGCCGGCCTGCGCGGGCGGTTGCTCGCGGCGCTCGTGCTCGTCGCCTTCTATGTGCCGCTCACCGGTGCCGGGCCGTCGATCCAGCGGGCTGGTGTCATGGGTGCGGCCGGGCTCGTGGCCGCGCTGGCGGGTCGGCCGTCGCATCGCTGGTACGCGCTGGGACTCGCCGCGGCGGTGACGCTGGTGTTCAACCCGCGCGCGTCGGGCGAGCCGGGCTGGCAGCTCTCGTTCGCCGCCGTCGTGGCGCTGCTGGCGCTCGCACCGCCGCTGCGCGCCGCGCTCGCCCGCTGGCTGCCGGGACCCGCGGCAGACGCCGCGGCGATCACGATCGCCGCCACGCTCGGGACGGCGCCGCTGATGGCGTTCCACTTCGAGCAGATCTCACTCGCGTCGCTGCCGGCGAACCTGCTCGCGGCTGCGGCGATCGCGCCGGTGATGTGGCTCGGCATGCTCGCCGCGACCGCGGCACAGATCGCGCCCGCGCTCGCCGAGCCGTTCAACGCCTGCAACGCGCCGCTGCTGGCGTTCGTCGAGTGGGTGGCGCGGACGATGGCCGGAGCTCCGGCAGCGGTGATGCCGCTCCGGGTGAGCTCGGTCCCGGCGCTGGCACTCGCGTACGGCGCGCTCGCCGCCGCGGTCGTGGGCGTCGCGCGGGTCGGCCGCGCCGTCGCGCTCCGGCTCGGACCGCCGCGGCCGCGCCGCCGCACCGGCTGGGCGGTTGCCGCGGCGGCGGCCGCCGTCACCGCGCTCCTCGCGGCCGCGTCGCCCGCACACGACGCCCGGCCGCCGCTGGCCGGCGAGGTCGTCGTCTCGTTCCTCGACATCGGGCAGGGCGACGCGACGCTCATCCAGAGCGGCGGCGCGAGCGTGCTGTTCGACACCGGGCCGCCGGGCGGCCCGATCCTGCGGCGGCTCCGCGAGTCGGGCATCCGCCGGCTCGACGGCCTCGTGCTCACCCATGCCGAGTCGGACCACGAGGGGATGGCGCTGGAGGTGATCCGCGAGTACGCCCCGCGCCTCGTGCTCGACGGCGGGGCGGGCTGGCCGACCACGGTGCAGCGCGCGCTGCCCGCGACCGGCGCGCGCCGGATCGCCGCGCACGCCGGCCAGGTGCTCCGGTTCGGTTCGATGCGGATGCGCCTGCTGTGGCCACCGCCGCCCGCACCCGGCTTCCGGCCCGACGGCAACCCGAACGACCGGGCGGTGGTCGCGGTCCTCACGGTCGGCGACTTCGACCTGTTCCTGCCCGCCGACGCCGAGTCGAACGTCACAGCCGCGCTCCAACTGCCGCACGTCGAGGCAATGAAGGTCGCCCACCACGGCAGCGCCGACGACGGCCTGCCCGGCCTGCTCGAGCGCCTCCAGCCGGACGTGGCCGCGATCGAGGTCGGCGCCGACAACACCTACGGGCACCCGACGCCGTCGACGCTCGGCGCGCTCCGTGCCGTCCCGCACGTCTATCGGACCGACCGCGACGGCACGGTCAGCCTGCGTGTGCGCAACGGCGCCATGACCGTCGAGCGCGGCCTCTAGACTCGCCGTCCGTGCCCACGTTCAAGGCCGCATATCTGATTCACGGCGACGACCACGGCCGCATCTCCGAGCGCCGCTCGCGGCTGCGCGCGATGGCCGAGGCCGAGAGCGGCTCCGCGGGCGTCGAGCTGTTCGAGCCGGACGCCTGCACGCCGGACGCGATCGCCGCTGCGCTGTCGGCGATGACGTTCGCGATCGGCCGGAGGTTCATCATCGCCGATGGCGTGGAGCGCTGGAAGGACGGCGATGTCGCCGACGTGGCCACGGCGATGAAGAGCATGGATCCGGACACGCTCACGGTCGCGTTCTTCGCCCGCGAGGAGGGTCGGTACAAGACGCCTCCCGCGCTGGTGAAGGCGGTCGAGGCCGCCGGCGGGATCGTCGCCGCCGAGGACATCCCGAAGGCCCGCGCGCTGCCGAAGTGGATCGCCGGCCAGGCGAAGGAGCTCGGCATCGAGATCGACGACCAGGGCGCCCGGGCGCTCGTCGCGCAGGTCGGCGACCGCCGGCTGCGGCTCGAGCGCGAGCTCGAGAAGCTGGCGCTCGAGTACGGCGAGGGGGCGCGGATCGGCGTCGAGGAGGTGCAGGCGTCGTGCGCCAGCTCGGCCGAGCGCAAGGCCTGGACACTTGCGGACGCCCTCGTGGCCGGCGACGAGAAGGCCGCCACGCGGCTGCTGCTCGAGCTCCGCCAGCAGGGGGAGCGGCTGCCGAGCCTGCTCTACCAGATGGTCCGCCGGGTCCGGGACGCGCTGGCGATCGCCGAGGCGCTCGCGGCCGGGCAGCCGCCCGCGCAGATCCGGCGCGGGCTGCGGATGCCGTCGTTCGCCGCGGACCGGCTGATCGCCGACGTGTCGGCGCGGGATGCCGAGGCGTATCGGCGTGCCTTGGAGCTGCTGGCCGATCTCGAGGTGGAGAGCCGTGGCGGGTCCGGTGGGGCGTTGGGTGAGGACACGGCTGCGGTTCGGGCCGTGATCGCCGCGGCGCGGTGAGCGTCTAACCCCGGGCTTGTAAGGAGGCGGGTTCGAGGCGCCGCGGCGGGTCCGTGGCGCTTTTGTTCCGCATAGCGACGGTGAAAGCGCCACGCAACCTTACGGTTGCGTATCGTGTGTCCCATGAAGCCGCTGATCCGAGACCTCTACGCCTCCTTCAATGCCCGGGACATCGACGCGGTCCTCGCGCTGATGGCGCCCGACGTCGACTGGCCGAACGCCTGGGAGGGCGGGCGGCTCCACGGCAAGGACGCGGTCCGCGACTACTGGACGCGCCAGTTCGCCGCGATCGACGGCAAGGTCGAGCCCACGCGGATCGACGTCGACGGCGACACGGTCACCGTCACGGTCCACCAGACCGTCCACTCGAAGGACGGCGAGCTGCTCGACGACCGCGAGGTCACGCACACGTACGCGTTCCGCGACGGGCGGATCGCACGGATGGACGTCAGCGAGTAGCTAGGAGGTCTTGCGCAGCCGCGCGGCGCGGGCCTTCTTGCGCGCACCGTTGTTGCGATGCAGCGCGCCGCGCTTGACGGACTTGTCGATCAGCTGCACGAGCCGCTTGTGCTCGACGTCGGCCTTCTCGTCGTCGCCCTCGGCGACGGCGGCCTGCAGCCGGCGGAAGTAGGTCTTGACCGCCGAGGTGTACTGGCGGTTCTCGGCCCGCTCGCGGAGCGACCGCTGGTTGCGCTTGATCTGTGAGGCGATGTTGGCCATGGCACACGAAGCCGCGGACGGTCCGCGGCGGCGCCCCACTATAGCGTGCCCCTAGCCCCGCTCCTTCTAAGGTTCGCGGTCCACGAATGGCCGATCAGGCACACATCCGCAACTTCTCGATCATCGCCCACATCGACCACGGGAAGTCGACGCTCGCGGACCGCATCCTCGAGCTGACCCACACCGTCGACCCCCGGTCGATGCGCGCTCAGCTGCTCGACAGCATGGACCTCGAGCGCGAGCGCGGCATCACGATCAAGGCCCAGGCCGTGCGCGTCTTCTACACCGCCCGCGACGGCGAGCACTATCAGTTCCACCTCATCGACACGCCCGGCCACGTGGACTTCACGTACGAGGTCTCGCGCAGCCTGGCCGCCTGTGAAGGGGCGCTGCTGGTCGTCGACGCGAGCCAGGGCGTCGAGGCCCAGACCGTCGCCAACACCTACCTGGCGATCGACTCCGGGCTGGAGCTGATCCCGGCCATGAACAAGGTCGACCTGCCCGGCGCCGAGCCCGAGCGCGTCGGCGAGGAGATCGCCGAGCTGATCGGCGAACCGCCCGAGGACGTCCGCCGCATCAGCGCCAAGACCGGCGAGGGCGTCGAGGACCTGCTCGAGGAGCTCGTCAAGCGGGTCCCGCCGCCGCACGGCGACCCCGACGCGCCGCCGCGCGCGCTGATCTTCGACTCCGAGTTCGACCAGTACCGCGGCGTGATCGCCTACATCCGCGTCGTCGACGGCACGTTCAGGAAGGGCGAGGCGATCCGCGCGCTGGCGACCGGGACCGAGGCGGAGATCGACGACATCGGGTTCTTCACGCCCCTCGAGACCCCGGCCGAGGAGCTGCACGCCGGCGAGGTGGGCTACCTGATCACGGGGATCAAGGAAGTCAGCAGCCTGCGCGTCGGCGACACACTGACCACCAAGAACAGCACCGCGACCGAACCGCTGCCCGGCTACCGCGACGTCAAGCCGATGGTGTTCTGCGGCCTGTTCCCGATGAACAACGACGATTACCCGGAGCTCAGGGACGCGCTCGAGAAGCTCACGCTCAACGACGCCGCGCTCTCCTGGGAGCCGGAGACGAGCGATGCCCTCGGGTTCGGCTTCCGCTGCGGCTTCCTCGGCCTGCTGCACATGGACATCGTGCGCGAGCGGCTCGAGCGCGAGTACGACCTCGAGCTGATGGCGACGATGCCCTCGGTCGAGTTCGAGGTGACGCTCACCGACGGCACGACGATCCCGGTGCACAACCCGACCGACATGCCCGACCCGGCGCGCATCGCCGAGGTGCGGGAGCCCTACATCCGCGCCAGCATCCTCGCGCCGAAGGAGTACATCGGGCAGATCATGGAGCTCTGCCAGGACCGCCGCGGGACGCACCAGGGCATGCACTACCTGTCGTCCGAGCGCGTGCAGATCACGTACGACCTGCCGCTCGCCGAGATCGTCCTCGACTTCTTCGACCAGCTCAAGACGCGCACGCGCGGATATGCGTCGCTCGACTACGAGCCGATCGGCCTGCGCCCGTCGAACCTCGTCAAGCTCGACGTGCTGCTGGGCGGCGACGCGGTCGACGCGCTGAGCATGGTCGTACACAGCGACAAGGCCTACGACCGCGGCAAGGTGCTCACCGAGCGCCTGCGCAAGAAGATCCCGCGCCAGCAGTACGACGTGCCGATCCAGGCCGCCGTCGGCGCGAAGATCATCGCCCGCGAGACGGTCAAGGCCTTCCGCAAGGACGTGACCGCCAAGTGCTACGGCGGTGACATCAGCCGCAAGCGCAAGCTGCTGGAGAAGCAGAAGGAGGGCAAGCGCCGGATGAAGCAGGTGGGGCGGATCGAGGTTCCGCAGGAAGCGTTCCTGGCCGTGCTCGAGCTGGGGGACGAGTGATGAAGAGCGCGACGTACGCCGTCGGGCGCGAGAAGGTGCGCGAGTACGCGCACGCCGTGGGGGAGGACGACCCGCGCTACCTCGATCCCGAGGCCGCGCGCAGCGAGGGCTTCGCCGATGTCGTGGCGCCGCCGATGTTCGCGGCCGTCTACGCCGGGCCGGCGGTGTTCCCGGCGATCATGGAGTCCGGGCTGGACTTCAGCCGCATGGTCCACGGCGCCCAGGAGTTCACCTGGCACGAGCCGGTCGTGGCCGGTGACGAGATCACCACCGAGGCCGAGCTCGAGGACAAGTCCGAGCGCGGTGGGCTCGAGTTCTACGTGTTCAAGACGACGTCGAAGAACCAGCGCGGCGAGCTGGTGTGCGAGGGGCGATGGACGAACATCGTGAGATGAAGGTGACCCCCGACCGGTACCTGACGTACCGGTACGCGGGGGCGAGCGGGGACTTCAACCCGATCCACCTGGACGACGAGTTCGCGCAGTCGGTCGGCCTGCCAGGCCGCATCCTGCACGGACTGTGGACGATGGCCCAGTGCGCCCGCGCGCAGGGCGACGGGCTCAAGCTGCAGTCGCTCAGCGTGCAGTTCCGCGGCATGGGGGTGCCCGAGGAGGAGGTCACGGTCACGACGTCGCCCGACGGCACCGTCGAGGCGACCCAGGGCGACAACCGGCTCGTCCGCCGAGGCAAGGCCGTGATCCGCGAGTGACGTGGTGGGAGAGCGGGGCGATCTACCAGATCTACCCCCGCTCGTTCCAGGACTCCGACGGCGACGGGGTCGGTGATCTGCGCGGCATCGCGCAGCGGCTCCCGTACGTCAAGAACCTCGGGGTCGACGCGATCTGGATGACGCCGATCTACCCGTCGCCGCAGCGCGACTTCGGCTACGACATCACCGATCACACGGGCATCGACCCGCAGTACGGGACGCTCGCCGACTTCCGCGCGCTGGTGGATCGCGCGCACGGGCTCGGCCTCAAAGTGATCATGGACTTCGTCCCGAACCACACGTCCGACCTGCACCCGTGGTTCCAGGATCCCGAGAAGCGCGACTGGTACCTGTGGCACGACGGCCCGCCGCCCCAACAACTGGCGCAGCGTGTTCGGCGGCTCCGCCTGGGAGCCGGTGGGCGACCGCAGCTACTACCACGCGTACCTCAAGGAGCAGCCCGACCTCAACTGGCGCAACCCGGCCGTGCGCGAGGCGATGCTCGACGTGATCCGGGTGTGGGCCGACCGCGGCGTCGACGGCTTCCGGGTCGACGCGATGCGCCAGGTCCTCAAGGACCCGGAGCTGCGCGACAACCCGCCGGACCCGTCGTACCGGCCCGGGATGCCCGAGTACGACTCGCTGATCCCCCTCCACACCGCCGACCGTGACGAGGTGCAGGAGATCGTCGCCCTGATCCGCGGCGCGATCGGAGACCGGCTGATGATCGCCGAGGTCTACGCCGACATCGACAGGCTGGTCCGCTACTACGAAGGCGGCGCGCACCTGCCGTCCAACATGCACCTGATCTCGACGCCGTGGGACGCCGAGGCGATCGCCGGCCTGATCGAGCGCTACGAGGCCGCGCTGCCCGACGGCGCGTGGCCGAACTGGGTGCTCGGCAACCACGACCGGCCGCGCGTCGCCAGCCGCGTCGGGACCGCCCAGGCGCGCGTGGCCGCGATGCTGCTGCTCACGCTGCGCGGCACGCCGACCCTCTACTACGGCGACGAGCTCGGGATGGAGGACGTGCACATCGAGCAGATGGCCGACCCGGGGATGGCGCGCGACCCCGCTCGCACGCCGATGCAGTGGACCCGCGACGGCGGCTTCACGACCGGCACGCCGTGGCTGCCGTACGGCGATCTGACGGTCAACGCGGCCGACGAGCCGGCCATGCTGGGCCTGCACAGGGCGCTGCTCGCGCTGCGCCGCGAGTTCGCCACCGCCCACTACCGCACGCTCCACGCCGGCGACGGCGTGCTCGCCTATGCGCGCGGCGACCGCCACGCCGTCGCGCTCAACCTCACCGGCGAGCCGCGCCCGCTGCCGGTGTCCGGCGAGGTCGCCCTCAGCACGCACCTCGACGGCGCCGGGACGGCGCTGCGGGCGGACGAGGGCGTCGTTCTTAGAATCTGACACGTGCTCTCGCCCCGCCAGGAGCTTCTGCTCACCAAGGTCGTCGACGGTTTCAACGCCACGGGGCAGCCCGTGGGGTCGAAGGCGCTCGCCGCCGACCCGGACGTGACGTGCGGGCCGTCGACGATCCGCAACGAGCTGTCGGTGCTCGAGGAGCGCGGGCTGCTCGCGCATCCGCACACCTCGGCCGGCCGCGTGCCGACCGACGCCGGCTACCGCTATTTCGTCGACAAGCTGCTCCCCGCACGGCGCGAGGGCAAGACGGATCTGCAGCTGGCGCTCGTGCGCCGCGAGGTCGACGAGGCGATGCGCGTGACCACCGAGACGCTCTCCCAGGTCACGAACCTGCTGGCGATCGTGTCCGCGCCGCCGATTGCCACCACCACGATCCGCCACGTCGAGGTCCTGCCGCTCCAGCCCCAGGTGCTGATGGTCGTCGTGATCACGTCCACCGGCGGCGTGTCCAAGCGCGTGTTCACGTTCGATCGCGCGATCGACGCCGGGCTGGCCGACTGGGCCTCGTCGTACCTGAACGAGCAGCTCGTCGGGATGGGAGTCGGCGCACGGATGATCGGCGCGCGGCTCAACGACGCCGGCCTGCACCCGACCGAGCGCGCGTTCGTCGCCCAGCTCGCGCCGGCCTTCACCCAGCTGGCCGAGACCGCCGAGAACACGCTGTACGTGGACGGCGCGGCGCGCCTGCTGTCCGAGCACCGCTTCCAGGACGTGTCGCAGCTCAACGAGCTGCTGGAGGCGCTCGAGCGCCGCGTGTCGCTGCTCGGCGTGCTCTCGCAGGCGCTCGACGAGCGCGACATCTACGTCCGCATCGGCGGCGAGAACGAGATGCCGGCCCTGCGCTCGCTGTCGCTGGTGGCCGGCAACTACGGGCTGGCGCAGCGCAACCTCGGGACGGTCTCGGTGATCGGCCCGACACACATGGACTACGCCCGGGCGATCGTGACCGTGCGTGAGGCGGCCCTGCAGCTCTCGCGCTTCGTCGAAGACATCTACGAGGCCTCGTGATGCCGAGGGATTACTACGAGGTTCTCGGAGTCGACCGCAACGCCGACGAGGCGGCCGTCAAGAAGGCGTTCCGGCGCCTGGCGCGCGAGCTTCACCCGGACGTCAACGCCCACGATCCGGACGCCGAGGAGAAGTTCAAGGAGGCCGCCGAGGCCTACGAGGTGCTGTCGGACCCCGAGCGCCGGCAGCTCTACGACTCGTACGGGCACGACGGCCTGAAGTCCGGCGGCTACGCCCCGAACTTCGGCGACTTCGGGTCGATCTCCGACCTGTTCTCGGCGTTCTTCGGCGCCGGCGGGTTCGAGAGCGCGTTCGGCGGCGGCGCGCGGGGTGGCCCGGTGCAGGGCGGCGACATCGGCGTGCAGGCGTCGATCGAGCTGGCCGACGCGGCGCACGGCAAGCGCGTCGAGGTGGCCTACGACGCCCGCGCGCGCTGCCACACCTGCAACGGCAATGGCGCCAAGCCGGGCACGCCGATCGAGACGTGCTCGCGCTGTGGCGGCGCCGGCCAGCTGCAGGCGGTCACGCGCACGGCATTCGGCCAGATGGTCCGCAACATCGTCTGCGACGTCTGCGGCGGCGACGGCCGGATCGCCCGCGACCCGTGCGAGACCTGCCGCGGCGAGGGCCTGGTCGTCGAGCGGAAGCGCGTCGAGGTCGACGTCCCTGCGGGGATCGACGACGGCCAGCGGATCCGGCTGGCGGGCCGCGGGCACGCGGGCGAGCGCGGCGGCCCGTCCGGCGACCTGTACGTCGTCGTGCGCGTCCAGGCCGACGAGCGCTTCCTGCGCGACGGGTCCGACCTGATCACGGTGATCGACGTGCCCGCGCCGCTCGCTGCGCTCGGCACGACCGTGCAGGTGCCGACGATCGACGGCGACATCCCCGTGGACATCAAGGCGGGCACGCAGCCGGGCGAGGAGATCCGCCTCGGCGGCCGCGGGATGCCGCCGCTGCAGCGCGGTCGCACGGGCGACCTGCGGGTGGTCGTCAACGTCACGATCCCGCGCCGGCTCACGCGCGAGCAGCGCGACATGCTCGAGAGCTTCGCGGGCACCCTCAGCGACGACAACCTCCGTGCCGACGAGGGGATGATCGCCAAGCTGCGGCGCGTCCTGGCGGGTTGAGCGCGCCGATCGTCCGCCTCGGGATCCGGGTGCGGGCGGAGCGCGCCGAGACCGCCCTCGCGGACCTGCTGCCGCTGCTCGCCGACGGCGCCGAGGAGCGCGCCGTGGACGGCGCCGTCGAGTACGCGCTGTACGCGCCCGCCGGCGAGCTGCCGTCGCGTGCCGACATCGCCGCGCTGGTGGGCGACGCGCTCGTGGACGTGGTCTCCGAGCCGGTCGCTGACGGCTGGGAGCGCCGCTGGCACGAGTACCTGCGGCCGGTCCGCGCCGGCTCGTTCACGGTGCGCCCGCCGTGGATCGACGGCGCGGCCGACGATCTCGTCATCGACCCTGGCTCCTTCTTCGGCGCCGGCACCCATCCGACGACGCGGCTGTGCCTGGAGTTGCTGGAAGGGCTCGCCCCTGGCGGCGCGCTGTGCGACTGGGGCGCCGGCACCGGCGTGCTGGCGATCGCGGCGGCGCGGCTCGACTGGGACCCGGTGACCGCCGTCGAGATCGAGCCGGGCGCGCCGATCGCCGCCAACGCGCGCCGCAACGGCGTCGCGGTCGCGGTCGTGCAAGGCGACGCGCCGAATGGCGCGCCCGCGGTCCTCGCCAACCTGCCGCGGCCGGCGCTGCTCACACTCCCGCGGCGGCCGGCGCTGCTCGTGGCGTCCGGGTTCCTGGCGCGCGAGGCCGACGAGGTGGTCGCTGCGCTCGGGATGGACGAGCAGCGGCGCGTGACCGAAGGCGAGTGGGCGGCGGTGGTGCTGCGGTGATCCGGCTGGCGATCCGCGTGGCCCGTGAGCACGCTGACCTCGTGCTCGCCGAGCTGTCGGTGCTCGCGCCGGCGGGGTTCGAGGAGCGCGACCTCGGCGACGTCGTCGAGTACGCGGTCTACGGCGCGGCCGGCGAGCTGCCCGACCTCGGGGAGCTGCACGCCGCCGTGGACGGTGCCGTGGTGGACGTGGTCTCGACCGAGGTCGGCGACGACTGGGACCAGCGCTGGCGCGAGTGGCACCGCCCGCTCGACGTCGGCAGGCTGCGCGTGCGGCCGTCGTGGGAGCGCCCGCGCGACGGCGCGCTCGACGTGGTGATCGACCCCGGGCAGGCGTTCGGGACCGGCGCGCACCCGTCCACGCGGCTCAGCCTGGCGCTGCTCGCCGAACTGCCCGCCGCGGGCGCCCTGGCCGACTGGGGCTCCGGCTCCGGCGTGCTGGCGGTCGCCGCCGCGCGGCTCGGGTTCGACCCGGTGCTGGCGTGCGACGTCGAGCGCGAGTCGGTTGACGCCACGCTCGCAGCGGCGGCCGTCAACGGCGTCCTGGTCGAGGCCTCGCGCTGCGACCTGCGCCGCGCCCCCGGCCCGTGGGCGCCGACCGTCACGGCCAACCTCGTGCGCCCGCTGCTGCTCGAGGTGGCCACGCGGATGGAGGACCCGCCGGAGCGTCTGATCGCCTCGGGCCTCGAGAACGACGAGGTCGACGACGTGGTCGCCGCCTTCGCCCGCACCGGCCTCACGCTCGCGTCGCGCCGCGACGGCGACGGCTGGTCCGCCATCCTGCTCACCCGATGATCTCGCTCGACGACGTCCGGGCCGCCGCCCGCCGCATCGACGGCGTTGCGCACCGCACACCGGTGCTGACCTCGCGCGCCCTCGACGAGGCGGTCGGCGCGACCGTGCTCCTGAAGGCCGAGAACCTCCAGCGCATCGGCGCCTTCAAGTTCCGCGGCGCCTACAACGCGGTCGCATCGCTAACCGAGGACGAGCGCGCCCGCGGCGTCGCCACCGTGTCGTCGGGCAACCACGCGCAGGCGCTCGCGCTGGCCGCGAAGCTGCTCGGCGCGCGGGCCGTGATCCTCATGCCCGACGACGCGCCGCCGAACAAGCTGGCCGCCACCGAGGGGCACGGCGCCGAGGTGATCCGCTTCGACCGCTACGGGCAGGACCGCGAGGAGCTGCTCGCCGCGCTCGTCGCCGAGCGCGGGCTCGTCCCGATCCACCCGTACGACGACGAGCGCGTGATGGCCGGGCAGGGCACGGTCGCGCTCGAGCTGATCGAGGACGCCGGGCCGGTCGACGTGCTGCTCGTCTGCGTCGGCGGGGGAGGGCTGATCGCCGGCTGCTCGACCGCCGCCAAGGCCATGCTCGACGACGTGCGCGTGATCGGCGTCGAGCCCGAGGAGGGCGACGACACGCGCCGCTCGCTGCAGGCCGGCGAACGCGTCCGCATCCCGGTGCCGCACACGATCGCCGACGGCCAGCAGCTCCCTCAGCCCGGCGAGCTCACGTTCCCGGTCGTCCAGGAGCGCGTCGACGACATCGCCGTCGCCTCCGACGCGGAGATCGTCAACGCGATGCGGTTCCTGTTCGAGCGGGTCAAGACCGTCGCCGAGCCGTCGGGCGCCTGCGCCGTCGCCGCGCTGCTCGCCGGCCGTGTGAGCGACGTCCGCGGCCTGCGGGTCGGGGTCACGATCTCGGGCGGGAACGTCACGGCCGAGCGGTTCGCCGAGCTCGTTCACCCGTAGCATCCCGGCAATGGCCTGGAACGTGCTCATCCTCGGCGGCGGCTTCGGCGGGCTATACGCGGCGCGCAAGCTCGAGCGCTCGCTCCCGCCTCATGCCGCGAAGGTGACCGTCGTCACCGACGTGAACTTCATGCTCTACACGCCGCTGCTGCCCGGCGCCGGCGCCGGCACGCTCGAGCCGCGGCACGTGGTCGTGCCGCTCCGCGAGCACATGAAGCGGACCGATCTGCTGCTCGGGCGCGTCACCGGCGCCGACCCCGACAGCAAGAAGGTGTTCGTCACGACCGCGGAGGGCGACGAACGCGAGCTCGAATACGACCAGCTGATCATCGCGCTCGGCTCGGTGTCGCGGACGATGCCGGTGCCCGGCCTGAAGGAGCACGCTGTCGGCTTCAAGACGCTGTCGGACGCGATCGCGCTGCGCAACCAGATCATCTACACGCTCGAGCGGTCCGAGTCGGTCGAGGATGAGGCGCAGCGCAAGGCACTGCTCACCTACGTCTTCGTGGGCGCGGGCTACGCGGGCCTCGAGGGGCTCGCCGAGCTGCAGGACTTCGCCGCCGACATCGTCGACCTGTATCCGCGCGCCCGGGTCGAAGGCCTGCGCTTCATCCTCGTCGAGGCGCGCGACCGCGTGATGCCGGAGATCTCCGCCGACCTCGCCGCGTTCGCCACGTCCGAGCTGCGCAAGCGCGGGATCGACGTGCGGACGAACACCACGGTCGAGCGCATCTCGGCCGACTCGGTCGAGCTGTCCGACGGCGAGGTCGTCCCATGCCGGACGGTCGCGTGGACGGCGGGCGTGCGGCCCGCCCCGGTGGTCGCCGACATGGGCATGCCGCTCGACAAGACCGGCCGGATCGTGGTCGACCGCTACTGCAAGGTCGAGGGGCGCGACGACGTGTGGGCGATCGGCGACGCGGCCGCGGTGCCCGATCCCGCCAAGCCCGGCAGCCCGACGCCGCCGACGTGCCAGCACGCGCTGCGGCAGGGCCGCACGGTGGCGGGCAACGTCGCCGCCGCGCTCGGCGCCGGCCGGCCGAAGCCGTTCACGTACAAGACGCTCGGCGTGTTCGTCGACATGGGCCACCGGAAGGCCGTGGCCGAGACCGTCGGCATCAAATGGCGTGGGTTCCCGGCCTGGTTCCTGGCCCGCACGTACCACCTCGCGATGATGCCGGGAACGAGTCGCAAGCTGCGGCTGGTGGTCGACTGGACGGTCGACCTCCTGTTCGGCCGCGACACGTCCGAGCTCGGACAGCTCGGCCATCCGCCGGTCCTCGACATGATGACGGCGGGCGGCACGAGCGTCGAAGATCCACCGGCGGTGCGGCACTGAGTGGAGCGGCCGTCGCGCTCGTGCTGGGCTCGGCGGCCCTGCACGCGGGCTGGAACTGGTTGATCGCCGACGCGCGCGACAGCCACGCGATCACCGCCGTGGCGATGGTCACGGGCGCGGTCGTGTTCGCGCCGGTCGCGATCCTCACCTGGGACGTCGACGCCGCGGCGTGGCCGTACATCGCCGCCTCCGCGGCGCTCGAGCTCGCGTACTTCGCGCTGCTCGCGTCGGCGTATGAGCGCGCGGACCTGACCTTCGTCTATCCGATCGCTCGCGGGGCGGCGCCGGTGCTCGTGCTGATCGTGTCGGTGGCCGTGCTCGGCGCGACGCTGTCGTTCGGCGAGGCGGCCGGCGTGCTCGCGGTCACCGCCGGCGTGCTGCTGGTGCGCGGGATCGGCCGCGGCGCGGCCCACACCGGGCTGGCGATCGCGCTCGCCGTGGCGGCGTGCATCGCCGGCTACACCCTCGTCGACGACGAGGGCATCCGCCACGCGGCCGCGCTCGGCTACTTCGAGGCGGTGTTCGTGATCACCGCGCCGATCTACTTCGTCGCCGTCGCGTTCGCGCGCGGGCCCGGGGCACTGCGCGCTGCGGCCACGCCGCGCGCCGCCGTCGCGGGCATCGCGATGTTCTCGGCGTACGCGATCGCGCTCGCCGCGCTCGAGATCGCCGAAGCCGCGCCGGTCGCCGCGCTGCGCGAGACGAGCGTCGTCATGGCCACCGCCGCCGCGGCACTGGTGGCGCGCGAGCGCGTCCCGCCGCTGCGGATCGCCGGCGCGGTGATCGTCGTCGCCGGCATCGCGGCGATCGCCCTCGCGTAGCCGGCACCTCGAGCACCGACCGCGCCGCCCGGCACGACCGTACGCGGCACGGCGGCACGTCACGGTCGATCCGCACGACCTCGCCGGCCGCGCCCAGCCACACGAGGTCGAGCCCGAAGCGCATCCCGAACGTATGCACCGACCGGCAGCGCGGCAGCAGGAGCGCGCCGGCGAAGCCGCGACGGAACGCCAGCCCGCGCAGGCGGCCGAGGAATCCACGGGCGATGACGACGTCCATGCCACCAATAGGGCGGCCCGCGGGAATCTCGCCCCCCTGACATGCTGCGATCGCATGTCGATCCTGCGCGACGAGATCGCCGAGCAGCCCGCCGTCCTCGAGCGCCTGCTCGCCGACAGCGCGGATCTCGGCATCGCCACCCCGCGCTTCGCGCTGATCGTCGCGCGCGGGTCCTCCGACAACGTCGCCCGCTACGCGCAGCACGTCCTCGGACGGCACTGCGGTGTCCCCGTCGCGCTCGCCACGCCGTCGCTCTACACGCTCTATGACGCACCGCCGCGGCTCGACGGCGCGCTGGTGATCGGCATCTCGCAGTCCGGCGCCTCGCCCGACGTCACGGCGGTGGTCCAGGACGCCGCCGACCAGGGACAGGCCACGGTCGCGATCACCAACGACCCGGACTCGCCGATGGCGCGCGCCGCGCAGCACGTGGTCGCGCTCGGCACCGGGGAGGAGCGCTCGGTCGCCGCCACCAAGACCTACACGGCGTCGCTCGCCGCCGTCGCCGCGCTGGCCGCCGACCTCGCCGGCGACGCCGAGCTGCACGACGAGCTGCGCGCGGTCCCCGCCGCCGTCGCCGCGCAGCTCGACGAGCCGGTCGAGGAGGCCGTGGAGGTCGCGGCGACCTGGCAGCGCTGCGCGGTCGTCGGACGCGGCGCCAACTACGCCACGGCGTTCGAGGCGGCGCTGAAGGTCAAGGAGCTGACGGGTATCGCGGCCGAGCCGTACTCGCCGCCCGATCTCATGCATGGCCCGGTCGCCGTCGTCGGCCCCGAGCACGGCGTCCTCGCGTTCGCCCCGCCCGGCCCGACCGAGGCCGACGTCCGCGCCGCCGTGCACGAGGCCGAGCGCCGCGGCGCACCGGCGATCCTGGCTTCGCACGACGAGGATTCGCCGGTCCGGCTCGTCCCGCAGCCGGACTGGCTGAGCCCGTTCTGCGCCGCCGTCGCCGCCCAGCGGCTCGCCGCCGGGCTGGCCGAGCGGCGGGGGATCGAGGTCGACCGTCCGTTCGGACTCTCGAAGATCACGAGAACGACCTGACCCCGGCGTACACTAAGTAGTGCTTGCAGATCGCCGAACGCATCAAGTCCGACGTCGCCTCCGCCATGAAAGCGGGGGAGCGGGACCGTGTCGCGGCGCTCCGGCTCGTGCTGTCCGAGCTCCAGAAGGCGGAGAAGGACGGAGGCAGCGACGAGCTGGCGGTGCTGCGCCGCGAGCGCAAGCGCCGGCGTGAGGCCGCCGAGGCCTATCGCGAAGCGGCGCGCGAGGATCTCGCCGAGGGCGAGGATTTCGAGGCGCAGCTGATCGAGACCTATCTGCCCGCCGAACTGTCCGATGAGCAGGTCGACGAGCTCGTAGGAGCGGCGATCGCAGAGACCGGCGCCGAGTCGCAGCGCGACATGGGCAAGGTGATCAAGCACGTGATGGCGGCCTCCGGCGGCAACGCCGACGGCCGTCTCGTATCGACAAAGGTGAAGGAAGCGCTCAGCTAGATGGCAAGACGGCAGATGGAGCTCTCGAACGAGGTCGCGGCGGAGCTGGCAGGCTCCCAGGACCTCATCCTGCGCACGCTCGAGGAACACCTCGAGTGCGACGTGTTCCTGCGTGGGAACGTGATCACGTTGGATGGTGATGCCGACGCCGTGCAGGCGGGCGCCACCGTCGTACGCGAGCTGAGCTCCATGGTCGAGCGCGGGCACGACATCGGCCCCGCCACCATCGAGTCGGTCGCCCGCGTGCTCGACCAGCGCGAGTCGCCCGCCCAGGTGCTCGACGACGTCGTGTGGCGGCATCGCAACCTGCGTGTCACGCCGAAGTCGGTCAACCAGAAGCGCTACGTCGATGCGATCCGCCGCTCGACGGTCACGTTCGGCGTCGGCCCGGCCGGCACCGGCAAGACGTTCCTGGCGATCGCGATGGCGACCGCCGCGCTCGCGCGCCGCGAGGTCAACCGCATCATCCTCACGCGCCCCGCGGTCGAGGCCGGCGAGCGGCTGGGCTTCCTGCCGGGCGACCTGATGGCGAAGGTCGACCCGTACCTGCGCCCGCTGTTCGACGCGATGCACGACATGATGGAGGCCGAGAAGGTCGCCGCGCACCTGGAGAAGGGTGTGATCGAGGTCGCGCCGCTCGCGTTCATGCGCGGCCGCACGCTCAACGACTCGTTCGTGATCCTCGACGAGGCGCAGAACACGACACCCGAGCAGATGAAGATGTTCCTCACCCGGCTCGGGTTCGGCTCCAAGATGGTCGTGACCGGCGACATCACGCAGGTCGACCTGCCGCGCGACCAGAAGTCGGGGCTGATCGTGGTCAACGACATCCTCGGCGGGGTCGACGGGCTCGAGTTCGTGAACTTCGGCGGCGAGGACGTGGTGCGGCACAAGCTCGTGCAGCGGATCGTGGCCGCTTACGACGCGCACGCCGCCAGCTCCGCTCAGGAGCTACGGCCCGCAGAGCAGCGTCGCCGAACGGCGTAGTTGCTCGAGGTCGACGTGATAGGCGACGCGCTGCCCGAGGGCGCGGTCGTCGAGGCGTGCACGCTGGCGGCCGCCTCGGCGGGCATCGAGGACGGTCACGTGGCCGTCGAGTTCGTCGACGCCGTGCGGATCGCCGAGCTCAACGAGGCGCACCGCGGCAAGCCGGGCCCGACCGACGTGCTGTCGTTCCCCGTCGACGAGAACGGCGCGCCGGCCGGACCCCGTGAGCTGGGGGACGTCGTGATCTGCCCCGAGCAGACCGAGGACCTGCTGGAGGCCGTCGTGCACGGCATGCTGCACCTCACCGGGATGGACCACGAGGTCGACGACGGCGAGATGCTCGCCGTTCAGGCCGAGATCATGGGGTGGATCCGATGAGCACGCGCTCGGGCTTCGTCGCGCTGGCCGGCCGGCCGAACGTCGGCAAGTCGACGCTGGTCAACTCGATGGTCGGCCACAAGGTCGCGATCGTGTCCGACAAGCCGCAGACCACCCGGCGGGCGATCCGCGGGGTCGTCACGGCGCCGGACCGCTTCCAGCTCGTGCTCACCGACCTGCCGGGGGTGCAGCGGCCGCGCGACGCGCTGACCGAGCGCATGCAGCACCGCGTCGAATCGGAGCTCAAGGACGCCGACGCCGCGCTGTTCGTGATCAGCGGCGAGCAGGGCGTCGGGCCCGGCGATCGATTCATCGCCGAGGCGCTGTCCGGGTCGCCCGTGCCGGTGGTCATCGCCGTCAACAAGGTCGACCGGCTGGACCGCCCGCGCACGGTGGTCGCGCTGAACGCGGCGGCCGAGCTGGGGCTCGAGGACGCCGAGGTGTTCCCCGTGTCGGCGCGGACGGGTAGCGGCGTCCCGCCGCTGGTCGACCACCTGGTCGGCCTGCTGCCCGAGGGCCCGTTCTACTTCCCGCCCGACGAGGTGTCCGACCAGCCCGAGAGCGTGCTGCTGGCCGAGCTGGTGCGCGAGCAGGTGCTCAACCGCACTCGCCAGGAGGTCCCGCACGCGGTCGAGGTCCAGGTCGACGAGATCACCGAGCAGGACGAGGTGGTGATCGTGCGCGCGTTCCTGTGGGTGGAGGCGGAGTCGCAGAAGGGGATCCTCATCGGCGCGCGCGGGCGCATGATCAAGGCGATCGGCACCGCGGCTCGCCGGGAGCTCGAGCGCGAGCTCGGCAAGCGCGTGCACCTCGACCTGTCGGTGCGCGTGCGCCGCTCGTGGCGCGGCGACGAGACGCTGCTCGACCGCCTCGGCATCACCTAGTAGCGTCGCGTCATGTCGCGCCTGCTCGTGCTGGCGCTCGTCCTGCTCGCCGGCTGCGGGGGCGGATCCGCGGCGCCCGAGCACGCTGCGCACGCGCCGTCGCCGGAGCGCCTCGACGCCGAGCTCGCGCAGCAGCAGCAGGCCAGCGGCGCGCCCGGCGTCGTGGCCGCGCTCGTGGTCGACGGCCGGCTCGTGTGGGCGGGCGCGGCGGGCCGTGCCGGACCCGGGCGGCCGATGACCCCCGAGACGCCGATGGCGTTCGGCAGCATCACGAAGACGGTGACCGCCGCCGTCGCACTGCAGCTCGCCGAACAGGGGCGCATCGACCTCGATGACCCGGTGCGCCGCTGGGTGCCCGAGTGGCGGGACGCCGGGGACACGACCGTCCGGCGGCTGCTCTCCCATACGAGCGGCGTGGCCGATCCCGGCCAGGACTTCTTCGTCGACACGGTCGAGCATCCGGCGCGCGTCTACACGCCGGCCGACTGGATCGCCGCGCTCACGGCGCGGTTCGCGGACGCCTCCAAGACGACGCCGAGCTACGCCAATGCGAACTTCATCCTCGCCGGGCTCGCGATCAAGCGGGCGGCCGGGCGCGAGTGGCTGCCGCTGCTCCGCAGCACGGCTCCGGGCCTGGCGGTGCAGCCGGACGAGCGCGTGAGCGCGCGGCCGGCGGTCGGCTACTGGGAGCCGCAGCTGAAGAAGCGGCCGTTCCCGACCGGTGGCGCCGGCATGGTGCCGTCGACCGGCATGGCGACCGCCGCGTGGACCGCCGGCGCCCTCGCCGGGCCGGCGCCGGCGCTCGCGCGGTTCGGCGACCGGCTGCTCGGCGGGCACCTGGTGTCGGCGGGCTCGCTGAAGCAGATGACGGCGTTCAACGACGGCACGGCGATGTGGTCCGGCTACGGCCTCGGTCTCGGCCGCCAATGGGTCGACAAGCACGAGGTGTGGGGCCACGGGGGCGACATCCCCGGCTTCCACGCCGAGCTGTGGCATCTGCCGGATCGCGACCTGACCCTTGCGGTCGCCTGGAACGACGACCGGCTCGACGACGACGGCATCGTCCGAGCGCTGCTCCGGGTCGCTCTCGCATAGATTCCACTGTCGTGCGAGCGGCGTTCGTCACCGGCGGGTCGGGCTTCATCGGCGGACGCCTGATCCGGCGGCTCGTGGGCGACGGCTGGTCGGTCAAGGCGCTCGCCCGCTCCGACGGCGCGGCCGCGAAGGTGGAGGCGGCAGGCGCCGAGCCGGTGCGCGGCGACCTGCGCGACACGGCGGCGCTGCAGCGCGGCGCCGACGGCACCGAGGTGGCGTTCCACGCCGCCGCGAAGGTCGAGGACTGGGGCGACATCCGCGAGTTCCGCCGCGTCAACGTCGGCGGCACGAAGGCGCTGCTCGCGGCGTGCCGGGACGCCGGCGTGCGGCGCATGGTCCACGTCGGCACCGAGGCCGCGCTGCTGCACGGGCAGCCGCTGGTGATGGCTGACGAGCGCACGCCGCTGGCGTTCCATTCACGGTCGCCGTACTCGTCCACGAAGGCCGAGGCCGAGGCGGTAGTGGTCGCCGCGCGCGGCATCGAGACGATCGTCGTTCGCCCGCGCTTCGTCTGGGGCCCCGACGACACGACCCTGATCCCGGCGATGATCGAGCTCGTCGAGAGCGGTCGCTTCCGCTGGATCGGCGGCGGCCGCCAGCTCACGTCGACGACCCATCTCGACAACTGCGTCGAGGGCCTCGTCCTGGCGGCCGATCGCGGCACGCCGGGCGCCGCGTACTTCGTCACCGACGGCGAGCCCGTGGTGTTCCGCGACTTCGTGTCCGCGCTGCTCGCCACCCGCGGCGTGCAGACGCCGGACAAGAGCATCCCGCGCCCGGTCGCGGTCGCGGCCGCCCGTGCCGCCGAGACGACCTGGAAGCTGCTGCGCCGCAAGGACCATCCGCCGCTCACGAGCTTCGCGGTCTGGGTCGCCTCGCTCGAGTGCACGCTCGACGACGCGCGCGCCCGGGCCGACCTCGGCTACGCGCCCGTGATCAGCCGCGCCGACGGACTCGCGGCGCTCTGACGGGGGGCGAACCTCGCCATCTGGCGACTTAACCACCTGGTGGGTGGTCAAGTCGCCATGGACCCGATGATCGCTGCTCTCGCGGACCGGCAACACGGTGTGGCGTCGCGAGCTCAACTGCTCGCGCTGGGGTTCACCGGGCGCCAGATCGAGCACCGGAGGGCGTCGGGTCATCTACATCCGCTCTATCGCGGCGTGTATGCGGTGGGTCACCGCGTGCTCAACGCCGAAGGCCGCTGGATGGCGGCGACGCTCGCCACGGGCGGCGCGCTCAGCCACGCGAGCGCCGCGGCAGCGTGGGAGTGGCTGCCTACCAGTACGACGATCCACGTCACCGTGCCCGGCGATCCGGGGCGGAAGCGGCGGCCCGGGCTCCGGATCCACCGCAGCGCGACGCTCGCGGCGGGTGACACCACGACCCGTCGCGGCATCCCGGTCACCGCGCCCATCCGCACGGTCCTCGACGTGGCCGCGACCCTCAACGGCCGCCGCCTCGAGCAAGTCCTCGACCGCGCCGAGCGCCTGCTCGACTTCGGCGAGCTGCAGCGACGGCTCGAAGCCCAGCCACACCGGCCGGGATCACCCTCTTTACAAGCGGTGTTGTCCCACTACACGGTCGGCAGCGCGCCGACCCGCAGCGAGCTCGAGGAAGCGTTCCTGAGGCTGTGTGACGACCACGGGCTACCGCGGCCGGACGTCAACACCGTCATCGAAGGAGTGATGGTCGACTTCGTGTGGTGGGACGCCCGGCTGGTGGTGGAGGTCGACGGCTTCGCCTTCCACAAGTCGCGCGCGAAATTCGGCGACGACCGGGCTCGGGATGTTCGGCTCAAGCTCGCGGGCTGGGACGTACTGCGGTTCGCGGAGGAGCACGTGACGCGTCGGCCTGCGTGGGTCGCGGCGGCCGTGCGGCAGCGTCTGGCGCGTTAACCACCTGTCAGGTGGTCAAGTCGCCAGGCGGGTGAAGAGCTCGTGGGCGGTGGACGCCTCGAGGTGGTGGACGTGCGCGACCGTTCGCTTGCCGAACGCGACGTGGACGTCGGCAAGGTCGCCGCGGCGCTGCAACGGCGTCTGGGCGATCGTGTGCGACTCGCGCAGCGCGGCCGGGGCGAGCACCGTGGTGCGGGCGAGCCGCAGGGCGCGCACGGCCAGCCGGCCGCCGGAGAGCCGCCAGCCGGCGGCGCGCCAGCGGGCCGCCCCGTACGCGGCGGCGGGGATCGCGACGACTAACACCCAGGGGCCGACCGGCGCGACCGCCCAGGCGCCGAGACCGGCAAAGACGGCGGCGGCCACCGGCGGCAGCACGTAGCGGCGCAGCGCCCGCCGCGGTACCGGGGCCAGGTCGTCGACGTCGTCGGCCATCTCGGGCAGCAGCTCGTCCAGGAACGCCCGCACCTGCTTGCGCCGCAGCAGCGGGAACAGCGCCTGCGCGGCCGACGCCTCCTTGGCATGGCCGATGACCTCGACGCGCAGCGATGCCAGCCCGAACGGCCGACGGAGCAGCCCTTCGACGACCACCACGGCGCGCACGCGCTCGACCGGCACGGTGGCCTCGCGGCGCTCGAGCAGCCCGCGCACGATCCGCAGGCGGTCGCCGTCGCGGGCGATCGTGAAGCCCGCGAACGTGACGAGCGCGCCCGCGACCGACAGGAGCCACGCGACCAGCAGCAGCGCGGCCGCGACCAGCACCCACTCGTGCACGGCGTCCGGGACGAGCCGCACGGCGTCGCGGCCGGCGTCCTCGCCGAACACGTCGTTGAGCAGCTGGCCCATGGCGGCCAGCACGGGCACGATCACGCCGAGCTGGCCGGCGGTGAGCGCGGCGAGAAGAAGGTCGCCGCGGCTCAGCCGGCGTTGCGTCACGGGAGCCTCCGGCGGGGCCGGCCCGCCGATCAGCGCGCGCAGCCCGTCGAGGTCGGCGGCCGAGACGGCGTCGAGCACGATCTCGCCCTCCTTGCCTCCGCCGCCGGTCTGGACGTGCACGGCCTGCACGCCGAACAACCGCTGGACGATGCCCTGCTGCAGATCGAGCGACTGCACGCGGCTGAGCGGGATGTCGGTTTCCTTGCGGTTGACGATCCCGCTGCGGCGGTGGATGCCGTCGCTGTTCACCCACCAGCGCGTCGATTGCCAGCGCGCGTACGCGGTGATCGTCGCGATCACGAGGCCGACGCCGGCGAACAGCGCGCCCCGCGCCAGCGCCGCGGCGTCGAGGCCGCGCCCGAGCACGCCGAGCACGATGATGATGAGCAGCGGCAACGCGCCCTCGCGCAGCGTCTTGAGCACGTAGACGCCGACCGCCGCGCCGTGCAGGCGACGCTCCTCAGTGTGCATCGGCGAGCTCGGCGATGCGATCGCGCAGCGCGTCGGCATCGGACCGGCTGAGCAGCGGGATCTTGTGGCTGCCGGCGGCGGTGTGGATCTGCACGGTCGCGAGGCCGAACTGCTGGTCGATCACGTCGCTGGTCGTGTCCACGTGCTGCACGCGCGTCATCGGGATCAGCGTGCGGCGGATCGTCAGCGTCCCGTGGCGGATGTCGATCGCCTCGGCCGACACGTCCCAGCGCCAGCGCCGCCAGCGCAGCTCGGGGACGACCAGTACGCCGATCACGAGGCCGACGGCCGGCACCACACGCACCAGCACCGCGAGCACGCCGTCGAGCGGACCCGCGAGCAGGAAGCCGCCGACGAGCGCGACGACCCAGAACAGCGCCTGCTCGAGCCGCCACTCGCTGCGAGCGTTGGAGGACAGCCGGCGCGTGGGCTCCGCGCTCACAGCTTGCGCGCGAGGTCGCGGGCCAGGCGCTCGTACTCCGGCAGGCCGAGCTCGCCCTCGAACAGGTACGGCAGCGTGACGACATGCGCGTCGGCCGCCCGCCGCAGTCGCCGCAGGTGGCTGCGCTGGGCGCGCGCCCGTTCGTACGACGTCAGCGCCGCCTGCACGATCGTCCCGTCGCCGGCCGCGCGCAGCGTCTCGGCGTCGCCGGCGCTGAACCGCTCCGGCCACATGCCGTTGACGACGATCGCCTCCAGCTGCGAGCCGACCGCCTCCGGCAGCCGCCGCTCGAGCTCGAGCGTCTCGTTGACCGGCATCTCCTCCGGCAGCGCGACCGCCACGTAGCCGGTCTGCTCGGGGTCGCTGAGCAGGTCGCGGACCTTGAACGCCTGGCGCCGGATCGGCCCGACGCGCGCGATCTCGCCGAACGTGCGCGGCGTGGTCAGCATGGCCAGGCCGTGCCCGGAGGCCGGTGCGTCGACGACCACCAGGTCGTACGTGCGGTTGCGGCTGTCCCAGCGCGACGGCTGCGTGAGCTCCCACACCTTGGCGATCGTGATCAGCTCCTTGGCGCCCGGCGCCGCGGCCACGAAGTACTGGAACGCCGACGAGCGCGCGAGCACCTTCAGCCCGGCGCCGCCGACCTGCCTGGCCAGCCACTCCTCGAGCGCCCGCGTGGGGTCGATCGTGATCGCCCACAGGTTGTCGGCCAGGCGCACCTCGGTCTCCGGGACCACGCCCTCGCGCCGGAACGCGCGCGACACGCGGTCCTGGTCGGCGACCTCGCAGACGATGGTGCGGCGCCCCGCCTCGGCGGCCGCCATGCCCAGTGACGCGGCAACGGTCGTCTTGCCCACGCCACCCTTGCCGGTCACGTACAGGAGCCGCCGGTCGCGCAGGAGTGCTTCCATCGTGGGGCACAAGGATGACAATGGACGCCATGGACCCCGGGATCACCCAGGCCTACGAGGCCTGCCGGCGCCTGCAACGGCGCCACGATCCCACGTACTACTGGGCGACCCGCAGGCTGCCCGCCGACGTGCAGCCGGCCACCCACGCGCTGTACGGCTACGTCCGCACCGCAGACCAGATCGTCGACGGGCCGAACCGGCCGCCGACCCCCGAGGCCCGTCGCGCCGCGCTCGACGCGTGGGAGGACGAGCTGCAGCGAGGCCTGGCCGGCGGCAGCTCGCATCCCGTCGTCGGCGCGCTGGTCGACGCCGGCGAGCGGCACGACCTGCCGCTCGGCGAGCTCGGCCCGTACATGCGCTCGATGCGCGCCGACTGCGGGCCGGTCCGCATCGGGAGCTGGGACGAGCTGGACACCTACATGGACGGGTCGGCCGGCTCGGTGGGCCGGATCATGGCCCCGTTGCTGGCGATACCGGAGCGCTTCCACGCCGACTTCGGGCGCCTCGGGCAGGCGTTCCAGCTCGCGAACTTCATCCGCGACGTCCGCGAGGACTGGGCGATGGACCGCATCTACCTTCCGGGCCTGGCAGCCGCCGATCTCGATCGCGCGACACCCGCGCTGCGCGCCGTCGTCGCCCAGCACGTGGCGAACGCCCGCAGCCTGTTCGCGGTCGCCGAGCCGGCGATCACGGCTGCGCCCGCCTCGGTGCGCTCGGGCATCCGGCTCGCGTGTGCCGCCTACTCGCGGATCCTCGACCGCGTCGAGGCGGCCGGGGGAGATGTGCTCGGCCGCCGGGTCGGCGTCCGCGCCCGCGACGTGCCGGCGATCCTGGTGGCGGGCCGGCGATGACCCGCCGCGCGACGCTGCGCGGCAGCGAGCGCACGCCGCTCGACGAGCGCGCCGACGTGCTGATCTGCGGCGCGAGCTTCGCCGGCCTCGCCGTCGCCCGCGAGCTGGCCGGCAGCGGAGCCGACGTGCTGATCGTCGACCGCTACGAGATCGGCGAGCGCGCGACGTCGGCCTGCGCGGCGCCGACGCCGTGGCTGCACGCGATGGGCGTCGAGCGCTCGATCCGCCAGGAGATCCCGTGCATGGGCTTCCACACGCCGCACGGGTCGGCGCGCTTCCGCCTGCCGTGGAGCTGGTCGAGCTTCGACTACCGCGAGCTGTGCGAGGCGCTGTACGAGCAGACCGACGCGCGATTCGCGATCGCGAAGGTGCACGGGCGGAAACGTAACGTCGGCCGTCGCGGCGCCGAAGGCGTTGCGACGGACGAAATCACGATCTCCACGGACCGCGGCGACATCGCCGCGCCGCTGGTCGTCGACGCGCTCGGCTGGCGCCGCGTCCTCGGCCCGGGCGTGAACGTCCAGCCGCCCGAGGCGCGGATCTCCCGCGGCCTCGAAGTGCATCCGCACGATGCCCGCGGCGCCGACCTCGACGTGTGGATCGACCGGTCGGTCGTCCGTTACGGGTACGCGTGGGCGGTCCCCGCCGCGGGCGAGCGGCGGATCGGCGTGGGCTCCTACGAGCCGCGCCACCACGTCAAGGACCCCACGCGCGAGATGGCGCGCCGGCTGGACGCCGACGCCGTCCGCTACCAGGGCAACTGGTTCCCGCACGAGCTGCGGCCCGCCGCCGAGGACGGCGTGTTCTTCGTCGGCGACTCGGCCGGCCACTGCATTCCGCTCTCGGGCGAGGGGATCCGCACCGCCTTCTACTTCGGGATCACCTGCGGGCGTGAGCTGCGCGCGGTCGTGTCAGGTGACCGCCAGGTCGCCGACGCGCTCGCGCGCTACGGCGACTTCTCGTCCGCGCACGCCCCGCTCTTCCGCGCCGCTTACCGCCTCCAGCGCCTGATCCCCGCTCTGCCGCCAAGAGCGCTGACCGCGCTGCTCGCCGTGATGGGCCGCGAGCGGCTGTGCCGGCGCGCCTTCGGCTGGTATCTCGAGCAGGCCCATCCCCGGATTGCTCAGAGGAGCACTCCAATCCGCAGTCTCGCGTGCCGATGAACCCGGCGTGCGGGCAGACAGATCACGGCGTCGCCCTCTCGTGGGGCGCGCCTCACGGCAGAGCCGCCCGTCTCCCTGGGCAGCGACGTAGATCCACCTACAATCCGGCGTCCGGATGCAGGACGCCGACATCGCCTTCGACGAGCGCGGACTCGCGCCGTGCGTGATCCAGGACTGGGCATCCGGTGAGGTCCTGACGCTCGCCTACATCAACGCCGAGGCGCTTGCGCGCACGCGCGAGACCGGCGAGCTGCACCTGTGGAGCCGCTCGCGCGACGAGCTGTGGCACAAGGGCGCCACGTCGGGCAACACGCAGGCCGTGAGGGCGATCCGGTTCGACTGCGACCTCGACGCCGTGCTGGCGATCGTCGAGCCCGCCGGGCCGGCCTGCCACACCGGCGAGCGCACCTGCTTCCACAACGGCGAGCTCGAGCCGCCCGCGCCGCACGAGGTCCTGCCCGGCCTGGAGCGCACGATCGCCGCCCGCGCCGCCGCCCGGCCCGAGGGGTCCTACACCTCCGAGCTGCTCGCCGACCCGGGCCGCGTGGGGGAGAAGGTCCAGGAGGAGGCCGAGGAGGTCGCCCGCGCGGCCCGCGACGAGAGCGACGAGCGCGTGGCCGAGGAGGCCGCCGACGTGCTCTACCACCTCGCCGTGCTGCTGCGCTCGCGCGGGCTCACGCTGGCCGACGCCGAGGAGGTGCTCGTTGCCCGGCGTCGCTGAGAGCACCCACAACGTCGTACCGGTCTGCGAGACCTTCATCGAGGACTGCGAGACGCCGGTCTCGGCGTTCCTGAAGCTGCGCGGCTCCGGTCCCGCGTTCCTGCTGGAGTCGGCCGAGCAGGGCCAGCGCGTCGGCCGCTGGTCGTTCATCGGCTACAAGCCGCGCAGCGTGCTGCGCTGGAGCCTGGCCGACGGCGGCGACCCGTACGCGCTCGCCGCCGCCGAGATCGGCCGCTACAGCCAGGCGCCGGCGCCCGAGCCGATCCCGTTCACCGGCGGCGCCGTCGGCTACTTCGGCTACGACTGCGTGCGCGCGGTCGAGCGGCTCGCGACGCCCAATCCCGACCCCGTCGGACTGCCGGACATGGCGCTGATGCTGTCCGACGTGATCGTCGCGTTCGACCATCTCAAGCACACGGTGACGATCCTCGCCAACGCCTACGTCGACGAGCACGAGGCGGCGCACGAGCGCGCCCGCGAGGCGATCCGCGAGGTCCGCGAGCGGCTGGCCGGCCCGCTGCCACGGGCCGAGGCGCGGGCCAACCCGGAGCCGCAGTTCGAGTCCAACATGCCGCGCGAGACGTTCGAGGCGATGGTCGCCCGGATCATCGAGTACGTCCACGCCGGCGACGCGTTCCAGGTCGTGCCCAGCCAGCGCTGGTCGGCCGCCGCGAACGCCGAGCCGTTCTCGATCTACCGCGGCCTGCGGGCCGTGAACCCGTCGCCGTACATGTACTTCCTCGACTTCGAGGACTTCCAGATCGTCGGCGCCTCGCCGGAGCCGTTGATCACGGTGTCCGGCCGCGAGGTCTCGACGCGCCCGATCGCCGGCACCCGCCCGCGCGGCGCAACCGTCGACGACGACAAGGCGATCGCCGCCGAGCTGCTGGCCGACGAGAAGGAGCGCGCCGAGCACGTGATGCTGGTCGACCTCGGCCGCAACGACCTCGGGCGCGTCTGCGAGTACGGCAGCGTCCACGTCGAGTCGTTCATGGGCGTGGAGACCTACTCGCACGTGATCCACATCGTCTCCTCGGTGGCGGGCAAGCTGCGCGAGGAGGTCGGCGCGATCGACGCGCTGCGCTCGGCGCTGCCCGCGGGCACGCTGTCCGGCGCGCCGAAGGTCCGCGCGATGGAGATCATCGACGAGCTCGAGACGGTCAAGCGCGGCGCGTACGGCGGCGCGGTCGGCTGGCTGTCCTACGACGGCGACCTGGACACCTGCATCTGCATCCGCACCGTCGTGGTCAAGGACGGGGTCGCGCACGTGCAGGCCGGCGGCGGCACCGTGGCCGACGCCAAGCCCGCGTACGAGTACGAGGAGTCGCGCGCCAAGGCCCGCGGCGTCGTGCGGGCGATCGAGCTGGCGGCGCGGCAGGAGGCGTGGCCGTGAGGGTCCTGATGGTCGACAACTACGACTCGTTCACCTACAACCTCGTCCAGTACCTGGGCGAGCTGGGGGCCGAGCCGGTGCCCGTGCGCAACGACGCCGCGCCGGTCGACGAGCTGCTCGAGCAGGGCTTCGACCGCGTGGTCGTCTCGCCCGGCCCGTGCACGCCCAACGAGGCCGGCATGTCGGTCGACGTCATGCGCCGCTTCCCGGAGGCCGGGGTGCCGACGCTCGGCGTCTGCCTCGGGCACCAGTCGCTCGTCCAGGCCTTCGGCGGCACCGTCGTCCGCCACGTGCCGGTGCACGGCAAGGCGACCGACATCGAGCACGACGGCACCGGGCTGTTCGCGGGGCTGCCGAGCCCGCTGACGGTCGGCCGCTACCACTCGCTGGTCGCCGACCCGCACCTGCCCGACTGCCTGGAGGTCACCGCGCGCGGCGGCGGGGTCGTGATGGCCGTGCGCCACCGCGACCTCCCAGCGCTCGGCGTGCAGTTCCACCCCGAGTCGGTGCTCACTCCTGACGGCAAGCGGCTGCTGGAGAACTTCCTTGGCTGACGTGCTGACCGAGGCGATCGAGGCGCTGGCCTCGCGCCGCAACCTGTCGGCCGAGCAGACGGCCGCGGTGCTCGCCGAGATCATGCAGGGCAACGCCTCCGAGGTGCAGACCGCTGCCGTGCTGATCGCGCTGCGCACCAAGGGCGAGACCGTCGACGAGCTGGTCGGCCTGGCCACGACGATGCGGCGGCTGGCCACGCCCGTCCATACGGCCCGTGAGGACCTGATCGACACGGCCGGGACCGGGGGAGGGCGGCCGACGTTCAACGTCTCGACCACCGCTGCTCTGATCGCCGCCGGCGCCGGCTGCGCGGTGGCCAAGCACGGCAACCGCTCGGCCACCGGGCTGTCCGGGTCCGCCGACGTGCTGGAGGCCCTCGGCGTGCGGATCGACCTCGGGCCCGAAGCGGTGGCCCGCTGCATCGAGCAGGCGGGCTTCGGCTTCATGTTCGCGCCCGCCCACCATGGGGCAACCCGGTTCGTCGTGCCCGTGCGCAAGGAGCTGGCCGTCCGCACGATCTTCAACTTCCTCGGCCCGCTGACAAATCCGGCGGGCGCGACACGGCAGGTGATCGGCGTGTCCGACGCCGCGTTCCTGGACACGATCGCGGGCGCCCTGGCGCGTCTGGGCGCCGTGAAAGCGCTGGTAGTGTCCAGCGCAGACGGTCTGGACGAGATGAGCACCTCGGGTACAACGCGCGTCGTCGAGGTCGACGGGCAGGAGCTTCATTCGTACGAGGTGTCCCCCGAGGACGTCGGGCTGCCGCGTGCGCGCCCGGAGGACCTCGCGGGCGGCACGCCCGAGCGCAACGCCGAGACCACGCGGCGGATCTTCGAGGGCGAGCCCGGGCCGCAGCGCGACCTGGCCGCGCTCAACGCGGGCGCCGCGATCTACGTCGCGGGCCGGGCCGACAGCCTCGAGCAGGGCGTGCGCGCCGCCGAGGCGGCGCTGGACGATGGGCGCGCCGCCGCGACCCTGGGCAGACTGGTGGAGATGACCCAGGAGCTGGCGCCCGCATGAGCGTGCTGGAGAGGATCGTCGAGGACACCCGCGACGAGGTCGGCAGACGCCGCGCGTCGGTGCCGCTGGCGCGGCTCGAGGCGGTGATCGCCGAGCGGCCGGAGGGCCGGCCGTTCTCCGAGGCGCTGCTGCGGCCGGGGATCTCGCTGATCGCCGAGCACAAGCGCCGCTCGCCGTCCGCCGGGCTGATCCGCGAGGGGGCGACCGTCGAGGACATCGTCCTGGCCTACGAGCGCGGCGGCGCGGCGGCGGTGTCGATCCTCACCGAGCCGTTCCACTTCGGCGGCTCGCTCGAAGACCTGCGGACCGCGCGCGCGGCCTGCGAGCTCCCGGTGCTGCGCAAGGACTTCGTCGTCGACCCCTACCAGCTGTATGAGTCGGCCGCCGCGGGCGCGGACGCGATCCTGCTGATCGTCGCCGCGCTGGAGCCGGACGTCCTCTACGAGCTGCTCACCGAGGCGCGGGCGCTCGACCTCGACGCGCTGGTGGAGATCCACGACGAGCGCGAGCTCGACGTCGCGCTCGATGTCGAGGCCGACGTGCTGGGGATCAACAACCGCGATCTCGGCGACTTCTCGGTCGACATCGAGCGCACGTACGACCTGCTGGCCGACGTCCCGGCGGGCAAGACCGTGGTGTCCGAGTCCGGCTTCACCACTCGCGAGCAGCTCGACGAGCTCGACCGCGTCGGCGTCGACGCGGTGCTCGTGGGCGAGACGCTGATGCGCGCCGAGGACGTCGAGGCAGCCACCCTGCTGCTCAGCGGCGGGGATTCCGTTTAGCCCTCACTAACGGTCCACAGCCAACCTAGGGGTCTCGTGACGACCCGACAGGTAGCGGTGCCGCTGGTGGCCGCCGTGCTCGGCAGCGCGATCACGGCTGTCGCGATGGTGGCCGGCGGCGGAAGCGGTTCCGCGTCGCTGGCCAGCCGGCAGGGCCTGCTGCCGGGCGGCGGCGGCGACCGCCTGAGCTCGAACGAGATCTACGACCGCGCGGCCCCCAGCGTGGTCTACGTGCGCGGCCGGTCGGTGCAGCGCGGCACCGGCGGCACGGCGTTCGACTCCGCGACCGGCAGCGAGTTCAATCTGTCGACCGGCTCGGGCTTCGTGATCGACGGCGACGGCCACGTGGTGACCAACGCCCACGTGGTCAGCGGCGTCACGGCGGTTCAGGTCACGTTCCAGGACGGGCCGACCGTCCCCGCCCACGTGATCGGGAAGGACGAGCAGACCGACCTCGCGGTGCTCGCGCTGGATCCCCCTGCGGACCTCGACCTGCATCCGCTCGAGTTCGGTGACTCCGCCGCCGTCCGCCCGGGAGATCAGGTGGTGGCGGTCGGCAACCCCACCGGCATGCAGGCCAACGCCGGCAGCGGCCGGATCGCGGCGGCCGGGCAGCGGATCGAGGCGCCGGGCGGCTATCTGATCGACGGCGTGTTCGAGACCGACGCGGTGATCGAGCCGGCCAGCTCCGGCGGCCCGCTGCTCGGGGCCGACGGCCGCGTGGTCGGCGTCACCTTCCGGCTCCCCGGCGAGGGCGAGACGAGTGGCTACGCGGTGCCGGCCAACGTCGCCCGCGACGTCGTCGGCAAGCTCGAGGACGCCGGCAAGGTCGTCCGCCCGTACATCGGGCTGCGCGCTGCGCCGGTGAGCGGCGGCGTGCAGGTGACCCACGTGAAGTCCGGAGGCCCGGCCGAGCAATCCGGGATCCAGACGGGCGACGTCATCGAGTCGATCGACGGCCGGCCGGTCACGACGCTCGGCGAGCTGTTCGGCGAGGTCGATGACCACTCGCCGGGCCAGTCGGTCGAGCTCGGCGTGCTGCGCGACGGCGCGCGCGGCGACGTCGAGGTGCACCTGCTCGAGCGCCCGGCCACCGCGCAGTCGGGCTGAGCCAACGTCAACTGCGGCTGGGTAGGGGAGAGGTCAGCGACCGCACTCTCCGCCTCCTTACTCAGCCGCAGTTCGCCCGGCCTGCCGACCACCGCCGAGTAGGCTGAAGGGCCGTTATGGCCCGAGTGAAGATCTGCGGAATCACCCGCTCCGAGGACGCCGAGCTGGCGGCCTCCCTCGGCGCCTGGGCGGTCGGCTTCAACTTCTGGCCCGGCTCCAAGCGCCGCTGTGACCCGGGCGTCGCCGCCGGCATCGCCCGCGCGCTGCGGCGGCAGGTCGAGCCCGTCGGCGTGTTCGTCAACCCGACGCTCGACGAGGTCGTCCGCCTGGCCGAGGGCGTGGGGCTCACGCACGTGCAGCTGCACGGCGACGAGGGCCCGTCGTTCTGCACCGCCGTGACCGAGCGGACCGGCGCCAAGGTGATCAAGGCGCTGGGCATCGGCTCGGGCGCCGACATCCGCGATGCCGAGCGCTTCCACACGGCCTTCCACATGTTCGACGCGGCTGCCGGCTCCGCCTACGGCGGCACGGGCCGCACGTGGGACTGGGCGCTGGCCGCGCAGCGGCACTCGCAGGTGCCGCTGATCCTGTCCGGCGGCCTGACGCCCGAGAACGTCGCCGAGGGCATCGCGGCGGTGCGCCCGTGGGGGGTCGACGTCGCGTCCGGGGTGGAGTCCGCGCCCGGGATCAAGGACGCGGCAAAGGTGGAGGCGTTCATCGCCGCGGCCTCGGGTGTCGTCGTATGAGCGTCGTCGAGCACCGCTTCGGCCCGTACGGCGGCCAGTACGTGCCCGAGACGCTGATGCCGGCGCTCGCCGAGCTCGAGGACGCCTGGGTGGAGGCGCGCGACGACGAGGGCTTCAACGCCGAGCTGTCGATCCTGCTGCGCGACTTCGCGGGCCGTCCGACACCCCTGTACCACGCGCAGCGGCTCTCCGAGGCGGCCGGGCACCCGATCTACCTCAAGCGCGAGGATCTGCTGCACACCGGCGCGCACAAGATCAACAACGCGCTCGGCCAGTGCCTGCTGGCCAAGCGGATGGGCAAGACGCGCATCATCGCCGAGACCGGCGCCGGCCAGCACGGCGTCGCCACCGCGACCGCGTGCGCGCTGCTCGGCGTCGAGTGCGTCGTCTACATGGGCACCGAGGACATGCGCCGCCAGCGGCCCAACGTGCAGCGCATGGAGCTGCTGGGCGCGACGGTCGCGCCGGTCGACGCCGGGGCGCGGACGCTCAAGGAGGCCGTGTCGGCGGCGATCCGCGACTGGGTCGCCAACGTCGGCGGGACGCACTACGTGATCGGCTCGTGCGTCGGTCCCGCGCCGTTCCCGGCGCTGGTGCGCGACCTGCAGCGGGTGATCGGCGACGAGGCGCGCGCCCAGATCCTCGAGGTGGCGGGCCGGCTGCCCGACCGCGTCGTGGCATGCGTGGGCGGCGGCTCGAACGCGATCGGCACGTTCGTCCCGTTCGTGGACGACGCCGACGTGGCGCTGATCGGCGTCGAGGCCGCGGGCGACGGGATCGCCACCGGCCGCCACGGCGCGCCGCTGACGATCGGCGGGCGCGGCGGCGTCCTGCACGGCGCCTACTCGGCGATCATGCAGGACGAGGACGGCCAGATCCTCGAGGCGCACTCGATCTCCGCCGGCCTCGACTACCCGGGCACCGGCCCCGAGCACGCGCACCTGCGCGACACCGGCCGCGCGACCTACGTCGCGATCACCGACGACGAGGCGCTCGCGACGCTGCGGCGCGTGGCGGAGCTCGAGGGCATCATCCCGGCGCTCGAGTCCTCGCACGCGGTCGCCTGGGTGCTCGGCGCCGACGCCGAGCCGGACACGCTCGACCTGATCTGCCTCTCCGGCCGCGGGGACAAGGACCTCGCGGAGGTGCTCCCGAAGCTTGGAATCGGGGACTGACGAGCGGATCGCCGCCGCGTTCGCGGCGGCCGACGGACGCGCGGCGCTGATGCCCTATCTGATGGGCGGCTTCCCGGACGTGGAGGCCTCGGTCGCGATCGGCCTCGCCTGCGCCGACAACGGCGCCGACCTGGTCGAGCTCGGCGTGCCGTTCTCGGATCCGCTGGCCGACGGGCCGGTGATCCACGCGGCCGGCACACAGGCCCTGGCAGCGGGCGCGACGCTGCGTGACGTCATCGGCGTCGCCTCGCGATTGTCAGAGCGCCTACCTGTGGTGCTGATGTGTTACGCCAACCTCGTGTTCGCTCGCGGGCTCGAGCGCTTCGCCGACGAGCTGGCGGCGGCCGGCGCCAGCGGGCTGATCGTGCCCGACCTGCCGCTCGAGGAGGGGGACGCCGTCCGCGAGGCGTGCGACGCCGCCGGGATCGCGCTCGTGCCGCTGATCGCGCCGACCACGCCTGACGATCGGGTGTCCGCCATCGTCGGCCGCGCGCGTGGATTTGTCTACACGGTCTCGGTCACCGGGACGACCGGCGAGCGGGCGGCCGTGCACGGCTCGCTGGCCGACACGCTCGCGCACGCGAAGGCCCACAGCCCGGTCCCCGTGGCGGTCGGCTTCGGCATCTCGACCCCCGAGCAGGCCGCGCAGGCGGCCGCTGCCGGCGCCGACGGCGTGATCGTCGGCTCGCGGCTCGTGCGGGCCGCGGCCGAGGCGTCCGAGGCGGGCGGGGATCCCGCCGGCGCGGTCGGCGACCTGGTCGCGGCGCTCGCCGACGGCCTGCGCCGGTAGGCTACGCCGCCTTCCATGGGCGCACTTCTCGTTCTGATCGCGGGCCTCGTGGTGTGGATCGTCCTCTGGGCGATCGGCGCCAAGGGGTTCGACGCGTTCCTCATCACGCTCCTCATGCTCGTGCTCGCCGCGGCCGCCAGATTGGTCGTGCCGTACCTCCCGGGCAACCGCCGCGACGGCTAACCACCGCCGCGCACCCGGGGGTTCGCCAAATCCGGGAAATCTGCCGTGCTTCGTGGCACTCTGTTGCGCGGCCGGAAAAGGCGTGCGTAGAATCGCCGCCCAAATCAAACCCTTTATGAGGAGGGGTTCCTTGAATTCACGCTGGTTGGCAGCGACAGGCTGTCTCATCGGCGCGCTTGCGATGGGCGTCGCCGCGTGCGGTGACGACGACAGTGGCGGTAGCGGCGGCGACAGCGGCAGCAGCGGCGGCGGCAAGAGCCTGACCGTCTACTCGTCGCTCCCGCTCCAAGGCGCCTCCCGTCCGCAGACGACCGCACTGGTCAACGGCATCAAGCTCGCGCTCGACCAGGCGGGCGGCAAGGCCGGTGACTTCACGATCAAGTACGAGTCGCTCGACGACTCGACCGCCCAGGCGGGCTCGTGGACGCCTGAAGCGGTGCAGTCCAACGCGCGCAAGGCTGCTCAGGACGAATCGACCGCCGTCTACCTCGGCGAGTTCAACTCTGGGCGGCTCTGCGGTCTCGATCCCGATTCTCAACGAGGCCCAGGTCCCGCAGATCAGCCCCGCGAACACGTACGTGGGCCTGACGTCCGACGAGCCGGGCTCCGAGCCGGGCGAGCCGGACAAGTTCTATCCGGCCGGCACGCGCACCTACACGCGCATCGTCCCGAAGGACACGATCCAGGCCGCCGCGCTCGCGACGCTGATGAAGAAGGACGGCTGCACGAAGGTCTTCATGACCAACGACAAGGAGGTCTACGGCGCCGGCCTGGCCAAGAACATCCAGCTCGCTGCTGAGGCGAACCAGCTGGACATCGTGGCCAACGACGCGATCGACAAGAACGCGCCGAACTACCGGTCGCTCGCGTCCAAGGCCAAGGGCCAGGGCGCGGACTGCTTCGTCTACTCGGGCATCACCGCGAACAACGCGGTCCAGCTCTACAAGGACTTCTCGGCCGCTCTGCCGGACGCGAAGCTCTACGGGCCGGACGGCGTGGCGGAGTCCGGGTTCTCCGATCCCAAGGAGGGCGGTATCCCCGCCGACGTGGCCTCCAAGGTCAAGGTGACGGTCGCCACCCTGTCCCCCGACGAGTACCCGCCGGAGGGCCAGGAGTTCTTCACGCAGTACACCGAGAAGTACGGCGAGAAGAACCCCGATCCGTACGCCATCTACGGCTACGAGGCGATGCGCCTGGCGCTCGACGCGATCGAGCGTTCCGGTGATGGCAGCAAGGAGAACATCACCAAGGCGCTGTTCGACACCAAGGACCGCGACAGCGTGCTCGGCACCTACTCGATCGACGAGAACGGTGACACCACGCTGACCGACTACGGCGTCTACTCCATCGATGGTGGGACGCTGAAGTTCGACGAAACGATCAAGGCGCAGACCAACTGAGCCAGCGCTAGAAAGTCGCTGCATCCGGGGGTGGGAAAAACTTCCCGCCCCCGGAAGCGTCTTTCTGGAAGAGTCCCATCGACATGGAAGCCGCAAGCGTTCCCGCAGCGCGCCCCGCCGCCCCGGGTCAGGCGGTGCGTGACTTCATCTCGAAGTACGGTCTGATCGTCGTCCTGCTCGCGATGCCCGTGTGGTTCGCGATCCAGGATTTGACGAGCGATACGGACAATCTCTCCCGGCTCGGCAACAACCTCGTCGACGGTATCTCGAACGGCGCCATCTGGGCGCTCGTGGCCATCGGCTACACGCTCGTCTACGGCATCGTCGAGCTGATCAACTTCGCCCACGGCGAGGTCTTCATGATCGGCTCGTTCGTGGCAGCCGGCTTCTTCGGAACGATCGGTCTGACACAGGGCACCGGCACGGGCCTGCTGATCGTCGGCCTGTTGATCGCGCTGCCGATCACCATGCTCGCGTCGGGCCTGCTGAACACGATGATCGAGCGGGTGGGGTATCGCCCACTCCGGAGCGCGCCCAAGCTGGCGCCGCTGATTACCGCGGTCGGCTTCTCCTTCATCCTGCAGAACATCGGCCTGCTCTGGCGCGGCGGCTCGCAGGAGGGCATCCCGGATCTGATCCGCTCCCAGCACGAGCTGTTCACGATCAGCGGGGTGGAGATCACCAACGGCGACCTGCTCGCCGTCGCCGTGACGATCCCGCTGCTGATAGCGATGACCACCTTCATCGGCCAGAGCCGGCTGGGCAAGGCGATGCGCGCCACCGCGCAGGATCCCGACGCCGCGCGCCTGATGGGGATCAATGTCGACACGACGATCTCGCTGACGTTCCTGATCGGCGGCATGCTGGCCGGCGCGGCCGGCCTGATCTACGCGCTCTACCAGACGACGATCTGGTACTTCCAGGGCTTCACTGCGGGCCTCGTGGCCTTCACGGCCGCCGTCATGGGCGGCATCGGCAACATCCGCGGCGCCGTGCTCGGCGGCTTCATCATCGGCTTCATCCAGCAGATGTCCGACAACCGCATCGGCGCCGAGTGGACGCCGGCGGTCGTGTTCGTCTACCTGATCCTGATCATGGTCTTCAAGCCGTCCGGCCTGCTGGGCGAGGAGACGAGGGAGGCGGGATGAGCACCGCCGCCGCCGAGACCGAGCAGGGCGCGGCGCCTCCGAGCGCGTCCAAGAAGGGCTTCGAGCTCCCGGATTGGGCCGAGAAGGCCTTCATCCCGATCTTCTTCCTCGTCGTCGCCGCGGTGCCGTTCATCCTCGACTCGGGCGGTCAGCTGATGGGCGATGCGACGCTCGCGCTCGCGTACATCGTGATGGCCCTCGGCCTGAACATCATCGTCGGCTTCGCCGGGCTCCTCGACCTCGGGTACGTCGCCTTCTTCGCGATCGGCGCCTACACGATGGGGTGGCTCGGGTCCGGCTTCTTCTCCCAGGTGGGCAACGAGGAGGGCTGGCACATCGGCGTGACCGGGTTCGCCGCCAACCTGCCCGGCATCCACCTCAACTTCTTCCTGATCCTCGTCGTCGCGGTGGTGTTCACCACGATCGCCGGCATGCTCATCGGCCTGCCGACGCTCCGTTTGCGCGGCGACTACATCGCGATCGTGACGCTCGCGTTCGGCGAGATCATCGGCCGCATCGCCGTCAACGGCGACGAGATCAAGCTCTCGGGCGTGCCGATCATCGGCGGTGCGCTGGAGAACACGTTCGGAGCCGACCAGACGTTCACCGCGGGACGGCAGGGCATCACGCCGGTGGACAAGATCGACATCCCATTCGTGGACCCGTTCACGTCGCTCAACCTCAGGCCGTGGTACTGGGTGGCGCTGGGGCTCGTCGCGGTCGTCCTGTTCGTGAACTTCCGCCTGCGCGACTCGCGGCTCGGCCGCGCCTGGATCGCGCTGCGCGAGGACGAGGTCGCCGCCGTGGCCATGGGTGTGCCGTCGGTCAAGACCAAGCTGATGGCCTACGGCACCGGCGCCGCGTTCGGCGGCATCGCCGGCGCCTACCTCGGATCGTTCCTGAACACCGTCAACGCCGACCAGTTCCAGTTCTACTTCTCGATCCTGGTGCTGGGCATGGTGATCCTCGGCGGCCTCGGCTCGATCTGGGGCGTGGTGCTCGGCGCCATCGTCCTGTCGTTCATCAACAACTGGCTGATCCCGGACGTGCTCAACACGCTGCCGAGCGACGTCGGGCTCGACTTCGACATGACGCAGATCACGTTCGCGATCTACGGCTTCCTGCTGGTGATCATGATGATCCTGCGGCCTCAGGGCCTGCTGCCGGAGCGAAGGCGCGCGGAGGAGCTGACGCACGGCGACGAGGTCTCCGAGGAAACCCTCTACAGCACCCGCGCATGAGCGAGACCAACGGCAACCTGATCCTCGACGCGCAGAACGTCACCAAGCAGTTCGGCGGCCTCACCGCGGTGAGCGATGTGACGTTCGGCGTGCCCGAGAAGTCGATCGTCTCGATCATCGGCCCCAACGGCGCCGGGAAGACGACGTTCTTCAACATGCTCACCGGCTTCTACAAGCCGACGCTGGGCTTGATCGTGTTCGACGACCGCAACGTCACCGGCGGGCGGCCCGACGTGATCATGAAGCTGGGCATGGCGCGGACGTTCCAGAACATCCGCCTGTTCTCCACCATGAGCGCGGTCGAGAACTGCATGGTCGGCCAGAACGCGCGTATGAAGGCCGGGCTGTTCGGCTCGATCTTCCGCACGCCGGGTGTGCGCAAGGAGGAGAAGCGCGTCGACGCCAAGGCGCGCGAGGAGTTGTCCTACGTGGGCGTGTCCAAGCGGCACCACGACTGGACGGCGATCAACCTCTCCTATGGCGAGCAGCGGCGTGTCGAGATCGCCCGCGCGCTGGCGTCGGACCCGAAGATCCTCCTGCTCGACGAGCCGACCGCCGGCATGAACCCACAGGAGTCCGAGCAGCTGACGCAGTTCATGCACAAGCTGCGCGACGAGCGCGGTGTCACGATCGTGCTCATCGAGCACGACATGAAGGTGGTCATGGGCGTGTCGGAACACATCACGGTGCTCGATCACGGCGAGAAGATCGCCGAGGGCAAGCCCGCCGAGGTGCGCAGCAACCCGCGCGTCATCGAGGCCTACCTCGGCAAGGCGGCGTCGGAAGGCGGTGAGGACTGATGGCGTTCCTGGAAGTCGAAGACATCCACACCTACTACGGCAACATCGAGGCGCTGAAGGGCATCACGATCGAGGTCAACGAGGGTGAGTGCGTGACGCTGATCGGTTCCAACGGCGCCGGCAAGTCCACGACGCTGCGCTCGATCTCCGGTCTCACACCGCCGCGCACGGGCTCGATCCGCCTCCACGGCGACGACATCTCGTTCACGCCGGCGCAGGAGATCGTCCGGCTCGGCATCTGCCAGGCGCCCGAGGGACGGCGCTGCTTCCAGCGCATGACCGTGCGCGAGAACCTCGAGCTCGGCGCGTTCCTGCGCCGCGACAGCGCCGGCATCAAGGAGGACCTCGACCGGGTCTTCGACCTCTTCCCTCGCCTGAAGGAGCGCGAGATGCAGAAGGCGGGCACGATGTCCGGTGGCGAGCAGCAGATGCTGGCCATCGGCCGGGCGCTGATGGGTCAGCCCAAGCTGCTGCTGCTCGACGAGCCGTCGATGGGCATCGCGCCGATCCTGGTGGAGCGCATCTACGAGACGATCGCCGAGATCAACAAGCAGGGCATGACGATCCTGCTGGTGGAGCAGAACGCCAACTTCGCGCTCGACGTCTCCAAGCGCGGCTACGTGCTCGAGACCGGCAAGGTCGTGATGACCGACGAGAGCGCGTCGCTGCGGACAAACCCCGAAGTGCAGAAGGCCTACCTGGGAACATGACGATCTTCGCTCTCCTAGGCGCGGCGGCGCTGTGGCTCACGTACCTGTGGCTGCTGGCGGCGATTGTCGCCTCGTACCTGTCCGAGCGGAAGGGCTACGGCGAGAAGCTCGGCCTCGCGTTCGGTCTCCTGCTCAGCGTCATCGGGACCGTGATCTGGCTGTTCTGGCCCGCGAAGCCCGAGTCCAAGTGGAAGCAGATCGGCCCCATCGGCCGGGCCAAGGTCGAGGACGCTCAGCGCCAGGCATAGGGGCGGTGCGGCACGGCGGCAGCCGCCGGCGCGCACCGCTCCAGCCGGAAGCCGGTGCCGCGCGGGAGGTCGCACCACGGGCGCTCCGTGGTTGATGCCAGCGTGGCGCCCGAGAGGGTGCGGACGGCCGTGCCCAGCGGCGCCGGCGTGAGCACCGCGAACGCGATCCCGCCGATGATGCCGGCCGTCGCCATCCGCCGCCGGATCTCGCTGCGCCGGCGGCGCTTGTCGAGCGTGTGGCCGGCGGCACCCACGAGCTGCTCGCCGAGGCGATCGAGGTCGGGGGGCATCGCCATCGCGTCCTCTTATGGGCGCAGCGGCGGCGATGTGTCGTCTCTCAGCCTCCGCAGGCCTTCGGGACTCGCACCAGAACCTTGCGCGACAGCGATCCTTCGCCGGGCCGGCCACTCACCTTGCAGTACGTGAAGCGCCCGGCCGGGAAGTCCACGGCCGCTCGGTAGGGATAGCCGATGCTGCTCGGGCTGGTCTCGGACGTCTGCGGGGCGTCGGCGGTGATCGCCAGGCACGAGTAGCGGCCCGTGGGGCTCGCGAGGTTGGTCGCCGGGTCCTCGCCGCGGGCGCCGCGCGGGTAGCGCTCGCACTCCACGCGCGTGACCGCGTGGGCGAACTCGCCGGTCCGCACGCGCCGCAGCGCGTCGCCCTTCACCGAGGCGGCCAGCTCGGTCGCGAGCTGCCGGCGCGCCTCGATCGCGGCGGCGCCCTCGAGACCCTTCGACGACGTGCCGGAGCCCTCGCGCAGCCGCTGCTCGGCCTTGAGCTCGGCCACAAGTGCCGCCTCGCGCTCGGCGGCGGCGGCGCGCTCGGCCGCCGCGCGGTCCGCCTTGCTGTCGTTGATCTTCGGGATGCTGATCGCCAGCGCGATCCCGATGATCACGAGCATCGCGACGCCCGCCAGGCCGGCGATCCAGCGCCCGCGCCGCGACAGCTTGCGGATCAGCCAGGCCGGGATCTCGGTGAGACCCGGGAGCGGGTCGTAGCGGTCGTCCTTCAAGCCTGCAATGCGGAGCGCAGCGCCTCGTCGAGGTCGGGGTGGCGGAACTCGTAGCCGAGGTCCAGTGTCCGGCGGGGGCGGGCGTACTGGCCTTCGACGACCAGCTTGGCCATGCCGCCGTATAACAGCTTGATCGCGAAGCCTGGGACGGGGGTGAACGCCGGGCGGTTCAGGGCACGGCCGAGCGCCTTCGAGAACGTCGTGTTGCTCACCGGCTCGGGGGCCGTGGCGTTGACCGCGCCGGTCCAGCGCTCGTCGTCGATCGCGCGGAGGTAGATGCCGACGACGTCGTCGTAGTGGACCCAGGCCAGCGGTTGCTTCCCGCCGGCGACCGGGCCGCCGACGCCGAGCCGGAAGGGCAGCAGCATCTTCTCCAGCGCGCCGCCGTGGCGGTCGAGCACGACGCCGGTGCGCACCTTCACGACGCGCAGGCCGAGCTCGGCGGCCTTGTCGGCCTCGCGCTCCCAGGTGACGCAGATGTCCGCGAGCACGTCGTTGCCGGGTGGGGCGTCCTCGTCGATCGGGTCCGGGCGGTTGCCGTAGTAGCCGACCGCCGAGGCGGAGATCAGCGCCTTCGGGCGCGGGTCGGCCTGCGCGATGCCGGCCACCAGGTTGCGCGTGCCGATCTCGCGCGAGTCCTTGATCCGCCGCAGCGTCTCGTCGCTCCAGCGCTGAGCGATGTCCTCACCGGCCAGGTGGACGATCGCGTCGCGGCCCGCCAGCGCCTCCGGGGGCGCGGGCGCGTTCATCGGGTCGTACTGCACGCCCTTGTCCGGGTTGCGCGACAGGATCGTCACCTCGTCGCCGCGCTCCTGGAGTGCGTTTGCGAGCAGGCTCCCGAGGCGACCGGTGGCACCGGTCAGCGTGACCCTCATGAGCGGTCGCGGCGGATCGCGGCGAACTCCTGCGTGTCGCCGGGCGCGTAGCCCACGCTGCCCGGGTCGGCGACGGCCGAGCCCTCGCGCGTGGCCTGCTCGGCCACGGCATCCGCGACCGCCTTGGGCACGTCGCGGTTGAACGGCGACGGGATGATGTGGTCCTCGCGCAGGTCCTCGTCGCGGACGACGGCCGCGATGCCGCGGGCCGCGGCCATCTTCATCTCCTCGGTGATCTCGCGGGCGCGCACGTCGAGCGCGCCGCGGAAGATCCCGGGGAAGCAGAGGACGTTGTTGATCTGGTTCGGGTAGTCCGAGCGGCCGGTGGCGATGATCCGCGCGTACGGCTCGGCCTCCTCGGGCGTGACCTCGGGGGTCGGGTTGGCCATCGCGAACACCATCGCGTCGTCGGCCATGCGGCCGAGCGCCTCGGCGGGCATGACCCGGGCGCCGGAGAGGCCGACGAACAGGTCGGCGCCCTCGATGACGTCGGCCGGGCCGCCGGCGCGCTTGTCCGCGTTGGTGCTCTCGGCGAACCAGCGCTTGATGGCGGTCATCGAGCCGTCCTGGTAGTCGGCGCGCTCGGTGCTCAGCGCTCCCTTGGAGTCGCAGCCGACGATGTGGTGGACGCCGGCGGCGAGCAGGATCCTGGTCACCGCGATGCCGGCGGCGCCGAGGCCGACGATCAGCACCTCGAGGTCCTCGATCTTCTTGCCGGTGAGCTTGAGGCCGTTGAGCAGCGCGGCGAGCACCACGACCGCGGTGCCGTGCTGGTCGTCGTGGAACACCGGAATGTCCAGTGACGCCTTGAGCCGCTCCTCGATCTCGAAGCAGCGGGGGGCGCTGATGTCCTCGAGGTTGATGCCGCCGAACGTGGGGGCGACGGCCTCGACCGTGGCGACGATCTCGTCCACGTCCTTGGTGTTCAGGCACAGCGGGAAGGCATCCACTCCGCCGAACTCCTTGAACAGCATCGCCTTGCCCTCCATGACCGGCATCGCCGCCTCGGGCCCGATGTCCCCGAGCCCGAGGACGGCGCTGCCGTCGGAGACGACCGCCACCGTGTTGCGCTTGATCGTGTACTGGAAGGCCTTGTCGCGGTCCTCGGCGATGGCGGTGCAGACGCGGGCCACGCCCGGCGTGTAGGCCATGCTCAGGTCGTCGCGGGTGCGCAGCGGGTGGCGGTTGTGCTGCTCGATCTTGCCGCCGACGTGCATCAGGAACGTGCGGTCGGTCGCGTCGAGCACCTCGGCGCCGTCGACGCTGTCGACCTGCTTGACGATCTCGTTGACGTGATCCGTGCCCGCGGCGTCGACGGTCATGTCGCGCAGCGTGTGCGCGTTGTCGATCGCCACGAGGTCGACCGAGCCGATCGTGCCGCCCGCCTGGCCGATCGCGGTCGCCACGCGGCCGAGCATCCCCGGGCGGTGGTCGATCCGCACGCGCAGGACGAACGAGAACTGGGCGGACGTGGGCAGGGGCACCGGCGGGCCGGATACTAGACGCGACCTGCGGGTGGCCGCGTGTCAGGTCGCCGGCGCGGGCGCCTCTGCGGGCGCCTGTGCGTTCGCCTCGGCGGCGCGGGCGCGGCCCAGGTCGGCGGCGACCTTGACCGCGGCCGAGGTGAGCGGCGCGGAGATGATCAGACCGATCGTGCCGAACAGGGCGCCGCCGGCGATCGTGACGATCAGCACCGCCAGCGGGTGGATGCCCAGCGCCGCGCCGAACGCGATCGGCTGGATGAGCTGCTGCAGCGCGCCGTTGGCCAGCAGGACGATGACCCCCATCGCCAGCGCGCCGCTCGGCCCCAGATCGCCGAGCGCGATCAGGACCGTGAAGGCGCCGGCGCTCCAGGCGCCGAGATACGGGATGTACGCGGCGACGAAGTTGACGACCGCGATCGTGCCGGCGAGGGGAACCCCGAGCACGAGAGCGCCGAGCCCGATCACGATGCCGTTGAACCCCGCGACCGCCGTCACGCCCGTGAAGTAGCCGCGCATCGAGCCGATCGTCCGGGTGCTGATCGCCTTGGCGACGGGCAGCGGGACGCCCATGTGACGCTCGAGCCAGCCCCGAATGACGGGTCCGTCCTTGAGCAGGAAGAACAGGCTCAGCGCGGTGAAGGACAGGAATATCGCCAGCCCGGCGAGCTCCTTCAGCGCCTTGCCGAGGCCGTCGGTGAGCGCGTGGAAGGCACTGCTCAGGGAGCCGCTGGCGTCGCTCTTGGCCTTGGACGCGCCGTCGGAGCTGATCCCGAGGTCCTTCAGATAGCCCTCGACCTTGCTCGCGCCCTTCTGGAGCGCGCCGCTGATCTGGCTCGCCTCCGAGGAGATGCCACCCACGATGAGCAGCACGAACACGCCGGCGAGGACTATGACGAGCAGGAGCACGAGCGCCGCGCCGGCGCCGCGGGGCACTCTGTGGCGCTTCAGGAAGCGGACGACGGGTGCCAGCACCGAGGCGAGGATCGCGGCGGTGACGACCGGCACGACGATCGTCTGTGTGAGTGCGAGCAACCAGACGAAGCCGCCGACGAGCACGAACACGCCGACGACCAGCCACGACATCAGCCCGAGGTCGCGCAGCCACCTGGGCGCGGCGAACAGGCCGGACAGCTCGGCGGCGTCGACCTCGACGAACTCGGTCTCGCCGCCGCCCGGGCCCTCGTGATGCGTCCTGCGGTAGAGCTTCGGCCTACGCATGCGTGCGCATCATGTTGTGAGGCCGGGGGACCCCGCCTCACCCGATTCGGGGGATTCGCGTACTAGTACACGCGACCGAACTACGACGCATTCCGGCGGGCCCGGCCCGCCGCTGCCGGCACCCGGCTCCTCACGTGCCACCAGCATGCTCGCGGATGCCGTGCACCGGCAGCGACGACCCGGACTACGCCGGGTTATGCGCCGTACTTCCGGCCGCGCGTACTAGTAGCCGAGCTTGGCGAGGCGCTCGGCCTCGGCCTGGCGCTTCGCTTCGCGCTCGGCGCGGCGGTCGTCGTCGCGCTCCTTGCGCTGGCCGTCGCTGTCGACGTGCACGATGCGGACCGACGAGCGGAACGAGCCGTCGCGGCCGTGCTCCTCGAGCTCCTCGCGGCGGGCGGGCCGGCCGCGGTCGCGATCGCCCTGGTAGCCGCCGCCGCGGTAGCCACCGCCACCGCCGCCGCCACCACCGCGGTAGTTGCCGCCACCGCCGCCTCCGCCGCCGCCGCCTTGGCGGCCGCGGCCCCGGCCGCGCCCACGGCGGTCGTCGCCGCGGTCGCGCGGGTTGACGATGGCCTTGACGTCGCGCACGGGGGTGGCCGCGAGGCGCACCCACGCGGTGAAGATCGGATCGCCCGGCTTGACGCCCTGGGCCTGCTCGGCGCACACCGACGACCACTTCATGGTCTCGCCGTCATCGCGCCGCTTGGGCTGGAGCGCCTCGCGCACCGCCTCGGCGCCGCCGACGCGCTCGATGGCTGCGACGAGCCGTGCCTGGGCGCGCGCCGAGCGCGACGGGGAGGTCGCGGGCGCTGCCGGCTGCTGCTGCGTCTGCTGCGGCTGCTCAGCGGCGGGCGCCTCGGCGCCGTCGCCCTCGGGAGCCGGAGCCGCCTCGGCTTCCGCCACGGGCTCGGGATCGGGCTCGACGGCCTCCACGGCCGCCTGCTCCTGCTTGCGCAGCTCGCTGAGCTTCGCGAAGAACGTGCGCCGGTGCTTCTCGGCCGCGGTCAGCCTCCGACGACGACGCGGGCGCTGCTGCTGGCCACCACGACCCTGCCGGTCTCCGCCGCCGCCCTGCTGCTGCGCGGGCTGAGCCGGGGCCGCGGGCGCCGAGGTGGCGTCAGCCGCGGGCGCCGGGGTCGCCTCAGCCGCGGGCGCCGGGCTTTCGTCAGTCGCGGGCGCCGGCGCGGTCGCCTCAGCCGCGGAGTCGTGCCGCGGCGCGGTCGTCGGCCGCGGGCGCCGGGGTCTGCGTCGGCCGGCGGGTCGCCGGAGTCGCGTCAGCGGCGGGCGCCGGAGTCTCGTCAGCGGCGGGTGCCGGAGTCTCGTCAGCCGCGGGCGCCGGGGTCTCGTCGGCCGCGGGCGCCGGAGTCTCGTCGGCCGCGGGCGCCGGAGTCTCGTCGGCCGCGGGCGCCGGAGTCTCGTCGGCCGCCGGCGTCGGCGCGGTCGCCTCGGCCGCCGGCGGCGTTTCCGACGACTCTTCGGCCGCGGGCGCCGACTCCGTGGATCCGTTCGCCGCCGGTGCCGAGGTCGATGACTCGTCCGCCGCCGGTGCGGGCGCCGTGGCCTCGGCCGGCGGGGCCGCTTCGCCGTTGCCCTCCGCCGCGGTCGGTTCCGTCTCGGCGGGCTTCTCTTCAGCTGTCGGCGTCGGCGCGCGGTCCTCGGGGGCGGGCGTGTCGGTCATCGTCTTGGAACCCTTCAGTGGCAGCTCTCGATTGCGCAGCGCGTGGCAGTGCCTGACGCCCGGCGTGCGATGGCACCGGTGATCTGCCTCCGGAGCCGCATGGACCCGCCAGCATAGCGGCGAGACCCCCTCCGGCGAACCGCGCTCGCTGCGGAATGGGCGTCCCGAGGCGCCACGCACTCATCTAGCCTTGAAGGCGTATGGCCCAGAGCAACGGAGACTCGCCCCGCGAGCTGTTCCTGATCGACGGGAACTCGCTCGCGTATCGCGCGTTCTTCGCGCTCCCGGAGTCGATCGCGACCTCCGACGGGCGCCCGACGAACGCGATATTCGGCTTCGCGTCGATGCTCGTGAAGATCCTCACCGACTACGGCGAAGTGCCGACCGTCGTCGTCTGGGACGCCGGCATGAGCGGTCGCAAGGAGCTGTCCGCCGACTACAAGGCGCAGCGCAGCAGCCGGCCCGACCTGCTGAAGCAGCAGTGGCCGCACCTGCGCCCGCTGGTCGAGGCGTTCGGGTACCGGAACATCTCCGTCGAGGGCTTCGAGGCCGACGACGTGATCGCCGCGCTCGTGACGCAGGCGCGCGACCGCGAGATCCCCGTGATGGTCGTGACCGGCGACCGCGACGCCTACCAGCTGGTCGGCGACGGCGTGCGGATCATGACCACCTCGCGCGGGATCACCGACACGAAGGTCTACGACCGCGAGGGCGTCGTCGAGCGCTACGGCATCCCGCCCGAGCTGGTGCCCGACTTCATCGGCCTCAAGGGCGACACGAGCGACAACATCCCGGGCGTCCCGGGCATCGGCGACAAGACCGCCGCCGAGCTCCTGCAGCGCTTCGGCGACCTCGAGGGCGTGCTCAGCCACGTCGACGACATCTCCGGCGCCAAGCGCAAGCAGAACCTCACCGAGCACGCCGACGCCGCGCGGCTGTCGAAGCAGCTCGCCACGATGGTCACCGACGTCCCGGTGGAGCTCGACCTCGAGGCCGAGTTCACCAAGGTTCCCGACCGCGCCAACCTGCGCCCCGTGTTCCGCGAGTGGGAGCTGCGCGACCCGCTGCGCCGCCTCGAGGAGGCGCTGTTCGCCGCCGAGGCCGCCGAGATCCCGCGCCCCGAGGCGGCCGAGGCGCGCGCCGTGCCCGTCAGGCAGGGCGGCGCTGCCGACGTGGCCAAGCTGAAGGGCGACGAGCTGATGCTCGTGGCGGTCGCGCCCGAGGCGCCAGAGGGCGAGCTGATCCCGGTGAGCACCAAGTGGCGGTTCGGCGCCTTCGCGGGCGGCGATCACGCGCTGGCCGGCGAGGTCGACGACCCGGTCGAGCTCGTCGCCGCCGCCGGCGACCGCCCGGTCGTCGCGCACGACGCCAAGGCGCTCGGCGAAGTGCCGGCCAACCTGGTCTTCGACACCGAGCTCGCCGCCTTCCTGCTCGACCCCGCGCGTCGCGGCTTCCCGCTCGACGAGCTGTGCGAGGAGCGCGGCCTGGCCGTGACCGCCGACGACGAGAACGCCGCCCGCGCGGTGCTCATCCACGACCTCGCCGCCCAGCAGCGCACGCAGCTGCAGGAGCGCGGGCTGACCGACCTGCTGAACGACATCGAGCTCCCGCTCGTGCACGTCCTGCGCGAGACCGAGAAGGTCGGCGTCAAGCTCGACACGAAGCGCCTGGAGGCGGCCGCGAGCGGCATCCGGGTCGACGCCGAGCGGCTCGAGCGCGAGATCTGGGACCTCGCGGGCGAGGAGTTCATGATCGGCTCGACGCAGCAGCTCGCCGAGGTGCTGTTCGTCAAGCTCGGCCTCTCGCGCAAGCGTCGCGGCAAGACCGGCTTCTCGACCGACGCCCGCGTACTGCAGGCGATCCGCGACGAGCACGAGATCATCCCCAAGATCGAGCGCTTCCGCGAGCTGACCAAGCTCGTCCAGACCTACCTCGAGCCGCTCCCGGCCTGGATCGGCGAGGACGGCCGGCTGCACACGACGTTCCTGCAGACCAACGCCGCCACGGGCCGCCTCGCGAGCATCAACCCGAACCTCCAGAACATCCCGATCCGCACCGAGACCGGGCGCGTGATCCGCCAGTGCTTCGTGGCCGAGCCCGGCAACGTCCTGATCTCGGTCGACTACGAGCAGGTCGAGCTGCGCGTGCTCGCCCACATCGCCAACGAGCAGGTGCTGCGCGACATCTTCCTGCGCGGCGAGGACGTGCACACGGAGACCGCCTCCAAGGTGTTCGAGGTGCCGCCCGAGCAACTCGACCACGGCATGCGCTCGAAAGCCAAGATGGTCAACTACGGGATCGTCTACGGCCTCAGCGCGTACGGCCTCGCCGACCGCCTGCAGATCCCGCAGGAGGAGGCGCAGGAGTTCATCGACCGCTACCTGGAGCGTTTCCCGGCGGTCGCCCAGTTCATGAAGGACGCCGTCGAGCAGGCCGAGCAGCACGGCTACGTGAGCACGCTGTTCGGCCGCCGCCGCCAGATCCCGGAGATCCGCGCGCGCAACTGGCAGACGCGCAAGCTCGGCGAGCGCCTCGCCGTCAACTCGGTGATCCAGGGAACCGCGGCGGACATCATCAAGGTCGCGATGGTGCGCTGCCACGACGCGCTCGCCGCCGAGGGCCTGAAGACCCGCCTGATCCTGCAGATCCACGACGAGTTGCTGGCCGAAGGACCTGAGGAAGAGGCTCAGCGGGCGGCCGAGATCATCGCGCGCGAGATGGTCGCCGCCGCCGACCTCGACCCGCCGCTGGCCGTCGAACCCGGCATCGGGCCGAACTGGCTCGAGGCCAAGTAGTGGACAGAAACGTCGCCGTCGTCGTGGCGGCGGTGATCGGCGGTCTCGTCGCCGTGCAGGCGCCGCTGAACTCGCAGCTCGGGCGGACCGTCGGCGGCGTCAACGCGTCGGTGGTCGCCCTGTTCGTCTCGTTCATCGCCCTGCTCGCGCTCGCCGTCGTCACCGACGGCGTCGGCGGCATCCGCCGTATCGGCGACGCGCCGCTGCACGTCGCGCTCGGCGGCGGACTGGTCGGCGGCCTGTTCGTCGGCAGCATCGTCTTCACGGTGCGGGCGCTGGGAGTCGGCAGCCTCACCGCGCTGACGATCGCCGCGCAGCTCGCGGTCGCGCTGGCGATCGACCACTTCGGCTGGCTCGGCGTCGAGCGCTCGCCGGTGACCGCGGTCAGGCTGTCGGGCGTCGTGCTGCTCGGCGTCGGGACCTGGCTCGTCATCCGCGACTGAGCGCGGGGGCGTCGCCGCCTGCGACCTCCTGGAAGTCCGGCAGCGTCTTCAGCACGTCCTCGGCGCCCGCCGGGGCATAGATCGCGAGGATGACCATCGGCTCGTAGCTCGTGTTGATCGTCGAGTGGAACGCGCCCTTCGGGATGAACACCGTGTCGCCGGGCCGCACACGCCGGGTGTCCTCATCATCGACCATCTGGTCCCCTTCACCGGCGAGGATGTAGAGGACCTCGTCGGCGTCCGGGTGGTTGTGGCGGTCGTGGCCCTTCCCCGGCAACAGGATCACGTGCATCATCGAGACCGCGGTCCCGTCGGTGTTCTCGCCGGCGACGAGCGGCTTGATGACACCCCAGTCGAACGTCCACGTCGGGATCGCGGCCGTGTCTACGAACTTTGATGCCATGAGATCTCCTTGAAGCGCTTCATGTTCTCGGTCATGGCCACCTCGGTGGGCAGCCGCTCCATGCTCGACGCGCCGAAGAAGCCCACGATGCCCTCGGTGCGGTCCAGCACGTACTGCGCGTCCTCCGGCTCGGCCAGCGGCCCGCCGTGGCAGAGCACGATGACGTCGGAGTTCACGCGGACGGCCGCGTCGCGCATCGCCTGGATCTCCTCGACGCACTCATCGAGCGTCTTGGCCGTGTGCGCGCCGATCGTGCCCTTGGTCGTCAGGCCCATGTGGGGGACGAGCACGTCGGCGCCCGCCTCGGTCATGGCGACCGCGTCCTCCGGGTTGAAGACGTACGGCGAGCAGAGCAGCCCGAGCTCCTTCGCCTTGCGGATCATGTCGACCTCGAGGCCGTAGCCCATCCCGGTCTCCTCGAGGTTGGCGCGGAACGTGCCGTCGATGAGCCCGACGGTCGGGAAGTTCTGCACGCCCGAGAATCCGGCGTCGAGCACCTGGCGCAGGAAGACGTCCATCAGCCGGAACGGGTCGGTCCCGCACACGCCGGCCAGCACCGGCGTTTCGCGCACGATCGGCAGCACCTCGTGGCCCATCTCGAGCACGATCGCGTTCGCGTCGCCGTACGGCATCAGCCCGGCGAGCGAGCCGCGCCCGGCCATCCGGTAGCGGCCCGAGTTGTAGATGATGATCAGGTCCGTGCCGCCCGCCTCGGCGCACTTCGCCGACAGGCCGGTGCCGGCTCCGGCGCCGATGATCACGCCGTCGCCGTCGAGCGTGGCGCGCAGCTTCGCGCGTGCCTCGTCGCCGGTCATGCCTTCATGTACTCGTCGAGCTTGTCGGCCATCGCGTCGGCGAACTCCGGGTCGTTGACGTTGTTGTCCATCTCGATCAGCTCCACGTTGTCGCCCACCTCGGCGCGCAGCACCTCGAACAGCGCGGCGTCGGCCTCGGCGTCATGGAACGGCTGCCCCTCCGCGTCGATCATCGAGACGCCCTTGAGCGGGATGAACAGCGCGGTCGGCCCGGTGGCCGCCGACAGCTTCGCCGCGATCTGGCGCCCGAGCTCGACCATCTCGTCCTTCGTCGTGCGCATCAGCGTCACCGACGGGTTGTGCACGTACAGGTTGCGGCTCTCGAACTGCGGCGGCACCGTGTCGCGGGCACCGAAGTTGACCATGTCCAGCGCGCCGAGCGAGACGACCTGGGGGAGGCCCAGGCGGCCGGCCGCCTCGAGCCGGTCGGGGCCGGCAGACAGCACGCCGCCGACCAGCTCGTCGCACAGCTCGGTCGTCGTGATGTCGAGCACGCCGTCGAGGAACCCCGAGCCCATCAGGCCCTCCATCGCCTTGCCGCCGGCGCCGGTGGCGTGGAACGTCAGCACCTCGTAGCCCGCCGCCTCCATCCGCTCGCGGGCGTGCGTGACGCACGGCGTCGTGACGCCGAACATCGATGCGCCGACCAGCGGCTTGACCTCGCCGAGGTCGACCTCCGGGGCCTGGATCATGCCCGCCATCGCGGCCGCCGCGTTGGCGAGGATGCGCGCGGAGATCGAGTTCACGCCCGCGACGTCGGTGACCGAGGCCATCATCGTCACGTCGGCGGCGCCCACGTAGTCGGCCGTGTTGCCGGCCGCCATCGTCGAGACCATCAGCTTCGGCGCGCCGACCGGCAGCGCCTGCATCGCGCGCGTGGCGATCGCGGTGTTGCCCGAGCCGCCCGCGGCGAGCACGCCGCCGATCCTCCCCTCGTCATACAGGCGCTTGGCCAGCGCCTCGGCGGCCTCCGCCATCGCGGTCACCGCGGCGCCGCGATCGCCGGCTTCGGCGAGCGCCCGCGGGTCGGCGCCGGTCTCGGTCCCGACGTGTAGGTCGGGCTGCGCGCCGACCGGATCGTTGACGCCCGCATCGGCCAGGATCGAGTCGACCCCGTGCAGCTTGAGCCGCTCGCGCAAGTACTCGTACTCGGCGCCCTTGGTGTCGAGCGTGCCGATCAGCAGGACAGTCTTCGAGCCCTCCATAACCCTCCTCCCGGGAACGGGGGCGACCCTACCGGTAAGCGCTTTCCCGGTCCATGGCGGTGCCGGTGAACGTCAACTGCGGCTGGGTAGGGAGGCGGCGACGCCCGCGTCGTGTGCATTTCGTCGCACGCGTCGCGACCGCCTGGATCCGCGTCCGTGCGACGTATCCGTGCACACCAGGTGTGCATTTCGTCGCACTGCGCGGATCGGCGACGGGCGCGACGCGTGCGACGAAATGCACACGACGCGGGCGTATCCGCCTCCCTACCCAGCCGAAGTTGACGTTCGTTCCACGAGCTCGTAGCGCAGCTCCACCATGCCGCTCGGCCGCGGCCGGACGTCCATGAGCCGCATCGGGCCGCCCGGCAGCTGCTCGTCGAACAGCGGCTTGCCGGCGCCGAGCACGACCGGGACGACGGTGACCCAGACCTGGTCGAGCAGCCCCGCCGCGGCGAACTGCGAGGCGACGCCGCCGCCGCCGACCACCCAGAGCTTGCGGTCGCCCGCCGACGCGATCATCTCCTCGAATGACCCGTTGAAGCGCACGTCCTGCCCGTCGGGCACCGGCAGCGAGCGCGAGGTCAGCACCCAGTACGGCTTGCCGGCGTAGGGCCAGTCGCCGAGGTGCTCGACGATCCACTCGTAGGTCACCGACCCGCTGACCATCGCGCCGATGCCCTCGTAGAACTCGTTGTAGTCGTGCGGATGGCCGCTGCCGACGGGCTCCACGGCGTCTCCGAGCGGCTTCGGCTCGTAGCCGATCAGCCAGTCGATGTTGTCGTCGGGGTCGGCGATGAAGCCGTCCAGCGACGCTGCTCCGTAGTAGACGACGGTCATGTCATCGATTATCTATGATGCGCCGCCGAGTCCGAGGTGAGGAGGAGAGATGGCCGAGGAGGTCCTGGGGACGTTCCACGGGTCGGACGAGTTCCCGATCGAATGGCAGGAGGGCGAGAGGGAGCTCTTCTGGATCTATGACGACCTCCACATCCCCAACCCGGTGTCGCCGATGTTCTTCGACATCGGCGGGTGGTGGCTGACGTGCGATCACATGTTCCGGCGGTTCGGCACGCCGTTCGCCTGCGACTGGATCGCCAAGGAGATCAACGGCTACGTCTACACGGCCGCCGTACCGGCAGACGACGCGATCCGGAGCGAGGCGACCGAGTACCAGTCGCGCTACGTCCCGCGCGTGCCGCGCGACCCCGAGCACGCCGCCACGATCGGCGCCTACCTGGGCTGGGTGCTGCCCGAGTACGCCGGCAACTTCCTCGCCTGGTGGCGTGACCGCCTGCGCCCGGAGATCGAGCGCAACTTCGAGTACCTGGACGGCATCGACTACGACGGCGCGACGATGCGCGAGATGGCGGTCTACCTCGAGGACGCGATCGACATCCACGATCGCCACTGGAAGATCCACTGGATGCTCAACTTCGCGCAGTTCTCCTCGACGACGAACCTCAACGCGGTGATCGCCGAGGTGCGCGGGAGCGAGGACCCGGGGCTGATGGGGCGCCTGCAGTCGAGCCTCGAGGACCGCAACTGGGACTCGATCGAGGACCTCTGGAAGCTCAAGGACGAGATCAAGGCCGACGGCGAGCTGTCGGCCGCCTTCGAGGGCGAGACCGCCGCCGACGTGCTCGGCGCGCTTGACGGCTCCGACCGCGGCAAGCGGTTCGTCGAGGAGCGCATCCTCGAGCACCAGAAGACGTTCGGCTACAAGTCGATCTGGTCGCACGAGTTCGCGTTCCGGACCTGGCGCGAGGACCCGGCGCCGATCATCGAAGCGATCCGCGGCTACATCGCGACCGACTACGACTACCCGTCGAACATCCAGTCGGTCCGCGACGACCTCGAGGCGGCCAAGCGCGAGGTCATGGAGGGCGTCGACGGCGACGGCAAGGGCAAGCTCCAGGAGGCGCTCGACCTGTCGCTGGGCATGAACCCGCTCACGCCCGACCACCACTTCTACATCGACCAGGGCACCAACGCCCGGCTGCGGATCGCCCTGATCGCGATCGGCCGCAAGCTGACCGACGGCGGCGTGCTCGACGACGCCGAGGACGTGATGTACCTCCGCTACAACGAGCTGCGCCGGCTGATGGCCGACCCGGGCGCGCTCGACGCGAAGGAGATCGTGTCCGACCGGCGCGACTACCGCGAGGACGCCGCCGAGCGGCGCCCGCCGTCCTGGGTCGGGACCGCGACCCAGACCGCGCTCGACTTCCCGTACAACGCGCTCTGGGGCTTCCCGGACAAGTTCTACGCGGGCGAGCCGGCGACGACCGGCGAGGTCAAGGGCCTGGCCGCTTCGCCCGGCGTGGTCGAGGGCCCGGCGCGCTTCGTCGCCTCGCTCGACGAGTTCGACCAGGTCAAGGACGGCGAGATCCTCGTGTGCCGGATGACCAACCCGGCGTGGGTGGTGCTGTTCACCAAGATCACCGGCCTGGTCACCGAGGCGGGCGGCGCGGTCAGCCACCCGGCGGTGGTCGCGCGCGAGTTCGGCATCCCGGCCGTGGTCGGCACGACCAACGCGGGCGAGCGCATCAAGACCGGCGATCGCATCCGCGTCAACGGCACCACAGGGGTGGTCGAGCTCTTGACCGGATGATTCACAAGCGACCTGAAAACAGTGAGCCAGGATGGCGAACGCAGGTCCGCGTGACGGAGCCCGAGTGGATGGCACCCGACTCCCTCGAGGAGGCGCTCGCGATCCGTGCCGAGCGCGGTGACGAGGCGACCGTGCTGGCGGGCGGGACGTTCCTGGGCATCCTCATGAACCAGGGCTTCCTCGCGCCCGAGGCGTTCCTGTCGCTCGGCCGCGTCGACGAGCTCAAGCGGATCGACGTGGTCGACGGCGAACTGCGGCTCGGCGCGATGGTCTCGCACCGGCGCGTCGAGCGCGATGTCTCGGACGGCTGGCCGGTGCTCGCCCGCGCGTTCGGCCTCGTGGCCAGCCCGCGCGTGCGCAACCAGGCCACGGTCGGCGGCGTGCTGGCCGACGCCGACTACGCCTCGGACCCGCCCGCCGTGCTCGCCGCACTCGACGCCCGGGCCGTGCTGCGCTCGCCGCGCGGAGACCGCGCCGTGAGCGTGGGCGAGCTCATCCTCGGCTACTACGAGACGTGCATCGAGCCGGACGAGCTGCTCGTCGAGGTGCGGGTGCCGGCGCAGCCCGAGCGCGCGACCTACCGCAAGTTCCGCTCGCGCTCGAGCGAGGACCGGCCGTGCGCGGCGGTCGCCGCCGTCAACGGCGACGGCGGGCTGCGCGTGGTGGTCGGCGCCGTGGCGGAGACGCCGCAGGACTTCCCGGACCTGTGCGACGGGGAGCCGGCCGAGGTGGCCGCCGGCTACGCCGGGCGGATCGAGCCGCTGTCGGACTCCCGCGGGTCGGCCCGCTACCGGCGCCGGGTGATCGAGGCGGAGGTCCGCCGGGCCGTGGAGGACGTGTGGACCCGCGGGTGACCGCCACGCTGCGCTACTCGGTCGAGGTCGAGCGGCCCGGCATGCTGCACGCCGCGTTCGTGCGCTCGCCGCACCCGCACGCGCGCGTCGTCTCGATCGACACGTCGGCGGTGCCGGGCGACGTGGTGGTGCTGACGCCGGAGGACGTCGCCGACACCGGGCTCTACGGCTGCCAGGTCAAGGACCAGCGCGTGCTCGCCGACCGTGCGCGGCACGCCGGCGACGTCGTCGCCGCGGTCGCCGCGCCGACACGCGAGGCGGCCCGCGCCGCCGCCACGCTCGTCGAGGTCGCGTACGAGGAGCTGCCGGCGGTGACCGACCCGCTGGCCGCGGTCAGCCGCGGCACGGTGCTCGTGCACGAGCAGTCGGCCGTCTCGGCCGACGACGCGGTCTCGATCGGCGTGCGGCCGATCCCGAACTCCAACGTCTGCCACCGCTTCCGCATCCGCCACGGCGACGTCGCCGCCGGCTGGCAGGAGGCCGACGTCGTCGTCGAGGAGGTCTACCGCACGGCCGGCGCCGCGCACGCGCCGATGGAGCCGCACGCCGCCGTCGCCGAGTGGGAGGACGGGCGGCTGACGGTGTGGGCGGGGACGCAGACGCCGTTCAACACCCGTGCCGACCTCGCTGGGACGTTCGGCATCGACGAGGAGCGCATCCGCGTGATCGCGCCGCCGATGGGCGGCTCGTTCGGCGCCAAGACGTTCGTGCGCATCGAGGCGCTGGTCGCTGCGCTGGCGCGCAAGGCCCAGCGGCCCGTCAAGGCGGTGCTCGACCGCGCCGAGGAGTTCGTCACGCTCAACCGCCACCCGGCGATCGTGCGCGTGAAGGTCGGCGCCAAGCGCGATGGCACGCTGGTGGCCAAGGAGGTCGACTGCTGGGTCGACACCGGCGCCTACGCCGACTGCGGGCCGGGCGTCGCCACCAAGATGGGCTACGCGGGCGTGGGGCCGTACCGGATTCCGCACGTACGGGTCGACTCGCTGGCGATCTACACGCACCTGCCGCCCAACGGCGCCTACCGCGGCTACGGCGCGATGCAGTCGGTGTGGGCTTCCGAGCGCACGATGGACCTGCTCGCCGCGAAGCTCGACATGAGCCCGCTCGAGCTGCGGCGGCAAGAACCTGCTGCGCGAAGGCGACGTGTTCGCCACCGGCGAGGTCATGCACGACGTGCACTTCGAGGACTGCCTGCAGGCGGCCGCCGATGCGGTCGGCTACGAGGCCGACCCCCGCGGCAAGGGGCTGTGTGTGCTGCTCAAGGGCATGCAGACGCCGAGCCGCGCGGCGATCTCGGTCGAGCGCACGCCGGTCGGCTACATCGTGCGCAGCGCGTCGTGCGAGATGGGGCAGGACGTGCGCCAGTCGATCCGGCTGATGGGCGCCGAGCTGCTCGGCTGCGAGCCCGGGCAGGTCGAGGTCCCGGACCCGGACACCGACACATCGCCCTTCGACACGCGGACCACGTCCAGCCGGTCCACGTACATGATGGGCCGCGCGCTGCGAGAAGCCGTGGCGGACCTGCACCGCAACGGCAACGAGCGCGGCTTCGGCGAGGTCCGCAACGAGGGCGGCCTCGACCCCGACACCGGTCAGGGCACGGCCTCGACGCACTGGCACCAGGGCGCCGCCGCCGCGCACGTGAGCGTCGACGAGGAGACCGGGCGGCTGACCGTCGAGCACGTGCACGCCGCGGTCTACGCCGGCAAGGTCGTCAACCGCCCCGGCGCCGAGCTGCAGAACGAGGGCTCGATGCTCATGGGCCTGGGCACGACGCTGTTCGAGGCCGTCGAGTTCGCCGACGGCCAGGTCACCAACGCGAACCTGTCCGACTACAACGTGCCCGCGTTCGGCGACCTGCCGAAGCTCACGCACGAGCTGATCGAGCGCGACGGCGCGGAGGTCCACGGCCTCGGCGAGACCGCGCTGCCCCCGGTCCCGCCGGCGATCGGCAACGCGCTCGCCTCGCTCGGCGCGCACGTCACCGAGCTGCCGATCACCGCCGAGCGCGTCCTGGAGGCGCTGGAGCGATGAACGTCGACGTGATCCTCAACGGCCGCGCCGCCACGCTCGAGGCGCGCAGTGACGAGATGCTGCTCCCGGCGCTGCGCCGCCACGGCCTGCTCTCCGTGCGCGAGACGTGCGGGATCGGCGTCTGCGGCGCGTGCACCGTGCTCCTCGACGGGGAGCCGGTGTCCGGCTGCCTGACGCTGACGGCGGCGGTGGCCGGCAGCGAGATCACCACTCTCGAGGGGCTCGACGAGTCCGATCCGGTGCTGCGGGCGTTCAATGAGACCCATGCGTTCCAGTGCGGCTGGTGCACGCCGGGCTTCGTGCTGACCGTGAAGGCGATGCGGCCCGGCGACGAGATCCGCGAGGCGCTGGGCGGCAACCTGTGCCGTTGCGGCTGCTACGTGAAGATCGAGGAGGCGGTGCGCCGATGCGCTTCGTGACCTACGACGCGGGCGCCGGTCCCCGCGTGGGGGCGCTGGCCGGCGAGCAGGTGATCGACCTCGCGTTCGGCGGCGACATGGTCGCGTTCATCACGGCCGGGGCGCCGATGGGCACGACCGTGCCGATCGAGGGCGACGTCCGGCTCCTGGCCCCGCTGCGGCCGCGCTCGCTGCGCGACTTCCTGGCCTTCGAGGGCCACATGAAGAACGCGCTCAGCCGGCTCGGCCGCCCGATCCCCGACGAGTGGTACGACGTCCCCGCCTACTACAAGGGCATGCCCGACACCGTGATCGGCCCTGAGGACGAGATTCCCTGGCCGGCCTGGACCGACAAGCTCGACCACGAGCTCGAGCTGGCCGCGGTGATCGGCCGCGAGGCGCGCGACGTCGCGACCGAGGACGCCGCCGACGTGATCTTCGGCTACACGATCTGGAACGACCTGTCGGCGCGCGACGTGCAGGCGCGCGAGCTGCCGGTCGGCATGGGGCCGGGCAAGGCCAAGGACTGGGACGGCTCGAACGTGCTCGGTCCGTGCATCGTCACCGCCGACGAGCTCGACGCGGCCGATGCGCGGATGACCGTTCGCGTCAACGGCGAGACCTGGGGCGAGGACACGTCCGCGCACATGCACCACACGTTCGCGGACATGGTCGCCTACGCGTCGCGCTCGCAGACGCTGTTCCCGGGCGAGGTGCTCGGGTCCGGCACCGCCGCCGGCGGGTCGGGACTGGAGCTCGATCGCTGGCTCGCGCCGGGCGACGTGATCGAGCTGGAGGTGCAGGGGATCGGCGTGCTGCGCAATCGCATCGGACGAAAGGGAGCTGCCTGACATGGCCTACGTCGTGTGCGCGAAATGGACCGCCAAGGAAGGGAAGGAGGGCCGGCTCGAGGAGGTCATCGGCGAGATGACCGAGCCCTCGAAGGCCGAGCCCGGCAACCGCTACTACCAGGCGCATCGCTCGCCGGAGAACCCGCGCCTGTACTTCCTCTACGAGCAGTACGACGACGAGGCCGCGTACGAGGCGCACATGGCGTCCGAGCACTTCACGCGGCTGGTGAAGGAGGAGGCCATTCCGGAGCTCCTCGAGGCCCGCGAGCGGGAGTTCTACGAGACGCTATGAAGCTGGAGAACGAATTCACGGTCCCGGCCCCGATCGAGCACGCGTGGGAGGTGCTGCTCGACGTCGACCGCGTCGCGCCGTGCCTGCCCGGCGCGACGATCGAGGGCAACGAGGGCGACGAGTACGCCGGGACGATGAAGATCAAGATCGGCCCGATCACGGCGAGCTACAAGGGCACCGTCAAGATCGAGGAGGCCGACGAGGCGTCCCGCCGCGCGGTCATGCGCGCGCAGGCCCGCGACAGTCGCGGGCAGGGCACCGCCGCCGCCACGATCACGTCGACGATGCAGGAGGTCGAGGACGGCACGCGCGTGCATGTGGAGACCGACATGCGCGTCACGGGCCCCGCCGCCCAGTTCGGCCGCGGCGTCATGCAGGAGGTCAGCGCCAAGCTCATGGGCCGGTTCGCCGACTGCCTGGCCGAGCAGATGGCCGGCACGCCCGCCGAGCCCGCGGCGGCCACAGACGGCGAGGCCGGCGATCGGCCGGAGCCGCCGCCCGGTCCCGCGGGCGACTCGGCGGAGGCCGCCGCCCAGCCGGCGCCGCCGCGGCAGGCCGAGGAGGTGCTGGACCTGGGCGCGGCGAGCCGCGAGGCCGTGCTGAAGCGCGTCGCGCCGGCGGCGCTGCTGATCACGGCGCTGATCGTGATCCTCGGCATCCGCAAGAGGCGCGGATGAGCGAGCTCGACCGCTTCCGCCTCGACGGCCGCGTCGCCGTGGTCGCCGGCGGCTCCGGCGGGATCGGCGCGCGCCTGTGCGAGGCGTTCGCGGACGTCGGCGCCCGCGTGGTGGTGATCGGGCGCGACCCGGACCGCGCGTCGGCGGCGCTCGGTCGCGCCGGCGGCAACGGCATCGCCGTGGCCGCCGACGTCACGCGCAAGGCGGACGCCGACCACGCGATCGGCGCGGCGGTGCAGGCGTTCGGCCGCGTCGACGTGATCGTCAACGCGGTCGGCGGCGGTGCCGGCGGCGCGCTGTACCCGGCCGAGGAGTACCCGGAGCCCGAGTGGGACCGGATGCTCGACCTCAACCTGCGCTCCGCGCTGCTGCCGACCCAGGCCGCCGTGCGGGCGATGATCGCCGGCGGCAACGGCGGCCGGGTGCTGCACATCTCGTCGGTGCGCGGGCAGCTCGGGATCGACAACGGCTTCTCGGCCTACGTAGCCGCCAAGGGCGCGCTCGACGCGCTGACGCGCCAGCAGGCGACCGAGTGGGCCAAGCACGGCGTGACCGTCAACGCGATCTCGCCGACGTTCGTGCGCACGCCGCAGGTGGAGGACCTGCTGAGCGACGACGCGTTCCGCGAGGCCCTGTACAAGCGCATCCCGCTCGGCCGGATCGCCGAGACCGACGATGTGGTCGGCGCGGTGCTGCTGCTCTGCAGCGACGCATCGGCGTTCATCACCGGCCAGGTGCTCACGCTCGACGGAGGGCTCACCGCGTGCCAGTGAGCGAGGCGCCGTTCATCCGCTCCAACCTGCGCGAGCAGATCAAGGACGTGATCCTGCAGCGCATCCTCGACGGGGACTACCCGGCAGGGGCGCGGCTGGTCGAGACGCGGATCGCGCAGGAGCTCGGCGTGTCGCAGGCGCCGGTACGCGAGGCGCTGCGCGACCTCGAGCAGCTCGGGTGCATCGTTCACGAGCCGTTCCGCGGCTGCTCGGTGCGCGCGTTCTCGGCCCGGGAGCTGCTCGAGGCGTTCCCGGTGCGTGCGGCGCTGGAGGCGCTGGCCGCGAAGCTGGCAGCCGAGCGGATCACCGAGGCCGAGCTGCTCGAGCTCGCTGACCTGCTGGAGACGATGCGGGCGGCGGCCGACCGCGGCGACGCGCACGATCAGTCGCGCGCCAACGCGTCGTTCCACGCGACGATCGTGCGCGCGGCCCGCAACGCGACGCTCGAGCGCCAGTGGTCGTTCCTGGAGCCGTTCTCGCGCACCTACATCTCGGTCTCGCAGCCCGGGCTCGACCTGCGGGCGCTGTCGGACCGCCACGTCCCGATCCTCGAGGCGCTCCGCGCCCGTGACGGGGAAGCCGCCGGCGCCGCGATGCACCGGCACCTGATGGAGGCCGCGGAGTTGCTGCGGCCGTTGGCCGAACAGGAGGATCTGGCTTGAGACGCATCGTCGACCTCTCGATGCCCGTGCACCCGGACATGCTCACGTTCCCGCGCGTGCCGCCCCCGGCGCTGTGCGTGTACGAGAGCCACACCGAGTTCGCCGAGCGCATCGGCGCCGCCGAGTACGGGGTCGACTCGCTGACCGCGAGCTACCTCGTCGTGCAGAACGATCACGTCGGCACGCACCTGGACGCCCGCAAGCACATCGTGCCGACCGCCGGCGGGCCGGAGACGATCCCGCTCGAGTACTGCATCTCCGACGGCGTGCTGCTCGACATGCGGCACCGGGCGCCGGGGGACATCATCAGCGCCGCGGACGTCGAGGCGGCGCTGGCGAAGATCGACTACGAGGTCAAGGAGCGCGACATCGTGCTCATCCACACCGGTGCGGGCGCGTACAACACCGAGGAGCGGTACCGGACCGACCACCCGGGCATGAGCGCGGAGGCCACGCGCTGGCTGATCGAGCGCGGCGTGCGGCTGATGGGCTGCGACGCGATCACGTTCGACCCGCCGGTGTGGGCGATGTTCGAGAAGAAGAAGTTCTGGGAGGCCCACCGGGTGATGTGGGACGAGGAGTACTGGCATCTCGAGAACCTCATGAACCTCGAGCAGATCGGCCGCCCGCACGGCTTCCAGCTCAGCGTGATGCCGGTCAAGTGGGTCGGGACAACGGCGGCCCCGGTTCGCGCCGTGGCGATCGTGGAGGACTGATGCTGCTGCGGTTCGGCGAGGACGCGTGCCTGGAGGTCGCCCGCGCGGGCGGCAAGGGCGCGTCGCTGGCGCGGATGACCGGGCTCGGCCTGCCCGTGCCGGAGGGGTTCGTGGTGCCGGCCGACTGCCTGGCGTCGGTGGTCGACGCCGAGGCGCTGCGGGCGGCGCTGCCGGATCACGACAAGGCGCAGGCGATCGTCGCCACCGCCGAGGTGCCGGGCGAGGTCGCCGAGGCGTACGCGGCGCTGGGGGAGGATCCGCCCGTCGCGGTGCGCAGCAGCGCCTGCGCCGAGGACTCCGAGACCGCGTCGTACGCGGGCCAGCAGGAGACCTACCTGCACGTGCGCGGCGGCGACGCGGTGCGCGACCGCGTGCGCGACTGCTGGGCGTCGTTCTTCTCCGAGCGGGCGATCTTCTACCGCGAGAAGAAGGGCTCGCTCGAGGACCTCGGGATGGCGGTCGTCGTCCAGCGGATGGTGCGAAGCGACGTCGCCGGCGTGCTGTTCACCTGCGACCCGGTCCGCGGACGGCGCGACCGCATGGTCGTCGAGGCCGTGCTCGGGCTCGGCGAGGCCGCGGTGTCGGGCCAGGTCACGCCCGACCACTACATCCTCAAGCGCGACGGCACCGTGCGGAAGGCGCAGGTCTCGCAGCAGCCGATCGCGATCGTCCCGGTCGAGGACGGCGGCGTCGAGGAGCGCGAGCTGGGCGCCGAGGGCGGCGAGCAGAAGCTGGGGGAGGAGCACCTGCGCGAGCTGGCGCGGATCGGCGACGACCTCGAGCAGCGGCTCGGCGGCCCGCAGGACATCGAGTGGGCGCTCGAGGGCGGCGAGATCTACGTGCTCCAGGCGAGGCCGGTGACGACGTGATCGTCGAGCGCGCGCAGCAGTGGATGGCCGAGGTGCACCCGCACGCCCGGCATCTGGAGCGCACGCTCGACTGGCTGCTCGTGCTCGAACCCGACGCGGCGGAGGCTGCGCGGATCGCCGCCGCGACGCACGACGTCGAGCGCGCGTACCCGGACGGCGACTCGCCGTGGGACTCGGCGCGCGACTGGGACTCGGTCGAGTACAACCGCTGGCACCAGGACCGCTGCGCGGACATGATCGGCCCCGGCCTGCGCGACCGCGGGGCGTCCGAGGATCTCGCGCGCGAGGTCGCCGGCCTGGTCCGCGTCCACGAGGACGGCGGGTGGCTCGAGGCCGACCTCGTGCAGGCGGCCGACTCGCTGTCGTTCCTGGAGACGATGGTCCCGCTGGTCGTCGGCTGGGTCGAGACCGGCCGTGCCTCGCGCGAGCGCGCCGAGGGCAAGCTGCGCCACTCGGTCGAGCGCATCAGCCCCGATCTCCCTCGCGCGCGCGAGATCGGCAAGGCGCTGCTGGCGTCCGCGCTGTCGCGTCTGCGGGCGGCCAACGATCCGCGGCAGGTGATCGAGTTCACGCAGCTGATGCGCGACGGGCGCATGTACCGGCTTGCGCGCGACCGCTTCCCGAAGATGCCGTTGTTCCCCGGGCACCCGACGTTCGAGGTCGTCTCCTACCGGACGCCGCAGGGCATCCGCGCGGCCGGCGACCAGCCTTGGGGGCCGCCGAACGACGCCTGCCTGGGCTACATGAGCGAGCTGGTGATGGGCACGACGCACACCGGCGCCCACATCGACGCGCACGCGCACATGACGATCGGCGACGACGACCGTTGGCACGGCGGCTCGGCGCGGACCGACCTCGGCGACTTCGGGCCGCTGAAGGGCGACGCCACCGAGATCCCGCCGATCTGGCGGCGCGGCGTGCTCTACGACGTGCCGGGCCACCGCGGGCTGGAGTCGCTGCCCGCCGCCGAGCCGGTCGGCGCCGACGAGCTGCTGGCGATCGAGGCGGCCGATGGCATCGCCGCCGGCGCGGGCGACGTGGCGCTCGTGCGCAGCGGCTACCTGGCGCACTGGCCGGATCCGGAGGCGCTGGCCGCGCACCGCGGCGCCGGACCCGACATCTCGGCGGCGCGGCTGCTCGCCGACCGCGGCGTGCTGGCGACGGGCTCCGACACCGAGACCTACGAGGTGCAGCCGGCGCCCGACCGTGGCAGCCCGGCCAACCCCCAGCCGGTCCACACGTTGCTGCTCATCGAGCGCGGCATCTACATCCTCGAGTCGCTGGACCTCGAGGAGCTCGCCCGGGCGGGCGTGCGGGAGTTCCTGTTCGTGGCGCTGCCGCTGGCCATCCGCGGCGCGACCGGATCGATGGTCGACCCCGTGGCGGTGACATGAGAGCACTCGTCGTGCAGGAGCCCAACGTCTTCGGCGTGCAGGACGTCGACCGGCCCGTGCCCGGGCCGCACGAGGTCCTGTGCAAGGTGCGGTGCATCGCGATCTGCGGCACCGACCCGCACATCATCCAGGGCCACTACCCGGGCTTCTGGCCCAAGGACTGGCCGCTCGTCCCCGGCCACGAGTGGTGCGGCGACGTGGTCGGGCTCGGGCCCGGCGCGGCCGACTTCGGCTGGGAGGTCGGCACGCGCGTCGCCGGCACCTCGCATGCCGCCTGCGGCGTCTGCCGGCGGTGCGTCGAGGGCCGGTACAACGTGTGCGAGAACTTCGGCGATCTCCGGGTGCACAAGCAGTACGGCCACAACGTCGACGGCGCGTACGCGGACTACGTCGTGCACTCGATCAAGAGCGTCTTCGCCGTGCCCGACGAGCTGTCGGACGAGGAGGCGGCGATGCTCGACCCGGCGGCGATCGCGCTGCACACGGTCAAGCGCGGCGGCCAGAGACCCGGCGACACGGTCGTCGTCGTCGGGCCGGGCGTCATGGGGCTGCTCGTCGCCGAGTTCGCGGCCGCGACCGGCGCCGGTCGCGTGATCGTGGTCGGCCGTGGCGCGCGGCTGGAGAAGGCCGCCGCGCTGGGGTTCGAGACGGTCGACTTCACGGCCGTCGACCCAGTGGAGGTCGCGAAGGGCGCCGACGTGGCGCTCGAGTGCTCGGGCGACCCGGCGGCGCTCGGCCAGTGCGCATCGTTGGTGCGCAAGGGGGGCCGCGTGGCGGTCATCGGCATTCCGATGGAGAGCGCGGCGATCCCGCTCCAGCGGGTGGTGCTCGACGAGATCGACATCGTCGGCGTGCGAGCGGCGGCGGGGGAGATGCCGGAGGCGATCGCGCTGGTCGCCGCCGGGCGGATCCGGCTGGCCGAGCTGATCACGCATCGCTTCGCGCTCGAGGACTTCGCCGACGCCTACGCGACGTTCACCGAGCGCCGCGACGGCGCGCTGAAGGTGATCGTACGGCCGTAGTCGCCCAGCGGCGCGGGCTGATCCTCCTGGCGGCGCTGTTCGTCGCCGCGCTGGCGCTGCGACCGCAGCTCGTCGGCGCCGGACCGCTGCTGCCGGAGATCCAGGGCGACCTCGGCATCTCGCACGCGGTGGCCGGCCTGCTCGGCACGATCCCCGTGCTGTGCATGGGCGTGTTCGCGCCCGCGGCCGCCCCGCTGGCCCGGCGCGGCGGGCTCCGCAACGTAGTCACGGCGTGCGTGGCCGCGATCGCGCTGTTCGGGCTCGCCCGCGCGGCCGCGCCCGGCACGCCGCTCGTGCTCCTGCTCACGCTGCCGTTGGGCATCGGCATGGCGATCGCCGGCGCGCTGCTGCCGATCGCGGTCAAGGAGCGCTTCCCGGACCGGCCGGCGTTCGCCAACGGCGTGTGCACGACCGGCATCAACGGCGGGGCGGCGGTCGCCTCGCTGGTCGCGGTGCCGGCCGCGGATGCGCTCGGCGGCTGGCGCGGGGCGCTGACGCTGTTCTCGATCGCCGCGGTCGCGCAGTGCATCGGCTGGATGGCGCTCAGCCGCGGCGCCTGGACCGACCGCACCGAGGAGATCGCGCGGCTGCCGGTGCGGCGCCCGGTCGTGTGGATGATCGTGAGCGTGTTCGCGCTCCAGTCGGTCGTCTACTACGGCATCACCACGTGGGTCGCCGCCGCGTTCCAGGAGCACGGCTGGAGCGCCGGCGCGGCCGGCGCGCTGGTCGCCGTGTTCGGCTTCTCGACCGTGCCGGGCGGGCTGCTGATCCCGTGGCTGGCCGATCGGCTCGGCTCACGGCGCCGCTGGCTGCTGGGGCTCGCCTGCACGGTCGTCGTCGCCACGTTCGGCCTGGCCGCAGTACCGGAGGCCGGCGTGCTGTGGACGGCGATGGCCGGCGGCGCGATCGGCGCGGTGTTCCCGCTCTGCCTGGCGATGTGCCTGGACGTCGCGCACGAGCCGGCTGCCGCCGGAGCGGCGGCGGCGCTGATGCTGCTCGGCGGCTACCTGGTCGCCGGGCTCGCCCCGTTCGGGCTCGGCGCGGTGCGCGATCTCACCGGCTCCTTCAGCGCCAGCCTGTGGGCGCTTTTCTGCACGTCGCTGCTGCTGGTGGGCGCCTGCCTTCCCCTGTCCGCGAAGCGATTGAGGCCCGTATGAGCGACGCCCACGTGTTCTGCTCCTGCGCCGTCACCGGCGGCATGAGCGTCCCCGGCCAGAGCGCCGCGATCCCGGTAACGCCGGAGCAGATCGTCGATTCGGCGGTGGCGGCCAACGCGGCGGGCGCCGCGATCGTGCACATCCACGTGCGCGAGCCGGAGACCGGGCGCCCGTCGGCCGACCTCGGGCTCTTCAAGGAGGTGATCGCCGGCATCCGCGAGCGCTGCGACGCGATCGTGCAGCCGACCACCGGCGGCGGCGTCGGCATGACGATCGAGGAGCGGGCGCGGGTGGTCACCGAGATCCGCCCGGAGATGGCGACGTTCAACTGCGGCTCGTTCAACTTCGGGATCTTCAAGGTGCGGGCGCGGCCCGAGATGGCGCCGTGGGAGGTCGAGTACCTGCAGGGCACGCGCGACTACGTGTTCCGCAACACGTTCGCCGACATCGCACGGCTGGCGGAGCTGTTCCGCGACGCGGGCGCCAAGCCCGAGTACGAGGTCTACGACGTCGGCCACCTCTACAACCTCCGGCACCTGGCCGACGAAGGGCTCGTCGACTTCCCGCTGCACATCCAGTTCGTCCTCGGCGTGCTCGGCGCCAACGCCGCGACGATCGAGCAGCTCGTGCACATGCACCGCACCGCGACCACGCTGTTCGGCTCCGAGTTCACGTGGTCGGCGGCCGGCGTGGGCTACCCGGCCGAGTTCCACCTGGCTGCCACAGCGCTGATGATGGGCGGGCACGTGCGGGTCGGCCTGGAGGACAACCTGCGCGTCGCGACGGACCGCCGCGCCGCGTCCAACGCCGAGCTCGTCGAGAAGGCGATGACGCTCGCGCCGCTGCTCGACCGCGAGCCCGTGGGGGCCGATCGGGCCCGGGAGATCCTCGGAATCGCTTGATACGATCGGCACATGCAGCACCGTAGGTCGCGCACGCTGGCGACGTTGTCGGAGACGTTCTGGGTCCTGGTGCTGGCGCTGGTCGTCCTGTTCGCGTTCTTCGTCGCTCTGGGGGCGTTCTCGCCGGGCGACGTGCTGGGGCTGACGCTCGTCGTGGCCCTGCTCGCCGTGCTCTGGGTGGCCCACGCCGTGTGGGAGTCGCGCCACCGCGACCCCCACGACCGGGCGATCGTCCGAGCACGCGAGCGCCGAGGCTTCTAGACCATTCCGATCGGCATTGCAATAAACTGAGGCGGCCGATGACCGACCGTCTCCCGAACATCCTGTATCTGCACTCGCACGACACCGGGCGCTACGTGCAGCCGTACGGGCACCAGGTGCCGACGCCGAACATCCAGCGCCTGGCCGACCAGGGCATGCTGTTCCGCGAGGCGTTCTGCGCGGCGCCCACATGCTCGGGCAGTCGCGCCTCGCTGCTCACGGGACAGTGGACGCACAGCAACGGGATGACCGGGCTGGCCCACCGCGGCTGGACGCTCAACGACTACTCGCACCACATCCTGCACACGCTGCGCGATGCGGGCTACTGGTCCGGGCTGATCGGCGAGCAGCACCTGTCGGTGGACCCCGACACGCTCGGCTACGACCACGTGGTCGACATCGACACGACGCACGTCGAGACGGTCGCGCCCGCCGCCGTCAAGCTGCTGAAGGACCGGCCGCCGCAGCCGTTCTTCCTGTCGGTCGGCTTCTTCGAGACGCACCGCGAGTACTTCCCGGCCACGTCGATCCGCGACAGCCTGTACTCGCTGCCGCCCGGCAATCTGCCCGACACGCCCGAGACGCGCCAGGACATGGCGTCCTACAAGGCGAGCGCGCGGTCGCTCGACCAGGGTGTCGGCGCCGTGCTCAACGCGCTCGACGAGCACGACATCGCTGACGACACCCTGGTCATCCTCACGACCGATCACGGGCTGGCGTTCCCCGGCGCCAAGGCGACGCTGACCGACCGTGGGATCGGCGTGCTGTTGATCATGCGCGGGCCGGGTGGCTTCCACGGCGGCCGCGTGTCGGAGGCGCTCGTCTCGCAGATCGATCTGTACCCGACGATCTGCGACCTGCTCGGGCTCGAGCGGCCGGGCTTCCTGCAGGGCCGGTCGCTGCTGCCGGTCATGCGCAAGGAGGCGACCGAGGTCAACGACGCGATCTTCGCCGAGCTGACCTACCACGCCGCCTACGAGCCGCAGCGTGCGATCCGTACGAAGCGCTGGAAGTACATCCGCCGCTTCGGCGACCGCGAGCTGCCCGTGCTCGCGAACATCGATGACGGGCCGACCAAGGACCTGTTCATCTCCGAGGGCTGGGGCGAGCGGCCGCTGCCGCGCGAGGCGCTGCACGACCTGTTGTTCGACCCGGTGGAGGCGCACAACCTGGCCGGCGAGCCGGCCCACGCCGGCGTGCTGGCCGAGATGCAGGGTCGGCTCGACGCGTGGATGCGCGAGACCGACGACCCGCTGCTGTACGGCGACGTCGAGCCGCCGCCGGGCGCGACGGTGAACGACCAGGACGCGCTGTCGGCGTCCGACCCGCACGGCGTCCTGAGGTAGTGGACCCGCTCGGGATTTCGACGGGTTCTGGCGGGCCCCGCCCGCCTCTGCCGGCACGCGGCATCCGGTCACGTGCCACCAGCATGCTCGCGGATGCCGCGCACCGGCAGAGACGACCGGGCCTGCGCCAGGCGACCCGCCAAAAATCCCGACCGGATCCACTAGCTTCCGCCGCGTGCTGCAGCCCGACATCCAGGCGATCCTGGACGAGATGAACGGGGCGCAGGGCCCGCCGGCGCACGAGGTGCCGGTGGCCGAGGCGCGCGCGGCGCACCAGGCCGAGACCGCGGTCCGCTGCGGCCCGGGCGAGCCGGTGGCCGAGGTCCGCGACGTGTCGGTCTCCGGACCCGGGGGCGACGTCCGCGTCCGCATGTTCGCTCCCGATGCCGCGCACGGCGTCGTCGCCTACATCCACGGCGGCGGCTGGATCATGGGCACACTCGACAGCTACGACGCGCCGCTGCGCCGGCTCGCGAACGCGTCCGGCGCCACGGTGGCGGCCGTCGAGTACCGGCTGTCGCCCGAGCATGCCTTCCCGGCCGCGCTCGACGACTGCCTGGCGGCGATCCGCTGGCTCGCCGCCGAGTTCGCGGGCGCGCCGCTCGCGCTGGCCGGCGACAGCGCCGGGGGCAACATCGCCGCGGTCGTGCGCGCTGCAGCTGCGCAACGAGCTCGACATCCGGCTGCAGGCGCTGGTCTACCCGGTGACCGATGCGGCGCTCAACCGGCCGTCGCACCGCGAGTTCGGCACCGGCCACGGGCTGAGCACCGAGCAGCTGCGCCGCTGCTGGCGCTACTACCTCGGCGGCGCCGACGGCGGCGACCCGGACTGCTCGCCGCTGCGCGCCGACCTCGCGGGCGCGCCGCCGGCCTACGTGCTGACCGCTGAGGAGGACGTCCTGCGCGACGAGGGCGAGGCGTACGCGGAGGCGCTGCGCGACGCCGGCGTGCCGGTCGAGCTCGTGCGCTGGCCGGGCACGATCCACGGCTTCTTCCGCTGGCTGGCGGTCAGCTCGGCCGCGCGCGAGGCGGTCGACGCCGTCGGCGCCGCCCTCCGCTCGGCGCTCGCCGAGACCGCAGCGTCGCCACGCTGACATTCTCTGCCTGAGCGGCGCGATTCGCAGCCGAGCATTGGACTCTTGCGTGCCCGGGTAGGGCGATACCGTCCTCGACCTATGGCCGTGAGCACGAAGACCACACGTTTCTGGCACCCGTTCGCCGACATGGGCTCCGTGAGCCAGAGCGAGCTGCTGATCGAGCGCGGCGAGGGCGTCTGGGTGTGGGACTCCGAAGGCAATCGCTATCTCGATGGCACCGCGAGCCTGTGGTACGCGAACATCGGCCACGGGCGGACGGAGGTCGTCGAGGCCGTCGCCCGCCAGATGCGCAAGCTGGAGGCGTACTCGACGTTCGGCGACTTCGGGAACCGGCCCGCCAACGAGCTGTGCGAGCGGCTGGCGGCGGTCGCCCCGATGGAGGACGCGCGCGTGTTCCTCGGGTCCGGCGGCGGCGACGCGGTCGAGACCGCCGCGAAGATCGCCCGGCGCCACTGGGTGCTCCAGGGGTACCCCGAGCGGTCGCACATCATCTCGCGCACGCAGGGCTACCACGGGACGCACGGCTTCGGCACGAGCCTCGGCGGCATCGAGGCCAACGTCACCAACTGGGGTCCGCTGGTCGGCGGGATCTCCACCGTCGAGTTCGACTCGCTGCAGGCGCTCGAGGCCGAGATCCTCAACGTGGGCCCGGACCGCGTGGCCGCGTTCTTCTGCGAGCCGGTGATCGGCGCGGGCGGCGTGTATCCGCCGCCGCCCGGCTACATCGAGGGCGTCGCCGACCTGTGCGCCGAGCACGGCATCCTGCTGGTCATCGACAGCGTGATCTGCGCGTTCGGCCGGCTGGGGACGTGGTTCGGGATCGAGCGCTGGGAGGACGTGCGGCCCGACCTCGTCACGTTCGCCAAGGGCGTCACCTCCGGCTACCTGCCGCTCGGGGGCGTGCTCGTTTCGGGCGCCGTGGCCGCGCCGTTCTTCGAGCAGCCGGGCGGCCCGATGCTCCGCCACGGCGCCACGTACGCCGGCCATCCGAGCTGCTGCGCCGCCGCGCTCGAGGTGCTCGACATCTACGACCGCGACAACCTGCTCACGCGCGGGCGCGACCTCGAGCGGCCGCTCGCCGACGCGCTATCCGGGCTGGCCGATCACCCGGCGGTGTCCGAGGTCCGCGCCGGCTGCGGCCTGCTCGCCGCCGTGCAGCTCTCGCCCGAGGCGCTCGAGGCCGAGCCGGGCGCGGTCAACAAGGTGGCTGTCGGTGCCCGCGAGGCCGGCGTGCTGGTGCGGCCGCTGCTCGGCTCGATCGCGCTGTCGCCGCCGCTGACCGTTGAGCACGAGCACCTCGACCTGATGGCCGAGGCGCTGCGCGCGGGCCTCGATCGGCTCGGCGGCTCCGGTGTCTGAGCCCGAGCTGCGCTCCGGCCCTCCCTGGATCACCGAGGAGATGGTCGCGGCCGAGCCCGCGCTGGCCCGGACGCTGCTCGAGACGCCGCCGGACGGCCTGGCCGCGTTCGCCGGCGCGGTCCGCGAGGCGCACGGGGCCGGCCTGCCGATCTCGGTGGTCGGCTGCGGCACCTCCGAGCACGGCGCGATGGCGATCGCCGACCTTCTCTCGATCGCGCTCGGCGGTGGCTGGCCGGCGCCGGTCGTGTCCCGCCAGTCGCTCGACGCGGCCGAGGATCCCCAGCGCGGAGGGATCTGCATCGGCATCTCGCACGACGGGGGCACGCGCGCGACGACGCTCGCGCTCGAGGCCGCCGCGGGCGCGGGGGCGACCACCGCGCTCGTGACCAACGTGCCGGACGGCCCGACCGCCGGCGCCGCCGAGATGGTGCTGGTCACGCCGGTGCACGACGACTCGTGGTGCCACACGGTCGCCTACACGTCCTCGATCCTCGTCGGCGCCGGCCTGGCCCGCGAGCTCGGCATGCAGGACGTCGACGGCGCCGCGGCCGAGACGCTGTTCCGCGACGCGCTCGACGCCGGCGACGACTCCGCCGAGCTCGGCGGTGCGCAGCGCATCGTCACCGCGGGCGCCGGGCTCGACTACGTCACCGCGCGCGAGCTGGCCCTGAAGATCGCCGAGGGCGCCCGGGTGGGCGCCGCCGCGTTCCACCTCGAGACGCTGCTGCACGGCCACCTGGCCGGCGAGGACGCCGGCACCGCGCTCGTGCTCGTCGACTCCGACCGCGACTCGGTGCGCATCGGCCGCCGCGCCGGCATCGCCGCCGCCGCGGTGGGGGAGATCGGCATGCCGGTCGTCTCGCTCGGCGGCCCGCCGGCGACCGAGTTGGCCGCGCCGGTGGCGCGGCTGCTGTGGGGCGCCGCGGCTCTGCAGGCGCTGACGCTGGGGCGCGTGCGTGCGCGGGGTGTCAACCCGGACCTGATCCGCCGGGACGAGGAGCCCTATCGGCGCGCCGGGTCGGCGGGCGACGACGACTGGTAGGCGTTGTGTTGGCGCCTCGTTGCGCCGGCGAACGTCAACTGCGGCTGGGTAGGGAGTTGGAGGGGTCGGCCGCCGCTCGTTCCTTCGAGGGGTGGTGTGGTCAGTTTGCCGCGCATATCGCGGCTAAGTGACCACACGGGTCGGGGCGTGGTCGATTGGTGTCGCATAGCGAGAGGAACTGACCACACGCTCGAAGGAGCGCGCGGCGGCCGACCCCTCTCCCTCCCTACCCAGCAGCAGTTGACGTTCGCTCAGGCCGCCGCGGCAACGACGGACCGCACCGGACCCGGCGCCGGCAACGCAGCAGACGGAGGAGCGACGTCGAGGTAGTGCCGGAACGCCCAGTCCGACACCCGCCGGCGCCCGAACAACCCGACCAGGCCGTTCATCGGGCGGCCATGGAGCCGCCGCACGGACTGCTGCGCGGCATACATGCAGTCGAACACCAACCGGTGCGACGCCGAGAACGACCCGTAGCGTCGCAATGCCGCGCCGACGTCCTGCCGCCCGTCGAGCACCGCGCGCAGCTCGCGCCCGCAGGCGACGCCGAAGTACAGCGCCGTGCGAATGCCCTCGGCGGTCAACGGCAGGCAATGGCCCGCCGAGTCGCCCACGAAGAACACGCCGTCCTCGACGGCGTCGCGCAGCCGATGCGGGATCCAGTTGCCCTGGAAGCGCACCGCCTCGGCGTCGACGTCGGCGGCCAGCGTCAACGTCGGGTCCTTCACGTGTACAAGAGGGTCGAACGAGCCGACGCCGATACGCAGCTCGTCGCGCGCCGGGAACGACCAGCCGTAGCCGGGCGAGATGTAGCGCGTGTCGAGCCACAGCTCCAGGTCCGCGCCGCGGCCGGCGGGGTGCACCTCGAGCCCGCGCGAGAGGGCTGCGTCGGGCGGCTGGATGTTCGCGCCGGCGCCGAGCACGCGGCGCCAGCCCAGCGCGTCGACGATGAACGGGGCCGTGACATCGCCGCGATCGGTGTGCACGACGCTGCCCGTGCGGCCGTCGACCTTGGCGGTCTCGAACACGGCGTCGCCGCTCTGCTCCCACAGCAGCTCGCACAGCGTGCGGTAGTCGAACGTCGAGAACGTCCACGGAAGGGGCCACCGGGCGGTGCGCTGGGGCGTGTGGACGAGCAGCGAGCCAAAGGTCTGCCGAATGGACCTTTGCAGGCCGAGATTGTGCAGCCATTCGGTGGGCGCGGCGCACGCCGACGTCTGCCGCTCGCCGATCTCATACCGGTCGATTACCAGGACTTTCGCCCCACTGGAGCGCAGCTCGCGCGCCACGGCCAGCCCGGCGAACGAAGCGCCGCAGATCAGGACGTCGTAGGAGGCGCCCGGAGCGAAGCGCGTCCGCTCGGCGCCGCGCTTGGTGGCACGCACGGGCATATGACCGGCTCGCTACAGTATCTGGCCGCTAATGGAAGCCACAATGACCCCTCCCACCACCGACACCGACGCCAAGATCGTCGAGGGCTCCGACGGGATGCTCCTGGAGATCGACGGCCGCATCGTTCCGAACTATGACGCCACGATCGTCCCCTTCGAGGAGGGCGACGTCGTCACCGGCAAGGTGGTGCGGATCGACAAGGACGAGGTCCTCGTCGACATCGGTTACAAGAGCGAGGGCGTCATCCCGTCCGGGGAGCTGTCGATCCGCAAGTCGGTCGACACCTCGGAGGAGGTCGAGATCGGCGAGGAGGTCGACGCGCTGGTCCTCACCAAGGAGGACCAGGACGGCCGGCTGATCCTGTCGAAGAAGCGCGCCCGCTTCGAGCGCGCCTGGCGCCGCATCGAGGCTGCCGCCGAGTCCGGCGAGCCGGTCATCGGCGCCGTGATCGAGGTCGTCAAGGGCGGCCTGATCATCGACCTCGGCGTCCGCGGCTTCCTGCCCGCCTCGCTCGTCGACATCCGGCGCGTGCCGAACCTCGACGAGTACCTCGGCCAGAACATCCAGTGCAAGGTGATCGAGCTCAACCGCTCGCGCAACAACGTGGTGCTCAGCCGCCGCGCGGTGCTCGAGGAGGAGCGCAAGGAGCAGCGCCAGGCGATCCTGGAGCGCCTCCAGCCCGGCCTGATCATCGAGGGTCAGATCTCCAACATCGTCGACTTCGGCGCGTTCGTCGACCTCGACGGGATCGACGGCCTGATCCACATCTCCGAGCTCTCGTGGTCGCACGTCAACCACCCGAGCGAGATCCTCTCGATCGGCGACACCGTGCAGGTCAAGGTGCTCGACATCGACCGCGACCGCCAGCGCATCTCCCTGGGCCTCAAGCAGACCCAGGAGGACCCGTGGCAGCGCGTGGTCGACACCTACAACGTGGGTGACGAGCTCGAGGGCACGGTCACCAAGGTCGTCGCGTTCGGCGCCTTCGTGGAGATCATGGAGGGCGTCGAGGGCCTCGTGCACATCTCCGAGCTCGCCCAGCAGCACGTCGAGAACCCGCGCGAGATCGTCCAGCCCGGTGACGAGGTGAAGGTCAAGATCCTCGAGATCGACTCCGAGCGCCGCCGCCTGTCGCTGTCGATCAAGCGCGTCGAGGGCCAGGTCCTCCCGCGCCGCTCGGCCGCCGACGCAGGCGACCTCGAGAACGTTCCGGAGCTCGGCCTGAGCGAGGACGTCTTCGCCGCGCAGCCCGACGAACTCGCCGAGGCGCCCGCCGACGAGGTGGTCGACGAGGTCGCCGAAGCGCCGGCCGACGAAGTCGTCGACGAGGTCGCGGCCCGAGGCGACCCGGCCGACGAGGCCGAGGAGACGCCCGAGGCCGAGGCCGCACCGGATGAGCCCGCCGCTGCCGCGGAGGAGCCCGCGGCGGCCGACGAGGAGTCCGAAGAGTCAGCCTGACGGCGCCGCCGTTCGTCGGACTGACCGGCGGCATCGGCGCCGGCAAATCGGAGGCCCTGGAAGCGCTCGCGCGCCTGGGGGCCGCGACGCTGTCCTCGGACGCCGTCGTGCACGAGCTCTACGGCGACCCGGAGATCCACGCGGCGGTCGTCGCCCGCTGGGGCGCGGAGATGGCGCCGGAGGGCCACGTGGACCGCGCCGCGGTGGCGCGCCGTGCGTTCGCCACCGACGAGGACCGCGCCTGGCTGGAGGGCCTGCTCTGGCCGAAGGTCGGGCAGCGGGTCGCGGAGTGGCGGGCGATCGAGTCCACGCGAGACGATCCGCCGCGCGCCCTGGTCGTAGAGTCCCCGTTGCTGTTCGAAGCCGGCCTGGAGCGCGCGTTCGACGCGACAATCGCTATCGTCGCCGACGAAGCGGTGCGCGCCGAGCGGGCTGCCGCCCGCGGCCACGAATCGGTCGACGAGCGGACAAGCCGCCAGCTCCCGCAGGAGGAAAAGGCGCAAAAAGCGACGTATGCCATCCACAACTCGGGCACGCTGGAAGAGTTGGAGCAGAAGTTGTCGGACGTGCTTGAGAAGCTGAGTCCGTGAGCGCCCATGCCCAGACCCGCACAGCGCCCCGCCGCCGGCCCCGCCGGCGCGGCCGCGCGCGGGCCCAGCGCCGCCGGCTCGGGCTGCTGCTGTTCGCCGCCGTGATCGGGGCGGTCGCGCTCCTGTCGATGAAGCCATGGGCGGACAAGGCCGTGCAGGAGCTCACGCTCCCGCTCCGGCACGACGACATCATCCGCCAGCAGGCCGAGGACAAGAACCTCGACCCGTCGCTGATCGCGGGCGTCATCTACGTCGAGTCACGGTTCCGCGACCAGACCTCGCACGCCGGCGCCAAGGGCCTGATGCAGCTGATGCCGACCACCGCCGACTACATCGCCCACAAGTCCGGCGGCACCGAGTTCGAGCAGGGTGACCTGGCGGACCCGCAGATCAACATCTCCTACGGCTCCTGGTACCTGCGCTACCTGCTCGAGCGCTACCACGGCAACGTGCCGCTGGCGCTCGCGGCCTACAACGCGGGGGAGGGGAAGGTCGACGAGTGGTGGCGCGAGGCGTCCGACCGCGGCCAGAACTTCAAGGTCGCCGACCACATCCCGTTCCCGGAGACGCGCGCCTACGTCGACAAGGTGCTCGACGCGCGGCGGGCGTACCGCAAGGAATACGCGAGCGAGCTCGGCCTGTAGCGCCTAGGGCCGGCGCGGCGGCATCGGGCGGCGCCGGTCGCGGGCGATCCGGCCGTTGGTGTGCCCGTGGTCGGGCGGCGGCTCCGGCGTGGGCTCGGGCTCCGGCGGCTGCTCGGCGGCCGCGCGGTCACGGTCCTCGGCGCGACCCACGAGGTAGAAGGCGTACGAGACGCCGATCACGCACAGGATCCCGACTCCGGCGAGGATGATCGCGACGGTGGCGGTCGACATCACTACCGAGCATACGCGCCGGTGCGCAGCGCGAGGAAGCCCGGTGTCGACATCACGCGATCGCCACGCAGGATCGTCATCGCCGCGTGACCATCGAGCCGGGCCGTCCACCGCGGCCCGGCGCGTCCCATCGCGAACGCCGCGGTCGCGTAGGCGTCGGCCGTCGCGAGGTCGTGACCGACGATGGTCACCGACAGCGCGCCGTCGGCCGGCCGGCCGGCGACCGGGTCGATGATGTGGGCGCCGCGCTCGTACGCGCCGGAGGTGGCGACCGCCGCATCGGTCACCTCGATCACCGCGGCGACCTTGCGGCGGCGGCGTGGATGGCGGATGCCGACCCGCCACGGTCCGCCGCGCAGCACGATGTCGCCGCCCGCGTCGATGCAGAACCGCCGGCAGCCGGCCGCATCGAGCAGCGCGGCCGCCCGGTCGACCGCCCAGCCCTTGACCAGCCCCGACGGATCGAGCCGCCCGCCGGCCCGCGCGTCGAAGTAGCCGCCGGTCCGCTCGCGCAGCGCCTCGCAGCGCTCCAGCACCTCGCGCACCAGCGGATGCGCGTCGCGCGGCGCCAGCTCGCCGCGGTCCAGGCGGCACACCTCGCTGTCGGCGCGGTAGGTGCTGAACGTCGCGTCCACCCAGCCCAGCCACTCGAACACCGCAGCGGCGTCGCCGTCGGCGCCGTGCACGCGCACGGGCATCCCCATGATGCGGCGCTCAACCACGGCGCGCCTTCCTGATCGCGCCCTTGAGCGACTCGATCCAGATCTGGCTGCTGGAGGTGGCGCCGGACACGACGTCGATGTCCGCGCTGCCCGCCTTCAGCGCCTCCGCGCGCAGGATCGGCTCGGCGCGCGCGTTCAGCGCCTTGGTGTGCGGTCCGTCGCCGCTCATCGCGATCGTCTTGACGCCGGTCAGGCGGCCGCGCGTGAGCGTCGCCTGGACCTGGATCACCGAGAACGGAGTCGTCATCGCCGGGCCGTCGGCGGTCTTCTCTCCGGGCTTGGCCTTCGGCGGCGGCGCCGGCGGGACCGTGCGCTCGGTCAGCGTGACCGGCGGGTCGGTGTCGTAGCGCACCAGCAGCACGACCGCGACGACGGTGACGATGACGGCGACGATCGCGCGGCGCATCAGAGCGCGAACCTCTCGGTGAACACGTGGCGGCGCGGGACGCCCGAGACGTCGAGGCTCGCGCACGTCGCCGCGGTCATGGCCGGCGGGCCGCAGACGTACACGTCGCGCGCCGCGATGTCCGGGACCAGCTCGACCAGGTGCGCGGGTGTGAGGAGCTCGGCGGTGCGATGGTCGCCGATCACGTAGTGCAGCTCGATCCCGCGCCGCGCGGCCAGCTCGTCGAGCTCCTGGCGCAGCACCACGTCGCCGGCGTCGAGCGCCCGGTAGACGACCGCGATGTCGCCCGCCTCGCCGGGCATGTCCTCGAGCAGCGCGCGGATCGGGGTGATGCCGATGCCGCCGGCGATCAGCGCCACCCGCGGGCGGCGCCGCGTGGCCGACGTGAACGAGCCGAACGGCCCCTCGATGATCACCGGCGTCCCGGGCGTCACTCCGCGCAGGTTCGCCGTGAAGTCGCCGACCCCCTTGACCGTGATCCGCAGCCGCTGCCCGTCCGGGGCCGCGGACAGCGAGAACGGGTGCGCCTCCCACCAGCGATCGCGCGTCAGGAACCGCCACGTGAAGAACTGCCCGGTCTGCGCGCGCAGCCGCTCGAGCCGCCGGCCGCCGATCTCCACGGAGACCACGCCGGGCCCCTCCTCGATCACCCGCGTGACCCGCAGGCGGTGGTACGCGCTGCGGGTGAGCGGCCAGGCGATCCGGAACACGACGACCGCGCCGAGCGTGACCGCGTACAGCACGTACCAGTACGCGCGTGCCGCGGCGTCGCCCACGAAGTCGCTCCCGGTGGCGAGCTGGTGGCTGAACGCCAGCGCGATCGCGAGGTACGCATACAGGTGGATGAAGTACCAGGTCTCGTAGCTCAGCCGCCGGCGGGCGACGACCACGGAGGTCACGGTGACACCGATCAGCATCACCAGCCCGGCCGTCGCGGTGATCACGCCCGGGTAGCCGTCGATCAGCCGGTCGATCTCCGCGGTCAGCGAGATCCCGTCGCCGAGTGTGTAGCCGGCGGTGACGAGCACGGTGTGGGCGAGCAGCAGCCCCAGCGCCGCGTAGCCGTTCCAGCGGTGCCACGTCACGAGCCGCTGGAAGCCGACGAGCCGGTCGAGCACCGGAAGCCGCGCGAGGAGGAGCACCTGCACGAGCACGAGGTAAGCGCCGAGCAGACCGGTCACGCGGCCGAGGCCGGTGAGCAGGCTCGCCGTGTCGTCGATGTCGCCGATCCCGCCCGCGACCCACAGCCCGAGCACGGCGGCCCCATTGCCGGCGAACAGCAGCGCGAGGGCCCAGCCCGCGATCACGCCGTCCGGCGCTCCACCACCGCCAGCGGGCTGAGCGGTGCGCCGTCGGGCTCGCGGCTTTCGAGCCGGGCCAGCAGCAGCTCCGCGCCGCGTCGCCCACTCTGCCGCAGCGGCTGGCGCACGGTCGTGAGGCCGACGATCTCCGCGAGCTCGATGTCGTCGAACCCGATCACCGCGACGTCGTCCGGCATCCGCAGCCCCCGCGCCCGCGCCGCCTCCATCACGCCGACCGCCTGCATGTCCGACGCGGCGAAGATCGCCGTCGGGGCATCCACGAGGTCGAGCAGCCGCTCCGCCAGGCGCTGCGCCTCGACGCGGCCGTGCGGCCCGCGCTGCTGCAGCTCCATCAGCGGCTCGATGCCCGCCTCGCGCAGCGCGCGCAGGTACCCGCGCCGCCGGTCCTCGCTCGACGTGAAGCCGAAGGGGCTCGCCGGCGCGTCACCGACGAAGCCGATCCGCGCGTGCCCGGCGGCGAGCAGGTGGTCGGTGGCCAGGCGGCCGCCGTGCACGTCGTCGATCGCCAGGTCAGGGTGCGACGCGTCGCTGACGTCGATCAGCACGATCGGGAAGTCATCGTGCTCGAGCGCGGTGTACTCGTCGTCGGCCAGCGGCAGCGAGATCACCAGCAGCCCGTCGACCCGGTCGGGCCGCGCGAACGCGGTGAGCGCCTCGGCGCGCTGCTCGAGCGTCTCGACGTCGTGCATCACCAGCGAGTACTCGCTCTCCGCCAGCCGCTCGGCGACCCCGCTCAGCCGCTCGACCGCCGATGCGGACGTGAAGAACGGCGCGACCACGCCGATCGCGTGCCAGCGGCCCGAGGTCAGCCCGCGCGCCGCCGTGCTCGGCCGGTAGTCGAGCTCCTCGATCGCCTCCAGCACCCGCTCGCGCGTAGCGCCCGTGACCAGCGGCAGGTCGTTGAGCACGCGCGAGACGGTTGCCGGACTGACGCCGGCGTGGCGCGCGACGTCGCGTATCGTGGGCGACTGTGCCCGGCGCTCAGGAACCGAGCCGGGCACCTGTCTGGTCGAACAGCTTCATCTCGGTGGTGTCGATCGACAGCTCGACCTCGCCGCCGGGGCTGGCCTTGCTCTCGGCCGACAGCCGCGCGACGACCTGCTGGCCTCCGCCGTGGCTGGGCAGGTCCTCCATGCCCGAGTCGGCCGCCAGCTCGTCCAGCTCGGCCGACTGCACGTGGTCGCTCTGGACGTCGAAGTACACGTAGATCTCCGAGCCCATCGACTCCACGACGTCGACCTTCGTCCGGAACCTGGCGTGCTCGTGACCGGACTCGCCCTCGACGGCGGCGTCCTCGAAGTGCTCGGGCCGGATCCCGACGATCACGTCACGCGTGCCGTCCGCGCGCTGCAGGCGCTGGCGGAGCTTCACGGGAAGCGGGACGTCGCCGAACGGCAGCTTGACGGTGTCGCCCTCGATCCGGCCCTGCAGGAAGTTCATTGATGGTGAGCCGATGAAGCCGGCGACGAACAGGTTGTGCGGGTCGTCGTAGAGGTTGGCGGGGGTGTCGACCTGCTGGATGATCCCGGCGCGCATGACCGCCACGCGGTCACCCAAGGTCATCGCCTCGGTCTGATCGTGCGTGACGTAGACCATCGTGGTCCCCAGCGTGCGCTGGATCCGCGCGACCTCGGTACGCATCTGCACCCGCAGCTTGGCGTCCAGGTTCGACAGCGGCTCGTCCATCAAGAACGCCTTCGGATCGCGCACGATCGCCCGGCCCATCGCCACCCGCTGACGCTGACCACCGGACAAATTCGCCGGCTTGCGCTCCAGATGCTGCTCCAGATCCAGGATCTTGGCCGCCTCACCGACCTTCTCATCGATCGTGCCCTTATCCGTCTTGGCCAACTTGAGCGCAAACCCCATGTTGTCCCGCACCGTCATATGCGGATACAGCGCGTAGTTCTGAAAGACCATCGCGATATCCCGATCACGCGGCGCCAGATCATTCACACGCTCACCGCCGATGATCAGATCCCCCGACGTGATGTCCTCCAACCCCGCGATCATCCGCAACGCCGTCGACTTCCCACACCCCGACGGACCGACGAGGATCATGAACTCGCCATCACCGATATCCAGATCGATCGCCTTCACGGCCTCGAACCCATCCGGATAGCGCTTCGTCACCTTGTCGAACGCGATTGCGGCCACGGCCTCGCTCCCCCTCTTGAAACCGGTTACACTCGGCACGCTCGCACGCGAACGAACCGTTGTCAAGCGGTGCGGAGGGGAGTCGGTGCAGAACGTCTTCGAGATGTCGGAGGGGACTCGAGGTGCGTTCGAGCGCGCGCTCGCCGCCGCTCCGGACGACGAGGCGTTCCGCGTCCGTCTCGAGCGCCACTTCGCCGCGCTCTACGAGCCGCTCGCACGCCTCTACGGCGACCACCCGGCGTTCCAAGAGCAGCTCGCGGTCGTGCTAGAGCAGGTTGCCGCCACCCACGCGGCGCGCGCTGAGGCGTTGCGGGCGCTCGACCACGAGCGCGAGATCACACCCGACTGGTTCCAGCGCCAGCGACACACCGGATACATCTGCTACGCCGACCGCTTCGCCGGCACGATCGCCGGCGTGCGCGAACGGCTGCCGTACCTGCGCGAGCTCGGGATCACCTACCTGCACCTGATGCCGCTGCTGCGCTCGCGGCCGGGCGAGAACGACGGCGGCTACGCGGTGGCCGACTACCGCGAGATCGAGCCCGCGCTCGGCACGATGGACGACCTCCGCGGCCTCGCCGCCGATCTGCGCGCGCAGGGCATGAGCCTGTGCGTGGACCTCGTGATCAACCACACGGCGCGCGAGCACGAGTGGGCGCGACGGGCGATGGCGGGGGAGGAGCGGTTCCGCGACTACTACCTGACGTTCCCCGACCGCACCGATCCTGACGCCTACGAGCGCACGCTGCCGTTCGTGTTCCCCGAGTTCAAGCCGTCGAACTTCACGTGGTCGGACGAGCTCGGCCGCTGGGTGTGGACGACGTTCAACGACTTCCAGTGGGACCTCAACTACGCGAACCCGGCCGTGTTCGCGGGGATGCTCGGGAACATGCTGGCGCTGGCCGACGCCGGCGTCGACGTGCTCCGGCTCGACGCTGTGCCGTTCATGTGGAAGCGGCTCGGCACCGACTGCCAGAACCAGCCCGAGGTGCACGACCTGCTCGCCGCCTACCGCGCGGCGGTGCGGATCGCGGCCCCCGCCGTGATCTTCAAGGCCGAGGCGATCGTCTCACCCGACGTGCTCGTCAACTACCTCGGCGAGTGCGAGCTGGCGTACCACAACTCGCTGATGGTGCTGCTGTGGAGCAGCCTGGCGAGCCGGCGCACGGCGCTGATGACCCAGACCCTGCGCGCGATGCCGACCACGCCCGCGGGCAAGGCCTGGATCACCTACCTGCGGTGCCACGACGACATCGGCTGGGCGATCACCGAGGACAACGCGGCCGCGGTGGGGGAGGACGCGCACGAACACCGCAAGTTCCTCGTGCGCTACTTCAGCGGCGACTTCTGGGAGTCGTTCGCGCGCGGCGAGGTGTTCCAGCCCGAGTTCAACGGCGAAGGCCGCACCAGCGGGATGGCCGCGTCGCTGGCCGGGCTCGACGTCGCGCTCGAGGCCGGCGACCCGGCGGCGATCGACCTCGCGATCCGCCGCGTCCTGCTCCTGTACAGCGTCGTGCTCTCCTACGGCGGCCTGCCGCTGGTCTACATGGGCGACGAGATCGGCCTGCGCAACGACACCGGCTACGTCGACGATCCGCAGACGGCGGGCGACAACCGCTGGCTGCACCGCCCGCGGATGGACTGGGATGCAGCCGGGCGCCGGCGCGACCCGGCCTCCGTGGAGGGGCGGCTGTTCGGCGGCCTGCGGGCGCTCATCGCCGCCCGCCGCGAGCGTACGGTGCTCCACGCCGCCGGCACCGTCGAGCCGTTCGACACCGGGAACCCGCACGTCTTCGGCTACCGGCGCGAGCTCGACGGGCGCCGCTTCGCCGCGCTGGCCAGCTTCTCCGAGGTCGAGCAGGCGGTGCGCAGCGATGCCCGCGAGCCGGCGGCGCCCGCCGGCCGGCCTCCGCGCCGGGCGGGCGACTACCTGGTCCTCCCGCCGTACGGCTACGCCTGGATCGACTAGCCGACGCCGATGCGCAGCGTGTCGAGCAGCTTCGCGGACTCGCGGTGGACCACCGCGGGATCGGCTGCCGGGGAACACGATCTCGCCGATCACGAGCGGTTCGGGCCCCGTCTGCAGGATCGTCACGCGGATACGGTCGCGGTCGAACGCGGAGAAGTTCGGCGCCAGGAACGTGCATTGCTTGAGCGTGCGCTGCTCGCACAGCGGGTCCGCGTGGACCGGCTTGTCGAACCGGACCGTGACGTCGAACTGGCGTCCCGGCACCCCCGCGACGGTCACCTGCTTCTCGCTACCCGACGCGCAGGTCCGGGTGCGCTCGCATCCACTCGTATAGATCGGCAGGCGCCGCGGTCCGGCTCTGGTCGAGGCCCTTGACGTTGGGGTTGTAGACCTCCGGAATGCGGGCGAACGCCAGCGTCCCGATCGGCGGTCCTCCCGCGGTGAGCCCGTCGCCGAGCTCCTTGCGCGGCACACCGAGCTCGAGCGCCAGCACGTCGGGTCGCGTCGTGTCCTGGGTCTCCCAGTTCGGCCCGGTGGCCACGAACGACAGCGCGGGGATGAACGCGCGCGTCCGGTAGCGCACGCCCTCCTCGAGGCTGCCGCCGAACAGCTCGCGGCCCTCGGGCGTCGGCCGTGCCGCCGGCACCCGGTCGTTGTGGGCCGGCTCGCTGCGCAGCCCGCCCAGCGCGAGCACGAGGACGACCGCCGCGGCCGCCGCAACGGCGGCGCCGCCGATCAGGAGCAGCCGCGGGGCGAACAGCGGGGCGCGGGGGAGGCGGCGCTCCTCCTCACGCTCGGCGGCGGCCACGAGCTCGCGGCGCAGCTCGCTCACGAAGCCGCTCATCGCCGCGCTCCGATCCGGCTGCGCAGGGCGCTGAGCCCGCGGCTCACGCGCTTGCGCACCGCCGCCTCGGACGTCCCGGTCTCCGCCGCGATGTCGGCGTAGTCACGGTCGTCGATCACGTGCGCGCGCAGCGCCTCGCGCTGCTCGACCGGCAGCTCGTCGATCAGCTTCCAGGCGGCGTCCTGGCCGAGCATCCGGATCATCTCGCGGTCCTCCTCGCCGACGGCGATCCGCTCGATCCCCATCCGGCGGCGCATGCGCTCCTCCGCCGCCCCGCGGCGGCGGTAGTCCACGAGCTTGTGCTGCGCGATCCCGAACAGCCAGGCGATCGCCGGCGTGCTCGTGGACGGACGGAAGCGCCGCCGTGAGGCGAGCGCCGCGGCGTACGTCTCGGAGGCCAGGTCGGCCGCGACCTCGGGATCGTGCACGCGTCGTGCGAAGTAGCCAAGAACCATCTCGATCGTCCCGTCGTAGAAGCGTCCGAAGTCCTCCGGGTCGTTCGAGAGGATCAGGTCTTCGTCGCTTCGCATTTCCCCTTCAACTCAACCCTCGCACGACGGAGCGAGTCTGTGACCGTCACACTTCGAGGCTGTCGCGCGAGATACCGGGCATGAGCGACAAGCAACAGCTCGAGCAGTGGGGCGGCGAGCTGCGCGTGCCGAACTGGCTGCGCCGGCTGGCGCGGCGCCCGCAGGGCGCCGACACGCCGGAGCGCGCCGCCGAGCGCGGCTGGGAGCAGCGACACCCCGCGGAGGGCCCGTCGGTCGCCGAGAACGTCGACCGCGCGATCTTCGGCGGCTTCTCCGAGGGCCATCCAGGGAACCGCGACGCGCCGCGGGGCCGCTGAGCGGCCCCACGGCGGCACGGATCAACCCTTGACGGCGCCGGCCGTCAGGCCGGCCACGATCCGCTTCTGGAAGAGCAGGACCATGATGATCAGCGGGATCGAGATCGTCACCGACGCAGCCGTGATCGTCCCGTAGGGGATCTCGAACTGCGTGGAGCCGGTGAAGAAGGCGATCGCCGCCGGCACCGGCCTCGCCGAGGGCGACGAGGTCAGCGTGATCGCGAGCAGGAACTCGTTCCAGACCGCGATGAAACACAGGATCGCCGCGGTGGCCAGGCCGGGCGCCGCGAGCGGCACGACGACCTTGCGGAACGCCATGAAGTGCGTCGCGCCGTCCACCAGCGCCGCTTCCTCGAGGTCCTTCGGGATCTCCTTGAAGAACGAAACGAGGATGTAGATCGTCAGCGGCAGCGCGAACGTCAGGTTCGGGATGATCAGACCGATGAGGGTGTTGAAGATCCCGATGTCCGACCACAGGCGGAACAACGGAGCGGCGATCGCGATCGCCGGGAACGTCGTGATCGAGAGCACGAGGGCCAGGATCACGAACTTGCCCCCGAAGCGCAGACGCGCGAGCGCGTAGGCGCAGAACGACCCGACGGTGATCGCCAGGAACGTGGTGACCACCGAGATGATCACGCTGTTCCCGATCGCCCTAACGAAGTCGTCGTTCTGGAAGATCGACTTGTAGTTCTTCAGCGTCGGGTTCGGCGGGATCAGCGAGTTCGACGACAGGTCGTCGCCGGTCTTCAGCGACAGGCTGACCAGCCAGTAGAACGGGAACAGGCAGAAGATCACGATCGCTGCGACCGCCAGCCACTGGTACCAGGGCGTCTTCGGCCCGGGCGGCTTGCGTCGCTGGGCCTTGACGTCGGCGTCGGTCGTGTCGGTCGTGGTCGGTGCGGTGACCGAGCTCATGGCTAGTCCTCCGCGAGACCGCGGATGTTGCCGCCCACGGTCCTGATGTAGGTGAACGCCACGATCATCACCGTGATGAACGTGAGGACTGAGTACGCCGCGCCGAGGCCGTAGATGCGGTTCTCGGCGAACGTCTGCTGCGCGATCAGCGACAGCGTCGTTGTTCCGTTGGCGCCCTTCGTGAGCACGTACGGAAGGTCGAAGATCCGGAGCGCATCCAGCGTCCGGAAGATCAGCGCCACGAGGATCGCCGGCTTGAGCAGCGGCAGCGTGATCTTCACGAACCGCTGCCACTTGGTGGCGCCGTCCACGCGCGCCGCCTCGTAGATCTCACCCGGGATCGTCTGCAGCCCCGCGAGGATGAGCAGCGCCATGAACGGCGCCGTCTTCCACACGTCGGCGATGATGATCACGATCAGCGCGTGTGGCTCTTGTCCGAGCCACACGGTGTCTCCTCCGAGGATGCTGTTCACGAACCCCTGGGGAGACTCGAAGATCGTGCGCCACATGATCGCCGTCACGACGGTGAGCACAGCCCATGGGACGAGGACGACCGTCCGCAGGAGCCCCTGGCCCTTGAAGGCCTCGTGCATGCACAGCGCCATCGCGAGCCCGATGATCAGCTCCAGGAACACGCTGCACGCGCTGAAGATCAGCGTCGTGGTGAACGCGTCCCAGAAGTCCGGGTTGGACAGCGCCTCCGAGTAGTTGTTGAACCCCGCCCAGCGGGACAGTCCGGCCACCCGCACGGAGTACTCGTGCAGGGACAGCCAGATGGCGTAGATGATGGGGTACGCCGCGACGAGTGCGATGAGCACCATCGACGGCGACACCATGAAGAACGCCAGGCGGCGCTCCGAGAGACCTCGGGAGCGCCGCCGCTGCGGCGTGGGCGCCTGTACTGAGGCGGCTTCCATGGCTTAGAAGGTCGCGAGCGCCTTCTCGATGTCCGCCTGGGCCTGCTTCATCGCGTCCTCTGCCGAGGTCTGCCCCGAGAGCGCCGCATTGACGTTCTTGTAGATCGCCTGCGAGATCTGCGGGTAGACCGGCGAGACCGGCCGGGCCCGGGCCTGCTCGACGGCCTGCTTGAGCTCCGCCGAGAACGGGAGGGCCTTCTTCACGGCCGGGTCGTCATAGGCCGCGGTGGTCGTCGGCGCGAGGCTGAACTTGCTCGCGTACAGCGACTGGATCTCCGGCGATCCGATGAAGTCGACCATCGTCAGCGCGCCACCCGGATTCTTCGAGTAGACGGAGATCACGCTGTTGTGGCCGCCCAGGATGCTCGCCGCGCCGGCGCCCTCGAACTCGGGCAGCGGTGCGACGGCGAACTTGCCCTTGACCTTGGCGGCCTTCTGGTTGAGCGCGTAGGCGTACGGCCAGTTGCGCATGAACGAGTACTTGCCGGTCTGGAACGCCGCCAGCGACTCGGGCTCCATGTAGGTCGTCACGGCCTTCGGCGCCGCGCCGTCCTTGATCGCGTCGGCCATCGTCTGCGTGGCCTTGACGTTCTCCGGCGAGTCGATGACCGCCTTGGTCCCGTCCTCGGACAGCACCTCGCCGCCGGCCGCGAACGCGAGTCTCCAGCCAGTCGCAGGTCAGGCCCTCGTACGGCGCGCCCTGGAAGACGATGCCGCCGGTCTCCTTCGCCTTGGCATAGGTCTCCTGCCACGACGCCGGATCCTCCGGGACCAGGTCCGTGCGGTAGTACATGAACGCCGCGTCGGTGGTCTCCGGCGCGCCCCACACCTTCTCGTCGTACGTCACGGTGTCGATCGTCGCGTCGATGTAGTCGGAGCGCTTGGTCTCCATGTACGGCGTGAGCTCGTAGAGCCACTTCTGCGAAGCGAACTCCGCGGTCCAGATCACGTCGGACGAGAAGACGTCGCAGTCACCGGACTTCGCCTGCTGACGCTGGATGAACTGATTGCGCTGCTCATCGGCCGACGCTGGGAACTCGACGAGCTTCGCGGTCAGGCCCTGCGACTCGTACTTCTTGTTGAAGAGGTCGATCATCTCGTGGGCGTTGCCCGCGGTGTCCTTGCCCTGGCAGTAGGTGACGGTGCCCTTGGCGCCGTCCATCGCCTTCGGGTCGATGACCTTGGCGCCCTCGGTCGAGCCCTTCTCCGAGGTGCTCGAACCGCCGCCGCCACCACCGCTGTCGTCGTCTCCCGCAACCGGCGGCCACGACAGCCATCAACGCCACGCTGAACAACAGCGCGACGAATGCCTTCCATCTCATGCGTGCACCCTCCTCCGTCGGATTCCCGACTTCAACTCGTGCTTTCTCTGATTCCCCTCGCTCGTGCCGCGGCGACGAAAGGGCGACGTAGAGCCCCGGTCGACGAGCGCGAGCGGCAATTCGCGAGGCTCCACGGCCTCGCCGGACATCCTGCGCAGCAACAGCTCGGCGCCCAGGGCGCCGCTCTCCTCGAGTGGCTGAGCGATGGTGGTCAGGCCCGTGTACTCGGCGGCCTCGACGTCGTCGAAGCCGAGCACCGACAACTCGTCGGGCACCGAGACGCCCTCCGCGCGTGCCGCCTTCAGCACGCCGATCGCCTGAACGTCGGACGATGCGAAGATCGCGGTGGGCGGGTCCTCGAGCGCCAGCATCCCGGCAGCGGCATCTTGAGCGATGTCGCGGCCGTGAGGCCGGCGAATGCGCAGCTCCGGAGCGAGCGGGTGTCCGGCGGCCTCCAGAGCCGCCTCGAACCCTTCGCGCCGTCGCGCGCTCGAATCGAAGCCGAACGCGTTCTCCTCCTCGTCGCCGAGGAACGCGATCCGGCGGTGACCGAGCGCCAGCAGGTGCTCGGCCGCCATGCGGCCGCCCTCCACGTCGTCGATGGTGATGCTGGGGATCCGCTCGGCCCCGCGGTCCACCAGGACCACGGGAAGTCGCGCGGCCTCGAGGCGCCGCGCCGCGAGCGGGGAGGGCGACAGTGAGATCGACAGCAGGCCGTCGACCCTCCCGCGCAATGCCCCGGCGTTGAAGAACTCGCCCAGCTGCTCAGCCCGCTCGACGTCGAACAGGATGAGCTCATATCCGGCCGTGGTCAGCGCTCGCGAGACGCCGCTGAGGCGCTCGATGACCGAGGGCTGAGTGAAGAAGGGCGCGATGACGCCGATGGCGCCGGTGCGTCCCGTGGAGAGCGCGCGTGCCGCCGCGCTCGGCTGATAGTCGAGCGTTGCGATGGCGTCCAAAACGCGTCGCCGAGTGCGGTCGCTGACCGCCGGCGACCCGTTCAGGACCCTGGAAACGGTGCCGATGCCGACTCCGGCTTCGGCGGCGACCTCCGCAATGGTGGCGCCCCGCATCTCTCTCCTCCTTAACGCTTCTTGGAAGCGCTTCCATCACACCACGGGTGTCAAGCCCGTGTTTGTTTCCTCCGCTGCCAGTTGCGAACCATACGGCCTCGGGTGACCGCGTGCTTTACCGCCTTTACCCACGCTCGCCGGCCCGGCCCGATGCCGCCTGAAACCGCCATCTGCAGGGAGTTCATATACGCCTGGATCGCGCGCATGTGGCCATATCTGGGCGCGATATTGCAGTTTGCGCTAACCCGCACAACCGCTGCGCACCCGCACTGCGCCATCATCGCGTCCGATGTCCGATGTCGCGTGGTGGCAGAGGGGCGCCATCTACCAGATCTACCCGCGCTCGTTCGCGGACTCGAACGCGGACGGCGTGGGTGACCTGCGCGGGATCGCCGCGCACACCGACCACTTCGCCGGCCTCGGCGTTGAGGCGATCTGGCTGTCGCCGTTCTTCCGCTCGCCGATGGCCGACTTCGGCTACGACGTCTCCGACTACTGCGACGTCGACCCGGTGTTCGGGACGCTCGACGACTTCGACGCGCTGGTCGAAGCGTGCCACGCGCGCGGCCTGCGCGTGGTGATCGACTGGGTGCCGAACCACACGTCCGACCAGCACGAGTGGTTCCTCGACTCGCGCTCGAGCCGCAACAGCCCGCGGCGTGACTGGTACGTCTGGCGCGACGGCGCTTCCGGCGGCGGGCCCCCGAACGACTGGACGTCCCAGTTCAAGGCCGTCGGGCCGGCGTGGACGTTCGACGAGGCGACCGGGCAGTGGTACCTGCACTCGTTCATGGCCGAGCAGCCGGACCTCGACTGGGACAACCCGGAGGTCGAGGCCGCCATGCACGACGTGATCCGGTTCTGGATGGATCGCGGCGTCGACGGCCTGCGGCTGGACGCCATCCACAAGATCGCCAAGGACCCCGGGCTGCGCGACCACACCGGGGCGCTGCGCCGCCACGACGAGGACTGGGACACGATCCACGAGCGGCTGCGCGGCATCCGCCGGGTGGTCGACGAGTACGAGGACCGGATGGTCGTCGGCGAGGTCGCGCTGCAGGACCTGCACCGAGTCGTCGGCTACCTGGCGTCGGGCGATCAGCTGCACCTGGCGCACAACTTCGTGTTCGTCGACCTGCCGTGGGACTGCGACGCGTTCCGGACGTCGATCGACGACTTCGAGGCGCTCGCCGATCGTGCGGCCTGGCCGGCCTGGTTCCTCTCGAACCACGACACGTCGCGGGCCGCGACGCGCTTCGGCGGTGCGGCGCGGGCGCGCGCTTCCCTGCTGGTCCTCTACGCGCTGCGCGGCACGCCGTTCGTCTACCAGGGCGAGGAGCTGGGTCTGCCGGACGCCGAGATCCCGCCGGGCCGCGTCGTCGACGTCGACGGACGCGACCCGGAGCGGGCGCCGATGCCGTGGACCGCAGCGGGTCCCGCCCACGGGTTCAGCGACGGCGAGCCGTGGCTGCCGTTCGTGGCCGACGCGGACCGGCTGTCCGTCGAGGCGCAGTCGGCCGACCCGCGCTCGACGCTGTCGCTGACCCGGCGACTCGCGCGGCTGCGGCGCGACGAGCCGGCGCTGCAGTCGGGCGCGCAGCAGACCGTCGACGTCGGCGAGCACGTGCTGGCCTGGCGGCGCGGCGACGAGTTCCTCGCCGCCGTGAACTTCGGCACCGTGCCCGCGCCGCTCGGGTTGCCCGGCACGCTGGTGCTGTCGACCGACCCCGACCGCGCGGACGGCCCGGTTCAGGAGCTCGCGCCCGCCGAGGGCGTGCTGCTCCGCTTGTAGACCCGCGCCTCCCACGGCTGCAGCTCCGCTCCGACGACCGCGCAGTTGCCGAGCAGCAGCTCGGCGCCATCCCAGCCCGGGATGTCGTAGCCGACCGTGTCGCCGCTGAAGTTCGCCACGACGAGGAGCTCGGTGCCTTCGTGCTCGCGCGTGAACGCGTAGACGCGCTCGTCGTCCTCGAGCAGCATCGTGAAGTCGCCGTAGGCGACGGCGGGCTCGGTGTGGCGCAGCTCGATCAGCCGCCGGTAGTGGTGGAAGACCGAGTCGGGGTCGGCGACCGCCGCGGCGGCGTTGATCTCGTCATGGTTCGGGTTGACGGCGATCCACGGCGTGCCGGCCGTGAAGCCGGCATGCGGCGACGCGTCCCACTGCATCGGCGTGCGCGCGTTGTCGCGGCTCATCGCCCGCATCGGGCCGAGCACCTCGGCGGGGTCGGCGCCCGCCGCGACGCGCTCGGCGTAGTGGTTGAGCGACTCGAGGTCGTGGAAGTCGTCGATCGCGCCGAACGGGACGTTCGTCATCCCGAGCTCCTCGCCCTGGTAGACGTAGGGCGTCCCGTGATGCAGATGCAGCACGGTGCCGAGCAGCTTGGCCGAGCGCACCCGATACGCGCGGTCGTCGCCGAAGCGAGAGACGATCCGCGGCTGGTCGTGGTTGTTCCAGTAGAGGCTGTTCCAGCCGCGCTCGGCGAGCCCGCGCTGCCAGCGGCCGAACGAGCGCTTGAGGTCGGTCAGCCGCAGCGGGTGGACGTCCCATTTGGTCGCGCCGTGGTCGAGACCGACGTGCTCGAACCCGAACACCATGTCCACCTCGGCGTTGGCCGGGTCGCTGTAGCGCCGGGCGTTCTCGAGCGTGACGCCCGGCGTCTCGCCGACGGTGAGCAGCCCGTCGCGGCCGGCGAACACCTCGCGGTGCATCTCCTGCAGGAACTCGTGGACGCGCGGGCCGGACTCGTAGAACTCCATGCCGTTCGCGTAGATGCCGCCCGGGCGATCCTGTGCGTCGGGGAGCTCGGGGTGCTTGGAGATGAGGTTGATGACGTCCATGCGGAAGCCGTCGACCCCGCGGTCCAGCCACCAGCGCATCATCGCGTAGATCGCCTGGCGGACCGCAGGGTTCTCCCAGTTGAGGTCGGGCTGTTTGCGCGAGAACAGGTGCAGGTAGTGCTGGCCGGTCGCCGGGTCGGGCTCCCACGCCGAGCCGGAGAAGAACGAGCCCCAGTTGTTGGGCTCGTCGCGCCACCAGTACCAGTCGCGCTTCGGGCTCTCGCGCGAGGCGCGCGACTCCTCGAACCACGGGTGCTCGTCGGACGTGTGGTTGACGACCAGATCCATGATCAGCTTCATCCCGCGCGCGTGGACGGCAGCCAGCAGCGCGTCGAAGTCGGCGAGCGTCCCGAACACCGGGTCGATGTCCTGGTAGTCGCTGATGTCGTAGCCGTTGTCGTCCTGCGGCGACGGGTACACGGGGGAGAGCCAGAGGACGTCGACGCCGAGCTGCGCCAGGTAGTCGAGCCGGCCCATGATGCCCCGCAGGTCGCCGATCCCGTCGCCGTTCGAGTCCGCGAAGCTGCGCGGGTAGATCTGGTACACGACCGCTGTCTTCCACCACATGACCGCCATGATGATCGACGAGCTCCTGTCAGACGAAGGCTGGCCGTACGCCTCGACTCCGCCGGTCGAGGAGGGCGACCCCGGCCGCTTCCATGCGCTGTTCGGGCGCGACTCGCTGATCACGGCGCTGCAGCTGCTCCCCGAGCGGCCCGACATCGCGCGCGCCACGCTGCGGGCGCTCGGCGAGCGCCGGGGCGCTCGCGACCACCCGGGGACGCTCGAGGAGCCGGGCAAGATCGGCCACGAGTTCCGCGACCGAGCGCCCGACGGGTTCCTGGAGGCGGGCTGGCCCGACGACGGCCCGTTCGCCTACTACGGCACCGTCGACGCGACCTCGTGGTACCTGATCCTCGCCGCGCGGCTCGGCGAGCGTGACCCCGCGGCGGCCGCATGGCTCGAGGGAGCGCTCGACCGGGGCGGCGGGCTGGTCCGCTCGGCGCCGGGCGAGTGGCCGGCGCTCGCCCAGCAGGGCTGGCGGGACACCGACGACCCGACGCGCTCCTACGGCGGCGGGATCCTGCGGCCCGACGGCAGCGTGCCGGATCCGCCGCTCGCCGACATCGACTCGCAGGCGGTCGCCCATGCCGCCCTGCGGGCGATCGGGAGCCACGCGCGCGCCGACGCGCTGCGCGCCCGGCTCTCGGCGCTTCCGCCGGACGTCATGGCGATCGAGGGAGACGGCCGCGAGGTGCCGGGTGCCGGCTCGCAGCTCGGGTGGCTGCTGTGGGCGGACGCGCTCGAGCCGGACGCGCGCGACGCCGCCGCCGAGCGCCTGTGCGCGCCCGACGTCCTCACGGACTTCGGGCTGCGCACGCTGTCCAGCGAGTCGCCGGTGTTCGACCCCCTCGCCTACCACCGCGGCTCGGTCTGGCCGTTCGACTCCTGGCTCGGCTGGGGCGGCCTGCGCCGCGCCGGCCGGACGGCCGAGGCCGAGCGCGTCCGCAGCGGCGTCCTCGCGGCGCTCGACCGGCTCGGCCGCGCCCCAGAGCTCTACGGCGTCTCCCGCCGGGGCGTGGTCGAGCCGGTCCCCCTCTCCAATCGCGTCCAAGCCTGGACGGTCGGCGCGCGATGGGCGCTCGAGAACGGCTGGGACGGGCTCAGCTCCCCCTGACCACCACCTCGTGCCGGCCGGCGTCGGCCCGGACGGTGACCTCGACGCCGCGGTTCGTCTCGCGGGCCTTGTAGGCCGCGCGCCGGCCGTCCAGCTCCACGCCGCCGACGGTGGAGCCGTGCGGCAGCGTGTAACCGATTCGCAGGCGCGTCGCCGGCACGCGCCGGGCGTCGACCGTCGTCGTGTACCGGTCGCCGCGCCGCGAGACGCGGACGAGATCGAGCCGGCCGTCGCCGAGCCGGATGTCGGCGCCGGCGATCGGCGCCTTCGACGGCAGCTGCGGCACGATCGTCAGCCGGCCGCGGCCGAGGTCCGGCCGGACGCCGAGCTGCTGGTGGACGACCGGCCACATCGTCCCGTACTGGTTCCACGCCTGCACGACCATCGAGCGGCAGCGGGTGCAGCGCTCCACGTTCGCGTCGCGCGGGCCCGTCGCGTCGAAGTCAGGCGACGGGAAGATCTCCGGCGAGGAGCCGGGCTGCTCGTCGGGCGTCCCGGGGGTGTGATGCACCACGTCGCCGCCGGTGTATGGCTCGCCGAACATCGGCTCGACCTCGGCGTCCGTGTAGCGCTTCTGCTCCTCGAGCCGGCCGTAGTTGCCCTCGCCGACCGACTGGATCGCGGTGTTCAGGCCGAAGATCGAGCGTTCGCCCTTCCCCTCGGGCCCGCCCCCGCAGCCGGTGTGGAACAGGCCGGGGTTGTACGGCCGCGTGCCGGAGTAGCACGGGTCCTCGCGGCCGATGAGCGCGGTCGTCCCGTGCTCGCGGCTCGCCAGGCCGGGGTGGGCCTTGCCGCCGCGCGTGAGCTCGGCCTCCATCGGCGTCACACCGATCCAGTGCTTCTGGAAGACCTGCTTGTCGCCCGGATCGTCCAGCGAGTCGGCGTACTGCGAGGCCGACTGGTACCACCAGGCGGCCTCGAAGCGTGAGAGCAGGTCGCGCGCATGGTCGCGCGCCCACGTTGCCGTCGCCGTGTCGTGCTTGGCCCGCGCCATGTCCGCGAGGTCGAACAGTCCGCGGATCGTGTAGACCGTGTTGTCGAGCTTCTCCTCGCCCATGCCGGCGCGCTCGACGTTGCCCAGGCCCTCGGGCCAGCCGTCGCCGTCGGCATCGAGCTGCTCGGTGACGTAGCGCATGTTGCGCACCGCGAACGGATAGAGGTCGTCGCGGAACGCGTCGTCGCCCGTCCAGCGCCAGATCAGCGCGACAAGGCTCGGGAACTTCGCGGTCTCGTCGGTGTTGCCGGCGCTCTTGAGGCTGCCGAAGTAGACCGACCCGTCGCCGACGATCTCGTGCGCCACCTTGCCGGAGTCCCCGTTGAGGATCACCGACACGTCGCGCAGCGCTCGCGCGTGGTCCTCGATCGCCTCGAACTGCCCGACGGTCACCGAGGCGAACGCCGTGTACTCGGCGTCGGTCGCGAAGATCCACGGGTAGTCCGGATAGCCGGCCCCGATCCAGCGCGCGTGCGCGACGGTGCCGAGCGGGGCCGGGTAGTCCTTGCCCTCGTTGACGTCGCGGATCTGCAGGTCGTCGGCGCGCTGGGTCAGGTCGGCGATGTTCTGCTTGCCCCAGTCGATGCCCTGCTCCAGGCGCCGGTCACCGGGCAGCGAGAGCTTCGTGTGGCCGCCCAGCCGCTTGCGCGACGCGATCTTGGCGGCGAGCGCGCGCGCCGGAGCGTTCAGTGCCCCGTCGAGCTCCGCGCGCGCGCCCGCGGCGCCCCCCGTCGAACCCGCGACCGCGATCCACAGTGTCTTTGCGCCGTGGCCGGGAACCTTGATCCGATAGCGCAGCTGGCCGCCCGTCCCCTTGCCGTCCGGGCCGTCGTCGCAGAAGAACTGCGACTCGGCGGTGCAGGCGATGGGATTGGTCACCGGGCCGCGGTGGCCGGCGCCGACCTCGCCGCCGGCCGGGTCCCGGTCCGAGCCGACCGCGGCCACCCAGTCGTGGGCGCCCGACGCCGCCGTGCCGGTGTCCCGGAACTCGAGCGAGCCGCCGCTGAACGTGCCCGTGTCGGCCGCGTTGAACGCGTTCGCGTTGGGCGTGGTCCAACCCCACGGGTACTGCGAGAGCACGTCCGAGTGGGCGTCGACCGCGACCTCGACGGTCTTGGCCGTGCCGCGATCGTTGCGCAGCCGCAGCCCGAAGAGGCCGGCGCGGTGCCCGTCAGGCGCGAAGTCGGTCCGTGTGACCTTCAACCCGGCGGCGTCGGGGAACTGCATACGGGTATAGCCCCAGCCGCTCGTGAACTTGCTCGCCGGGCCGAGCCACTGGCCGTCGACCGCGAACCAGACGCCGTCGACGAGCTTCAGCGGCTGGGAGATGACGCCGCCCATCTCGCCGGTGATGTGCCAGCCCTGTGCGGAGAACCCGCCGTCCTGGAATCCCATGATGTACGCCCGGTCTCCGGCGGAGACGTAGCGCCTGGTGTTCAGCTGGTCGCTTGTGGACAGCTCGGGCGTGGCCGCGGCGGCCACCCCAGAGCTCATCGTTGCTGCCAGCACGGCCCCCGCCGCGACCACTCGCATGATCCTCACTGCGATCCCCTCCCGCTTAAGCGCTTAAGTTCGTGGGTATACGCATCCCCGGAGATGCCTCCGAAGAAACCACGACCCACGATCGATGACGTCGCCGCGCTGGCCGGCGTCTCATCGGCGTCGGTGTCGTTCGCCGTCAACGACCGGCCGGGCGTCAGTGAGGACACCCGGCGCCGGATCCTCGAGGCGGCCGAGGAGCTCGGCTGGCGCCCGAGCGCGTCCGCCCGCGCGCTCACCGAGGCCCGCGCGCGGGCGATCGGGCTGCTGCTCTCGCGATCGGTCGACCAGCTCGAGGTCGACCCGTTCTTCGTGCGCTTCCTCGCCGGGGTCGAGCGCACGCTGGCGCACAGCGACCACGATCTCGTGCTGCGGGTGGCCGAGCGCGTCGAGCTCGGCGCGTACACGCGCCTCGCCGCGTCAGGGCGGGTGGACGGGTTCCTGCTCTGCGACGTCGAGGTCGACGACCCGCGCTTCGAGCTGCTGGCCGAGGCCGGACTGCCGGCCGTGGTCGCCGGCCGGCCGGTGTCGCCGTGCCCGTTCCCGTCGGTCGAGACCGAGCACGCGGCGGGGATGCGGCTCGCCGCCGAGCACCTGCTCTCGCTCGGGCACCGGGAGATCGCGTTCGTCGGCGGCGCGGCGCATCTCGAGCACGTGCAGACGCGGCTGGCGACCTGGCGCACGACGCTGCTGGTCGCCGGCGTGGAGCCGGGGCCGGTGGTGCACAGCGAGGCCGAGATCCCCGCGGTGCTCGACGCGCGGCCGACCGCGATCGTCGCCGCCACGGACGCGCTCGCGACCGGGGTGCTGGCCGCGGCGCGCGAGCGGGGGATCGCCGTGCCGGGCGAGCTCTCGATCACGGGGTTCGACGACTCGCCGCTGGCCGCGCTGGCGACGCCGCCGCTGACCAGCGTGCGGATCGACTACGCGGACTTCGGCGCGGTCGCCGCGGCCGCGCTGCTGGCCGAGCTCGGCGGCGAGCCGGTGCCCGAGTACCGCGCGGCCGCGCCCGAGCTGGTCATCCGCGGCTCGACCGCGGCCCCTACGCTTCGCGGATGAGCCGCTACGGCAAGCGCGCGGACCTGATCGTCCACGAAGAGGAGCCGTTCAACGTCGAAACCTGCGCGGCCGCGCTCGCCGAAGGCCCGCTCACCGCCACGGACGCGTTCTATGTGCGCGGACACGGCGCGGTCCCTGAGATCGACCCCGCGGCCTGGCGCCTGCGGGTGCACGGCCTCGTCGAGCGTGAGCTCGACCTCTCGCTGGCCACCCTGCGCGAGGCGCTGAGCCAGCGCGAGGTGACCGCCACGCTGCAGTGCGCGGGCAACCGGCGCGCCGGGCTGGTCGCCATCCGCGACATCCCGGGCGAGGCGCCGTGGGGTCCGGGCGCCACCGGCACCGCGACCTGGACCGGCGTCGCGCTCGCCGACGTGCTGGCGCTCGCCCGCCCGATGCGCGAGGCGGCACACGTCGGCTTCGAGGGCGCGGACATATGCGAGGAGGCGAAGCCGGCCCAGCGCTTCGGAGGCTCGATTCCGATCGACAAGGCGTGCCGCCGCGAGGTCCTGCTCGCGTGGGCGATGAACGGCGAGCCGCTGCAGCCCGTGCACGGGGCGCCGCTGCGCGTGGTCGTGCCCGGCTACATCGGGGCGCGCAGCGTCAAGTGGCTGGAGCGGATCGAGGTGCGGGCGACGCCGTGGCCCGGCTACTACCAGTACGTCGTCTACCGGCTGCTCCCCGAGGACGGCGCGGTCGGGCCGGGCGAGGGCATGCCGCTCGGGCTGGTCGCGCTGAACTCCGACGTGCTCGCGCCGGCCGACGGCGAGCGCGTCCCCGCCGGGCCGGTCGAGGTGCGCGGCTACGCGTTCGCGGGCGGGGAGCGGCACATCGCGCGGGTGGACGTCTCGCTCGACGGCGGCGCGACCTGGGAGCAGGCCGACCTGCTCGACGACCTCGGCCCGTGGGCGTGGCGGCACTGGCGGATCACCGTCGACCTCGAGGCCGGCGAGCACGAGATCCTCGTGCGCGCGTGGGACACCTCGGCGGCGACCCAACCGGACGACGAGGCGGCCCTCTGGAACCCGAAGGGCTACGTCAACAACGCGCGCCCGCGCATTCACGTACGCGCGGGATAGTCTCCCGGCCAGAGGGGTCCGAGAGGAGAGGGCATGACGGTTGTGAAGTCCGACGCGCTGCTCGAGCTCGTCGATGAGAGCGCCGTGGTCGAGCGGCTCGCCACGGGGTTCAAGTTCACCGAGGGACCGATCTGGAACGCCGCGGGAGGCTTCCTGCTCTTCAGCGACATGCCCGGCGACGTGCGCCGGCGCTGGAGCGAGGCCGACGGCGTGTCGGAGGTCATGAACCCGGCCAACAAGTGCAACGGCATGGTCTACGACGCCGAGGGCCGGCTGCTCGTGTGCGAGCACTCGACGTCCGCGCTCGTGCGCGAGACGCCGGACGGTGAGCGCGAGGCGCTCGCCACGCATTACGGCGGCAAGGAGCTCAACAGCCCCAACGACGTGATCACGCGCTCGGACGGGACCATCTACTTCAGCGACCCGTGGTACGGGCGGATGCCGGTGTTCGGCGTCGAGCGCGAGCGCGAGCTCGGCTTCCAGGGCGTGTACATGATCCCGCCCGGCGGCGAGATCGAGCTCGTCGTCGGCGAGGACGAGTTCGAGATGCCCAACGGCCTCTGCTTCTCGCCCGACGAGTCGCTGCTCTACATCAACGACACGCCGAACGGGCGGATCCGCGTGTACGACGTCGGCGCCGACGGCTCGCTGTCGAACGGCCGGCTGTTCGCCGGCGACATCGGCGACGGCGAGGTCGACCACGGCGCGCCCGACGGGATGAAGTGCGACGAGCGCGGCAACGTCTGGGTCACCGGGCCCGGCGGCGTCTGGGTCATCGACCCCGAGGGCGAGCACCTCGGCGTGATCGAGGTGCCGGAGGTCGTCGGCAACCTCGCCTGGGGCGGCGCCGGCTGGCGCACGCTGTTCGTCCCGAGCTCCACGTCCGTCTACAGCATCGAGACGAAGGTGGCCTCCGCCCGCCTTCCGTACCACTGAGGAGACCCCATGAACCTCGATCCCGCGCGCACGGCGCTGATCATCCAGGACCTCCAGAACGACATCATCTCCGAGGGCGGCGCGTTCGCCGACTCCGGCGCGCCCGGGCACGCGCAGAGCCAGAACGTCGTCGAGAACGTCAAGGGGGTCGCCGACGCGGCGCGCGCCGCCGGCGTTCCGGTCATCCACATCCACTACATCGTGGAGGCGGGCGCAAAGGGCCTCAAGCAGAACGCGCCGCTGTTCCAGGGCGTCAAGGAGTCGGACGCGCTCGTCCGCGGCAGCTGGGGCGCCGCGCCGGTCGACGGCCTGGAGCCCCAGGAGGGCGACCACGTCGTCGAGAAGACGCGGATGAACGGCTTCTACAACACGGTGCTCGACAACCTGCTGCGCGGCTACGGCACCGAGACGATCGTGATCACCGGCGCCTGGACGAACATGTCGATCGAGCACACGTCACGGCACGGCGCCGACGCCGGCTACGAGATCGTCGTGGTCAGCGACGGCACCTCGACGGTCAGCGACGAGTGGCAGAACGCCGGCCTGAACTACGCGCTCACGAATGTCGGTCGAACCGCGACGGCTGCTGAGGTGACTGCGGCTCTTCGGGGTTGAGCCGCAGCCGCGAGTGGCGGCGGCCGTAGACGAAGTAGAGGACCAGCCCGAGGGCCATCCACACGACGAACCGCAGCCACGTGTCGAGGGGCAGCTGCGCCATGAGGTAGATGCACAGCCCGATCCCGATGATCGGGAACACCGGCACGAACGGGACGCGGAAGCCGCGGTCGAGGTCCGGGCGCTTGCGCCGCAGCACGATCACGCCGATGTTGACGAGCACGAACGCGAACAGCGTGCCGATGTTGACCAGCTCGGCGATCGTGGTCAGCGGCACGAACGCGGCGAGGACCGAGATCAGCAGCGCGAAGATGACCGTGACCCCGATCGGCGTCCCGGTGCGCTCGTTGACGTTCGAGAGCCAGCGCGGCATGAGCCCGTCGCGCGACATCGCGAACGTGATCCGGGTCTGGCCGTAGAGGATCGTCAGCACGACCGAGGTGATCGCGATCAGCGCGCCGACCGAGATCACGGTGGCGCCCCATGGCATACCGGCGCCGTCCTCGAGCACTGTGGCCAGCGGCGCCTCGGCGCCGGAGAGCTGGTCGAACGGCAGTGCGCCGGTCGCGGCGACGGCGACCAGGCAGTAGAGGACGGTCGCGATCGCCAGCGAGCCGATGATCGCGATCGGCAGGTCGCGCTGCGGGTTCTTGGTCTCCTCGCCGGATGTCGAGATCGCGTCGAACCCGATGTAGGCGAAGAAGATCAGCGACGCGGCGCCGGTCACGCCGCTCAGGCCGCCCTGGAAGAACGGCGTCAGGTTGTCGGAGTTGAACGCGGTGAACGCCAGCGCGATGAACAGCAGGAGGATCCCGCACTTGATGAAGACCATGATCGTGTTCGTGCGCGTGCTCTTGCGCACGCCCGAGATCAGCAGCGCGGCGACCGCGAGCACGATGAACACCGCCGGCAGGTTCACGCTCCCGCCCTCGCCGGGCGGGCTGGCGATCGACTCGGACAGCGTGACGCCGAACGCGGAGTCCAGCAGCTCGTTGAAGTACTGCCCCCAGCCGACGGCGATCGCCGCCACCGACACGCCGTACTCGAGGATCAGGTCCCAGCCGATGATCCACGCGACGAGCTCGCCGAGCGTGGCGTAGGCGTAGGTGTAGGCGCTGCCCGAAACCGGGATCGTCGACGCCAGCTCGGCGTACGAGAGGGCCGAGAAGGCGCACGTCACCCCCGCGAGCACGAACGAGAGCAGGATCGAAGGACCCGACTCGGTGATCGCCTCGCCGATGATGACGAAGATGCCGGTGCCGATGATGGCCCCGAGCCCTAGCGCCGACAGGTCGAGAAGCCCGACCACGCGACGTAGCTGGTGTCCCTCCTCTTCCGCCTCCGAGACCAGCGTCTGCGCCGGCTTGGTGGTGAAGAGCCCCCCACGCTCCGCTACTGCCATGGCCGGATGATCTCCACGGGTGAGCGGATCGAAACGCCGTCCGACGGCCCCTCTATCGTTCTGGGGTCCATGCCGCCGTTCAAGCTCGACGCCGTCTACTCGCCCACCGCCGATCAGCCGCAGGCCATCGACGGCCTTGTCGAGGGGGTCGAGACGGGTGCCCGCGGCGTGACGCTGCTGGGCGCCACCGGGACCGGCAAGACGATGACGATGGCCGCGACCATCGAGCGCCTGCAGCGGCCCGCACTCGTCCTGGCCCACAACAAGACACTGGCCGCGCAGCTCTGCAACGAGTTCCGCACCTACTTCCCGCAGAACGCGGTCGAGTACTTCGTCTCGTACTACGACTACTACCAGCCCGAGGCGTACGTCCCGTCGAAGGACCTCTACATCGAGAAGGACTCGGCGATCAACCAGGAGATCGACCGGCTGCGCCACGCCGCCACGGCTGCGCTGTTCGCGCGGCGCGACGTGGTGATCGTCGCCTCGGTGTCCGCGATCTTCGGCCTCGGCTCGCCGGAGACGTACAACGACAACTGCCAGATCCTGCTCAAGGGCGGCGACGTCGATCGCGACGAGCTGCTGCGCAAGCTCGTCTACCTGCAGTACAACCGGAACGACACGGCGCTCGGCCGCGGCACGTTCCGCGTGCGGGGCGACACGCTGGAGGTCTTCCCGGCCTACGCCGAGACCGCGTTCCGCGCGCTCTTGTTCGGCGACGAGGTGGAGCGCCTGCAGCACTTCGACCCGCTGACGGGCGAGCTGATCGTGGACGACCTCGAGCACGTCGCGATCTGGCCGGCCACGCACTACAACGTCAAGGAAGGGACGATGGAGCGCGCGGTCGAGGAGATCGGCCGTGAGCTCAACCACCGCACCGCCGAGCTCGAGGCCGAGGGCAAGCTGCTCGAGTCGCACCGGCTGCGGCAGCGCACGCAGTACGACATGGAGATGCTGCGCGAGGTCGGGTTCTGCTCGGGGATCGAGAACTACTCGCGGATCCTCGACGGCCGGGCGCCCGGCGCGCGCCCGTACTGCCTGATCGACTACTTCCCGAAGGACTTCGTCTGCTTCATCGACGAGTCGCACCAGACCGTGCCGCAGCTCGGCGCCATGTTCGAGGGCGACCGGTCGCGCAAGACCACGCTCGTCGACTACGGGTTCCGGCTGCCGAGCGCGCTCGACAACCGCCCGCAGACGTTCGACGAGTTCCTCTCGATCTCGCCGCAGCTCGTGTTCGTGTCGGCCACGCCCGGCCCGTACGAGCGCGAGCACTCGGCCTCGATCGTCGAGCAGATCGTGCGGCCGACCGGGATCGTCGACCCGGCGGTCGAGGTCCGCGAGACGCGCAACCAGATCGACGACCTGATGAAGGAGATCCGCGAGCGGGCGGAGCGCAACGAGCGCGTGCTGGTCACCACGCTCACCAAGAAGATGAGCGAGGACCTCACGGACTACCTGCTCGAGATGGGCTTCAAGGTGCGCTACCTGCACTCGGAGATCGACACGCTGGAGCGCATCCAGATCATCCGCGAGCTGCGTCTCGGCGAGTACGACGTGCTGGTCGGCGTGAACCTCCTGCGCGAGGGGCTCGACCTCCCGGAGGTGTCGCTCGTCGGGATCCTCGACGCCGACAAGGAGGGCTTCCTCCGCGGCGAGACGTCGCTGATCCAGACGATCGGGCGCGCGGCCCGGAACGTCGGCGGCAAGGTGCTCATGTACGCCGACAAGGAGACCGAGGCGATGCGCAAGGCGATCGAGGAGACCGATCGCCGGCGCGCCATCCAGGTCGCGTACAACACCGAGCACGGCATCACGCCGGAGACGATCGTCAAGGGGATCTCCGACATCACGGAGTTCCTCATGGGCGAGGGCAAGGTGCCCAAGTCGCAGCGGCGGCGGCGCGAGAAGCGCATCGACATGGAGCCGCACGAGATCGAGCAGACGATCGTCGAGCTCGAGGAGGAGATGCTCGCCGCGGCCGAGGAGCTGCGGTTCGAGTACGCGGCCAAGCTGCGCGACGAGATCCGCGAGCTCCGCCGGGAGCTCGACACGGCCACGACGCCGACCGAGTGAACGTCACGCTGCGCCCGGTCTCCGAGTCGGACTTCCCCGCGTTCTACGAGCAGCAGGCCGACCCGGCGTCGGTCGCGATGGCGGCGATCGCGTCGCGCGATCGCGAGGCGCACGACGACCACTGGCGGTGGGCGCTCCGCCAGGAGTCGAACCGCGCGCGCACGATCGTGGTCGACGGCGTCGTGGCCGGGCACGTCGTCAGCTTCCTGCGCAACGGGGTCGGCGACCTGGAGGTCGGATACTGGATCGACCGCTCGCTGTGGGGCCGCGGCGTCGCCACCGCGGCGCTGGCCGCGTTCCTCGAGGAGGAGCCGCGGCGGCCGCTGACCGCGGGCGTCGCCACTCACAACCCCGGCTCGCGCCGCGTTCTCGAGAAGTGCGGCTTCGTCGTGACCGAGACGGTCCCGGACGCGATGGGCGACGGCGTCGACGAGTGGCACCTCCGCCTGGACTAGTGGCTCCACTAGTCACGTTCCTCGAGCCGCGGGCGATCCCGGGGCTCGAGGAGGTGGTCGACGGGGTGTATCGGCGGGTCATCGCCGGCGGGCGGGTCATCGGACTCGACGACCCGGCGGCGCGGCGGCTGCACGGCGCCGACCCGGCGGCGGCCGAGGCGCATCTGGCCGACGACCCGTACCTCGGGCCGCTGGTGGCGGCGCGGCCCGGGCTGCGGGTGCCCGGGACGGTGGACGGGGGAGAGCTGGCGATCCGCGCCGTGCTCGGCCAGCAGGTCTCGCTGGCCGCGGCGCGCACGCTGGCTGCGCGGATGCTCGCCGCCGTGGGGCAGCCGCTGCCCGAGCCCGTCGGGACGTTGACGCACGTGTGGCCGGAGCCGGGGGCGATCGTGGAGTACGCGCCCGCGATGGCGATGCCGCGCGCGCGGCAGCGGGCGGTGGCGGCGATGGCCGGCGCGCTGGCCGACGGGCTGGTGCTCGAGCCGGGCGCCGACGCCCGCGCCGAGCTGCTCGCGCTGCCCGGCATCGGCCCGTGGACCGCCGACTACATCGCGATGCGCGCGCTCGGCGACCCGGACGCGTGGCTGCCGACCGACATCGGCGTGCGGCACGGGCTGGCCCGCGTGGGCGCCTCCGCTGAGGCCGCCGAGGCGTGGCGGCCGTTCCGGTCGCACGCCGTCGTCCATCTCTGGGCGTCGTCGTAGCGACTCGTCCGGGGCGGTTCGTCGGCGAACGTCAACTGCGGCTGGGTAAGGAGGCTGGGGGCGCCCGCGTGGTCGGCGGTCCCTGGCGCGTTGGGGTCGCCATGCGACCCAAAGTCGCCAGACGGCCGCGTATGGCGACTTGACCACCTGTGAGGTGGTCAACCCGCCAGGGACCGCCGACACCGCCGGCCTCTCCGCTCCCCTACCCAGCCGCAGTTGACGTTCGCCGGCGGTGCCAGTCGACTAGCGTGCGGCCATGGCGTTCGACTCGGTCGCGCTGCTCGACTGGTACGACCGCGTGCGGCGCCCGCTCCCCTGGCGCTCGACGCGCGACCCGTACGCGCTGCTGGTCAGCGAGGTGATGCTCCAGCAGACGCAGGCGGCGCGCGTGGTCCCGTACTACGAGGCGTTCCTCGAGCGGTTCCCGACGCCGGCGGCGCTGGCGGCGGCGCCGACAGCCGACGTGCTGGCCGCCTGGAGCGGCCTCGGGTACAACCGCCGTGCGCTCGCGCTGCAGGCGGCGGCCCGTGTGGTGACCGAGCGCGGCTGGCCTGATGACCTCTCGGAGCTGCCCGGCGTCGGGCCCTACACGGCGGCCGCCGTCGGCTCGTTCGCGTGGGACCGCCAGGAGGCCGCCGTGGACACGAACGTGCGGCGCGTGGTCGAGCGCTTCGACGGCGTCGCGCGCGCGCCGGCGGCGCTCGCGGAGCGGGCGTCCGGGCTCGTGCCCGCCGGGCGGGCGGCCACGTTCAACCAGGCGATGATGGAGCTCGGCGCCACCGTCTGCCGGCCGCGCGCGCCGCGCTGCGACGCCTGCCCCGTCCGTACCGGCTGCGCGGCCCATGCCGCCGGCGGCCCGGCACCCGCTGCGCGCCGGCGCGGCGCCGAGCGGTTCGAGGACAGCGATCGCTGGGCGCGCGGGCGCGTCGTCGCTGCCCTGGTCGCCGGCGAGCCGCCGCCGGACGTCGGCGAGCGCATCCTCGCCGGCCTCGAGCGCGACGGCCTGATCGTTCGCGGCGCGGGCGGAGCCGCGCGGCTGCCGGGCCAGTCGAGCCCGGTGCGCGACTATCCTGAGCGCCGTGGATCGAGACGCGATCGAGCGCCGTGACTTCCCGGTCGGCCGGCGCGGCTACGACCAGGCCGCCGTCGACGAGCACCTGCGCCAGGTCGCCGACGAGATGGAATCGCTGCGCGCGACGCCGAGGCAGACCGCGCCGGCGCTGTCGGCCGGCGCCTCCGAGCAGGTCCGCGCCATTCTCGAGGCCGCCGAGGCCGGCGCCGCCGAGCTGCGCGCCGAGGCCGGCCGCGAGGCCGGCGCGCACGTCGCCCGCGTACAGGAGGCCGCCGGCGGCATGTTGTCGCGGCTCGACCAGCTCGAGGGCGAGCTGACCGGGCTGCTCGAGAACCTGCGCCGCAGCAGCGAGCGGCTCAACGAGGGCATGGCGGAGCTGCACGAGCAGGCCGCCTGGCTCGCGCCCGAGCCTGCCGCCGAGGCGCCGTCCGCCGAGAGCGTCGAGCCCGAGGTCGTGTCCCCGGAACCCGAGCCCGCGGTCGAGGCGCCCACCACCGTCAACGGCGACGAGGCCGGCGCCCGGCTCATCGCGCTCAACATGGCCCTGAGCGGTACGCCGCGTGAGGAGACCGCGCGCTACCTGGCCGAGAACTACTCGCTCCCCGACGCCGACGCGCTGCTCGACGACGTCTACTCCCGGGCGGGCCAGTGACGCCCGAGCTCGAGGCCCTGCGCCGCCACATGGGCGAGCTCAGCGACCTGGGCTCGATCGGCGGGCTGCTGTTCTGGGACCAGCAGACGATGATGCCGCCCGGCGGAGCCACGGCCCGCGCCGATGCCGCCGGCACGCTCGCGCGGGTGATCCACGCGCGCGAGACGTCACCCGAGCTCGGCGCCCTGCTCGCCGCGCTGGAGCCGTGGGCGGCCGAGCAGGACCCGGACTCCGACGACGCACGGCTCGTGTACTGGGTGCGCCGCGACTACGACAAGGCCGTCCGCGTGCCGGAGGATCTCGCCGCCGAGCTGACGCGGGCGAAGGCGCTCGGCCAGCAGGCCTGGCTCGAGGCCCGCGCCGCCGCCGACTTCTCGAAGTTCCGCGACGCGCTGGCGCAGCAGGTCGAGCTGCGGCATCGCTACGTCGCCTGCTTCGAGGGCTTCGAGCACCCGTATGACGCGCTGCTCGATGACTTCGAGCCGGGCCTGACCACCGCCGAGCTGCGGCCGCTGTTCGCGGAGCTGCGCGACGCGCTGGTGCCGCTCGTGAACGCCGCCGGCGACGCCGGCCAGGAGCGCAACGACGGCGCGTTCAAGGGCGAGTTCGACGCCGAGTCGCAGCGCGTCGCCGTCGTCGACGTGCTCGAGGCGGCCGGCTTCGACCCCGACAGCTGGCGGCTCGACCCGACGCTGCACCCGTTCGCGGCCGGCATCGCCGCCGACGACGTCCGTCTCACCACCCGCTACGACGAGCACGACTTCGCGGTCGCGCTGTACTCCGGGCTGCACGAGTTCGGCCACGGCCTGTACGAGGCGGGATCCGACCGCAGGCTGCTGCGCACGACGCTCGACGACCCGGTGTCGCTCGGCGTCCACGAGTCGCAGAGCCGGATGTGGGAGAACATGATCGGCCGCTCGCGGCCGTTCTGCGCCTGGTTGCTCCCGCGCCTGCAGACCACGCTCCCCGGCGCGGTCGCCGGACTCGACGCGTCCGGGCTGTACCGCGCCGTCAACACGGTGCAGCGGTCGCTGGTCCGCACCGAGGCCGACGAGACGACCTACAACCTCCACATCATCCTGCGCTTCGAGCTCGAGCTGGCGATGATCGACGGCTCGCTGGCGATCGACGACGTGCCGGACGCCTGGGACGCGGGGATGGAGCGGTTGCTCGGGATCGAGGTGCCGGGGCCGGTCGAGGGCGTGCTGCAGGACGTCCACTGGGGCGCCGGGCTGATGGGCTACTTCCCGACCTACACGCTCGGCAACCTGATCGCCGCGCAGATGTGGGAGCGGCTGCGCGACGACCTCGGTGACGTCGACGCGCAGATCGAGCGCGGCGAGTTCGCGCCGCTGCGCGAGTGGCTACGCGACAACGTGCACAGCCACGGTCGCAAGTTCCTTCCCCGGGAGCTGCTGCGGCGGATCACGGGGGAGGACCTGAGGGTCGATCCGTTCCTGCGCTACCTGCGCGAGAAACTGGCCGACGCGGGCGTCCTCGCGACAGCGGCCTGACGCCGGTTTCGTGGTGTTTCCGGCCGTTTGCCACGGCTGGGAACACGTGTTCGCTTTTCGCGCCGCGCGACCACCTATCATCGGAGCGGTCTTATGTCCCGTTCCGGATCCATCGTCGTCGCCGGCGCGCGCGAGCACAACCTCAAGGACGTCACGGTCGAGCTGCCGCGCGATTCGCTGGTCGTCATCACCGGCCTGTCCGGCTCGGGCAAGTCCTCTTTGGCGTTCGACACGATCTACGCGGAGGGCCAGCGGCGGTACGTCGAGTCGCTGTCGGCGTACGCGCGGCAGTTCCTCGGGCAGATGGACAAGCCCGACGTGGACTCGATCGAGGGCCTGTCGCCGGCCATCTCGATCGATCAGAAGACCACGTCGCGCAACCCGCGGTCGACGGTCGGCACGGTCACCGAGATCTACGACTACCTGCGCCTGCTGTGGGCGCGGGTCGGCAAGCCGCACTGCTTCAACTGCGGGCGCCCGATCGCCGCCCAGTCGGCCGAGCAGATCATCGACCAGATCATGGCGATGGAGGACGGCGAGCGGTTCATGGTCCTGGCGCCGATCGTGCGCGGGCGCAAGGGCGAGTACGGCAAGCAGCTGGCCGAGCTGCGCAACGAGGGCTTCACGCGCGTGAAGGTCGACGGCGAGCTGCGGATGCTCGAGGAGGACATCGTCCTCGACAAGAAGTACAAGCACGACATCTCGGTGGTGGTCGACCGCCTGATCATGCGGCGCGACCTGCGCAAGCGGCTGGCCGACTCGGTGGAGACGGCGGTGTCGCTGGCCGACGGGATGGTGGAGATCGAGACGGTGCCGCGCGACGGCGAGCCGACGGTCACGACCTACTCGGAGAAGTTCGCCTGCCTGCACTGCGGGATCTCGATGCCCGAGCTCGAGCCGCGGTCGTTCTCGTTCAACTCGCCCCACGGCGCGTGCCCGCGCTGCACGGGCCTCGGCTCGCAGATGGAGATCGACCCCGAGCTCGTGGTGCCGGACCCGTCGCTGTCGCTCAACGAGGGCGCGATCCTGCCGTGGGCGAGCGGCGCGACGAGCTACTACGAGCAGATGACCACGGCGATCGCCGACCGCTACGAGGTCGATCTCGATGCGCCGTGGCATGACCTGGACGAGGACCAGCAGAAGCTGTTCCTGTACGGCACGAACGGCGACCGGCTGTACGTCTCGTACCGCAACCGCATGGGCCGCAAGCGGTCGTACATGACGACCTTCGAGGGCATCGTCCCCAACCTCGAGCGGCGCTACAAGGAGACCGACTCGGACTGGTCGCGCGAGAAGATCGAGGAGTACATGTCGGTGCGGCCGTGCCCGGAGTGCAAGGGCTCGCGGCTGCGGCCCGAGTCGCGGTCGGTCAAGGTCGGCGGGCTGGCGATCCACGAGTTCTGCTTCATGAGCGCGAAGCGCTCGATCGAGTGGCTCGACGCGCTGGACCTGTCGGACCAGGACCGGGCGATCGCGCGGCTGATCCTGCGGGAGATCGACGAGCGGCTGCGGTTCCTGGACAACGTGGGCGTCGGCTACCTGTCGATGGACCGCGCGTCGGCGACGCTGTCGGGCGGCGAGGCGCAGCGGATCCGGCTGGCGACCCAGATCGGCTCCTCGCTGGTCGGTGTGCTCTACATCCTCGACGAGCCGTCGATCGGCCTGCACCAGCGCGACAACGCGCGTCTGATCGCGACGCTCGAACGGCTGCGCGACCTCGGCAACACGGTCCTGGTGGTGGAGCACGACGAGGGCACGATGCGGGCGGCCGACCACCTGGTGGACATGGGGCCGGGCGCCGGCGAGCACGGCGGGTACGTCGTGGCGGCGGGCACCGCCGACGAGGTCGAGCGCGTCCCGGAGTCGCTGACCGGGCAGTTCCTGTCCGGCACGCGGCGGATCGAGCCACCGGCCAAGCGGCGCAAGCCGTCAGGGCACGTGTCGATCGAGGGCGCCCGCCAGCACAACCTCAAGAACGTCGACGTCAAGGTGCCGCTCGGCGTCTTCACGGCCGTGACCGGCGTGTCCGGGTCGGGCAAGTCCACGCTGGTCAACGAGATCCTCTACAAGGCGGTCTCCAACCGGTTGCACCGGTCGCGGATGCGGCCGGGCGCGCACAAGCGCATCGGCGGGCTCGAGCAGCTCGACAAGATCATCAGCGTCGACCAGTCGCCGATCGGCCGCACGCCGCGGTCCAACCCGGCGACGTACATCGGGCTGTTCGACCAGATCCGCGATCTGTTCTCGAAGACCCAGGAGGCGCGGGCGCGCGGGTACAAGCCGGGCCGCTTCTCGTTCAACGTCAAGGGCGGGCGCTGCGAGGTCTGCCGGGGCGACGGGCAGATCAAGATCGAGATGCACTTCCTTCCCGACGTCTACGTGCCGTGCGAGCAGTGCCACGGCAAGCGCTACAACCGCGAGACGCTCGACATCCGCTTCAAGGGCAAGACGATCGCGGACGTGCTCGAGATGCCGATCGAGGAGGCGGTCGAGTTCTTCGCGCACATCCCGAAGATCCGCCGCCGGCTCCAGATGCTGCACGACGTGGGGCTGGACTACATGCGCCTCGGCCAGCCCGCGACGACGCTGTCGGGCGGCGAGGCCCAGCGCGTCAAGCTCGCGTCCGAGCTGTGCAAGGTCGCGACGGGGCGGACGCTGTACATCCTCGACGAGCCGACGACCGGGCTGCACTTCGCCGACATCCAGCGGCTCCTCGAGGTGCTCCAGCGGCTCGTCGATGCGGGCAACTCAGTGGTCGTGATCGAGCACAACCTCGACGTCATCAAGGTCGCCGACCACCTGATCGACATGGGCCCGGAGGGCGGGGAGGAGGGCGGCGAGATCATGGCCGCCGGCACCCCCGAGGAGGTCGCCGCGGTCGCCGAGTCGCACACCGGGGAGTTCCTGCGCGCGCTCGTCGAGCCCAAGGCGCGGGCCAAGAAGCGGAAGCCGGCCCGCCGCCGCAAGGTCGCCGCCGCGGCGTGAGCTGCGCGGGCACGGTCGGTGGCGCGTCCGCGCTACCCTGGCAGACGTGCTGGATGCCGGGATGGACGCGGATGCGCAGGAGCTGATCCACCGACCCAGTCGCCTACGTGCGCTCGCCGCACTCGAGCCGAACGCAGAGACCTCGGCACGTGCGCTCGACCGCATCGCCGCGACGGCGTGCCGGCTGCTCGATGCCCCCGTCGTCCTCGTCAACCTGATCGACGCGGAGCGGCAGCGGTTCGTCGGCTGTGGTGGCACCGACGAGGCCGGCTGGACAGCGCGCGAGATGCCCCTGACGCATGGCTTCTGCCCGTTCACGCTCGCGACCGAGACCGCGTTCTCGTTCGCAGACGCGCGCCTCGAACCGGCGCTCGCCGCCAACCCGGTGGTCGAGCAGCTCGGCGTGATCGCGTACGCGGGCGTGCCGCTTCGGACCGCCGACGGCGAGCCGATCGGGACGCTGTGCGCGCTCGACGCCCGGCCGCACGAGTGGAGTCAGGAGGACCTCAGGCTGCTCAGTGACCTCGGGGCCAGCGCCCTCGCGGAGCTGCAGCTTCTCGCCACCACGTGGCGCTCCGCCCGCCGTGTCCGCGAGCTCGCGCACCTGAGCTCGGCACTCGTGGGCGCGGGCTCCGCCGATGACGTCGTGGATCGGCTCGCGCCGGTCATGGACTGCGTCGATGCGAGCGCCGTCTGGCTACTCGTACAGGGCGAAGGCGGCCGCACGGCCGCCGCCGCCGGTGCCGATCGCGACGCCGTCGCCCGGCTCCCGCTCCCGGAGGTCGGCAGTCCTGATCACCTGGCGACGCGGAGCGACGTCCGCGCGCGCATCGGATCGGTGCTCGACGCATCGGCCGACATCGGCTCGGTTTCGCTGCTGCCGCTCACCGCCGGCGACGACTCCCGGGGCGTGCTCGGCGTCTGCTTCCCGGACGAGCGGGACCTGGGGGCCGAGGATCGCGGTTATCTCACCGCGGTCGCCGGGATCTCGAGCCTTGCGCTGGCTCGGGCCGGCGTCTGATCCGCTTCTCGAACCAGTGGTTCGCGTACGGATCGTCGTTGTACCGAGCGACCTCCACGTAGCCGCGGCTCCGGTACATGGCCTGCGCCTCGGCCAGCGATCGGTTCGTGTAGAGCCGGACGCGTTCGTGCCCGAGCGCGATGGCCTCGGCCTCGAGCGCGGCCAGAAGGCGGCCGCCGATGCCGAGGCCGCGGTGCGGCCGGTCGATCCACATGCGCAGGATCTCCCCGATGCCGGGCGCCAGCGTCTTGAGCGCGCCGCAGCCGGCCGGCTGCCCGCTGACGCGGGCGATCAGGAACGCTTCGGGGTCTTCGGCGGGCAGCGTGCGGGTGGGGTCGAACGACTCCTCGAAGCGCTCGGCCAGCTCGGCGAAGTAGTGGCCGAGGCACCAGCGCGCGTCGGATGACGACGCATCCTCGCGCTCGATCGTGACCATCGAGACGGCGAGCAGGCGGCGCACCTCGGCCTGCGCGCGGAGCAGGCGCTCCCGCTGCGCGTCGTCGAGCGGCGCGAGCACCGACGCGGCGAGCTCGTCGGAGATCCGGTCGAGCTCGCGCATCTCGGCGAGGCCCGCCCCGGTGAGACGTAGGCGGCGGGTGCGGCGGTCGCGCGGGTCGGGCTCGGCCTCCACGAGGCCGTCGCGCTCGAGCGCGGAGATCATCCGCGACAGGTAGCCCGAGTCCAGGCCGAGGCGGGCGCGGACGTCGCGCGGCGTGGCGCCCTCGGTGCCGATCTCGAACAGCACCCGCGACTCGCCGAGCGGGCGGTGGCCGAGGTAGCGGTCCTGCAGCGCGCCGACCTGCCGTGTCACGAGGCGGTTGAAGCCGCGCACGCGGGCGATGTCCTCCTGGCCGATCATTCTCTGACCTGAGTCAGAGACTAACACCCGGCGTAGGCTCACGGCCGTGCGCGTTGCGCTCGTCACCGGCAGCTCGCGCGGCCTCGGCGCCGCGATCGCCCGGCGCCTCGCCGCCGACGGGCTCGCCGTCGCGGTCAACAGCCGGAGCGACGCCTGCGAGCGCGTGGCGGCGGACATCGCCGCCGCAGGCGGCACCGCCGCCGCCTTCGCGGCCGATGTGACCGATTCCGCGGCGGTCGACGCGCTGGTGGCCTCCGTGGCCGCCCGCCTCGGTCCGATCGACGCGCTCGTGCTCAACGCCACGGGTCCGCAGCCGCTCGTGCCGCTCGAGGAGACCGCATCGGAGCTGCACGACGACATGCTCGCGTTCTTCGTGCACAGCCCGGTGCTGCTCGGCAAGGCCGTGCTGCCGGGGATGCGCGAGCGCGGCGGCGGGCGGATCGTGCACATCGACTCCGAGGTCACCGACAAGCCGCCGCCCGGCATGACCGCCTACGTGACCGCCAAGGCCGCGCAGCTCGGCCTCATGCGCTCGTGGGCGCGCGACCTCGCGCCCGACGGGATCACGGTCAACGCCGTGGCGCCCGGGTGGATCCCGGTCGAGCGCCACGAGGACGCCTCGGCCGAGGATCGGGCCGCCTACATCGCCGAAGTACCGGCCGGGCGCTTCGGAACGCCGGACGACGTGGCGGCCGCCGTGAGCTTCTTCGTCTCGCAAGATGCGGGATTCATCACCGGTCAGCGCGTGGTTGTCGACGGCGGGCGCGGACTCACGTGATCGCGGCGATAGGCTGACGAGACATGTTCCGCCGCCGGCGCCATGACCCGGCCGGACCCGATCGCGGACTCGACGACGTCACCGCGGTCGTGCTCGACGACGACCTCTTCCCGGCCCGCGACGCCTCGCTGCGCAAGCTCACGCGGATCGCCGCCGAAGGGGTGATCCTGCAAGACGACGCCGAGCAGCTGCTGCGCGAGATCCGCGCCCGCCTGCCGCTCTGCGAGCTCGCGCCCCGTGGCGGCCGCCTGAGCAGCCGCTTCTGCATGCTGGTCGCCGAGCTCCCGACCTCGCGCGATCCGCTGGTCCGCCGCTACACCAGCGCGCTGCGAGAGGTGTTCGACCACCACGCGATGCTGCTCTCGGCGTCGCTCGACCTGCTGGCGGTCGCGTCGCGCTCCGAGCGGCTGGACGAGCTGGTCGACCGGATCGACGGGCTGGGCCGGCCCGGACGGCGCCTGGAGGACATCCGCTTGGACCTCCTGATCGAGCCGCGTGGCCTTTCGGGCGCCTGACTACGAGGCGGCGCGGCGTGCAGACGCGAGCAGGATGCCGGCGTAGCCCTGGGACTCGTGCTCGACCAGCTCGCGCGTCTCGACCGTCGCGCGCTCGCACTCGGCGGCGAGGAGGGCGCGCAGGTCGTGCTCGTCCACGTTGGCGCTCGGGAACCAGCGCTCGCCGACGCGGTAGCCCTCTGATCGGCGGAGCGCGGCCGTCAGGAACAGCCCGCCGGGGCGCACGTACGCGGCGATGTGCCGCATGTACGTCGCCCAGCTGTCGCGGTCGGCGGTCGCGGAGTCAGCGCAGTACGCGCTCACGACCGTGGCGTAGCAAGCGCCGGCCGGCGGCGGCTGCCGGGCGTCGACCTGGACGAGCCGCGTGATGCGCGCTCGCGTCAGCTCCTCGCGCGTCCCGATCTGGTCGTCGGTCGGCGACTCGATCCCCTCGCACTCCAGCGTGTAGCGGACGAACGCGCGCCAGTCGTGCGCGTCGGGGTCGCGGTCGAGCCAGCGCTGGAGCTCGCGCAGGTTCTCCGGCAGGTAGTCGCCGAGGTGGATCTCGGACACGTGCGGCGCAGCCAGGAAGACGTGGTGCAGCGTCGGGCCGACGCCGAAGAACAACGCGGGCTCGCCGGGGGATGCCTGCTCGATGGCGCCGGTGAAGAAGCGGATCGTCTCGAGCTCGTCGGGCTCGACGGCCGTGTAGTAGTCGGCCAGGTAGTCTCGCGGCACCCAGTCAGCCTCGAACGACGAGTACGGCAGCGGGCGGCGACCCAGGAACGCGCGCGTCAGCCCCGCGAGCCCGTACTCGTAGGCCGCGGCGCCGAGGTTCGCGCCGCCCAGGAACACGATCGCGTCGTTCGACGAGACCGAGTCGGTGACCACGGCCGCTCCGAACGCGCCCACGTAGTACGGGACCTCCTTGGCCAGCTCGGTGCCGACGTAGCCGATCGACGACGCGGCGCGGGTGACGCGCTCACTCGCCGAGCGCGCGCGCACGATGTCGTGCGCGGCCTTGGAGAGCAGGTTGGTGCTGGTGCCGGTCTCCTCGAGGAGCAACCAGTTGGCGGCCAGGTTCACGCGCATGCCCGCGCCCCAGATCACGTAGGTGGCGGCGAGGAAGACGAGCACGGTCGCGTGGTGGGCGCCGCCGAGCAGGGCGGAGGCCGCCAGCAGGACGCCGGCCGTGGTCGCCACGGCGTCGAGCGCGTATGCCGAGGCGACGGTGGCCGCGAACGTGACGATCCACGCTTTGGCACGACGGGCGGAGAGGATGGTGGTCATGAGAAGCGTACGTACGGTACGTACGTAGATACGTACGGTACGTACGCGGGCCGTCGGAGTCAAGTACACTCGCGCCGGGTCATGGCCGAGAACCACCAGCCACGGCGCTCGACGCTGCCCAAGCACGAGGCGCGGCAGCGGTACGTCGAGATCGGCGAGCTCGTTGCGCTGCAGCAGATCAAGCGTGACTCGGAGCTGCTCGACGACCTCTCGATCGCCGTCGGCCCGTTCTCGCGGATCGATGCGAACGCGGTCGCGGCGCTCGACGGCAAGACGCGCGGCGCGATCAGCAATCTGTTCGGCAGCCAGGCGCAGTTCCAGGCCGAGACGATGGCGCTGGCGCTCAGCGCGGCCGACTGGGTCGAGCGCATCGAGTATCCCGACCCTGGCGCGTTCCCGGACGCCGACGCGTGGCTCGACGCGTTCCTGGCCGCGGAGACCGACCGCGGACCCGTCCACGGCAGCGACCCGGCCGTCGACTATGGGTCGCTGTGGGCGTTGTGGCTGAGCGCGGTGCCCTACGGGCTGTGGAGCGAGCAGGTCACCCGCCCGAGCATGCAGGAGCACGTCCTGGTCGTTAAGGGCCTCGAGCGGGCGTTCGGCGGCGTGCTGGAGCACTTCGGGCTCGAGCTGCGCGAGGACACCACGCTCAACGACCTCGCATGCGCGATGGCCAGCCTGGTCGAGGGCGTGTGGCTGAACCAGTGTCTGACCAACCGGCATCCGACCGACCCGGGCGAGCCGATCGCGACCACGCTGCGGCGCGGCGGCCGGCTTCTCTGGCGCGGCGCTATCCGCTGAACGCGTAGGCGGCGGGATCCAGCGCCGCCGTCCGGCGACGGTACTGCGCCCACTGCCACGGCCACTGGTTCGGGTCGTTCCCGTTCTCGTCGACGTACCAGTTGCGGCAGCCCGAGTGCCAGACCGTCCCGGCGAGCGCGGTGCGCAGCTCGCGGTCGAAGGCGTCGGCGGCCCCGCGCCTGACCTCGACCTGCGCCGCGCCGGCGCTGTCCATCGCTTCGAGCGCGGCGAGCACGTGGCCCATGCCCGACTCGATCGTGAAGATCACCGAGCCGGTCCCGCCGTTCGTGTTCGGCCCGTAGAGCAGGAACAGGTTCGGGAAGCCCGGCACCGTGAGCCCGAGATAGGCGCGCGGAACGGCGCCCCACTCCTCGGCCAGCGTGCGGCCGGCCGGGCCCGCGATCTGCATCGGCGCGACGAAGCCGTGGGTCTTGAAGCCGGTGGCCAGGACGATGATGTCGGCCGGGCGCTCGCCCGCAGAGGTGCGCACACCGGACTCCGTGATCTCCTCGACGCGGTCGGTGATCAACTCCACGTTGGGGCGCGTGAGCGTCGGATACCAGTCGTCCGTGAGCATGATGCGCTTGCAGCCGATCTCGTCGCTCGGCGTCACCTTGCGCCGGAGCTCGGGGTCCTTGATCGCCGACCTGATCTGGCGCCGGCCGATCGCGCGGATGGCCGGCAGTAGCCAGCGATGGCGGGTCATCGCCGCGGCGCCGAGCTCCTGGAAGGCGAAGTTCGCCCGCCGGTCGAGCCGCTGCAGCAGCGGGTAGCGCTCGAACAGGCGCTTCGCCCGCTCGCTGTACGCGAAGTCCTGCTTGAAGATCGTCCAGCCCGGGGAGCGCTGGTAGACGTCGACCTGTGCGACCGAGGGCTGGATCGCCGGTACCACCTGGATCGCGCTGCAGCCGGTGCCGAAGACGGCGACGCGCCGGCCGTCGAGCGGGACGTCGTGGCGCCACTCGGCCGTGTGGAACGCCGGGCCCGCGAAGCGGTCGAGCCCGGGGATCGCCGGCACGCTCGGGATCGTCAGCTGCCCGGTGCCGGTGATCAGGACATCGGCCTCGTGCGGGCCGGCCGAGGTCTCCAGGTGCCAGCGCCCATCGTCCCAGCGGGCGGCGGTGACCTCCGTGCCGGTGCGCACGCTGTCGAGGACGCCGTGGTGGCGCGCGACGTCCTCGAGGTACGCCTGGATCTCCGCCTGCGGCGCGTAGCGACGCGACCAGCGCGGGTTGGGAGCGAACGAGAACTCGTACAGGTGCGACGGGATGTCGCAGGCCGCGCCCGGATACGTGTTGTGGTGCCAGACGCCGCCGACGCGCTCGCCGCGCTCGAACACCGTCACGTCGTCGTACCCGGCGCGACGCAGCATCACCGCGGCGCCGACGCCGCCGAAGCCCCCGCCGACCACCGCGATCGATCTCACCACCCGACCCTACTCCAGGTGGCGCCTGTCCCCGACGTCACGCGCCTCGGCGAACCAGCCGAGCAGCTCGTCGTCGACGTCGCCGGGGCTGTCGAGGCGCACGCGATGGTCGTAGTAGCGCGGCGCGATGAAGTCGACCCGCAGCAGCCGCTCGCTCTCCACCGGCCGGGTCAGCACGAACCGGGCGACGATGTGATCGCGCCGCGGCGCGTCGATCCCGCCGAAGCGCATCTGCGTCTGAAAGGTGATCCGCGACTTCGTGACGTTCTCGGTCACCGGCCCGCGCTCGCGCACCGCCGCCAGCAACCGCTCGTAGATCGCCAGCAGCTCCGGCTTGCCGTCGAAGTGGACCGACAGCGGCACCACGTGGCACGAGTGGGGCATGTTCGGGCTGACGAAGGTCTGGCCGCAGTTCGGGCAGCGCCACACGCTCCCGATTCTTCCTAAGCCGTTGGTCCTAGGACCAATTGCCCGTAGAAAGCGCGCCGGGACCGCGCCACCGTTGACGGCATGACCCAGCTCGCCCAGATGGAGACCGTGGTCCCCGGCCTGCACGCCTCACCGCCCGAGTCGCTGCCGTTCGGCGACCGCCTCGAGATCCGCTCGTTCCTGCTCGAGCGCGACGCCGGCAACCTCCTCGTCTACAGCACCACGAACGCGATCGGCGACGTCTGGCGCCAGTACCTCAACCACTGGCACGAGGCGGCGTTCGTCCCCGAGGCGTTGCATGCTCCGGTGTTCGTCCACGCCGCGGACCGCGACGAGACCGAGAAGGAGCGCGCGGTGCGGGCGTCGTTCTCGCGCCGCCACATGCTCGACGACGACTTCGAGGTGATCCCGACGCCCGGCCACACGCCCGGGGCGACCGCTTACCTGTGGGACAACGGCGACCACCGGTTCCTGTTCACCGGCGACACGATCGCGCTGCGCGGCGCCGAGTGGAGGACGGCCGTGCTCGGCAGCAGCGACCGCGGCGCCTATCTCGAGAGCCTCGCGCTCATGCGCGACCTCGACTTCGACGTGCTCGTGCCGTGGGTGGCCACCGCGGGCGGCCCGTTCCACGTGCTGACCGACGCCGCCGACACGCGGCGCCGGATCAACGCGCTGATCGATGAGATCTGGAGCGGGACCTAGCCGCCGAACCGCGACCGCAGCGCCTGGACGTTCTCCACGTACCGCTTGGTGTCGTCGAACATCCCGCGGCTCTGGACCGACGACAGGCCCTGGTAGTAGCCCGCGATCGCCGCGCTCTCGTCACCGCCCGCATCGTCGAGCAGGCGCCGGAGGTACATGACGCCGGCGTGGACGTTGTCGCTCGCAGAGTTCGGGTCGAGCTGCTGGGCGCCCGCCAGGTTCTGCTGCACGTAGTCCCAGGTCCCGGGCATCACCTGCATCACGCCCCGGGCATTGGCTCCGGAGACCATCCCGTTGTTGAACCCGCTCTCCTGCCAGGCGATCGCGGCGGCCAGCGAGGGGGAGACCCCGTGCAGGGCGGCGATGCTCTGGACGTCGGCGGCCGACACCTGCGTCGGCGTCGGCGCCGGCGCCGCGTTCGGCACGACGGTCTCGGCCGGCGCGGGCGTGCTCGCGCCCGCCGGCGCGGGCGCGCCGCTCGGCAGCTTGAGCACCGTGCCCTCCAGCAGCACGCCGTTCGGGTCGAGCCCGTTCATCGCGGCCATCGCCTGCATGGACACGCCGGTCTGGGAGGCGAGGCTCCCGAGCGTGTCTCCCGGGCGCACCTTGTAGGCGCCCTGCGGGGCCGGGGCCGCCTGGGCCACCGGCGCGCTCGCGGGCGCCGGCGCGGCGCCGCCGGCGCCGAGGCTGATCTGCGTGCCCTCGACCAGCAGGCCGGCGGGGTCGAGGCCGTTGTTGGCGGCCAGCGTCGCCGTCGACACGCCGGCGCGGGCCGCGAGCGCCGACAGGGTGTCGCCCGCCTGCACGGTGTACGAGCCGCCGGAGACCGCCGGCGCGGCAGCGGGCGCGGCCGCGGCGGGCCGCCGACACGAGGCCGGCGTTCTGCAAGGACGCGAAGCCCTCGGTCGTGCTCGGGACCATGACCGTGGAGCCCAGCACCACCTGGGCGCTCTCGGAGAGGCCGTTGTAGGCCGCGACGGTGCGCGTCGTCAGGTTGTTCGCCGCGGCGATCGACCACAGCGTCTCGCCGGGCTGCACCACGTGTGGCACGGCCGCCGACGCAGGCGCGGCAGGGATCAGCAGGGCGATGAGAAACAGCGCGAGACGGCTCGGGCGCACGTCAGAGACCTCCGTGGTCCGGGTTCGATACTCATCGTCACCCCATCGCAGCACTCCGGGAACCAGTGGGAGCGGGATTACGAAGTCCTGCAAGCAGGCGTTCATGGCATGCTCCGCGCCTTGGAGACCGCCGACCTGAAGCTGTGGGCGCAGAAATGGCGCTGGTACGAGCGCAACACGCTGCCCTGGAACCGGGCGCGGATCCACTACGAGTTCGCCAGGCGCCGCGCGTTCTGCCGCTGGCCGGTGCACGGCAACGTGCTGGAGATGCTGCGCGAGGGGCGGCTCGAGCTCGGCGAGCACGTCCTGCTGGAGCCCGGCGTGTGGCTCACGGCCGAGGCGCCGGCGCGTATCCGCATCGGGGCCGGCACGTTCCTGAACCTCGGCGTGCAGGTCGCGGCCGTCGAACTCGTCGAGATCGGCGAGCACTGCATGCTCGCCAACGGCTGCTTCGTGACCGACGCCAACCACCGCTTCGACGACCCCGACAAGCCGGTGCCGTGGCAGGGCTTCACGTCGAAAGGCCCGACCCGCGTCGGCAGCAACGTCTGGTTCGGCGCCAACGTGGTCGTGACGAGCGGCGTGACGATCGGCGATCGCTGCGTGATCGGCGCCAACTCGGTCGTGACGACCGACCTACCGGCCTACTCGATCGCCGCCGGCGTCCCCGCGCGCGTGATCCGCGCGGTCGAGTACCCGGCTAGATGATCGGTCATCAGGCCTTCGAGAGCATGATGTGGACGCCGAACACCACGGCGCCGGCGAACGCCGCGAATGCGACCACGGCGAGGGTGCCCCACAGGATCGCGCCGGCCCCGCCGCCGTCGCGGCGCGCCTCGGCGGAGCGTGCGCTGCCGAGCACGACGAGCGAGAACACCGTGCTCACGAACACGCCCGCCGCCAGCGACACCCAGACCACCTCGAAGATGTCGCCGGCCTCCACCGTCGCGAGCATGCCCTAGCCCTCCGCCGTCAGCGTCCGGCCCATGGCGACACGGCGCGCGAGCGCCCACAGCAGCAGCGCCAGCAGCGCGACCGACACGACGATCGGCCCGGCCGCCCCGGTCCCGAACAGCCGCGTGACGCCGTAGGTGACGGCGCCGACGATCGCCGCGGCGGGCAGCGTGAGCACCCAGGCGGTGACGATGTTGCCGGCCACGCCCCAGCGCACTGCCGAGAACCGCTTGGCCGCGCCGGCGCCCATGATCCCGCCGGAGATCACATGGGTGGTCGACAGCGGGAAGCCCACGTGCGATGCGGACAGGATCACCGCCGCGCCCACGCTCTGGGCGGCGAAGCCCTGCGCCGGGTCCATCTTGATGATCCGGGTGCCCATCGTGCGGATGATCCGCCAGCCGCCGACATAGGTCCCGAGCGCGATCGCGGTCGCCGACGACACCACGACCCAGGTCGGCACGTCGTCGCTCGAGGTGAGGTTCCCGCTGGCGATCAGCGCGAGGAAGATGATCCCCATCGTCTTCTGCGCGTCGTTGGTCCCGTGCGAGAGCGAGAACAGGCTGCCGGACACGAGCTGGCCGAGCCGGAACCCGCGCGTGACCGTCCCCGGGCGCTGGCGGCCGACGATCCGGTAGACGATCAGGATGCCGATGCCCGCCACGACGAGCGCGAGCGTCGGCGCGACCAGCGCGGGGATGACGACCTTCTCGAGCAGCCCGTCGCCGTACACCGCCTTGGCGCCCTGGGCCGCGAACGCCGCGCCGACGACACCGCCGATCAGAGCGTGCGAGCTGGAGGAGGGCAGGCCGAAGTACCAGGTGGCCAGGTTCCAGGCGATCGCTCCGATCAGCCCGGCGAACACGATCTCCGGTGTGATCAGGTTGGCGTCGACGATGCCGGAGGCGATCGTCGCCGCCACCTGCAGCGACAGGAACGCGCCGACGAAGTTCAGGGTCGCCGCGAGCGCGACCGCCAGGCGCGGGGTCATCGCGCGCGTGGAGATCGAGGTGGCGACCGCGTTGGCGGTGTCGTGGAAGCCGTTGGTGAAGTCGAACGCGAGCGCGGTCGCTACGACGATCCAGAGGATGACGTCGGCGCCCATGCCCTACTGGTTCTTGATCACGATGCCCTCGAGGATGTTCGCCACCGTCTCGGTGGCGTCGATCCCGTCCTCGAGGCGCTCGAAGATGTCCTTCCAGCGGATCACCAGCATCGGGTCGATGCCCCGCTCGAACAGCGACGCGAGGGCCTCGCGGAGCACGCGGTCGCCGTCGTTCTCCAGGCGGTTGATCTCGACCGTGTAGTGGTGGATGTCCTTGAAGGTGCGCAGGCGCGGGATCGCCCCGGCGACCGCCCGCGTGGCCTGGTGCAGGATCCTGGCCATCTCCGTGGCCTTGTCCATCGGCGCCTCGATGCGGTACAGCGAGAGGAAGTCCGCCACCTCCTCGATGAAGTCGATGATGTCGTCGAGCGCCGACGCCAGCCCGTAGATGTCCTCGCGGTCGAAGGGCGTGACGAACGTCGAGTTCAGCCGCTGGATGATGTCGTGCGTGATGCGGTCGCCCTCTTGCTCGCAGACGAGCACATCGCGGCCCAGCTCGGCGTTGTCGGGCCACTCGGCGATCATCCGCTCGAGCAGCTCGGCGCCGCGGACGATGTTCGCGCCCGCCTCCTCGAAGAGGTCGAAGAACTCGCGCTCTTTGGGGCGAACAGCTGGGCCAGTCGCGGCATGGCGCGAGTCTAGGGGGAGGCCCTCACGTGAAACGGCCTCAAATGTGAAGAGGTTGTGAACGACTTGTGACGGTTACACCACGGTGCGGTGCGGCGGGAGCTGCGCGCGCAGCCGGTCGATCTCCTCGGGAGCGATGCCGTAGGTGTGCTCGGCCGTCGGGAACCCCCGGGTGCGGACGTCCTCGGCGTACGCCGTCACGCCGCGCACCATCTCCGCCTTGACCTCCGCGTAGCGCTTGACGAACTTCGGCTTGAAGCCGTCGTGCATGCCCAGCAGGTCGTGCAGGACGAGGACCTGGCCGTCGGTGCTCGGGCCGGCGCCGATGCCGATGACCGGGATCTCCATGTGCTGCATGATCACGTCGGTCACCTCCGAGGGGATCGCCTCGAAGACGATCGCGAAGCAGCCGGCCTCCTGCAGCGCCAGTGCGTCCTCGAGCACGCCGCGGGCTCGCTCGGCCGTGCGGCCCTGCGCCCGGTAGCCGCCGAGGGCGGTCGCGGTCTGCGGGGTGAGGCCGACGTGGCCCATCACCGGCACGCCGGCGCGCACGATCGCCCGGGCGCGCTCGGCCATGGCGCCGCCGCCCTCGAGCTTGACGGCCTCGCAGCCGGCCTCCTTGACGAAGCGATGGGCTGTCCCGATCGCCTGCGCGTCCGACGCCTCGTAGGAGCCGAACGGCAGGTCGCCGACCAGCAGCGGTGTCCTCAGGCCGCGCCGCACGGCGGCGGCGAGCATGAGCAGCTCGTCGACGGTGACCGGCACGGTGTCCTCATAGCCGAGCACGTTGTTGGCGGCCGAGTCGCCGACGAGCACGACGTCGACCCCGGCCTCCTCGACGACGACGGCGCTCGGGTGGTCGTACGCGGTGACCATGACGATCGGCTCGCCGAGCGCGCGCATCTCGTGCAGCTTGGTCAGCGATACCGGCTTGCGGTCGTTGCGGGGAACGGACGACATCGAGGGGGACCTCCTAGGTGGTCGGCGCCCCGTCCGGGGTCGCCGCCGTGTGGATGATGGTGTTGTCGATCAGGCGTGTGGCGCCGATGCGGGCCGCCACGGCCACGAGTACCCGGCCGTTGACGTTCTGCACCGGCTCGAAGCTGTCAGGGTCGACGAGCGCGAGATAGTCGGGCTCGACCGAGTCCATCGCCGCCCGCGCCGCGGCTGTGACCGCGGTGGCGTCGCGCTCGCCGGCGGCGATCGCGTCCTCGGCGGCCCGCAGCGCGCGTGACAGCGCCACGGCGCGGCGGCGCTCGGCGTCGTCGAGCCGGGCGTTGCGGCTCGACAGCGCCAGGCCGTCGGCCTCGCGCACCGTGGGGATCACGGCGAGCTCGACCGGCATGTCGAGGTCGCGCAGCATGCGCCGCAGCACGGCGACCTGCTGCGCGTCCTTCTGGCCGAAGAAGGCCACGTCCGGCGCGACCATGTTGAGCATCTTCGTGACAACGGTGCAGACGCCGGCGAAGTGACCGGGGCCGCGCTCGGCGCCCTCCAGCACGTCGGACAGGCCCTCGACGCGGACCGTCGTCGCGAAGCCGGGCGGGTACACCTCGTCGACGGACGGCGCGTACAGCACATCCACGCCCAGCGCCTCGGCCTCGGCGGCGTCGCGCGTCTCGTCGCGCGGGTAGGCGGCCAGGTCGCCGGCCTCGTCGAACTGCGTCGGGTTCACGAACAGCCAGACGACGACCTCGTCGCAGCGCTCGCGGGCGGCGCGCATCAGCGCGTGGTGGCCGGCATGGAAGGCGCCCATCGTCGGGACGAGCGCCACCGAGCGGCCGGCGGCGCGGGCTGCGGCGACGTGCTCGCGGATACCGGCGACGGTGCGGATCGTCCTCATACCAGCGCCCTGGTCGCGTCCACGAGCGCGTCGAACAGCGGCAGCAGGTCGGGCGCGCGCTCCTCGATCGCCGCCCGCTGCCGCGCGACCGTGTCCTCGTCGCCGCGGGCGATCGGCCCGGTCAGCGCGTGCTCGGCGCCGTGCGCCGCCCAGTTCTCGACCGCGGCGCGGACGAGCGGCGCGAGCAACTCGCGGTCCACGCCCGCCGAGGCGGCCAGGCGCTCGGCGGCGCCCTCGAGCGTGACGAGGAAGTTCGAGGCGATCGATGCGGCCGCGTGGTAGGCGACCCGGTCCTCGTCGGCCACCCGGACGGCGCGCATCCCCAGCGCGGCGGCGAGCGCCTCGGCAGCCGCCAGCGCGCGCGGCGTCGATCCGTCGACGGCGCAACCCGCGCCCGCGAGCAGGCCGGCGGGGGCGCGGGTCGGCACGGTCATCAGCGGGTGCAGCGAGAACGCCTCGTGTGGCGCCAGCGGCTCGAGGCCCGTGGCGCCGGAGCAGTGTCCGACCAGTGGTCCTGGCGCGACGGCGGCCGCCGCGGCCGCGATCTCGCCGTCCGGCACGCACAGCAGCACGGCCGTCGCGCCGCGGGCGTCCGCGCCGCGGGCCAGCGGCCCGAGTACGGCGTATCCTGCCGCGTCGAGGGCGGCGGAGAGAGCGGAGCCGAGGCGCCCCGCACCGACGATGGCGATGGAGTCCAGTTCCCTCACGGAGATACCGGCTTCAGATACCAGGTTGGATTCTAGTCCGCCGTGACCTGGACTAGAGTCGAGAACCGATGGGAACCGCCGCCGAGCGCCGCGAGGAGCTCAAGGCCGTCTGGAGGCAGGCGCAGTCGTGCACGAACTGCCCGCAGCTCGCCTCGACCCGCCAGACGGTGGTCTTCGGCTCCGGGAACGCTGACGCCGACCTGATGTTCGTCGGCGAGGCCCCGGGCGCCAACGAGGACAAGCAGGGCCTGCCGTTCGTCGGCCAGGCCGGCCGGCTGCTCGACACGCTGCTGGAGGAGATCGGGCTGGCCCGCGGCGACGTGTTCATCGCGAACGTCCTCAAGTGCCGGCCGCCGGGCAACCGCGACCCGCTGCCGCAGGAGATCGACGCCTGTCAGGACTACCTGTTCCGCCAGATGGAGCTGATCGAGCCGAAGGTGGTGTGCACGCTCGGGAACTTCTCGACGAAGCTGCTGCGCGGCGACCCGACCGGCATCACGCGCCTGCACGGGCGCGAGGAGGTGCGGCGCGTCGGCCCGCGGCGCGTGCGGCTGTACCCGATCTACCACCCCGCGGCCGCGCTGTACACGCCGAAGATGCTCGACATCCTGCGCGAGGACTTCGCGCGCCTGCCGGACCTGCTGGCGCTCGACGCGCCCGAGCAGCCGGAGCCCGAGCCGGAGCCGGAGCCCGTCGTGCCGGAGCCGGAGGCCGCGCAGGAGCAGGAGCCGGAGCCCGTCGCTCAGCTCGGGCTCTTCTGAGCCGCCCGCTCGTCGACGGTGATCGCGTAGCGCTCGTGGTCGCGCCACTGGCCGCCGATCAGCAGGTAGCGTGGCGAGAAGCCCTCGAGGCGGAAGCCGGCGCCGCGGGCGAGCGCGATCGACGGCTCGTTCCCGGGCTGGATGTTGGCCTCGAGCCGGTGCAGGGCGAGCGGCCCGAACGCATGGTCGAGCACCTGTTCCATCGCCTCGCGCATCAGCCCCTGGCGGGCGTAGGCGGCGTTGGCGTAGTAGCCGAGGTAGGCCGACTGGAACGCGCCGCGCACGATCTGCGAGACCGTGAACACGCCGGCGATCCCGTCGCCGTCGATGGTCACCGCGAGCAGGCACACGAAGTCGTCGCGCCGCGAACGGGCGAACAGGTCGTCGAACTGGTCGGCCCGCTCGGGCGGGTACGTCCAGGGCCGGTGCAGCTGACGGCTCTCGCGCGCGAGCGCGAGGAACTCCTCGCGGTCGGCCCGGTCGAGGACCCGCAGGCGGACGCGCGCGTCGTCGGGCGGCCCGTCCGGCTCGATCTCCGCCGGGCGCAGGCCGAGGCCGGCGACGGCGGCCAGCGGTCGGCGGCGGAGCATCGGGCGTCTCACACGGGAAATCAAAGCGCACGCGAATGATGACGGAGAGAAACCGCCTCGTCGGGATCGATGCCCGGGCCGCGGCGCGGCCCGAGCTCGGGGGCGTGGAGCGCTGGGCGCGCGAGCTGGCGGCACGGCTGCCCGCGCTGCGGCCCGGTGCCTATGCGGTGCTCCGGCCACCGCCGGCCCTGGCGCACCGCGCCGGCCACGCCTGGGAGCAGTTCGCGCTGCCCGCCCGCGCGCGCGGCATGCGCGCGCTGCTGTGCCCCGCCAACCTGGCGCCGCTCGCCTACGGCCGCTCGGTGGTCGTCGTCCACGACGCGGCCGCGCTGCGCCATCCCGGGTGGTACTCGCGCTCCTACGCCACCTGGCAGCGCGCCGTGCTGCCCGCGATCGCCCGCCGCGCGCAGCGCGTGATCACCGTGTCCGAGTTCTCCCGGCGCGAGCTGGCCGAGCTGCTGGGCGTCGAGGCGGCGGTCGTCGCCGGCGGGGTGGACGACCGCTTCTCGCCGGACGCCGACCCCGAGCCCGCGCGCCGCGCGCTGGGCTTGCCGCGTCCCTACGTGCTGACCGTGGCCAGTCACACGGCGCGCAAGAACCTCGGCGCGCTCGTGCCCGCCGCGCGGGCGCTGGCGCGCGAGGGCGTCGACGTCGTGGTCGCCGGCGGCCGTCGCCCGCAGTTCGCCGCCGAGGACGGGCTCGAAGCGCTGCGACTGCTCGGCCACGTCGACGACGCGCTGCTCCCCGGCCTCTACGTTGGCGCGCAGGCGTTCGCTCTGCCGTCGCTGTACGAGGGTTTCGGACTACCGGTGCTCGAGGCGATGGCATCCGGAACGCCGGTGGTGGCCGCCGACGCAGGCGCGCTGCCGGAGACGTGCGGCGGCGCGGCCGTGCTCGCGGCGCCCACGGGCGAGGCGTTCGCGGCCGCGCTCGCCCGGCTGCTCGGCGACGCGACCGAGCAGGAGCGCCTGCGCGCGGCCGGCGTGGCCCGAGCCGCCGCTTTTCCGTGGAACGCGACCGCAGTGGCGATCGACGAGCTGCTCGCCGGAGATGGCTGATTCCATGGCCTGCGTGCCCGCATGGCCGCGTACCGTGGATGCCGGGCGGTGCGCGCGCGATCGGCACAGTGGCGGAGCCACGGGCCGATTCAGCGGGTGCCGATCCGGCGCCGCGGGACGTGCGCAGGCGGGTGCGCGGGTCGTGGAATCAGCCATCTAGACTCTCCGACCCTTGCGACGACTCCTGCCCCTGCTCCTGCTGCTCGCGCTCCTCGTCGGCGCCGCTCCGGCCGAGGCGCGGAAGGTGCCGAAGGGGTGGCTCGGCACGAGCTTCGGGCCCGAGTACATCGCCAAGCGTTCGACGCTGACGGCCGAGCTCAAGCGAATGCGCCGGGCGGGCGTGGAAACCGCGCGCTTCGCCGTCTACTGGTCGCACCTGCAGCCGAAGGCGGGCGCGGCGCCGCGTTTCCGGATGCTCGACCGAGTGGTCACCGCGTCGGCGAAGGCGCGGCTTCCGCTGCAGCCAGTCGTGTTGGGCGCTCCGGGCTGGGCGGCCGCATCACCGGGCCGCGCGCTCAAGACGCCGCGCGACCCCGCCGAGTACGCGGCGTTCATGACCGCACTGGTCCAGCGGTACGGGCCGGGTGGAACGTTCTTCCAGCAGCACCCGAAGGTGCGCCGCTACCCGATCCGGGCGTGGCAGATCTGGAACGAGGTCTCGAACCCGTACTACTGGGACAGCGGCTACACGAAGGAGTACCCGCCGGTGCTGAAGGCGGCGTACGACGCGGTCAAGGCGGCCGACCCGCGCGCCGTGGTCATCGCCTCCGGCCTCAACACGGGCGGGGGCGGGCGGTCCTGGGACGCCCAGGCGGCGATCTACAAGCAGCTCGACGCGCAGGGCCTCGGCCGGCCGTTCGACGAGATCGCCGTCCACATCTACACCCGCGTGGTCGGCGACGCGCTGAAGGTCGCGCGCAAGACGCGCGCGGTCGCGAAGCGGTTCGGCGACGGCGCGCGACCGATCCGCGTGACCGAGCTGGCCTGGCCCGCCGCGAAGGGCAAGCTGCGCGACGACAACGGGCGCCGGCGCGAGTTCTTCGCGGCCACGAGCGACAAGGGCATGGCCAAGCGCCTGACCAAGGGCGTGCTGCTCCTCGCCCGCCACCGCAAGCAGCTCCGCATCGCCGGCGTTGACTGGTTCCAGTGGGCGTCGTCCTACCGCGGGACCGACGACGCGTTCCGCTACTCCGGCCTGCGCCGCGTCGGCAGCAAGCGCCTCATCGACAGGCCGGCGATGCGAGCGTTCAAGTCGGTCGCCCGCAAGCTGCGTCGATGAGCGCGGCCAGCAGCGGGTGTACGGCTGTCGCCCGCGAGCTGCCGACCTGCGGCTGGAATAGGGTCGCCAGGTAGAACGGGTGGCCGGGAAGCTCGACGGCCTCGACGCCCGCGTCGTCCGCGTGCGCGCCGACCACCAGCCCCGCCGCCTCGAGCCGCTCGGCGACCCTCGGTACGAGCCCGTAGCCGCAGAAGTGGAAGCCGGTGAACGGCTCGGCGCCGCAGATCGCAGCCAGTCGCGTCCCCGCGACCGGCACGACCGTCCGCTCCTCGCCGTACAGGCTGCAGGCCAGCGCCGCGACGACGATCGCCTCGGCGCCGGGCTCGGTCTCCTCGTGCGCGGCGCCGGCGATGCCGGCCGCGTTGCGCGCGAACTCGACCGCCATGTGCTGGAAGCCGCCGCACGTCCCGAGCACCGGCATGCCCTGCTCGCGCGCGAAGCGGATCGCCGCCATCACGGAGCCCTCGTCGCGGTACGGCGTGCCCGGCAGCACCCACAGCGCGTCGTACGGCGTGACGTCCGCGTCCTCAGTCGGCACCCAGCGGATCCGCGGCTCGAGCGCGATCGTGGCGTCGATCTCGCGATGGGTCAGGAACGAAACGTCCCGGTCTCCGAGCGCAGCGATGGCCGTTGACACGGACGGTTAGGATGCCGGACTTCATGCCGCGCGTCGCGCTCGTCCACGACTTCCTCCTGGATCTGCGCGGTGCGGAACGGGTCTTCGCCGCGCTCTGTGACGCCTGGCCCGAGGCCGACGTCTTCACCGCGGTGTACGACGAGAAGGGCACCGAGGGGCGGTTCGCCGATCGTGCGCCGCGGACGTCGTTCCTGCAGGGTCTGCGGCCGACCCACCGCACGTTCCGGGCGCTGCTGCCGTTCTATCCCCACGCGATCGAGTCGCTCGACCTGCGCGGCTACGACATCGTCATCTCGTCGTCGAGCGCGTGGGCGCACGGCGTGCTCGTCGAGCCCGGCGCGGTGCACGTCTGCTACTGCCACAACCCTTTCCGCTACGCGTGGTCGGAGCGCGAGGCGACGCTGGCGGCGCGCCCGGCGCCGCTGCGGCTGCCGCTCGCCGTGCTGCTCTCCCGCTGGCGGCAGTGGGATTGGATCGCCGCCCAGCGGGTCGACCGCTACGTGGCCAACTCGCGCGTCACCGCCGCGCGGGTGCGCCACTACTTCGGCCGCGACAGCGTCGTGCTGCACCCGCCGGTCGAGCTCGAGCGCTTCCGGCCCGGGCGCGTCGGCGCGGACTACCTCGTGGTCGGCGAGCTGATGGCGCACAAGCGCATCGACATCGCGGTGCACGCGTTCAACCGCCTGAAGCTGCCACTGACCGTGGTCGGCGACGGCCCCGAGCTGCGGCGGCTGCGCCGGCTGGGCGGGCCGACGGTGCGGTTCACCGGGCGCCTGACCGATGACCGCGTGGCCGAGCTGATGCGCTCGTCGCGCGCGCTGATCGTCACCGCGTCGGAGGAGTTCGGGATCGCGGCCGTGGAGTCGCTCGCCTCCGGCCGGCCCGTGATCGCCCTGGGCGAGGGCGGCGTGCTCGAGAGCGTGGTGGAGGGGGAGACCGGCTCGTACTACGGGACCAACAGCCCGGAGGCGCTCGCCGAGGTCGTCGCGCGGTTCGACCCGTTGGCGATCGAGCCGGCGACGTGCGTCGCCGCGGCGCAGCGCTTCGGCACGCGGCGGTTCCAGGCCGTGATGCGCGGGATCGTCGAGGAGGCCGTCGCCGCCGAGCGCGCCCCGCGTCCGGACGAGCGCCCCGCCGTGGTCGGGCTGCTGCCCCGCCGTGCAGCGCGCCGGGCCGCCGCCGGGTCCTGACGGCGCGGTATCCTGTAGTGGCCCAGCGCCCAGACGGGTGCGAGCCGCAGTGTGCGGTACGTCACACAACAGCGCCTAGGCGCTGCAAATTCGCGCGTTTTCCTGTTCACTTCATGAGCGGGGCCTAAAACTCGCGCTCCGCGGGCAGAAAACCGCGTAACTTGCGGCGGCTCCAAGGGTTGTCTGTAGTGCCCGGACTTCTTGGGAGGTCCGGCCCTCTGAACCGCGACTGGGTCCACAGCGTAGTTCGCGGTTAGGGAACCGCCTTGATGGGCGGCCGTCCGACCTCCCCCGGGCGGGCCGACCCAGACGGTCGCCGCAGGAAGCGGCGAGAGGACCGGTGTGGCACCGGTCGGTGGTTGCACAAGCAACTGGATCTCTCTATAATTCCTACTGGAAGCGTTGGTTTTGACAATGGCTTCGACAACTGCCCCGAAAGGAACCAAAACGAGCACGTTCACCGATATCCCGCGTCCCCGGACCGAGCTCGAGCACGAGCCGGATCCGACTCTGGACTCCCTCCAGCTCCTGCTGCGTGAGGCGGGTCGCTACCCGCTGCTCAAGCCGAGTGAGGAGATCGAGCTGGCCAAGCGCATCGAGAAGGGCGATCTCGCTGCCAAGGACCGCATGATCAACTCGAACCTGCGTCTGGTCGTCGCCAACGCGCGCCGCTACCAGGGCCAGGGCCTCGCGCTGGGCGACCTCATCCAGGAGGGCATGCTCGGCCTGATCCGAGCCGTGGAGAAGTTCGATTGGCGCAAGGGGTTCCGGTTCTCGACTTACGCGACGCTCTGGATCCGCCAGGCCATCCAGCGCGGGCTGGAGAACACGAGCCGGACCATCCGGCTCCCCGTTCACGTAGCCCAGCGCTCTCGCAAGGTCGGGCGCATCGAGCGTGAGCTCACGACCAAGCTCGGTCACGAGCCGACGGACGAGGAGATCGCCTCCGCGGCGGACCTCCCGCTCGAGGACGTGATCGAGATCCGCAAGGCGGATCGCGCGGTGGTCAGCCTCGACAAGCCGGTCGGCGACGAAGGCGACACGTCCTTCGGCGACCTGCTGGCGATCGAGACGGCCCCCGTTCACGAAGAGGTCGGCGAGAAGCTCCGCTCGGAGACGCTCCTGAGCGCGATCGCCGAGCTCCCCGAGCAGGAGCGCAACGTCATCGAGATGCGCTTCGGCGCCGGCGATCAGGAGCCGCAGACGCTCAGTCAGGCCGGGCGCAAGCTCGGCGTCTCGACCGAGCGCGCGCGCCAGATCGAGGAGCGGGCGCTCAAGCGCCTCAGCCAGCGCACCGACGTGATGGCGCTGCGCGAGGCCGCGTAAGCGGTAATCAAGGCGCTCCCACGAGCTTGCGAGTGGGAGTAAGCCGCACCCTTAATCACTGAATCGAGGCCCGGGCTTTGTCCCGGGCCTCGGTCGTTAACCGGCGTGCACCTCGCCGGAGCCCGACACGCTCTGGCTGACCCGCGGGCGGCCGCGGTAGGACACGTCGCCCGAGCCCTGGACCGTGACGTCGAGGCTGTCGCTGACGTTGACGCTCACGTCGCCCGACCCCTGAACGCTGACGGTGGCCGTGCGGGCCTCTAGGCCGGTGAGGTCGGCGTCGCCCGAGCCCTGGATCGTCGCGATCAAGTTGCCCACGGTTCCCTGGGCCTCGACGTCGCCGGAGCCCTCGACCTCGATCGACAGCTCGTCCGCGTCGATCTGCCCGAGCCGGACGTCGCTCGAGCCGAGAACCCGCAGCCCCTGCAGCGCGTCGGCCGACACCTGCACGCGGGCGTCGTCGTACGGGTCGGGGCCGATGACGATCCCGTGGTCGCGGATCGACAGGCGCAGGACGCCGCCGCTCGACTCGGTCGCCACGCGGTCGATCACGTTCTCGCCGGCGATCACCTTCACGCCGCTCGTGCTGCCCGGCACGACCTCGACGTCGATCGACCCCCTGACCTCGATGCGGTCGAACGGCGCGACGTCGCGGGTCTGGGTGGTGGTCGGGCCGGCGCCGCAGCCGGCGGCGATAACGGCGACCACGAGGATCGGCGCGAGTGCGAGCCGCCTCACTCGCTGACTCCTGCGAGCGGGATCTCGGCGATCACGGTCGTGCCGAGCCCGGGTGGAGAGTCGACGTGCAGCACGCCGTCGAGCGCCTCGACACGGTCGTTGAGGCCGCGCAGGCCGCTGCCCTTGAGCGGGTCGGCGCCGCCGGCGCCGTCATCGCGCACCAGCAGCCGGAGCCGCCCGTGGTCGACCGTGAGCATCACGGCGGCCGACATCGCGCCGGCGTACTTGGCGACGTTGGTCAGCGCCTCGGCGGTGACGAAGTAGGCGGCGGACTCGACCGGCGCGGGCAGCCGCTGGGCGGGCACGCCCTCGACGGTGGTCGGGACCGGCGCGCGCGACGCCAGTGCCTCGAGCGCGGGTCCGAGCCCGCGCTCGCTGAGCAGCGCCGGGTGGATGCCGCTGGCCAGCTCCCGCAGCTCCTTCACGGCGAGGCTCGCCTCCTCGCGGGCCTGCGATATCAGCTCGGCGGCGGCGTCCGGGTCGGCCTTGAGCCGCGACTCGGCCATCCCGAGCGTGAGCGACAACGCGACCAGCCGCTGCTGGGCACCGTCGTGCAGGTCGCGCTCGATCCGGCGGCGCTCGGCGTCGGCGGCGGCGATGATGCGCGCCCGGGCGTCGCGCAGGTCGTCGACGCGCTCGTGCAGCTGGACCGTGCTCGGGCCGAGCATGACGCGGGCGAACAGCGCCCACAGCCACGCGAGCCCGTTCGTCAGGTGCAGTACGAGCAGCACCGCGGGGATGCCGATCAGCGTCAGCGGGAGCGCCTCGGCGAACGAGGTGACGATCCAGCCGAACACCGTCACCGGCGTGATCAGGACGATGATCGGCGCGAACAGCATCACCAGCGCGACGAAGCCGAGGAAGCCGGTCGCGGCGATCGAGGCGATCCCGAGCGGGAACTTGAGCGCGACGAACACGAGGCTCTTCCAGGTCACCGGGTCGCGCAGCCAGCGCGTCACCCGGTCCATGAGCGGCAGGTCGTGGCGCTCGGGCGGCTGGGGGATGGGGACGCCGAGCAGCGACCGCGCGAGGGCGCGCTCGATCCCGGCCATGCCGCGCCAGGCGGCGAGCGTGGCCGCGAGGATTCCGAGTCCGATGATCACGACGGCGAGCGCGACGCCCACCGAGATCCCGACGACCAGCACGATGAAGTAGGCGAGGCCGGTCGGGAACGCCAGCAGCACGTAGCCCGTGTTCAGCCACGTCTGGCCGCTCAGGGGCACGCGCAGAAAACGTGAGAGCCAGGCACTCACGCCGCGGACCCTAGCTTCGAGGGTGCGATCCGCCGATGCGGGCGCCCGGACCCGGCGGGTGTGGCTGACCCCACACTGCCCGGCGCAGCGCGGCGAGCTGCGCGCGCGGCCGCGTCGCGTCGCCGCCGAGGACGGCGTGGCCCGCGGCGCGGGTGGCGAACGTGAGCGCCTGGCCGACGTCGTCGACCACCAGCGCGCGCGTCCCGAGCGTGCCGGCGATCGCCTCGCGGCGCCGCCGGGCGACGAGCTCGAGCTGCTCTCCGCCGCGCTCCGTCGCGTGCCCGCCGAGGTGGCGGATGACCAACTGCGGGTGCAACACGGTGGGGATGCCGCGCCGGCGCGCCCGCAGCCCGAGCTCCATGTCCTCGGCGAACAGGTGGACGGCCGGGTCGAACGGGCCGAGCGAGCGGAACGTCGGTGTCGCGGCGGCCAGGCAGGCGGCGATCGCCCAGCCGACGGTTCGCGGTCGCCTCGCCCGGTACGGCTCGGCGCGGTCGCGCACGGCGCGCGGCAGCAGTGGCGGATGCCCGAGCGCCGGCAGCAGCGAGCCAACCGTGCCGGGCAGCGGATGAGCCGACCGCTGGACGCTGCCGTCGGCGTTGAGCAGCCGCGGCGCGTGCAACGCGCCGGGATGCTCGTGGGCGATTGCTGCGAGCGTCGCCAGCGAGCCGTCGAGCAGCTCGCAGTCGGGATTCAGCAGCACAGTGACGCCGTGCCGCGCCCGCTCGAGCCCGGCGTTGCAGGCCGCGCCGAAGCCGGGGTTGCCGGCCAGCGCGATCACCTCGGCGCCGCGCTCCGCGGCCAGGTCGGGCCCGCTGTCGCGCGAGCCGCTGTCGACGGCGACGATGTGCGGCGGCTCCGGCAGGTATGCGTCGATCGAGTCGAGCAGCGCCCGTAGCTCGGCCTCGGAGTCGTGCAGGACGATGACGGCCGTGAACGTCACGCCGCAGCCTCGACGAGCACGGCGCGCAACGCCCGGGCGCTCGCGGCCCACGAGCGCCCGCGCAGGGCCCGGGCGCCGCCCTCGGCAAGGCGACGGCGTAGGGCCGAGTCGCCGGCCAGCGAGCGCATCGCCGCCGCGCAACGCAGCCACGTCGCCGGGAGGCACGTAGAGCGCGCCCTCGCCGGCGGTCTCGCGCAGCGCGGGAAGGTCGGACACGATCGCGGGGGTGCCATGGGCGTAGGCCTCCAGCGGCGTGTAGCCATAGCCCTCGCACCACGACGGCAGCACGACGGCGAGCGCGCCCGCGTACAGCGCGGCCTTCTCCTCGCGGCTCACGCGGCGGTGCCCCTCGCCCGCGAGCACGAGCTCCTCTGGGAGCCCTTCGTGCGCGGCGACGAGGACGTCCACACCCTTGCGCGGCTCGAGCGCACCGACATAGAGGAAGTACCGGCCCTGGCGCGGCCGCACGTCGAGCGGTCCGGGATCGCCCGGACCGGCCGGCACGATCACCGTGTCGACGCCCAGCCGCTCCCGGGCCGCCGCCGCGGTGGCGCCGGACACGGCGACGACCCGCGCGGCGCGCCGCGCCAGCGGGCCGACCCGCGCCAGGCGGTGCCAGAGCCGCTCGTAGCGCGTGTAGTCGCCGGGCCGCTCGAGGAAGCTGAGGTCGTGGAGCGTCAGCACGTACGGCGTGCCGCCGACGGCGACCGGCGCGGGCGCGGGCAGCCACACGACGTCCACATCGCCGAGCATGCGGTCGAGTCGCGGGCGGCCGAGCAGCGCCGCGGCGCCGTGCACGACCCGTGACGGCGCGCGCGTCTCCACCGCCTCGGTCCCGGGCGGGACGACCGCGCCCGGCGGGACGAGGACGCGCGCGTCGGCATCGAGTGCGCCGAGCATCCCGGTCACGTACTGCGCCACGCCGCGGCCGCCGCCGGCCAGGCTGCGCCCGTCGACGGCGACCCTCACCGCCGCGATCCTTGCGCCGCAGGAACGGCAGCTCGACGCAGTAGTAGCTCAGCGCCGCACGGCGCACTCAGCACCGATCGTCAGCACCAGGAGGATCGTCGTCGCCGCGAACGAGATCTCGTCCGCAGATCCAGCCGTCGGCGCTGAAGTGGTACGGCATCGACGGCGAGCGCGAGCCACTCGGCGATCGTGAGGTGCCAGAGGTAGATGCCGTACGACACCACGCCGATCCAGCGAGCGGCTGCGCGCGCGAGCACCCGGTGGGGGAGGCCGCGTCGCCGGCGAACACCGCCGGCAGCAGCACAGCACGTGACGACGACTGCGCTCAGGACCACGTCGCCCAGCGACTTCGCCACGGGCTGCGGCGCGTCTGCAGCGCCGCGATGATGCCGAGCAGGCCTCCGCCGTGGCTGCGCAGCGACCGCCAGGCCGCGAACGCCGCGAGCGCGCCCGAGCCAGCACAGCCGGCGCGGCCGCGATCCGGCGGCCGCTCGGCCGCGCGGGTCGCACCGCACGCTGGCGACCGCCAGCGCCATCCCGATCGCCATCCAGGTCACTGCCCGAGCAGGCTCTGGCGCGACCAGGTGCGAGACCTCCAGCCGGCAGCGCCGCCACCTGCACGGCCGCGCCGGCCGAGCGCCACGCACGCGCGAGCGCGACCGGAGCTGCGCGGCGACGGCTGCGGCCGCGCGACACGCCAGCGCCCACAGCGGCAGCGCGAGGTAGAAGGTCGACCTCGACGCACAGCGTCCACGCCACCGGGATGCCCCGGCTCAACGTGCTCCGTCGAGTACAACTGCAGGAACAGGTAGTACCGCCACCAGTCGCCGCTGAACGACGCCGACGATGCCCGGGAAGATCGCCAGCAGCGTCAGCGCCAGCCAGTACGCCGGCAGGATCCGCAACGCGCGTCCGCGGCAGCGCGACGCGTCGCGGCGCCGGGCGGCGCGCGACGACCCACGGGCGGTAGAGCAGGAAGCCGGAGATCGCGAAGAACACGGTCGGCGCCATGCGCGCCGAGCACGCGCGTCGACGTCGCCGAACGACGTCGGTCGCTCCAGCGCGCCCGTCACGCAGGCCACGTGGAACGGACCACGCGCCGAGCACCGCGATCCCGCGCAGCGAGTCGAACAGCGGGAACCTCGGGTTGCCCGGGCGGCGGAGCGACGGCGAGCGACGGCGCGCTCCGCCGGGCGGCCGTCGCCGTCACTCAGGCCTCCAGGAAGCCGGTCACGCGGTCCAGCAGCTCGTCGCCGAACGACTCGTCCCAGTCGCGGCTCCAGCGCGACCTGGCTGCCGGCAGCGCGCGGTCCGCGTCCGTCGACGCGCCGCCGCGGCCGCGCACAGCGCGTCGGCGACGCCTCGACCCCCGGCTCGGCCGCCAGCAGGTTCGGCGAGATCGCGGCCAGCGCCTCCGCGGTCTTGTTCTCGAACGTGTTCGTGACCGTGAGCATCCCGGCCGACGCCATCTCGATCGGCACGAGGCTCGGGTGCGGCGTGTACATGAGCGCGAGCCCGACGTCGTGCGCGCGCAGCACGCCCGCGTACTCGCCCTGCGCCGAGCGCGGGAGCAGCTCGAGGAACGCGCCGCCGCCGAGGTCGACCCGGCGGGCGGCCGCACGGTGCCGATGCCGTGCAGCTCCCAGCCGCCGGCAACGCGCCGCGCTCGATCGCGCGGCCGAGCGCGAGCACGCCGAGCTCGAACATGTTGCGCGCCGCGTGCGGCTCGGGCCGCGCATAGAACAGCAGCCGGCGCGGGCGAGCGCCGGCGAGCGCGGCGGCGTCGGCGTCGACCGGCGTGATCGCGTTCTGGAACGACGCCGACGCCTCGCCGCCTCGCCCGCCGCCGTACACGCCGAGCCCGTGGCGGCGGAAGTAGTCGCGCAGCAGCTCGGAGGAGAACAGCGCGTCGTGCGGGAAGCGGTACGACTCGTCGGCCAGCGCGGCGTAGCTGCCCATCGGGAACGTGAACGGCTCGTACTCCTGGATCAGGTACAGGAACCGCTCGCCGCCGAGCGCGCAGCGCCGCGTGGGCGATGTGCGCCGTCCACCACGTGGTCGCCACGAACGCGTCGTCGCGGCTGACCTCGAGCCCCGGCGACTCGCGGCCGAACGCCACCTCGACCCTCGTCGAACACCCCCGCGAGCCCGCTGTAGCCCTCCACCTGCGCGCCGCCAGTCGCGCGGCAGCGGCCCGACCGGGTCGACCGTCACGACGCGCACCCGCGCGCCGCGCTCGGCGAGCCGCCGGGCCAGATTGAGCTTGGCGATGTAGCCGCCGAAGAAGTGCTGCAGGTCGAACGTCGGGATCAGGACGTTGACGCGCGGCGGCGCGTCGTCGCGGACCGCGAGCCGCAGCGGCGCGATCTTCTCGGCGACTGCGCGCAGCTCCGGGTCGCCGGGCGCGCGGGCGCCCGGCCGCGGGTCGAGCACCGGCGGCGGGACGGCGTCGAGCCGCAGGCCGCGCTGCGGCCGGTCGCGCGCGGTGGCCGCGAGCAGCACGGCGCCAGACGAGCGCGTGCGAGAGCATCCACTCGGCGCCCAGCGTCTCGGGCCGCCGGCGCGACGAGCTCGCGCGCGCCGCGCAGCGCGAGGCCGCGCGAGCGCGCGGCAGCGACGCTCGGCGCGCGCGAACCGCGCCAGCGCCGCGCCGCTTGCGCGCGGCGCATCCGGTCGCCGCAGCGCAGTTGCAGCACCGTCGCGAACTGCAGCAGCCGGCAGACGTCGACGAAGTAGTGCATGCGCCACAGCCGGATCCGCTCGCGCGGGCCGCGGCGCGCGGACGTCAGCCGGTCGCGCAGGCCGGTCATGCGGTTCGCGTCGGCGTGACCGAGCGTCGCGTCGCCGTGCTGCACGTAGTCGTAGAGCGGGCGGTCGACGAAGCGATCTCGCCGAGCGCGAGCGCGGTGAGCGCGATCCAGTGGTCGTGGAAGTGCGCGAACTGGGCGGGCGGGAACGGCAGCGCGTCGTCGAGCAGCGACGCGCGGGAACAGCGACGCGGCGCCGGTCACGGCGTTGGCCACGAGCAGCGAGAGCAGGCTCGTGTGGTTGTTGCGCGCGCCGCCCCAGTACGTCTCGGCGATCAGCGACCCGTCCTCGGCGATGATCCGCTGGTCGCTGTAGACGAGCTTCGCGTCGCCGATCGCGGCCGACGCAGCGTCGTCGAGCTTGTCCGGGTGCCAGGCGTCGTCCTGGTCGGCCATGCGCGACGTAGCGGGCGCCGGCCGGCGCGAGCGCCAGCGCGCGCTCGAAGTTGCGTAGAAGCCGCGCCGCCGCGGTCCGAGCGCGAGAGCACGAAGCGCGCGTCGTCGCCGAGCACCTCCTCGCATCGCGGCGATCGTGCCCGGGCCCCGAGCAGTCGTCGCTGACGACGCACACCCAGTCCGCGTGGGTCTGCGCGCGGATCGACTCGACCTGGCGGCGGAACAGCTCGAGCGGCGGCTCGTACGTCGCCATGCAGATCGCCACGTGCGGCGCGCCGGGCAGCGGCTCCGGCGGCGCTGGCGCCACGGCGATGCGTCCGCGAGCTCCGCCGTGACGCTCGCGCGCCGCCGCCCGAGCCGGGCGCGCAGCGCGAGCTCGCACCGCGCCGTGCGCGGGCAGCGATCCGGGCGAGGCCCCAGAAGCCGCGCGGTAGCTGGCGGCGGCTCCCCCGTGGCGCGCAGCAGGTCCAGCCGCGGCATGCCGTGGGCCATCACCGGCTGCTCCTCGCCGTCGACGACCAGCGCCAGCGCGGCGATCCGCTCGCCCGGGCGCGAAGCACGTGCCGCAGACGAACAGCGCGGTGCCGCGAGCCGACCGCCAGCTGCGCGGGAGCGGCGCGTCGAGGCGCACGTCCAGGCCGCCCTCCGCTGCCTCGGGGCGGCTCGGTCGGCTGGGCGGTCTCGGCGGCCAAGGCGCGTCCGAGCGTACCCTGCCGCCATGTCGATCGGACCGGCGCGGCGCCGCCTCGAGCTGGACGTGCTCCGCCGCGAGTACGAGTCGTCGCTGAGCTGGCGCGTCACGCGGCCGCTGCGGGCGCTCGGCCGGGGCGCCGCGCGGCGTACGCCGCGCCCGCCGAGACTCGCCGCCGCCCGGCCGCCGGGCGCTACGACACCTGGCTCGAGGCGTCACGGCGAGCGCTTGGCGCGCATCGACGCGCGTGCGCGGCCGGCGGCCCGGAGCGCTCGCGCTGTTCCGCGAGCTCGACGACCGACCTGTGGGCGCTGCTGCTCACGCAGGAGTACGACGCGTCATCCGCACATCCGCGCGCTGCTGCCGGACGTGCCGCGACCCGGCGCTCCAGGAGCTGTGGAACGGCGCCAGCGGCGCGCGGCTGGCGGCGCAGAGCGCGGCGTTCTACGGGCGCCTGCGCGAGCCGCTTCGCCGGCCGCTGCGCCGCCGAGCGCGCGCGTGCTCGACTTCGGCTGCGGCTGGGGCCGGCTGACGCGCTTCCTGGCGCGCGACGTCGACGCCCGGGCGGCCTGTTCGGCTGCGACCCGGTCGAGGGCATCCTCGACGTCTGCCGCGACACGCGGCGTGCCCGCGCACGCTTGCGCAGTCGAGTTCGTGCCCGACCGCCTGCCGTTCGACGGGCGTTCGACCTCGCGTTCGCGTTCTCGGTCTTCACGCACCTGTCCGAGCGGGCGCATGAGCGCTGCCTGGCGCGCGCTGCACGCCGCGCTCGGCGCCGGGCGGCGATGCTCGTCGTCACGGTCCGCCCGCCCGAGTACCTGCGCTTCTGACGCGCAGCGCTGCACCGCGCTCGGGCCCGGCGCCGCGCCGACGAGCCCCGCTACCTGTTCGCGCCGCACCCCGCCGACCCCGCGCACCCGCAGTACGAGGGCGGCGAGATGACCTACGGCGAGACCGTCATCACGCTGCCCTACGTCCGCGAGCGCTGGTCGCGCGGTTCGAGCTGCGGCACGCCGACGTGCTGATCGGCGACCTCTTCCAGGTCATGCTCACCGCTGCGGGCCGTCTAGACTCGCCGCGCCCTATGGAGCGGCTGTCTCCGAACATCGACCCGTACGCGAACGACCCCGGGCCACTGGGGCGCCTCGCTGATCACGCTGGCCGAGCTATCGTGCCGGTGCCTCGACGCGGCCGGCGCGCGCTCGGTCGTCGAGGTCGGCGCCTACGCCGGCGACCTCACCGGCCTGCTCGTCGACTGGGCGGCCGGGAGCGGCGCGCGCGTGTCGGCGCGATCGACCCGTCGCCGCGCGCCGGCTCGTCGAGCTCGCCGAGCGAGCGCCCCGAGCTCGAGCTCGTCCGCGAGACCAGCCTCGAGGCGCTGCGCGCAGCATCCCGCTCCCGGACGCCGCGGTCATCGACGGCGACCACAACTACTACACGGTCAGCGAGGAGCTGCGGCTGATCGCCGAGCGGCGCCGGCGACGCGACCTGCCGCTGCTGCTGTTCCACGACGTCTGCTGGCCGCACGCGCCGCCGCGACGACTACTACGACCCGAGCTGATCCCCGAGGAGCACCGCCAGCCGATCGACGAGGGCGGCGGGCTGTTCCCGGGCGATCCCGGGATCCGCGCCGGCGGGCTGCCGTACCGCTGGGCCGGCGGCGCGCGAGGGCGGGCCGCGCAACGGCGTGCTGACCGCGGTCGAGGACTTCGTCGAGCGCGCACGACGGCCTGCGGCTGGCCGTCGTGCCGGCGTTCTTCGGCCTCGGCGTCGTCTGGCACGCGGTCGCGCCGTGGGCCGACGCGGTCGCCGAGGTCGCTCGAGCCCTGGGACCGCAACCCGCTGCTCGAGCGGCTGGAGGCCAACCGCGTGCTGCACCTCGCCTCGTCGCACTTCCAGATGGTCGAGGCGGCGCGGGCGCAGCGAGCGCGCCGCGCGCCAGGAGGCCGTCCTGCGGCGGCTGCTCGACTCGAGCGCGTTCGGGTCGCCGAGCGGCTGTCGCGGCTGCGCGAGCGCGTCGGGATCGCGACGTGGCAGTCGGTCGTCTCGAAGGACGACATCCGCCGCGCGCTCGGCGACGACGAGCGCGCCGGCGGCCGGCGCCGGCGCCAGCGCGTTGAGCCGCCGCAGCGGCTCCGTGATCCGCCAGCTGATGCTCTCGGTGATCTCCTCGAGCTCCGCTCGAGCTGCCGCTCGCGCGCGTCGGACTTGAGCTGCGTGGACACGGCGAGCGCGCGCGTCGCGGCCGCCTCGGCCTCGGCGCGGCGCGCGCGCTGCTTCCAGTCGCCGCCGGCCTCGCCGACGCCCGGCATCTTCCCGTCCCACTTCTCGGCGACGCGCATGTGCGCCTGGATCCACGTCTCCGGGCTCGCTGACCAGGTCGAGCGAGTGGTGGTGGATGACCTTGAAGTCCTCGGTGACGACCTTGCGGCCGGCCTCGCGCACCTGCAGGCAGAAGTCGAAGTCGTAGCCGTGCAGCTGGCCGAGCGACTCGTCGAAGCGGACGTTGCGCACCACCCACGGCGACAGGCCGAGCACGAAGCCGTCGACGGTGTCGACCTCGCCGGTGCGCGCGTAGGCGGGCATCTCGTCGCCGTTCCAGGAGAACGCCGGCAGCTCGCCGCCGCCCAGCTCGCCGTAGCGGTGGGTGAACGACGCCCAGGTGACCGAGCCCTCCCACCAGGCGATGCTGCGCACGCCGATCGCGCCGACGCAGCCGACGACGCCGACGTCCGGGTCGGCCAGCGCGCGCCGCAGCTTGGCGCAGAAGTCGGGGTCGGTGATCTCGGCGTCCTGGTGCAGCGAGCACGAGCGCCTCGAGGTCGTCGCGCTCGGCGACGCGTGTCGAGGATCAGGTTGTAGGAGCGGAACAGCGAGCCCGGCGGCGGCGTTGGCGATCACCTCGGAGTCCGGCTCGGCGGCGAGCCGGATGCCCGGCTCCGCGCAGCGCTCGTAGATCTCCGGGTCGGTGATCGAGAGGCGAAGACGATCATCGGCCGAGCCTCCGCGCGCAGCCACGGCCGCAGCCCGATCCGCGCCTCGGCGGCGCGCAGCCGCTCCTGCAGCTGCGGCGACCTCGCGCGCGCGAGCTCGAGCTCGCGGCGCGGTCGGGACGTGCGCGGTCGCGCGGCCGGTCGCCGCGGTCGCGCGCGCGGCGCGGCGGCGCGCGGCGGGCGCCGGGCGCGACCGCGATCGGCGTCGCTCGGTCGCGCGCGCCAGCGCGCGCCGGTGTGGTCGATCTGCTCGATCGGCTCGTCGATGCCGTGCTCGCGCGCGGAACTCGTCGACCGCCCGGCGGCAGCCCTCGAACGAGCCGTAGTCGTCGACGACCAGGTAGCCGCCGACCGCCAGGCCGGGGTAGAGGCGACCGAGCGCCAGCCGCGTCGCCTCGTAGCTGTCGGCGTCGAGCCGGACGATCGCCCAGCGCCGGCCGGCGAGCGCGGCAGCGTCTCCTCGAAGAAGCCCGGGCACGAACTCGACGCCGCGCTCCAGCCCGAGCCGGGCGAAGTTCGTCGCGCACCTCCTCGACCGGCACCGCGAGGAAGTCGAACGCGCCCAGCCGGCGCCGTGCTCGTCGCGTCGTCGAGCTCCGGGAAGCCCTGGAACGAGTCGGCGACCCAGACGGTGCGCGTCGTCGCCGAGCGTGTCGAGCGTGGCGCGCATGAGCATCGACGCGCCGCCGCGCCACGAGCCGGCCTCGATCAGGTCGCCCTCGACGCCGTCGGCGACGACCGCCTCGACGCAGCGCCTGCAGGTCGTCGAGCCGGCCGAGGCCGACCATCGTCAGGCCCTGCAGCGGCCAGTCCATCCCGGCCGCGCGCAGCCGCGGTCGTCGCCGCGCAGCTCGCGCGACATCACGCGTGCCGTCGGCATCGGCGCCGACCGACATGGTGCTGGCGCCGGCCAGGTCGCAGAGGCGCGAGCTTGAGCAGGTCGAGGTAGGCGCCGCGCAGCGCCTCCGCGCCGGGCCCGGCCGCGCGGCGCGCGGCTCGCGGGCGGCCGCGAGGTACGCGCGGGCGTCGGCCAGGTCGGCTGCTCGTCGGAGGGGCTCGGCCGTCATCGTGTGCGCGAAGGATAGGTTCCCGCCGCGTGAGCGCTGAGCTGGTCGCGACCCTCGAGAGCCCGCTGCCCGCCGCGCTGCCGCCGGCACCGCCACCGCCGTCTTCTGTCTACGGCACGTGCTTCGCCGCGGCGCGGACGTCGCGGGCTCGACTGCGTCGACGGCACGGCGCACGCGCGCGGCGGCCTGCGGATGCCGCGGCCGGCGTCGTCCTGGCCGACGGCGGCTTCCGCAGCGGCTTCTGGGCGCACGGTGCCGATCGCCGGCCGCGCGGCCGGCGAGACCGGTCGAGCTCGGCGCCGCGCGGCTCGCGAGGCGCGATCGAGCACCGCTCGGGCGCATCGCGGTCGGCGCTGCGGCGCCGGCGCGCCGCCGGACCGGCCTGATCGCGATCTGCATGGCGACGTACGAGCCCGACGTCGGCGCTGTTCCGCGGCGCAGCTCGACTCGCTGCGCGCGCCAGACCGACGACGCGCTGGATCTGCGTGATCAGCGACGACGGCTCGCGCCCGGAGCGCTTCGAGCGGTATCGCGCGCGGTGGTCGGGCGACGACGCGCTTCGTGCGTCTCGCGCTCGCGAGCGAGCGGCTCGGCTTCTACCGCAACTTCGAGCGGGCGCTGCGCGCTGGCGCCGCCCGAGGCCGAGCTGCTCGCGCTGTGCGACCAGGACGACCGCTGGCACCCGGACAAGCTCGCGGCGCTGCGCGCCGCGCTCGGCGCCGCCGCGCTCGTCTACTGCGACCAGCGGCTCGTCGACGCCGACGGCCGCGTCCTGCGCGACACGCTGTGGGAGGGCCGCCGCAACAACCACACCGACCTCGCGTCGCTGCTCGTCGCCAACACCATCACCGGCGCGGCGACGCTGTTCCGGCGCGAGGTGGCCGAGCTGGCGCTGCCGTTCCCGGAGACGCCCGGGCTGCCGTTCCACGACCACTGGCTCGGGCTCGTCGCGCTCGCGGCCGGCGACGTCGCGTACGTCGACCGCCCGCTCTACGACTACGTGCAGCACGGCGGCGCGGTCTTCGGCGACGTCGTCGCAGCGGCCGGCGCGCGCGCCGGGCTGCTCGCGCGGCGGCCGCGGCGCGTACTTCCGCGGCTACCTGCCGCGCGCGGTGCAGGCGCAGACGCTGCTCGCGCGCTGCGCGGCCGGCTGAGCCCGCCAAGCGGCGCGCGCTCGACGCGCTTCGTCGCCGCCGAGCGCTCGCCGGCGGCTTCGCCTGGCTCGCGCTGCGCCCGCTGCGCGCGCTCGCCGGGCGCACCGAGACGCTCGGCAGCGAGCTCGAGCTGGCCCGCGGGATCGTCTGGCGGCGTCGCGCGCGCCCGCGGGCGCGCCGGCGACGCCTGGCGCACTGCCCCGGACCTGCTCAGCTTCCAGCAGCGGCGCGCTCCGCCGCTGGCGGGCGCGCGTCTGAGCGCTCGCGTACGCTTGCGGCGTCGATGCGACTACCGAAAGCCGCCCGTGGTCATCGAGGCCCGCGGGCGTCGAGAAGACCTTCCGCATCCCCGACCACCGCGTCGACACGCTCAAGGAGCGCGCGCTGCACCCGTTCGCGCGCGGCGAGCTACCGCGAGCTGCGCGCGCTGCGCGGACGTCTCGTTCGACGTCCACCAGGGCGAGTTCTTCGGGATCGTCGGCCGCAACGGCTCGGGCAAGAGCACGCTGCTGAAGATCATGTCGAGCATCTACCGCGCCGACGCCGGCCGGATCCGCATGGCCGGCCGGCTGGCGCCGTTCATCGAGCTCGGCGTCGGCTTCAACCCCGAGCTGACGTCGCGCGAGAACGTCGTCCTCAACGGCGTGATGATGGGCCTCGGCCGGCGCGAGGCGCGGCGCCGGCTCGACGCGGTGCTCGACTTCGCCGAGCTGCGCGACTTCGCCGACCTCAAGCTCAAGAACTACTCGTCGGGGATGATGGTCCGGCTCGCGTTCGCGGTGATGGTCGAGGCCGACGCCGACATCATGCTCGTCGACGAGGTGCTCGCGGTCGGCGACGCCGTCGTTCGCGCAGAAGTGCATGGACGTGTTCCGCGAGAAGCGCCGCGCCGGGCAGCACGATCGTGCTCGTCACGCACGACATGGCGACCGTGCAGGGCTTCTGCGACCGCGCGATGCTCATCCACGACGGCGAGCTGCGCTACATCGGCGACCCCGAGGAGGCCGCGCTGCGCTACTACCGGCTCAACTTCGCCGGCGCCGAGCGGCCGACGGCCGGCGCCGATCCGGCGGCGTGCCCGACGTCAACGTCCGCGTCGTCGACGCGTGGCTCGAGGACGACGCGGGCGAGCGCGTCGAGAACGTCGAGCAGGGCGAGCCGATCGCGCTCGAGCGTCGTGTTCGAGGCGCGGCACGACCTCGAGGCGCCGGTGTTCGGCTTCCACTTCCTCGACGCCGACGGCGTGACGGTGTTCGGCTTCAACCGCACGCTCGACGGCGCGAGGCCGCCGACGCGTCGCCGGCCGGCCGGCGCGTGCGGATCGCGGGCCGGATCGAGAACCCGCTGCGTGCCCGGCCGCTACTTCGTCGAACTGCTGGATCTCGCGCAACCGCACGCAGGGCGACCTCGCGCTGCACGTCGTCCGGCTGCTCGACTTCGTCGTCTACGGGACGCGGCCCGGGCCGGGGCAGCGTGTCGCGTCGACGCCGACGTCGAGGCCGCGTCGAGCTCGACCCGTGGAGCGACGCCATGAGCGACGCCGGTCGAGCTGCGCGAGGTCCGCGGCCCGTCCGCGCTGGGCGGCGGCTGGCGGCGCGCGCTCGACCTGCTGCTACCTGATCGCGGTCACCGAGTTCAAGCGCAGCTACCTCGGCACGGCGCTCGGCTACCTGTGGTCGATCGCGCGGCCGCTGCTGCTGTTCGGCGTCCTGCTCGCGGTGTTCACGCAGGCGTTCGACCTCGGCGACCGCGTGCCGCACTACCCGGTGCTGCTGCTGTTCAACATCGTGCTCTTCGGCTTCTTCCAGGAGGCGACGACGCAGGCGGTCACCTCGATCGTCAGCCAGGAGTCGGTGGTCCGCAAGACGCAGTTCCCGCGGCTCGTGATCCCGCTCGCCGTCGTGCTCACGAGCCTGTTCAACCTCGGCGCTGAACCTCGTCGTGGTGTTCGTGCTTCATCCTCGCGTCGGGCGTCGACCCGATGTGGACGTGGCTGCTGCTCCCGCTGCGTGCTCGCGCGCTGTTCGTCGTTCACGACCGCGGTCGCGATGATCGTCTCGCGCGCTGTACCCGCGCTTCCGCGACACGGCGATCATCTGGGGCGTCGCGGTGACCGCGCTGTTCTACGCGACGCCGGTGCTGTACCCGCTCGAGATCGTGTCCGGGACGCTGCGCGACTCATCGCGCTGAACCCGCTGGCGCCGCTGTTCGAGCTGGCGCGCAAGTGGGTCATCGACCCCGACGCGCCGGGCCCGGCCGCGGCGGCGGGCGGTACGGCGTCGCTGCTGATCCCGGCGGTGATCTTCGTCGCGTCTGCGTGCTGCGGTCTGGGTCTTCAACCGCGAGGCGCCGCGGATCGCCGAGGAGCTGTGATCGCCGCGCGGCCGTCGTCGCCGTCGCGGTCGTCGTGCTCGGCTGGCTGCGCGGTCATGGAGCGCGACGACGCGGGCCTGGCCAGGCCGCCGCGCCGCGTGCCGACGGCGGCGCAGGACGTCGCACGCGGCAACTTCTGACGCGGCGCCGAGGCCGAGCTTCGAACGCGCGGGCCGCGCGGCTGCTCAACCCGGACACCGACGCCGGACGTCGACCGCGCGCTCGCTCTACCAGGCGCGCCGGGGCGCGATCGACGGCGCGTCGGCGGTGCTCGAGGACGTCGTGCGCCGCGAGCCGGACAACCTCGTCGCCTGGGGCGTCTGCTCGCGGTGCTCACGCGCGACCGCGACCCGCGCGGCGTCCGCGCGCGCGCTGCGAGGCGCGGCTCGACCCGCTGGACCCGCTCGCGGCTGGCTCCGGCGATCACGATCAAGCGCGCCGCGCAGCACGATCGCCGGCAGCGTCACCGCCGGCAGCTGCCAGTCCCAGTCGATCGACGCGTGCAGGAACCAGCGAGCAGCGCCGGCGCAGGCGCCGGCGGCCGCCGCGGGTGCCGGCGCAGCGCCCGGCGCGCCGCCATCGCCGCGCCGGCGACCAGAGCGGCGAACGCGAGCAGGCCGACGATGCCGAGCTCGGCGGCCATCTCGAACTCGAGCGAGTGCACGTCGCGCACGGCCTCGGCGATCGAGCGCTCCTTGAGCCAGTCGACGCGGAAGCCGCCCGCGCCCAGCCCGCTGAGCGGGTGGTCGGCGAACGCCTGAGCCCGACGCGCCAGTACTCGTAGCGGTTCGAGCTGACCGTCGTGAGCCGCGTGCGCCTGCGCGCCGCGCGGCCAGCTCCGCCGCGCTCGGCCGCTCGGCGAGGCCGGCCGACGACGAGCCCGATCGGCGACCGCCACGACGAGCGCGGCCGCGACGGCGCCGAGCCGGCGCGAGAACCGCAGCAGCGCGTCCCGCGGCGCGGCGCGGCGCGCGGTCACGCAGGCCGGCGGCCGCGGCGACGACCGCGAGCAGGACGAGCACGATCGCGCCGTCGCGGTCCGGTGGCCGCCCTCCAGCGACGCGACGCCGGGAGGAACGCCGCGGCGGCGCCGGCCGCGGCGGCGCCGGTGGCGAGGGCGACCACCGCGGCGCGCAGCTGCTGCGCGCGTCGGCGCGGCGGCGACGAGCATCGACGAGGCCGAGCACGCGCGACGGCGATCGCGCCGCGCGAGTACGAGAGGTACACGCCGGCGCCGAGCGGCGCGACGGCGGCGGCCGCGAGCGCGCGCATCGCACCGCGGGCGCGTGCGGTCGCCGGCGAGCCGGGCGCACAGCACGAGCCCGATCGCGGCGAGCGCGCCCTCGGCGTTCCAGTAGGTGATCGGCTGCTCGAGCCGGCCGCCGGCGCTGCGCGAGCGATCGAGGTCGACGCAGGCCCGGCAGCAGCCGGCCCGGCGAGCCCGTAGCCGATGACGATCGTCGCGCCGGCGGCCAGCGCCGGCTCGACCGCGCGCAGCGCTGCGCGGCGCCCGCAGCGCGCCGATCGCCAGCAGCAGTGCGCCGATGTAGAGCACGAGGCGCTGCACGCTCTGGATCGCCGGGCCGCCCAGCGGCGCCCACAGCAGCGAGAGCGCGCTCCAGGCAGTCGAGCAGCGCGAGCCCGCCGACCGCCAGCGCGCCGGCACGGCTGCGCGGGAGCGGCGCCGGGCCGACCACCGCCAGCGCGAGCACGAACGCCCAGACGACGATCGCCGCCACCAGCCGCGGCTCGGCTGTAGTAGCCGCCCGAGCAGAACGCCAGCGCCGTCGGCGCGATCAGCAGACAGGCCGCGGCGGCGGCGGGCACGGCACGGCGCATGGCGCCGGAGGCTAACGACGCGGCTGCCCGGCTCGCTATGGTCCCGCCGCATGGTCCCCCGTCGGATCGCGGCGCTCGCCGTCGCGCTCGCGCTCGCCGCTCCCCGCATCCGCCTTCGCCCAGAGCGCGGGCGACGACCAGTACCAGGACCCGTTCGGCGGCGATCAGGGGCAGTCGCAGGGGTCCGACACGCCGGACAGCTCGTCGTCGGGCGACGACCAGGGCACGACCACCACGCAGGCGCCGGCCCCGACGGCCGCGCCGGAGGCCACCACAGCGCAGGCCGTGCCGGCCGCTGCCGCGGCCCAGCTGCCGCGCACCGGCGGGGACGTGGCGCTCCCGGCGGTCGCCGGGTTCTGGCTGCTGCTGGGCGGCGTCGCGCTGCGGGCGCGGGTCCGCCTGGATGACCGAGGGGCCTGAGGCGACCGAACGGGCGGGGGCGGAGCTCGCGGCACAGCTGCGGCCCGGGGACGTCGTCCTCGTGTCGGGCGAGCTCGGCGCCGGCAAGACGACGTTCGTGCGCGGTGCGCTGCGCGCGCTCGGCGTGACCGGGCCGATCACCAGCCCGACGTTCGTGGTCGGTCACGCCTATGACGGCGCCGGCGGGCCCGTCTCGCACCTCGACCTCTATCGGCTGGCCGGGATGGGCGACGAGGACCCCGGACTGCTCGACCCGTTCTTCGCCCCTGACGCGATCGCGTTCGTCGAGTGGCCCGAGCACGGCCCGGGCGCCTGGCCGCCCGACCGCGTGGCGCGCCGCGTGCACCTCGAGCACGCGGGCGGCGACCGGCGCAGGATCGAGGTCGGATGATCCTGGGGTTCGACACCGCCACGGCCGGCACCGCGGTCGCCGTCTGGGGCCCGGACGGGCCGGCCATCGAGTGCCGCGACGACCCCCCGCCCGGCGCCCGCCCGGCCCACGCGCAGCGGCTGCTTCCGCTCGTCGAGGAGGCGCTGGCGGCCGCCGAGGCGTCGTGGGACGCGATCGAGCGGATCGCCGTGGGCGTCGGCCCCGGGGGCTTCACCGGCCTGCGACTGGGCATCGCCACCGCCCGCGCGCTGGCCCAGGCGCGCGACGCCGTGCTGGTCGGCGTGTCGAGCCTGGAAGCACTCGCCGCAGGCGCCGATGCCGGCGGCACGGTGCTCGCGGTGATCGACGCGCGGCGCGGCGAGGTGTTCACCGCCGCCTATCCCGGCTTCGGCCCGGTCGCGCTCACGCCCGACGCGCTGGCGGGCAGGATCGGCGCAGGCTGGCTGGCCGTGGGCGACGGGGCGGTACGCTTCAGGGAGGAGCTCGAACGGGCCGGGGCCGCGATCCCGGCGGACGACTCCCCGCTGCACCGGGTCAGCGCGCTCCAGGTGTGCAGGCTCGGCGCCGGCGCGGAACCGGCCGACCGCGACGCCCTGCTCCCGGACTACCGCCGCGAGCCGGACGCCAAGCCCCGCGAGAAGTGACCGCCCCGCCCGCCGCCGCCGTAGAGATCCGCCGCCTCACGTACGCCGACCTCCCGCAGGTCGTGGCGATCGAGCGCCGCGCTTTCACGACCCCGTGGTCGCTCGCGATGTTCGTGCTCGAGCTGTCCAAGCCGTCGGGCATCTGCCTGGCCGCGGTGGTCGAGACCGAGCTGGCGGGCTACATCGTGTGCTCGCGATACGACACGGTCTGGCACATCATGAACGTGGCCGTGGACCCGGACCGCCGGCGCCGGGGCATCGCCACCGCGCTGATCCAGGCGCTCCTCGACCGGATCGGCGATGACGCGCAGGTCACGCTCGAGGTGCGGCGCTCGAACGCCGGCGCGCTCACGCTCTACGAGCGCTTCGGCTTCCGCTCGGCCGGCGTGCGGCCCCGCTACTACGCCGACAACGGCGAGGACGCGGTGATCATGTGGCGGACGGCCCCGCCCGCATGATCCTGGCGATCGAGACCTCCTGCGACGACACCTGCGCCGCCGTCGTCACCGGCGCGGGCGAGATCCGCTCCAACGTGGTGTCCTCGCAGGGCGTGCACGACCGCTACGGCGGCGTCGTGCCGGAGATCGCCTCACGGCACCACCTCGAGCTGGTCAACGCGGTCGTCGACGACGCGCTGGCGCAGGCGTCGGCCACGCTCGACGACGTCGAGCTCGTCGCGGTCACGCAGGGGCCGGGGCTGGTGGGCGCGCTGCTCGTCGGCGTGGCCACCGCCAAGGCGCTGGCCGGCGCGCGCCGCCTGCCGCTGGCGGCCGTCGACCACCTGGACGGCCACGTGGCCGCCAACTACGTCCAGCCCGACCCGATCGAGCCGCCGTTCGTGTGCCTGATCGCGTCCGGCGGCCACACGCTGCTCACCCGCGTGACCGACCACAGCGGCTACGAGCTGCTCGGGCAGACGCTCGACGACGCCGCCGGCGAGGCGTTCGACAAGGGCGCGCGGCTGCTCGGGCTCGGCTACCCGGGCGGTCCGGCGCTGTCCAAGCTGGCCACAGAGGGCGACCCCCGGGCGTTCGACTTCCCGACCGCCGCGCGCGTCGCCGGCCTGGACTTCTCGTTCGCCGGGCTGAAGACCGCGCTGCTCTACAAGGTCCGCGACCTGGGCGAGGCCGAGACCGTGCGGCGCGCCGCTGACCTGGCGGCGAGCTACGAGCACGCGATCGTCGAGGCGCTGATCGCGCGCGTCGAACGAGCGCTCGCCGCCGAGCCGGACCCGCGGCTGGCGATCGGTGGCGGCGTGGCCGCCAACCGGCTGCTGCGCGAGCGCGCCGCCGGCCTCGGCGTCCCGGTCCACATCCCGCCGCGCGAGCTGTGCACCGACAACGCGGCGATGATCGGCTCCGCCGCACGGTACGTGGATCCGGTCGCGTTCCCCGGCTATCTCGACCTCGACGCCTACGCCACCGCCCACCATCACGCTCTATAGCCGGCCGGGCTGCCACCTGTGCGACGACGCGCGCGAAGCGCTCGGGCGCGTGCGGGCCAAGGCGGCGTTCTCGCTGCGCGAGGTCGACATCACGACCGACGACGACCTGCACCGGCGCTACCTGGAGCGCATCCCCGTGGTGGCGCTGGACGGGGAGGAGCTGTTCGAGTTCTTCGTCGACGAGGCGGCCTTGGAAGCCAGGCTCTATCGTCTGCCGGGATGAGTTTCGGCGACGTCGCCACTCGCGGGGACGATCAGGCGCTGTCCGATCGCCTCTCGCTCGGCGTAGCCGCGCGGCTGTCGCGCTACTTGCAGGTGTTGACGCAGGCGCGCAAGATGGGCAAGGAGACCATCTCCTCGCAGGAGCTCTCCGAGTACACCCACGTGAACTCGACGCAGATCCGCCGCGACCTGTCGGGCTTCGGCAAGTTCGGCAAGCGCGGGGTGGGCTACAACGTCGACTCGCTGGTCTCGCAGATCCGCAAGATCCTGCGGACGAGCGGCCAGCACAACATCGCGCTGTTCGGTGCCGGGCACCTCGGGCGCGCGATCGCCTCGTCGGACATCTTCGCCGACCACGGCTTCCGGGTCGTGGCGATGTTCGACACCGACCGCTCGAAGGTGGGCGAGGAGATCAACGGCGTCAAGGTCCGGCACACCGACGAGGTCAAGGCGGCGGTCGAGGACGAGGACATCGTCGTCGGCGTCCTCGCGGTGCCCACGGCCGCCGCGCAGGAGCTGGCCGACAGCCTCGTCGAGGCCGGCGTGAAGATCATCTTCAATTACTCGGAGGCACTGCTGCAGGTGCCGCCGGAGGTCACCGTCCACACGTCGAGTCCGGCCGTGGACCTTCTTTACGCGCTCTACTTCTACTTGACTTGATCGACCTCGCAGCTGCGCGCGAGACCTTCGAGGCGTCCCAGGACCTGACGGTCGGGATCGAGGAGGAGTACGCGCTCGTCCATCCAGAAACGCTCGAGCTGATACCGCGCTTCGAGGAGCTGCGCGACCTCGGCGCGGCCGATCCGGTGCTGGCCACCGCGATCTCCGGAGAGCTGATCTCCTCCGAGATCGAGATCCGCTCCGGCCGCGGCGAGGACATCGCCGACGCCCGCGGCAAGCAGCAGGAGGCGCGCCGGCGGCTCTTCGCGCTGGCCGAGGATCGCGGCGTGCGGCTGGGGACGACCGGCACGCACCCGCTCTCGGACTACCGCGAGCAGCACATCATCGACACCGACCACTACCACCGGGTCGAGGACGGGCTCAAGTACGTCGCCTGGCGCAACAACACGTTCGCGCTGCAGGTCCACGTCGGCGTGCAGGGCGCCGACCGCGCGATCCTCGTCTGCGACCGGCTCCGCCCGGTGCTGCCGATGCTGCTGGCCATCTCCGCCAACTCGCCGTACGTCGACCGGATCGACTCGGGCCTGCACACCGCTCGCACCCAGACGTTCACCAAGTCGTTCCCGCGCTGCGGCATCCCCGACTTCATCGGGGGCTGGCAGGCCTGGCACGACTACGTCGACCTGCTGGTCCGCACGAACTCGATCGTCGAGTTCACCCAGCTGTGGTGGTCGGTGCGGCCGCACCACTCGTTCGGCACGGTCGAGGTGCGCATCTGCGACGCGCAGACCACCGCGGCCGAGGCCGACGGGCTGGCCGAGCTGATGGTCGCGTGCGTCGCGCAGGCCCTGCGCGAGATCGATGCGGGGGAGACCCCTCGAGATCTGCCGCAGCGGCTGATCGAGGAGAACATGTGGCGGGCCATCCGCTTCGGCCAGGACGGGCGCCTGCTCGACCTCGAGGCCGAGCGGATCGAGGAGTACCCGGCGGCCGAGGCGCTCGACCGCCTGAAGGCCTGGACGGGCAGCGACGTCACGCTCCCCGAGCTGAACGGCGCCCAGCGCCAGCGCCGGATGATCGACGCCGGCGCCAGCCCGTTCGAGGTGTACGCGAAATGCGTAGAGGAGACGCGAGCGACGTATGAGACAGCCGTCTGAAGAGGAGATCGCGGCCCTCGAGGCCGAGCTCGAGAAGCTGACCGTCGACGACGTTCTGTTGCAGACGATCGTCACGCTGTTGAACCTCGGTGCACGCAAGGCAGGGCTGGCGGAGGGGTCGCAGGCCGACCTCCCGCAGGTCAAGCAGGCCATCGAGGCCGCTCGGGCGCTGCTGCCGCTGCTGGAGCCCGAGCACGCGCGAGGCCCTGGGCCCCGTGCGCGACGCCCTGTCGCGCTTGCAGATGGCCTATGTGCAGAAATCCGGCGGCGACGCGCCCGCCCCGGAGGAGCCGCCAGATCCGGAAAACCCGGGTCCCGGGCCGGCGCAGAGCTCGGGCCGCCTCTGGGTTCCGGGGCAATAACGCCACCCCGCGCGATAGACTCCGGCGCTCCGCGGCGGCCCGCTGGGCTGCCGCTTTCGTCGTCTACCAACGCTGTTCGCGGGCCACGGCGGCCCGCTTCCTTGATCTAGAGGGGTTCCCTTGACCGATTTCCTGTCCGACTATGGGGTCGTCATCGCGCTTATCTGCGCGGGGCTCGCCGTGGCATACGGGCTGCTGACCACGCGCGCGCTGCTGGCCCTGTCGCCCGGCAACGAGACGATGCGGAACTTGTCGGTGGCCATCCAGGAGGGCGCGTCCGCGTACCTCCGCCGCCAGTACACGACGATCGCGGTCGTCGGCGTCGTGCTGTTCGTGGGACTGATCTTCCTGCAGGACCTCTCTGTGGCCATCGGATTCGCCATCGGCGGCCTGGCCTCCGCCGCCGCCGGCTTCATCGGCATGAACGTCTCGGTCCGCGCGAACTCGCGCGTGGCGGAGGCGGCCCGCGGTGGCGTCGGGCCTGCGCTGGACGTCGCCTTCCGCGGCGGCGCCGTGACCGGCATGCTGGTCGTCGGCCTGGCGCTGATCGGCGTCGCCGGCTACTACGGGATCCTCGTCGGCATCGTCGACAAGACCGAGAAGGAGGCCGTGGACGCGCTCATCGGCCTCGGCTTCGGCGGCTCGCTGATCTCCGTCTTCGCCCGACTCGGCGGCGGCATCTTCACCAAGGGCGCCGACGTCGGCGCCGACATCGTCGGCAAGATCGAGGCCGGCATCCCCGAGGACGACCCGCGCAACCCGGCCGTGATCGCCGACAACGTCGGCGACAACGTGGGCGACTGCGCCGGCATGGCGGCGGACCTGTTCGAGACCTACGCGGTCACCGCCGTCGCCGTGATGCTCCTCGGCGTCCTCACCTTCGCGGACAACCAGGCGACGCAGGTCGTGCTGTTCCCGCTCGTGCTCGGCGGCGTCTCGATCGTGGCGTCGATCATCGGCACGTTCGCGGTCAAGTCCCAGGCCGGCAACGTCGAGCGGGCGCTCTACCAGGGCCTGATCGTCGCCGGCGTGCTCGCGGCGCTGCTGTTCCTGCCCGTGACGCTGTGGATGATGGACGACCTGTCGTACACGAACCTCGACCTCGGCGCCGGCCCGACCGCGTGGGACATCTACTTCTGCGCGCTGATCGGCCTCGCGGTCACCGCGTCGCTGTTCGTCATCACCGACTACTACACGTCGACGCGCTTCTCGCCGGTCAAGAGCACCGCGAAGGCGTCCGAGACCGGCCACGCGACCAACATCATCCAGGGCCTCGCCCAGGGTCTGCAGGCCACCGGCCTGCCCGCCCTGGTCATCGTCGCCGGCATCTGGGGCTCGCACGAGCTGGCCGGCATCTACGGCATCGGCGTCGCGGTCATGGCGCAGCTGTCGCTGACCGGCCTGATCGTGGCGCTCGACGCGTTCGGCCCGATCACCGACAACGCGGGCGGCATCGCCGAGATGGCCGACATGCCCGAAGAGGTCCGCAACGTGACCGATCCGCTCGACGCGGTCGGCAATACGACCAAGGCGGTCACGAAGGGCTACGCGATCGGCTCGGCCGCGCTCGCGGCGCTCGTGCTGTTCGCGGCGTTCAAGATCGAGCTCGAGGAGGAGGTCGGCGGCGTCGTCACGTTCGGCATCGACAACCCGGATGTGCTGATCGGCCTGATCATCGGCGGCGCCATGGTCTACATGTTCGCCGCGCTCTCGATGGAGGCGGTCGGCCGCGCCGGCGCCGCCGTCGTAGAGGAGGTGCGCCGCCAGTTCCGCGAGAAGCCGGGGATCATGGACGGCACGGAGCAGCCCGAGTACGGCCAGTGCGTCGACATCGTCACGCGCGAGGCGCAGCGGCAGATGATCGTGCCGTCGCTGATCCCGATCGTCGTGACGGTGATCGTCGGCCTGCTGTCCTACCAGGCGCTCGGTGGCCTGCTGATCGGCATCATCGTCGTCGGCCTGTTCATGGCGGTCTTCATGACCGCCGGCGGCGGCGCGTGGGACAACGCCAAGAAGCTGATCGAGGACGGCGCGTTCGGCGGCAAGGGCTCCGAGGCCCACGCCGCGTCGGTGACCGGCGACACGGTCGGCGACCCGTTCAAGGACACCGCCGGCCCCGCGATCAACCCGATGATCAAGGTGGCGAACATCGTCGCCCTCCTGATCATCCCGCTGCTTGCGTAGCGACCAGGTCGAGCAGCTCCGGGTCGATCGGACGCTTCAGCTGCGCTGCGTACCCGCCTAGGCCGGCGGGGCCGCGGCGCAGCACATGCGTGAGCCCCTCGGGCGTGTGGCCGGTGAACGGCCCGCCGACGAGTTCGCCGATCCGGGCGACGTCGCCGGGGTCGACCTGGACGTCGTTGGCGCCGGTGACGGCCAGGACCGGGCAGCGGATCGCCCGCAGGTCCGGCACCGGGTCATAGGGCATGTACTCGCGGAACCAGCGGGCCGGGAGCTCCAGGCGCCCGGCGCGGATCGTGTCCGCGGTCGACGTGAGCAGCTCGCGCCTGATCGCAGCCTGTCGGCGCACGAACCAGCCGCGCAGGGGGCGCTGCAGTCCGCGCATGGTCCTCGCGATCCGCTCCGTCTGCCGTTCCATGACCACCGCACCGGGCTGTGTCGCGGCAGCGAGCAGGATGACACCGGCGGCGCGGCCGGTCGCGGCGAGGCGGATGGCGATCGTCGCCCCGACCGAGTGGCCGATCACGGTGACCGGTGCCACCGCTGCGAGCGCGTCGAGCGCCGCCGAGGCGTCCTGCGTCTCGTCGTCGAAGCCCGTCGCCAGATACTCGCCCTCGGACTCCCCGATACCGCGCTTGTCGTAGCGCAGGACGGCGATCCCGCGCGCCGCGACGGCGTCGGATAACGCACTGGCGATGTCGAGCGTCTGGCCCGGCATGTTCGAATCGCGATCGATGGGCCCCGAGCCGTTGAGGATCAGCGCGGCCGCCGTCGCGCCGGGCGGCGTCACCAGCGTGCCCGCCAGCGTCGAGCCATCGGCGGCCGCGAACGTGAAGCTCATTGCGAGCGGCCGAGACGGCGGACGATCTCGTCCTCGTCGACGAGTCCTGCGAGACGGCCGGTCGCGGCCGCCTCGCCGCGCGTGGTCACGCTGAGCTTCGAGAGGATGCTCGAGACGTGCACGCCCGCCGTGCGCGGGCTGATGAACAGCGCCTCGGCAATCTGGCGGTTCGTCTGCCCGGCCGCCACGTGCGCCAGCACCTCGACCTCGCGCGGCGTGAGGCCGTAAGGCGTCGGCGGCGCGGCCGGCGCGGTGTCGGGCGTCAGGTCGATCCGCGCGCGGGCGGCCAGCAGCTCGGTTTCGCGCAGCAGCGCGGCGGCGCCCAGCTCGCGGGCGGTGGCCGCCGCGGCCCGCAGCGGCTCGGCCGCGTCCGCACGGCTCGCGCCGGTGGCCAGCAGTGCCTCGGCCTCGCGCAGCCGCGCTCCGGCCACGCGGTAGGCGTTCGGGCGCAGCTCCCACACGGCCGCGGCGGTGCGCCAGGCGCCGGGGTCGGGCGTCTCGAGGCGCGTGAGCTCCGCGCGGGCAGACGCCGCCTCGGCGCGGGACACGACGAGCGCGTCGGGGATGCCGTCGAGCCGGGCGACCAGCGCGCGCGCCCGCTCCGCGGCGAGCGTCGCCGTCTCCTCGTCGCCGCGCGCCCGGGCGCGCTCGGCGATGCCCGCCTCGGCGGCCACGCCCGCGGCGATCAGGCCGGTGACGATCCGCGAGTCGTCGGTCGGGCGCTCGAGCGCGGCGGCGACCTCGGCGCGTGCGTCGTCGTCGCGGCCCTGGGCGCTCGCGAGGCCGGCGGCCACCATGGCGTGCCCGCCCTCCATCTCCACGCTGTGACCCGAGGGGCCGAGCGCTCGCACCTCGTCCAGCGTCGCCTCGCACAGCTCGAGGTCGCCGCGGCACAGCGCGAGCCGTGAGCCGAGCGCGATCAGGTGCATGCGTGGGGCGCCGGCCATGTCGTAGGGCGTGATGCCGTCCAGCAGCGCCTGCGCCTCGTCCCAGCGGCCGAGCGGGATCAGCGCCTCTACGGCGTTGCCGGTGAGGAAGCCGCCCCAGAAGCGTCCGAGCCCCAGGCGGCGGCAGGCCGCGACCCCTTCGAGCGACACCTCGTAGGACTCCTCGAGCTTGCAGCCGTAGTCGAGGATCGCGGTGAGGTTCACGTACGCGCGGCCCACCTCCTCGGGGTGGCCCTCCTCGCGCGCGAGCATGAGTCCGGCGCGCAGGCAGGCGGCGCCCTCGTCGGTCCGGCCGAGCGTCCCGAGCGCGCTGCCCATCGCGGTCAGCGCCAGGCTCTCGATGCGGCGGTCGCCGACGCGGCGGGCGAGGTCGGCGGCCTGCTGGGCGGCGGCGAGCGCCTCGTCGATGTGGCCGCTGAGCACCTCGGTGAACGCGAGGTCGGTCACCGCGTGGGCGCGCTCGGCGCTGGGCGGCTCGGACGGGATCAGCCGCAGCGCCGCCTCGTGGTCGGCGAACGTGCGCGGCCCGGCGGTGCCGGCCGACCACGTCGTCCACGCGCGGCGCGAGTGCAGCACGCCCGCGCGCACCGGGTCGGCCTCCGGGTCGGCGAGCGCGAGCGCGGAGTCGAGCAGCGTGAGCGCACGCTCGGCGTTGCCGGCGCGCAGGACGACCTCGGCGGCGCGCTCGAGGACGTCGAGCCGGCTCGCGCCGGCCACCTCCTCGGCGTCGTCCACCGCGTCCCAGGACGCGAGCGCGCGCTCGTACAGCACTCCGGCCTCCGCGAACGCGTGCACGCCCTCTGCCGCCGCGCCCGCCCACACACTCGCCGCCAGCGCGCTGCGCTGCTCGCCGGCCGCGTGCCAGTGGTTGGCGATCGCCGCCGACGTGGCCGCCGGAGCCTCGCCTCCGAGTGCCGGGCGCTCGGTCAGCACACGCGCGCACGCGCCATGCAGTTGCCGCCGCTCGCCCGGAAGCAGCCCGGCGTATGCCGCCTCGCGTGCCAGCTCGTGGCGGAAGCTGAGCCGGCCGTCGCGCGCGTCGGTCACCAGCACGTGCTGCGCCACGGCCTTGCGCAACGCGGTCGCCAGATCCGGCAGCTCCACCAGCTCGGCCAGCAGCTCGTCGTCGACCCGCGCGCCGGCGACCGCGGCGGCGCGCACCGCCGCCTGCGCGTCGGGCGGCAGCTCGGCGATACGGCCGTCGAGCACGTCGCGGACCGACGCCGGCAGGGCGGCCGGGTCGTCCTCGCCGGCCGCCGCGAGCAGCTCCTCGGCCAGGAACGCGTTGCCGCCCGAGCGGTGGGCGATCGCCGCGGCGGTCGCCGGGTCGGCCGCGGTGCCGAGGATCGCGGCGATCAGATCGCCGACCTCGGCCTCGGTGAACGGCTCGAGCTCCAGCCGTCGCACCGCGGTGGCGCGGCCGAGCTCGGCCAGCCAGCCGCGCAGGGCCGGCCGGGTCGGCACCTCGTCGCTGCGGAACGTGCCGACCAGCAGGATCCGCTCGTCGCGCAGCGCGCGGGCCAGGAAGGCGGTGAGGTCGAGCGTCGAGCGGTCGGCCCAGTGGATGTCCTCGAGCACGAGCATCAGCGGCGCCGTGGCGGCCGCCTCGGACAGCAGATCGTGGACCTGCCCGAACAGCCGCGCGCGCGAGGCGTCGTCGGCCCGACCGCCGGGCGCGCCGCCCGACCCGGGCAGCAGCGGCGCGAGCTCGGCCCCCGCGCCGGCGCGCAGGCGGTCCCAGGCGCGCTCGGGCAGGACGCGCGCGAGGTCGCGCAGCACCTCGGTGGCGGCCAGATAGGGCGCCGTCCCGGCCGTGAGCTCGACACACGCGCCGGTCGCTACGAGCGCGCCCGGCTCCTGTGCGCCGGCGGCCAGCTCGGCGACCAGGCGGGTCTTGCCCACGCCCGCCTCGCCGCCGACCAGCACCATCGACGGCTCGCCGCGGGTGGCTGCGGCGAGCGCGGCTTCCAGCGCCGCCAGCTCGGCGGCGCGGCCTACGAAGGACCGGCTCTCGAGATGGCGCATCCGGGGGCGATCATCCCAGTCCCAGCGCGGCGCGGCCAATACGTCATCCCGCCGCCCTACCTACGTCATCCACCCGATGCGCCCGCGCGGGCGCGGACCTAGCGTCCGCGCCATGAAATCCCTCCTCGCCATCACCGCTGTCATCGCGGCCCTCACGTTCGCCGGCCCGGCCGGCGCCATGCCCATCTACGACGCCTATCCCGACCCGGCGCCGACGGCGGCTCTGGTGGCGCCTGCGCCTGCGCAGAGCGACCACACGGCCCTGTGGGCCGCGGTCACCGGCGTCGTCGCGTTCGCGCTCGGCGCGGGCAGCACCCGCCTCGTCAGGATCCCCCGGAGAGTCCCCGCCGCCTAGACGAGGTCGGCGGTCCGGACGATGGTGGCGAACTCCTCGTGGAGGCTCGTCGCCGTCGCCCGGGCCAGCTCGTCGGCCGTCATCACCGCGCCGTCGGGCCCGGTGCGGTCGAACGTGTGGGTCGCGTCGAGCGCGAACAGCACCTCGTAGCCGAGGTTGCCGCCCATGCGGGCGGTGGTCTCCACGCAGTGGTCGGTGCTGATCCCGCACAGCGCGATCGCGCCGATCTCCCGTGAGCGCAGCCAGCCGTCGAGGTCCGGCTCGCCGTAGAACGCCGAGTTGACGGTCTTGGTGACCAGCAGGTGCGGTTCCCCGGTCACCACGTCCTTGAAGTCGTGCCCGTGGGTCTCGAACGCGTGCTTGACGTACACGAGCGGCCGGTCCGCCGCCCGCCACGCGGCGATCAGCGCGGCCACGTTGGCCTCGCAATCCGGGTTGTTCCGCGTCCCCCAGTAGGCGGCGTCGTCGAACGCCTCTTGTACGTCGACGACGACCAGCGCGGTTCGGTCGAGATCTGCCACCGGTGGGCATGTTAGGTTGCTCGCGGGGTGACAGCCAGCCACGCCAGTGCGCTGTTCGACATCGTCGGTGAAGGGGCCCCGGTCGGTCTCGCCTTCGTCGACACCGAGCTGCGATTCGTCCGCGTCAATGCGGCCCTCGCCGCCATCAACGAGCGGCCGGTCTCCGAGCACCTCGGCCGCCGGATCGACGAGGTGCTGCCCGAGCTCGGCCCGCAGCTCGTCCCCGTCTACCGGCAGGTGATCGAGACCGGCGAGCCGGTGCAGCAGCGCGAGCTGACGGCCGAGCGGCCCGGCACCGGCCGCGTGCGGCATGTGCTCGCGAGCTGGTTCCCCGTGCGCGTCGAGGGCGAGGTCACCGGCGTGGGGGTCGTGGTGGTCGACATCACCGCCCGCAAGACCGCCGAGATGCGCCTGCAGGGCGTGCTCCAGCAGCTGCCAGTCGGGGTCGTGATCGCCGAGCCCGACGGCACGGTGCTGCTCGGCAACGAGCAGCTCGAGACGATCGGGCTCGGGCCGTATCTGGCGTCCGGGAAGGACATGCTGCGTGCGAAGTTCGACGGCCGGCGGGCAGACGGTACGGCGTTCGGGCCCAACCAGCTCCCCCTCAGGCGCGCGTTGCTCACCGGCCAGGTGGCCCGCGGCGTCGAGGTGACATTCACGCGCGAGGACGGCGTGCAGCGGACGGTGGAGGTCAACGCCGCCCCGATTCGCGACGGCAGCGAGATCGTCGCGGCGGTGGCCGTCGTACAGGACGTCACCGAGCGGCGGCTCGCCACGCAGCGTCAGGAGATGCTGGTGCGCGCCGGCGAGGTGCTGGACTCCGCCCTCGGCGTCGACGAGCGGCTCGACCGCTTCGCGCGCCTGCTCGTCCCGCAGCTCGCCGACTTCGTGAAGATCGAGCTGCTCGAGGGCGAGGCGGGGCGGCGACCGGTGGCGATCGCCCACCAGGACCCCGAGCGCGAGGCGCTGATGCGCGCCTGGCGCGAGCGCGGCACGCTCGGCGAGAGCGAGCGCGTCGGCATGGGCACGACGATGTCCAGCGGCGAGGCCAAGCTCACCCCGGAGATCGCGGCGGACGCCGTCGTGCGTGCAGCACGCGAGCGCACCGGCGACGAGGGCGCCGAGCTCATGGAAGCGATCGGCCCGCGCTCGCAGATCGTGGTGCCGCTGCGCGCCCGCGGCCGCGTGCTCGGCGCGCTGTCGCTGACGATGGCCGAGTCCGGCCGCCGCTACGAGGAGGCCGACCTCGATCTGGCCCGCGACCTCGGGCTGCGTGCCGGGCTGGCCGTCGACAACGCCCGGCTGTACGAGGAGGCGCAGGCGCTCGCCGTCGCCGAGCAGCAGCGCGCCGCGCAGCTCGACTCGCTGGCCGCCGCGTCGCTGTCGATCCACCGCGCACGGCGGCTCGAGCGCCGGCTCCAGCAGATGGCCGACCGCGCGCGGGAACTGGTCGGGGCCCGGCGCGCCACGGTCTCGCTGCTCCCGGGCCGCCCCGGCGCCATCATGGCCACGTCCGGCGACCCGGGCATCGCCGAGCCCGTGCTGGCCGCCCCGCTCGTGGCGCGCGACGGCACCGACTTCGGAGTGATCGAGGTGGCCGGGAAGGTCGATGGACTCTTCACCGCCGGCGACGAGCACACGCTCGAGGACCTCGCCCGGATCGGCTCGCTGGCGATCGAGAACGCACGCCTGGAGGAGCGCGAGCGCCACATCGCCCGCACGCTCCAGGACAGCCTGCTGCCGCTCACGCTCCCGGAGATCGAGGGCCTCGACGTGGCTGCCCGCTACCTGGCCGGCGGCGAGGGGACGGTCGTCGGCGGCGACCTCTACGACCTCTTCGAGGTCGACGACGAGTGGGCGTTCGTGGTCGGCGACGTGTGCGGCAAGGGCGCCGAGGCGGCGGCGCTGACCTCGATGGTGCGGTACACGATCCGGGCTGAAGCAGTCCACCGCGCCGGTCCGGGGGAGGCGCTGGGCCAGCTCAACGCCGCGATCCTGCGCCAGTTCGACGACGGGCGGTTCTGCACGGTCCTGCACGGGCGGGTGCGCGTGGGGCGCAGCGGCGCCCAGCTCGCGATCGCCTGCGCGGGTCATCCGGCGCCGTTGCGGCTGACCGCGACCGGCAGCGTCGAGCCCGTGCAGTGCAGCGGCCGGCTGCTCGGCGTGGTGCCCGACGTCGTGCCCGACACCGTGCATGCGACGCTGGCGCCGGGCGACGCGCTGGTGTGCTTCACCGACGGCGTGACCGAGGGCCGCGGCGGCGGCCGCATGTTCGGCGACGGCCCGCTGCAGCGGGTGCTGTCGGGCGCCGCCGGCCGGGACGCCGACGGGATCGCCGAGACCGTGACCCGCGCGGCGCTCGACTTCCAGGGCGGCCGGACGCAGGACGACCTGGCGCTTCTCGTCCTCAGGGTGCCCGGAACCTAGAATCGGCCGGGAATGGCAAGACGGCGACTGCAGGGCCTGGAGCGCGTCCTGGGTGCGAACGCGCTGTTCTCGACGGCGTACGGAAACGTCGGCTCGTCGATCTACTACGCGCTCGGCCTCGTCGCGTCGTACGCCCTCGGGCTGACGCCGCTCGTCTTCATCATCACCGGGTTCTTCTTCTTCTGCACGGCGGCCACCTACGCCGAGGCGACGACCATGTACCCGGAGGCCGGCGGCTCGTCGAGCTTCGCCCGCCGCGCGTTCAACGAGTTCTGGTCGTTCGTCGCCGCGTGGGCGCAGATGCTCACCTACATCGCCACGATCGCCATCTCGGCGTTCTTCGTGCCGCACTACATCGGCGGCCTGTTCTGGGAGCCGCTGCGGTCGTCGCCGGCCGACATCATCGCCGGCTGCCTCGTGATCGCCGTGCTGGCGGCGATCAACATCTTCGGCGCCAAGGAGTCGACCGGCGTCAACATCCTGCTGGCGGTCGTCGACTTCGCGACCCAGCTGCTGCTGGTCGTCGCCGGTCTGTTCCTCGTCTTCTCGCCGGAGACGCTGGTCGACAACGTCAAGCTCGGCGTCGCGCCGGAGTGGAAGGACTTCGTGCTGGCGATCCCGATCGGCATGCTCGCGTACACGGGCATCGAGACGATCTCGAACATGTCGGAGGAGGCCAGGGACGAGGCCAAGACGATCCCGACGGCGATCAACCGTGTGCGCATCGCGGTGTTCGCGATCTACTTCACGCTCCCCGCGGTCGCACTGTCGGCGCTGCCGGTCACGCAGAACGCGAGCGGCGAGTACCAGACGCTGCTCGGCCTGCCCGAGGAGGACGGCGGCTACGCGGGCGATCCGATCCTCGGCGTGGTCAAGACGATGGACCTCGGCCCGCTGCAGAACGTCGGCGAGATCTACGTCGGCCTGTTGGCGGCGACGATCCTGTTCCTGGCCACCAACGCGGGCATCATCGGCGTGTCGCGGCTGGTCTACTCGATGGGCATCCACCGCCAGATGCCCGACGCCCTACGCCGCCTGCACCCTTCCTTCCGCACGCCGTGGATCGGCATCCTCGTCTTCTCGACGTTCGCGATCCTCGTGATCCTGCCGGGCCAGGAGGAGTTCCTGGGCGCGATCTACTCGTTCGGCGCGCTGCTCTCGTTCACGATGGCCCACGCAGCCGTGTTCCGCCTGCGGATCAAGGCGCCGGACTTCCCGCGCGCCTACCGCGGACCGGGCAACATCACGATCAAGGGCTACGACATCCCGCTGTTCGCGACGGTCGGCGGGACGTTCACGGCGGTGGCCTTCGTCGTCATCGTCGCGCTCAACCCGACGGTGGCCGCCGCCGGCGTCGCCTGGCTCCTGCTCGGCATGGTCATCTACCTGCTGTTCCGGCGCAGCCAGGGGCTCGACCTGTTCGCGACGCACAAGGTCGCGATCCCGCAGCCGGTGACCGACCACGAGGCGGAGTACGACTCGGTGCTGGTCCCGCTCGTCGACGGCCACTACGACGAGCAGGTGATGGCGACCGCGAGCCGGCTCGCGGCCCGCAAGCGGCGCGGGATCCACGTTCTCGCGCTCATCACGGTGCCGAACGCGCTGCCGATCGAGGCCACGATGAAGGAGGCCGAGGCCGCCGCGGACACCGTGATCGAGCGCGCGAAGATCCACGGCGGGCGGCGCGTGTCGGGCCACATGGAGAAGATCCGCGCCGGTCAGGCGGGGCGCCGCATCATCGAGGAGGCGGCCGACATGCGCGCGGCGGCGATCGTGCTGCCGCTGCCGCGGCGGATCGACGGCGCGTCGCTGTTCGGCAAGACGCTCGAGACCGTGCTCACCGAGCGGCCGTGCCGGGTGATCATCGAGTCCTCGCCCGACCATGCCGTCGCGCGGCGGCGCCGCCAGGCGGCGGAGAGGGTCACGGCCGTATGAGGGCTGCCGCCACGCTGGTGCTGTCGGCCGCGATGCTGGTCATCGGCGTCGCGATCGTCGTGCGCACGCTCGCGGAGGGCGGCGGGGCGCTGGCGCTCGGGCTGCTGGTCGGCGTGCTGTTCATCGCCGCCGGGGCCGGCCGCCTGTTCGTGGAGCGGCGCTCGTGAAGCCGCTCAAGAAGAGCCTCGGCGCGCCCGCGCTGTTCGGCATCGTGCAGGGCTTCGTCGCCGCCTCGGTGTACTTCGCCGTCGGCCTCGTCGCGCAGCGCGCGCTCGGCTTCACGTGGCTGGTGTTCCTCGCCGGCGGACTCCTGTTCGCGCTCCTCGTCGTCTCCTACGTGGAGGGCGCGTCGCTGCACCAGGAGCGCGGCGGCGCCACCGTCATCGCGCGCTTCGCGTTCAACGAGCTGGTCAGCTTCATCGCCGGCTGGGCGATCTGCCTCGACTACCTGATCCTGATCGCGATCTGCGCGTTCGCGACCACGGACTACGCCGCGGTGTTCTGGGAGCCCTTGAACTCGGGCGCGCCGGAGTTCTTCCTCGCTGCCGCGCTGGTCGCCTTCGTGACCTGGTGGAACGTGCGCCGGTCGAGCGCGCCGCGCTACAACCGCGCCGTCCTGCTCGTGCTCGGCGACCTCGCGCTGCAGCTGCTGATCGTCGTGTTCGGGCTGGTCTACCTGTTCGACCCGAGCGTGCTCAGCGATCCGGCGTCGGTCGCCGGCACTCCGTCGATCGAGGACATCCTGTTCGCGTTCCCGCTCGTGCTCGTAGCGTTCAGCGGGCTCGACGCGTCGTCGGGCCTGGCCGGCCAGGTGCCGATCGGCCGCAAGGGCCTGCGGCGGCTCATCGCCGTCCGGATGCTGGCCGCGCTCGTCCCGTACGTCGGCATCGCGATGGTGGCGTCAACCGCGTTGCCCGACGAGCCGGGCCAGACGTGGATCGAGGCGCCGATGCTCGGCGTGGTCGACGACTTCACGCAGAGCTGGCTGCACGACCCGCTGCGCTACCTGGTGGCGATCTCCGCGATCGCGATCCTGGCCGCGGCGTGCAACGCCGCGATGCTCGGCGTGTCGCGGCTCGGCTACTCGCTGGCGGTCAACCGCCAGCTGCCGTCGCGGATCGGCTACCTGCACCCGGAGTGGGCGACGCCGGTGGTGATCATCGGCATCGGCGCGCTGCTCGCGACGCTGCTGTTGCTCACCGCCGACCTCGAGTTCCTGCTCGGGATCTCGGCCTTCGGGGCCACCGCGGCGTTCACGATCGTCTGCCTGTCGGTCTGCCGCTCGCGCTACCTGGAGCCCGACCGCGACCGCCCGTACCGGATGCCGCTCAACGTGCGGATCGGCCGCGGGCTGCTGCCCATCCCCGCTGCGCTGGGGACGCTCATCTCTGGCGCGGCGTTCATCGCCGTGCTCGCGTTCCACGGCGGCGCGCGCTGGATGGGCCTCGGCTGGATGGCGTTCGGCGTGTTCGTCTACGTCTACTACCGGATCTCCGAGGACAAGCCGCTGCTGAAGCGGATCACGGTCCCGGAGGAGGTCCTCACGCGCAGGCGCGCCGAGGCCGAGTACGGGTCGATCCTCGTGCCCGTGTCGGGCTCGCCGCTCGACGACGACATCATCCAGACGGCCGGCCGCCTGGCCGCCGAGGAGGACGAGGACTTGGGCGACGGCGGAGCCGTGATCGAGGCGCTGTGGGTCTTCGAGGTGCCGATGTCGGAGCCGCTCGACACCCGGGTGCCGGACGCCGAGCTCAAGCGCGCCCGTAAGGCGCTGGCGCGCGCCAAGGCCGTGGGCGAGGAGTACGAGGGCGTCGAGGTGGCGACCGCGGTGGTGCGCGCGCGCCGGGCCGGCGAGGCGATCGTGCGCGAGGCCAAGCGGCGCGGCGTGGAGGCGATCGTGCTGGCCGCCGAGGAGCCCACGCGCACGCGCGGCGGGGTGCTCTACGGCGGCAAGCAGGGGCTGCGCGACACCTTCGTGGGGGAGACGACGCGCTACGTCGTCAACAAGGCGCACTGCCGCGTGCTACTCACCGCTCCGCCCGCCGAAGGGCCGGACCCGACCCGCGTGGTCGACGAGACGGCCGAGATCCCCCGCGGGCATACACCGGTTCCGAACCACTAGAGTCACCGCCGATGTTCGTCCTGGTAGTCGGAGCCGGCCGGGTGGGGTCCTCGGTCGCCACATCGGCCCTGCGTGCCGGCCATACCGTCTCGGTTCTCGACGAGGACCCGCTCTCGCACGAGCGGCTCGACGTCGAGCTCAGCCAGTCGTGGGAGGAGGCGGGTGGCCGCTTCACGATCGGCACCGCGCTCGAGCTCGACGCGCTGGTCGAGGCCGGGATCGAGGAGGCGCAGGTGTTCATCGCCTCCACGAACGGCGACAACACCAACCTCGTGGTCGCGCAGATCGCCCAGAAGCGCTTCGAGGTCCCGCGGGTGATCGCCCGCGTGCTCGATCCGCGGCGCGCCGCCTGGTACCGCGAGCAGGGCGTCCAGACCATCTGCCCGACGCAGATCGCTATCGAGCAGCTCGAGCGGGCCGCGCTCGGGGACAGCGAGGTCGAAGCGGGCTGATGGCCGGCCTCTACGTGATCATCGCCGGCGCGGGCAAGGTCGGCTGGAACCTCGCGCGGGAGCTCATCGAGAAGGGGCACGAGGTCACCGTGCTCGAGCAGGACCGCCGCCGCTACCTGACCGTCGAGCAGGAGCTCGAGCACGCGGTCCAGTACGGCGACGCCACCGAGCTGTGGGTGCTCGAGCGCGCCGGCATCCAACGCGCCGACCTCGTGGTGGCGGTGACCGGCGACGACGAGGACAACCTGCTGATCTGCCAGGTCGCCAAGGAGAAGTACCTCTGCGAGCGGATCATCGCCCGCGTCAACAATCCGCGGAACCTCGAGCACTTCAAGCTGATGGGCATCCAGCCCGCGGTGTCGGCGACCGACCTGATCCTGCGGCTGATCGAGCACGAGGTGCCGCGCTACGGGCTCGTGCACCTGCTCGACCTGCCCGAGGAGCGGCTGGAGATCATCGAGCTGGTGGTGGCCGAGGACGCCCCGGCCGCCGGGCAGCGGGTGGCCGACATGGCGCTGCCCGACGGCGCGCTGGTCATCTCCGTGCTTCGCGACGGCAGCGGCTTCGTGCCCAAGTCCGACACTGTCGTCGAGGCCGGCGACGAGGTTCTGGTCGTGCTCGACCCTGGGCTCGAGCAGGACATCACACGCGAGTTCGTGGGGGAGAACGGCAGCGATGGCTGACATCGACGTCCTCATCGTCGGAGCGGGAGGCGCCGGCTCCGCGTGCGCCGAGGCGCTCAGCGAGGCCGGCTACAGCGGCTCGGTGGTCGTGGCGGGCCGCGACGTCGACCCTCCGTACGAGCGCCCCTACTGCTCGAAGGACTACCTGCGCGCCAAGATGAGCCGCGAGGACACGTACCTCGACCTGCCGGAGGGCCTGGACCTGCGGATCCGCACGAGCGTCACGAAGCTCGACCCGGACGCGAAGACCGCGAAGCTCTCCAGCGGCGAGGAGGTGTCGTTCGGGACAGCGGTGCTCGGCACCGGCGCCAACGTGCGGCGCCTGCGCGTGGACGGCTGCGACCTCGACGGCATCCACTATCTGCGTACGCTCGGCAACAGCGACTCGATCCGCGAGGGCACCGCCGAGGCCGAGCACGTCGTGCTCATCGGCGGCTCCTACATCGCCTGCGAGGTCGCCGCGTCGCTCACCGCCGAGGGCCGGACGTGCACGCTCGTCATGCAGGAGTCGCAGCCGCTCTCGCTCGGGTTCGGGCCGACGGCGTCCGACTTCTTCTCGGGGGTGCTGCGCGACCACGGGATCGACTGGGTCGGCAACGACGAGCTGGCGCGCTTCGAGGGCGACGGCGGTCGTGTCAGCAAGGTCGTGACCACCGGCGGCCGCGAGCTGCCGGCCGATGCGGTTGTGCTCGGCATCGGCGTGACGCCGGACGTCACGCTCGCCAAGGCGGCCGGGCTCGCGATCGCCGACTCCGGCGGCATCGCCTGCACGCAGACGCTCGAGACGTCCGCGCCGGGCGTGTACGCGGCGGGCGACAACTGCGACTACGACTCGGTGGTCCATGGGCGGCGGCTGCGCGTGGAGCACTGGGAGCACGCCCGCGCCCAGGGCGCCCACGTCGGCCGGGTGATCGCCGGCGGCGCCCAGCCGTTCACCGAGATCCCCTACTTCTGGTCTGACCTCGCGGACTGGGCCACGCTCGAGTACGTCGGGCCCGCATCGCACTGGGACGACGAGGTGATCCGCGGCTCGATCGACGACGGCGAGTTCACGATCTTCTACCTCGCCCGTGGCACCGTCATGGGTGCGCTGACGGTGGGGCCGTCGGACGATCTCGACCGCGCGCGCGAGCTGATGACGCGCGACGAGCCGGTCACGGCCGACGAGATCTAGCGTCGGCGAACGTCAACTGCGGCTGGGTAGGGAGGCAGAGAAGTGGCGCATCGACCGCGCGTCCGCGGAGGGCGTGGCGCTTTTGTTCCGGTATGCGCGACAAAATCGCCACGGACCGATTCCGGCGCGGGCGCTCCCGCTCCTCTACCCAGCCGGGGGTTGACGTTCGCCGGCGGAGAACTTACCCGCGGGCGCTGCGCAGGCCGCCGAGCGGCTGCTGGCCCGCGTCGGCGGCGACGCGGGGCTCGGGCGGCTGGCCGTGCAGGATCCAGCCGCCGTCGGGGCGGCGCTCGATGTCGCCGCGCGCGATCAGCTGGCCGAGGGCGGTGGTGACCGACGGGCGGCGCGCGCCGACCATGCCGGCCAGCGTGCGGTGCGGCAGGCGCAGGTTGACGAGCACGCCGTCCGGGACCACGCGGCCCCAGCGCTCGGCCAGGCACCACAGGAGGGCGAGCAGTCGGTCGTCGACCCGGGTGAGGTGGCCGATCGCCTGCATGATCACCAGCCGCTCGGCGCGCCGGGCGGCGCGCTCGACGAGCTGGGCGAAGATCTCCGGCCACTGCGCGGCGCGCACCGCCAGCGCGTGGTCGATCACCGCGACGCGAGCGTTGGTGAGCGCGCTCCAGCGCACGCTGCGCGGCAGCAGCACCTCGGCGTCACGGTCCTCCCAGGCGCGCAGCAGGTCGCCCGGGCCGAGCAGCTCGGCCGACGGATGGTCGCCGACCGTGGCCTCGCGGACGAGCAGGCCGTGCACCACGAGCAGCCCGATCGGGTTGCTGCCCTGCATGAGCGTGCGGCCGGGATTCCACGGCCCGCGCGGGATATCGACCGCGCGCGCGAACAGCCGCGGCGACATCTCGCGGATCCGCCTGGGATCGAGGCCCCGACCCAGCTCTGGGTCGGCCTCGAGTAGCTGTATGGATCCGTTCCCGCCCTCTGGCATACCGTTCATTCCACGCGCCGCCTCCGGGCGCCACGTGCCCGACAAGGTAGCGCGCGACCCGGCTGATGGAAGCACGGCGGTGTTCGTCCCTCCTATACTGGGCGCGCTCACTGCGGGGTGGTGTAATTGGCAGCACGCCAGATTCTGGCTCTGGTAGTTGGGGTTCGAGTCCCTGCCCCGCAGCCTCATCGTGCGCGCGAAGGTTCTCTCTCTACTGCTCGTGTTGCTGCTCGGCGCTGCCGTGGCGGCCTGCGGCGACGACGACAACTCGGACTCCGAGACCGCGGCCACTCCTGAGGCGACCGAGGCCGCCCAGCCGCCGAACATCGACGAGATCGCGGCGGGCATCAGCAAGAACACGAAGCAGAAGCCGGAGATCGTCACCCCGACCGGCGACCCGCCGACCGAGCTCGTGACCCGCGACATCGTCAAGGGCAAGGGCCCGAAGGCGAAGCCCGGCGACAAGCTGGAGATGGACTACGTCGGCGTGTCGTGGTCGAACGGCCAGCAGTTCGACGCGTCCTGGGACCGCGGCCAGACGATCCCGTTCCAGCTCGGCGCCGGAATGGTCATCCCCGGCTGGGACCAGGGCATGGTGGGGATGAAGGAGGGCGGCCGCCGGCTGCTCGTGATCCCGCCCGACATGGCCTACGGCCCGCAGGGCTCGCCGCCGATCGGCCCGAACGAGACGCTCGTGTTCGCGGTCGACCTGCGCAAGCTCAACTAAGCACGCTAAGCGCGTCAGCGCGGCCTGCTCGGCCCAGTCGCGGTACAGGCGCCAGTAGGCGCCCTCCGCGGCCAGCAGCTCGTCGTGCGTGCCCTGCTCGACGATCCGGCCGTGGTCGAGCACGATGATGCGGCCGGCGGTGCGGATCGTCGACAGGCGGTGGGCGATGACGATCGCCGTGCGGCCGGCGAGCAGGCGCCGCAGGCCGGCCTCGATCAGACCCTCGGTGTGGATGTCGACGTTGGCGGTCGCCTCGTCGAGGACGAGGATGCGCGGGTCGGCGATCAGCGCCCGGGCGAAGGCGACGAGTTGGCGCTGGCCGGCCGACAGCTGGATGCCGCGCTCGCCGATCTCGGTCTCGTAGCCGTGCTCGAGCGCGGAGATGAAGTCGTGGGCGTGAACCGCGCGCGCGGCCGCCTCGATCTCCTCGCGCGTGGCGCCCGGGCGCCCGAACGCGATGTTGTCCGAGAGCGTGCCGCTGAACAGGAACGCCTCCTGCGGGACGATCCCCATCTGCGCGCGCAGCGACTGCGCGGCGACGTCCCGCAGATCGTGGCCGTCGACCCGCACGACGCCGCCGGTCGGGTCGTAGAACCGCGCGACGAGCTTGGCGAACGTCGACTTGCCGGCGCCGGTCTCGCCGACCAGCGCGACGGTCTGGCCCGGGGGCACGTGCAGGTCGACGTCGGCCAGCGCCGGATCGCTGTCGCCGTACGCGAACGTGACGTGCTCGAAGTCGATCTCGCCGCGGATGCGGCCGAGCTCGGTCGCCCCGGGCCGGTCCTGCAGGTCGGGCTCCTCGTCGAGCAGCTCGAAGATCTTGTCGAGCGCCGCCATGCCCGCCTGGTAGGTCGTGTACAGCTGCGACAGCGACTGGATCGGGTCGAAGAAGTTGTTCAGCGCGGCGATGAACGCGACCAGGACGCCGATCGTCACGTCACCGTTGATCGCCTGGAGGCCGCCGTAGAGCAGGATCCCCGCGGTGGCGAGGGCGGACAGGAGCTCGACCGCCGGGAAGTACGCGGCGTTGAGGTAGACGGTCTTCATGTTCGCCGCGTAGTTGTCCTCGTTGAGCTCGTTGAAGCGCTCGAGGTGCCGCCGCTCCTGCGAGAACGTGCGCACGACGCGGATGCCGGACAGCGACTCCTGCAGGTACGCGGTGATCAGCGCGACCTTCTCGCGCGTGAGCCGGTACGCGTTCGCCGACACCACACGGAACCCCAGCGAGCCGAGCGCCAACAGCGGGAACACGAGGAACGTCAGCAGCGCCAGCTCGACGTCGAGCAGCAGCAGGATCACCGCCGTGCCGACCAGCGTGAGCGTGGAGCCGAACAGGGTCACGACGCCGTCGGACACGAGCTGGTCGAGCGCCTGTACGTCGTTGGTGAGCCGCGAGATGATCACGCCCGCCTGGCGGCGCGAGTAGAAGCCGACGGACAGCGTCTGCAGGTGCTCGAACAGCTGGATCCGGAGGTCCTGCAGCACGCGCTGCCCGACCCAGCCGACCAGATATGTCTGCACCCACGTCGCGCCCCAGTAGATCAGCGCGGTGACGAGGAACGCGACGACGATCCAGGTCAGCGCGGTCAGGTCGCCGGGCGTGATGCCCTCGTCGATCGCGAGCTTGGCCAGCGGCGGTGGCGCCAGCGCCGCGGCGGTGCCGAGGATCAGCGACAGGAACATCAGCGTCGTGCGCGCGCGGTACGGGCGCAGCAACACGAGCAGGCCGCGCAGCTTGCGGCCGCGGCCACCCGTCGCCCGCCAGCGGCGGACGATCTCCTCCCGGCGCGTCGTCACAGCCCGGCCGCCGCCTCGCGCGACTTGCGGTTGAGGAACACCTGGTCCGGCAGGCCCTTCTCGGCGATCTCCGCGTACAGCGGGCTCTGGTCGAGCAGCTGCCCGTGGGTGCCGCGCGCGGCGATCGTCCCGCCCTCGAGCACGACGATGTCGTCGGCCAGCGCGATCGTCGACAGCCGGTGGGCGATCACGAACGTCGTGCGGCCGGCCATCACCTCACGCAGCGCGCACCTTGATCGCCTGCTCGGTGGAGGCGTCGACCGAGCTCGTCGCGTCGTCGAGGATGAGGATCCGCGGGTCGGCGAGCAGGGCGCGCGCGATCGCGACGCGCTGGCGCTGGCCGCCCGACAGCGTCAGCCCGCGCTCGCCCACGCGGGTGTCATAGCCGTTCGGCAGCTCGGCGATGAAGCCCGCGGCCTGAGCGCGCTCGGCGGCGAGCTCGACCTGCTCGCGCGTGGCGTCCGGCCTCGCGTAGGCGATGTTGCTGTGCACGGTGTCCGAGAACAGGAACGGGTCGTCGTCGACGACCGCGATCTCGCTGCGCAGCGACGTGACGTCCACGTCGCGGACGTCCGCGCCGTCGATCAGCACCGCGCCCTCGGTGACGTCGTAGAGGCGGCCGAGCAGCTGCACGAGCGTCGTCTTGCCCGAGCCGGTGGCGCCGACCAGCGCCACCGTGGTGCCCGCCTCCACGACCAGGTCGATGTCGTGCAGCGCCGGCCTCGGCGCCCCTTCGTAGGAGAACCTCACGTCGCGCAGCTCGACTCGCCCGCGGCCCTCCGGCAGCGGCGGCGCACCTGGCGCATTGACGATCCGCGCCTCGCGGTCGAGCAGCTCGAACACTCGCGCGCCCGACGCGGTCGCCCGCTGCGCCAGGCTCAGCGCGACGCCGAGCTGGCGCATCGGGTTGATCAGCATCAGCAGGTACGCGTAGAACGCCGTGAAGTCGCCGAGCGACAGCGAGCCGTTGACCACCTGGCGACCGCCGAGCAGCAGGATCACGGCCAGGCCGATGTTCGGCAGGAAGCCGATGTACGGGTTGTAGAACGCGCGCAGCCGCGTCGCGACCATCGACTGGTCGAACACCCGGTGCACGCTGCCGCGGAACCGCTCGAGCTGGCGGTCCTCGGCGGCGAACGCCTTCACCACACGGACGCCGGAGATGTTCTCCTCGACATCGGCGGTCAGCTCCGCGATCCGCTGCTGGACCTCCTGCAGCGCCGGCCGCGAGCGCCGCCCGTAGCGCCACGCCACCAGCACCACGAACGGCACCGGGGCGAGCGCGAGCGCGGCCAGGCCTGGCTGCAGCACGAGCATCGCGATCGCGGCGAGGATGATCGTCAGCCCGCTCTGGGCGACGAACACGAGCCCGTAGCCGAGGAAGAAGCGGACGCTCTGCAGGTCGACCGTCGCGCGCGACATCAGCTGGCCGGTCTGCTGGCGCGCGAAGAAGCCGAGCTCGAGCGACTGCAGGTGCGCGTACATGAGGTTGCGCAGGTCGAGCTCGATCGCGAGCGACACGCGTCCCGCGACGAGCCGGCGGGCCACCGACAGGACCACGCGCACCAGCGCTACGCCGACCACTGCGACGGCCAGCAGCCTGAGGTCGCTGCGGTCCCCGCGCTGGACCGCGTCGATGCCCAGGCCGGTCAGCCATGGGAGCAGGACGGTGGCGCCTGTCGCCACGCCGGCGAGCACCAGCGACCAGATGGCGCGGGAGCGATATGGCCGCAGAAAGCCGAGGAGTCGGACGAACGTATGCACGCGCCAGACACGATACGCAGGGCAGTTGTGCGACACTCGCGGCCGGGATGTCGGACGCGATCTCCCTCCGCAACCGCTTCGCGATGGTCAAGGGCGCCTGGGATGAGAACCTGCGCGGCGTGCCCTTCCCGGCGCTCGGCGACGGCACCGCCGAGCAGAAGATCGAGCGGCTCGAGCTCGCGCTGGTCGACGGGATGCGGGCACGCGCGACGCCCGAGAGCGCGGAGCAGATCGCCGACGCGATGTGGGGCCTCGTGCACAGCCGCGACGACGGCGACCCCGTCAAGCTGCGGGTCACGCATCACCACGAGGAGCTGGCGCGCCTCGGGCATCGCCCGATCCGGTGAACCGGAGGGTGGTGGGTCCGGTCTCCCTCTGCGACACCTGCGCGCACCAGAAGCTCGTCCACACCACGCGCGGCTCGACGTTCTCGATGTGCCTCCGCCACCGCACCGAGCCCGAGCGCTACGTGAAGTACCCGCCGCTGCCCGTCCTCGCCTGCCCGGGGCACGAGCCCCGTGACGGTCAGGAGATCGAGTCGGGCTCGGTCAGCACCAGGTAGCTGAGGTCGCTCTTCAGCGGCTGGATCGACGCGAGGAAGAGATTGCGCAGCGTCAGCGAGTCGATCTGCGCGGCCTCCTGCTTGCTGATCGACTTCGGCGTCGGCACCTTGGCCGGCAGCGTGTTGGACAGCGGCACTTGGAGCTCGTTGAGCAGGTCGCCCGGCCGGTAGAAGACCACGCGCGACTGCGGTGTGTCGGTGCCGGTCGCCTGCTTGCTGGGCGGCAGCATGACCGCGACCATCGTCACGTCGTCGAGATAGCGGAACGAATACAGCGCCAGCTCGAGCGCCTCGCGCATGAGCACCTGGCCGCGCTTCGTGCTCGCCTTCCCGGGCAGCATGCCGCCGGGCTCGAGGCCAGACAGGATGTACAGCAGGCCGTCTCCGTCGAGCAGCTGCAGCTCGCCGCCCTTGGGCCGCACCGCGACGCCGAGGTCGGTCTCGCCGAGCGCGATCTCGCCGCTGCGGATCGCCACCAGCTGGTCGCCCGAGTCGAGCTTGTACTGGCTCTGCACGTGGGTGGCGATATCGGCCGCGCCGTCGACCATGCGAGCGGTGTCGGGCTTCCAGCTCGACCAGTTGGCGGCCAGCTTCGGCCCGTTGTCTCCCCCGGTCGTGGCCAGCAGGACCGTGGTCGCCGCCGCGCACACGAGCACGCCGGCCAGCGCGCCCCACACGAACCCGAAGCGGCTGCGGAACGGCGACGGCCCGGTGGGCTGCTCGTCGGCGACCGGCTGCGCCGCGCGCACGAACGCCTCGTCGGCGCGCGTCTCCTCCGCCGCGTCCGCCTGTGGGCGGCCGGCCGGGGATGGGGGCGGGATCAGATCGCCGGCCACGTCGCCTCGTCCAGGACGTCGATGTCAGGCTTGCGCAGGCCCACGCCGTCGAGCAGCGACGTGACGTCGTCACCGTAGAGCTCACCGGCGCCGATCAGCTCCTCGGCCACGCGCTCGGTCGCCTCGCGGTTCTGGAGGATCGTCTGGTACGCGACCACGAAGCCCTGCCCGAGCAGACCCGCGACCAGCGGGCGCTTGTCCGGGTCGGCGAGCGTCGCCCGGTACGGGTTCGTGTCCAGCCCGCCGGGCGACAGGTTCATGATCTGGCGCCCGATCCGCTGGAAGCGGTCGTTCACTCGCTGCTCGCACTCCTCGCGCTCGTCGGGATCCTCGATGCGGTCGGTCAGGTCCACCGCTGCCGGGCCCATTGCGCGGAAGCCGACCATCAGGGCGGCGCGCGTGGTCGCCTGCCGCATGTCGCCGGTCACGCCGGTCGTGTTCTGCCCGTAGAAGACGTGCTCGGCCGCCATCGCGCCGAGCCCCCAGATCAGGTCGCCGACCTCCTCTGAGCGCCAGTGGCCGAAGCGGTCCTCGATCTCCATCGCCTGGTGGTGCCCGCCCGACGAGCCGCGCTTGCGGATCGACAGGCGCGTCGAGAGCCGGTTCTCCATGAACAGGTGGCCGCAGACGGCATGCCCGGCCTCGTGGATCGCCGTCGCGCGCTCCTCGTGCTTCGGGTACGGCTGGCCGATCGCGACGCCCGACTCGACGGTGGTCATCGCCTCCAGCAGGTCGAGCCGGTCGAAGCGCTCGCGGCCGTCGCCGTGCGCGTAGGTGAGCGCCAGCGAGCAGATCTGGTCGATCATCGCCGGCGAGTAGCCGTTGGTGATGCGCGCCAGCTCGTCGCGCTTGCCCGGGCCGTCGAGCTCGTCGTTGTGCGCGACCTTGCCCAGGTACAGGTCGAAGATGTCGCGCCGGTCCTCCCACGTCGGCGTCCGGAAGTAGATGTGGCGGCCCATGCGTCCCGGCCGGATCAGCGCCGGGTCGAGCACCTCGAGGTCCACGTTGCAGGCCCCGATGAAGTAGATCTGCTCCGCGCGTGGTCGCGGCGCCTTCTTGCGCAGCCGGACCGGGCCGACCTTCTGCGGGACCATGTACAGCGCGTCCAGGAACGTGTTGAACTTGCGCGTGAGCCACTTGCGCATCGGCGGCGGCTCGTCGATCCCGTCCATCACCACGAGCAGCTGGTTGAGCGCCAGACCGCCGCCCTGGCCGCCGCCGAGCATCGGCACGATCCTGCGGATCCGGTCGTACACGGCGGGGTAGGCCGCGCGCGGCGGTTCAGCGCGCGCCGCGAACAGCCGGTCGCGCCACTCGGTCGTCTCGAGGACGAGGTCTCCCTCCTCGGTGAGCGCGCCGAACGGGCCGAAGAACAGGTGCTCGTGCAGGCTCGGGATGCCGCGCGGCATCGGGTCCGAGCGCAGCGCCTGGCGCCGCATCCCGACGGCGTCGATCTCGTCGATGAACACGATGCACTGGCCGCCCCACTTCTGCGCCAGGCGGCGCGCCTTCCAAGCCAGCCAGCGCACCAGCACCGCGTCCATTCCGATGAAGCTCTGCGCGAAGCCGGAGCCGGGGATGGTCACGAACGGGCAGTTGAACGACGTCGCGATCGCCTTCGAGAGCATGGTCTTGCCGGTGCCGGGGGCACCGAGGAACAGCACGCCGCGCTCGCGCTTGCCGCCCGCCTTGACGAACTCCTCGCCCGACTGCCACAGCGACACCACGCGGGTGATCTCCTGCTTCGCCTCGGCCTGGCCGCGCACGTCGCCGAGCCGCACACCCCAGTCCGCGTCACCCGGCTCGTAGGCCTTGATCTGCTGGATGCCGAGGATGAGCATCGGCCCGAACAGGATCAGGAAGTTGGCCAGGAACAGGATCGGGATGATCAGCGCGTAGCTGGCCGCGAACGGCGCATAGGCCACGATGAAGTCGCCGACGGCCTCGAACCCGGCCCAGATCGACGTGTCGCCGCCCGTCAGCGACGCGATCGTGATCGGGATCAGGATCATGAACGCGACGAACCCGGCGAGCCACAGCCCGCGCCGGTACTTGCGGCGCCAGTACCAGAGCCGGCGTCGGGAGATCACGTCCTCCTCGCGCAGCTCGGCCTCGGCGCCGTACAACGACGGCGCCGGGATCAGCTTGTGGGCGAGGACGTCGATCAGCCCGCGGAACGCCGCCACGCCCAGGATCGTGCCCACGACCGCCCAGAACAGCGGCCACTCGAACCGCTCGTGGAGCGCCAGGAACAGCGCCGGGCAGGTGAGGACGGCGACGACGGTCGCTGCGCGTCCGAGCCGCCGCCACTCGCGCGCCAGGGCGATGCTGTGCTCGTTCACCCGGCGAGCCACGGCCCGATTCTACGGAAACGTCAGGCGCGCCATTTCACCGAGCAGCCGCGGGCCGGCGTCTCGGCGCGTTCGACCTCGTGGCCGTCCAGGATGTCGTCGAGCGCCGCGCGCAGCCAGGCGGCGTTCTGCGAGGGGTCCTCGTGGTCGGAGTCCGGCGCCCCGCGGTACGCCAGCCGCTGCTCGCCGTCGAGCACGAACACGTGCGGCGTCCGCTCGGCGCCGAGCGCGCGGGCGACGTCCTGCGACTCGTCGAATGCGTACGGGATCGGCCAGTCCTGGTCGCGCACGAACTGCGCCATCCGCTCCGGCGAGTCGGCCGGGTAGCGCACCGGGTCGTTGGAGCTGATGGCCAGGAAGCGCACGCCGCGTGGCGCATAGTCCTCGGCGACCGCGCGCAGCCGGGGGTTCCAGGCCACGACGTAGGGGCAGTGGTTGCAGGTCTCGATCAGGACCGTCGCGGCCGGGGCCTCGGCGGCCGGCACCTCATGTGTGGTGCCCTCGGTGTCGGTGAGCTTGAACGACGGGACCGTGTCGCCGATCCCGAAAGTCGTTGCGGTGTCAGCCATCCATGGATGATTGCGCGGCGAGCACGCGGGCGGCGGACGAGCGCACCCGGGCGCGGAACGCGCGGTCCTGCCGGGCGCGTTGGAGCAGCGCCCGGTACACGCGGATGTAGGAGCCGCGGCCGGTCGTGAGGATCACGTCAACCCCTGCCTCGGCCGACGCCACGGCGGACTCCTCCACGTCGCCGACAGCCTGCACCGCCGCCGCCTCCAGCGAGTCGGTCATCACGACACCCTTGAAGCCGAGGTCGCGCCGCAGCAGATCGCCGATGATCGCCGGCGACTGGGAGGCGATGTGCAGTCCGTCGTACGCCGGGTAGATCGCGTGGCCGGCCATCACGAACTCGGTCCCGGCCGCGATGCCGGCCTTGAACGGCTCGAGGTCGGCTTCCATCTCCGTGCGGCTGCGCTTGATCGTGGCCGTCCCGTCGTCGGTGTTGACCGTGGCGCCGCCGAGGCCGGGGAAGTGCTTGACGGTCGTGGCCACGCCGTTGGCGTGCCAGCCGGTGACCGAGTCCTTCACGGCGCCCGCGGCCGTGTCGGGGTCGCTGGAGAACGAGCGGCCGGCGAGCGCCGCGCCGCTGACGCTGGGGACGTCGGCCACCGGCGCGAGCGTCACGTTCACGCCCGCGTACGCGAGCAGGCGGGCCGACTCCTGGGCGTCGGCCCTGACGGTCCCCGCCGCCTGCTGCTCGGGCGCCGAGCCCTCAGGCCCCGCCCACGAGAGCGTCTGCACCTCACCGCCCTCCTGGTCGGCGCACACGATCACGCCCGGCATCGCCTCGCGCAGCGTCCGGGTCATGCGGCGCAGCTGGTCCGGTGAGACGACGTTGTCGCGGAACAGGATCACGCCCGCGGCGCGGCCCTCGCGCAGCACGCGGCGCACGTAGCCGGGCGGCTCCGTGCCGTTGAAGCGCAGGACCACCATCCGGCCGACCTGCTGCTCGAGCGAGAGCTTGTCGACCGCCGCGGCCGCCTTGCGGGCCTGCTCCGCGGCCGGCTCGGTGGCCGGCTTCTGCCGGGACTCCGGTGCGTCGCCGTCGCCGCCCGCGCCCACCACGACACCCACGACGAACGCCGCCAGCGCAGCGACCAGCAGGCGCGCGCGGCGGCGGCGAACGACCTCCCGCCGGCGGCGGCGCCGTGTCCGCTGGTCAGCATCCACACTCCGGATAATCGCGGACGGGGCCGATAACACCGTTCAGTGCCCCAGACCTATGACCTCGAGCCAGTCCTGCGCGCCGTGGCGCGGACGACCGCCGCGTGCCTGGGCTACGGCACCGCGGTCATCAACCTGTACCGCCCCGCGTGGGACGACTTCCACACGGTCGTGGTCGAGGGCAACGACGAGGCGCGCCGCCTGCTGCTGGGCCAGAGCTCGACGGCGGACGACTGGGTCGACCTGCTCGACGCCCGCTTCGAGCGCCGCGGCGCGTACCTGATCGAGCACGGGGCGTTCGACTGGGCGGAGGACCGCCTGACCACGTACGTGCCCGCCATCGAGCCGACCGGCGAGCCCGGCGGGTGGCATCCGGAGGATGCGTTGTTCGTGCTGCTGCGCTCCGGCGCCGGCGAGCTGCTGGGGATCCTGTCCGTCGACGAGCCGAACGACGGCCGCCGGCCGACCGACGAGCAGCTCGACCTGCTGGTCGGGATGTCCCAGCACGCCGCGCTCGCGCTCGAGCACGCGCAGGAGGCGGCCGCCTCCGAGCGCCAGCGCGTCGCGGTCGACCACCTGCTGCGCCTGACCGCCTCGCTGGCCGAGCGGCGCACGATCGACGAGATGCTCGACGCGGTGGTCGTCGGCATCCGCGACGCGCTGGGCTTCCAGCGCGTCTGCGTCTCGCTCGAGGACGACGAGCCGGGCATCCTGCACATGCGCGCACACGTCGGCATGTCGCCGGCCGAGCTCGAGCGGCTCGAGACGACGCCGATGGCCGCGGTGGCGCCGCTGCTCGATCCTGCGCTCGAGCGCGACGGCGTCGTGCTGCTCGACCGCGCCGACGCGCACGCGCGCGTGGATCCGTCGCTGCACGGCGCGTCGTTCAGCAGCCGCAACGGCCGCGGCAACCGCGCCTGGAACAACCACGTCCTGCTCGTGCCGCTGCGCGACCGCGAGGGCGAGCTGGAAGGCGTCGTGTGGGTCGACGAGCCGGTCGACCGCCTGCTGCCGACGCCGGAGATCCTCCAGGCCGTGCGCGCGTTCGCCAACCACGCGATGAGCGCCGTCGAGTCGGCGCGCCAGCTCCAGCTGATGCGGCACCTGGCCGAACACGACCCGCTGACCGGCCTGCGCAACCGGCGCGGCCTGCAGGAGCACATCGACGCCGAGATCGCCCGCACCGGGTCGGTCGCCGTGCTCGTCTGCGACCTGGACAACTTCAAGCGCGTCAACGACGCGCTGGGCTACGTGAAGGGCGACGAGGTCCTGCGACGGTTCTCGGACGTGCTGATCGCCGAGGGCGGCCTGGCCGCCCGGCTCGGCGGCGAGGAGTTCGCGCTCGTGCTCCCCGGGCTCGACGAGGCCGCCGCGCTGACCGTCGCCGAGCGGCTGCGCGCGGAGGTCCCGGCGGCGTTCCCCGACTTCCCCTGGCCCGTGACGACGTCGGTCGGCCTCGCGGTCAGCGGCCCGGGCTGCGAGACCGCGTCGCTCGTGCTCCGGGCCGCCACGCGCGCCGTGTTCGGCGCCAAGCGCCTGGGCCGGGACCGCTGCGTCGCCTACCACGCCGAGGCGCTCGAGGCGCTGCTCGGCACGCTCGACGACGGCGATGCCGGCTCCGAGCAGCTCGCCGCCGCGGTGCTGCTCGCCGAGACGCTCGACCTGCGCGACGTCAGCACCGCCAGGCACTCACAGACGGTCGGCCGCTACGCCGAGGAGATCGCTCGCGAGCTCGGCCTGCCGAGCGACCGGGTCGAGCGGCTGCGGGCGGCAGGCGTCCTCCACGACATCGGCAAGCTCGGCGTCGCCGATGCGGTGCTGCAGAAGCCGGGCGCGCTCACCGACGACGAGTGGGCCGACATGCGCCGCCATCCGGAGCTCGGCGCACGCATCCTCGACCACGCGAACCTGCGCGACATCAGCGGCTGGGTACTCGCGCACCACGAGCGAATCGACGGCCGCGGCTACCCGCACGGCCTGGCCGGAGAGCAGATCCCGCTCGAGGCCCGGATCCTCGCCGTGGCCGACGCCTACGAGGCGATGACCGCCGACCGGCCGTACCGGACGGCGCTCGGCCACGACGCCGCACGCGAGCAATTGCGCGAGTGCTCGGGCACGCAATTCGATCCCCGCGTGGTCGACGCGTTCCTCCGTGTACTCCACCCCGGCTCCCGAATTCGGCGCGGGTTGTACACACCGGCTGTGTGATTTGGCCCGGAGGGGGTACCTTTGCGCCAACCGAATACGGGGGAGGGACGATGCGAGGCTTCGGGCTGACCATCGAGCCACTTGAAGGCGACGCGGTGCGCGTAGCGCTCCGCGGCGAGCTGGACCTCGAGCACGCGTACACGTTCGACGAGGAGATGCGCCGCGTGGAGGCGGCGCGGCCATCGTGCCTCGTGCTCGACCTGCGGGGTCTGTCGTTCCTGGACTCCTCGGGACTTGCGCGGCTGCTCGCAGCCAACCGGCGTGCCCATCGCGAGCGACGGCGGCTGTTGCTCGTGCGCGGCACCAAGGCGGTCCAGCGCCTGCTGGCCATGACGGCGGTCGGCCACCACTTCGAGACGGTCTCGGATGTTCCGGCCGAGATGCAGGCACCAGTCGCGACGTAGCTCAGGCTGAGGCCTGCGCCGCCACGGCCCGGCGGCGCGGCCACTGGGCGATCACGAGCCCGCTGGCCACCAGCGCGGCGCCGGCGACCGCCGCCGCGGTCACCCGTTCGTCGTAGACCGCGGCGCCGAAGGCCAGCGCGCCGAACGGCAGCATCAGCGTGATGTAGGACATCGTCACGGCCGGCAGCTCCCGCAGCAGCCGGGTGAGGGTCACGAACGGCACCGCCGAGCCGATGAGCGCCAGGTAGGCGACGGAGCCGATGGCCTGGGCGGTCAGCGCGGTGGCGCCCCAGTCCTCGGTGGGCGCGCTGACGACGAGCAGCAGCAGGCCGCCGCCGAGCATGCCCCAGCCGTTGACGACGATCGGGTCGACGCCGTGGCCGCGGCGCTTGATCGTGACGTTGCCGATGGCGGCGCACAGCGGCGCGATCGCGCACGCGGTGGCGGCCAGCAGCGCCCACTTGGCGTCGCCCAGCGCCAGGCTCTCGCCGAACGCCAGCGCCAGCCCGCCGATCGCCACCGCGATGCCGGCCACGAGCCGCGCCCGCAACGGCTCGTCGGTCAGCGCCACCGAGGCGATGCCGGCGCTGTACAGCGGCATGACGCCGAACAGCACCGCGGCCAGCCCGCTCGGCACGTACTGCTCGCCCCAGTAGATGAGCCCGTACGCGAGCGCGAACGGCAGCAGCCCGAGGATCGCCGCGAGCCGGAAGTCGGTCCTCAGCGGGCGCCGCATCGCGACGGCCAGCACCAGCAGCCCGGCGCCCGCGAGCGCGAACCGCACGCCCGCCGAGAGCAGCGGCGCCACGTCCTCGAGCCCGATCTTGATCGCGACCCAGGTGCTGGACCAGATGAGCACGAGGGTCCCGTACAGGGTCCAGACGAGGGAGCGGGGCATAGGCCCGCAAGAGGCTAGCCGCCGCGCGTGCGCGGGACCCCGAGCAGCAGCCGGGTGAGCGTGACGCGGGAGTCGACGCCGAGCCGGCGGTAGATGCGCTTCACGTACTGGCTCACGGTGTGGTGGCTGAGGCACAGGTGCTCGGCGATCTCGCGGTCGGCCAGGCCTTCGACGACCAGATTGGCCACTTCGGCCTCGCGCGGCGTCAGCGTGGCCAGCACGGCCGGGGACACGCGCGGGTGCTCGCGCCGGAGCGCGAGCACGGCGACCAGCGCGCCCTCGGCCCCGACCGGCGTGCAGTCGCCGTGCAGCGTCGCGGCCTCGCCCGACGCGAGCTCGACGTCGACGTGGCGGGAGAACGCCCCGTCGCCGGGACGCAGCGCGAGCAGTCGGTACACCCGCTCGTCGGCGTCGACGACGTCCCACAGCAGGCGCCGGGCGGTCTCGTTGAGCCGGAGGCCGCCGACGCCGCTGAGCACGACCGCCAGGCCGGCGACGTCGAGCGCCGCGCGCAGCTCGTCGCGCTCGAGCGTGAGGCGCTCGCGTGCGTCGATCGCGGCCACGGCCTGCGCCATGACGCCGGCCATCGACTCGGCGGTCCGCAGGTCCGCGGGGCCGAGGTCGTGCTCGCCGCCCGCGGTGCCGAAGTGCAGGCTGCCGATCGGGCGCCCGCCGGCCAGCATCGGCGCCTCGACGACGTGCCGCATCCGGTGCATCGAGAACGCGGTGCGGTAGGCGTCGCTCTCCTCCCACTCGTCGGCCGACATGAGGCCGAGGCTGTACACCGCGTGCCCGGACTCGTGGGCGCCCACGCGCAGCGGGTCCGCGTCCATCACGTCGCGGATGTAGGTGTTGACGAAGACGTCGCTGACGCCGACAGCGGCGGTCGCGCGCAGCCGCGTGGTGCCGGGCTGCACGACGTTGAACCCGTACATCGGCACGTCGAGCACGCGCCCGAAGCCGGTGGAGAACACGCGCACAAGCTCGTCGAGCGTGGTGCAGCGGTGCAGTTCCCCGATGAAGCGCAGCGGCGGAGCGGCGAGCATCCGCGGAACCGTGCCCCAGGCGCGGCCCCGCGTCCATACCAGGAACCTGGGTGATCCCGTACGGGCGGCCAGGTCGGCCCTTGTGGCGCCCGGCTCGCGCTGCGACGATGGCCGGGCATGGACGCCGATGATCCCCTGCTGGCCACGGGCGCCTTCGTGGAGTGCGTGTTCCACTGCACCGACTGCGGCCTCGGCGGGACGAGCCTGATCAGGCCGTCGGCGGTCAAGGACAAGGTGTGCGTGGGCTGCGGCGGCGAGCAGGTCGTCGTGACCGTGTTCGAGCGCTTCCGGCGCTCAGATCCTCACTGAGGTGCGAGCGCGCGGCGGATGCGCTTCGCGGAGACGCCGCCCCGCGCGAGGTTCTGCGCGAAGTGGTGGACGCGGAGCTCCTCGAGCATCCACGGGACCTCGCGCAGCTCGGCGGTGACCGGGCCTGACTGCAGGCGCTCGCGGTACGCCCGCTCGAGCTCGTGCACGCCGGTCATGCGGTCGCGGTCGACGGCGACGGCGTTCGGGAGCCGCTCGAGCCGGCGGGCGGCGGCGCGCAGGTAGCGCTCGATGTCCGGCAGCCGGGCGGCGCCCGAGGCGGCGACGAAGCCGGGGGCGGTGAGGCGCCGGACCTGCTCGCGCACGTCGGCACGCGCCGGTTGCAGCGGCACGGCGGTCAGCGCGTCGAGCAGGCGCTCGACCTCACGCGCGGCGTCGAGCACCTTGACCACGTCGCCGGCGATCGCCAGCGTGCGCTCGGCCAGCGAGCCCGCCACGTGGTCGCGGAGTCGCCGGAACGAGGCCTCGTCCCAGGCCGGGCCGCCGCCCTCGGCGACGAGCGCGTCGACCGCCGCCACGATCGCGTCGTCGAGCACCGCCGGCGTGAGCACCAGTCGGGCGGCGTTGCCGAGCCGGTCGTGCACGTAGCGGGCGGGGGACGGGGTCGTGAGCAGGAGCAGTCGCCGCGTCCCCGCGGCCATCGAGACGCGCGCGGCGCCGGGCGTCTCCAGCACCCGCACGCCGACCGTGTCGCCCTCGTCGACCAGCGCCGGGTACGCGGTCACCGCCTGTCCGGTGCCCGGCAGCGTCACGGTCTGCGGCAGCGTGCCGAACACCCAGCTGCGCTCGCCGCTGCGCTCGAGCTGCCCGGACGCGGCCGTCAGCTCGGCGCGCAGGCGCGGCCGGACCTGCTCGCGGACCCGCTCGAGCGACTTGTCGGCCGCCAGCACCCCGCGCTCACCGTCTTCGACCATGAACGTCACGCGCAGGTGCGGCGGCAGCTTCGCCACGTCGAACGCGTCGGTCGGCACGCGCACGCCCCGCAGGCGCTCGATCTGCTCGGCCATGTCGTCGAGCAGCGGCCGCCGCCGCGGGCGCAGCGCGGCGAGCACCGCCGCGGCGGTCTCCGGCACGGGCACGAGCGGGCGCCGCAGCTCCTTGGGCAGGCCGCGCAGCAGCGTCGTCACCAGCTCCTCCCGCAGCCCGGGCACGAGCCACTCGAAGCGGTCGGCCCGCAGCTGCCCGAGCACGGCCAGCGGCACGTGCACGGTGACGCCGTCGTCGGCCGCGCCCGGGTCGAACCGGTAGCTGAGCCGCAGCTCGAGGTCGCCCTGCCGCCACGTCTCCGGCCAGTCGCGCGGGTCCATCTCCGCCGCGGCGGCGGCGTCCATCAGCAGCTCGCGGGTGAAGGTCAGCCGGTCCGGGTCGTCGCGCCGCGCGTCGCGCCACCAGCGGTCGAAGTGCGCCGCCGACACCACCTCGGCCGGGATTCGCGCGGCGTAGAACGCCACCAGCGACTCGTCGTCGACGAGGATGTCGCGCCGCCGCGAGCGGTGCTCGAGCGCCTCGACCTCCTCGACCAGCGCGCGGTTGGCGTCCAGGAAGTCGTGCCGGCCGCGCCACTCGCCCTCCACCAGCGCCTTGCGGATGAACAGCTCGCGCGAGAGCACCGGGTCGATCCGCCCGTACTGGACCGTGCGGTCGGTGACGATCGGCAGCCCGTACAGCGTGACGCGCTCGGTCGCCACCACCGAGCCGCGGCTCGCCGACCAGCGCGGCTCGGAGTACGTGCGTGCAAGCCGGTGCCCGGCCAGCGGCTCGACCCACGTGGGGTCCACGCGCGCGACCGTCCGCCCCCACAGCCGCGACGTCTCGACCAGCTCGGCCGCCATCACCCAGTCCGGCGTCTTCCGGGCCAGCGCCGAGCCGGGGAAGATCATGAACCGCGCGCCGCGCGCCCCTTGGTACTCGCGGCCGCGCTCGTCCTTGAGCCCGAGGTGCGACAGCAGGCCCGACAGCACCGCGCGGTGCACGTCCACCGGCTCGGCCGGCGTGCGGTTGAGCGCGATCCCGACGCCCTTGGCCGACTGGCGCAGCTGCTCGACGAGGTCCTGCCACTCGCGGATCCGCAGGTGGTGCAGGTACTCGGCCAGGCAGCGCTTGCGGAACTGGTTGCTCGACAGCTCGCGCTGGCGCTCGCGCAGGTACCGCCACAGGTTCAGGTAGGAGATGAAGTCCGACTCCTCGTCGGCGAACCGGGCGTGCGACTGGTCGGCCTGCGCGGTCTTGTCCGACGGCCGCTCGCGCGGGTCCTGGATCGACAGCGCGGCGGCGATGACGATGACCTCGGTGGCGCAGCCGAGCCGGTCGGCCTCGAGCACCATCCGGCCCATCCGCGGGTCGACCGGCAGGTCTGCGAGCCGGCGGCCGAGCTTGGTGAGCCGGCCGTCGCGCAGCGCGCCGAGCTCCTCGAGCAGCAGGATCCCGTCGCGGACCTGCCGCCGGTCCGGCGGGTCCAGGAACGGGAAGTCCTCGATGTCGCCGAGGCCGGCGGCGGCCATCTGCAGGATCACCGACGCGAGGCTGGTGCGCTGGATCTCCGGGTCGGTGAAGCGCGGGCGCTCCTCGAAGTCCTCCTCGGAGTAGAGGCGGATGCAGATGCCGTCGGCGGTGCGGCCGCAGCGGCCCTTGCGCTGATCGGCCGATGCCTGCGAGACCGGCTCGATCGGGAGCCGCTGCACCTTCAGCCGCGCGCTGTAGCGGCTGATCCGCGCGGTGCCGGGGTCGACGACGTAGTGGATGCCCGGGACCGTGAGCGACGTCTCGGCGACGTTCGTCGCGAGCACCACGCGCCGCCGCGAGTGCGGCCGGAACACCCGCTGCTGCTCGGCCGCGGACAGCCGCGCGTACAGCGGCAGTATCTCGACGTCTGACCGCAGGCGGCCGCTCAGCACGTCGGCGGTGTCGCGGATCTCGCGCTCGCCGGACAGGAACACGAGCACGTCGCCGGGGCCTTCGCGCTGCAGCTCGTGGACCGCGTCGGCGATCGCGTCCTCCTGGTCGCGGTCGGCGTCCTCGACCGGCCGGTAGCGGACCTCGACCGGGTACGTGCGCCCGGACACCTCGATCACCGGGGCGTCGCCGAAGTGCGCCGCGAACCGCTCGGGGTCGATCGTCGCCGAGGTGATGATCAGCTTCAGGTCCGGCCGCCGCGGCAGGATGCGGTGCAGGTAGCCGAGCAGGAAGTCGATGTTCAGGCTGCGCTCGTGCGCCTCGTCGACGATGATCGTGTCGTACCGCTTGAGGAGGCGGTCGCGGCGGACTTCGGCCAGCAGCAGGCCGTCGGTCATCAGCCGGATCCGCGTGTCACCGCGCGAGCGGTCCTGGAAACGCACCGCGTAGCCGACGTCCTCGCCGAGCGGCACCTGCATCTCCTCGGCGATCCGCGCGGCGACCGTGCGGGCGGCGAGCCGGCGCGGCTGCGTGTGCGCGATCTTCTCGCGCCCCGTCTCGAGGCACATCTTGGGCAGCTGGGTGGTCTTGCCCGACCCGGTCTCGCCCGCCACGACGACGACCTGGTGGTCGCGGATGACCTCCAGCAGCTCGTCCCGCCGGGCGCTGATCGGCAGCTCCGGCGGGTACGAGATGGCGGGCGTCACCGCCAGCCTGCGACCCCCGTGCCGCCCACCGGGTCGCGGTCGGGCGCCGGAAGCGAGCGGATGCGCTCGCGCGCGGCGTCATCGGCCTCGCGCAGCAGGTCGTAGTTCTCCTGGCCGGCCGGGTACGCGCCGACGACCGTGAAGCCGTTGCGGGCTGTCGCGCGCCGGTGGCCGGTGCCGGCCGGGAGCACGAGCACGTCGCCCGCGCTCACCTCGAACGAGGAGCCCTGCGGGCCGCCCAGCTCGATCGTCGCCTCGCCGGCGGCCACGCCCAGCACCTCGTGCGAGGTCGAGTGGAAGTGGTGGAAGTCGAACACACCGTCCGTCCACGAGCCGCCCCAGCCGTTCTCGGCGAACAGGGCGTGGAAGTCGGGTGCGTCGACGCCGCGGTAGATCAGCACGGGGAACGACGGATGGTTGGGGATCGTGTCGCCCGGCGGCGCGTGCCAGGTCTCGAGCCTCATGCCGCCAGCGGCTCGCCGGCGCGCGCCGCGTTGTCGGCCAGCGCGTCGAGCATCCGCGGCCAGACGCCGCGCGGGAGATCGTGGCCCACGCCCTCGATGAGCACGAGCCGCGCGCCCGGGATCGCCTTCGCCGTCGCCTTACCGCCCGACACCGGCACGAGCCTGTCCTTCGTGCCGTGGATGACGACGGTCGGCGCCGTGATCGTGCGTAGCAGCGGCGTGCGGTCGCCCGACGCGATGATCGCGGCGAGCTGGCGCATCGATCCCGCCGGGTTCAGCCCGCGGTCGTAGCTCGTGGCCGCCATCGCCCGCAGGTCGTTCTGCGGGTAGTCCTGCGAACCGATCTTCGAGAACACCCACGCGGCATGGTCGATGTAGGAGGCGCGGTCGCGGGGCGCCGCGCGCAGCAGCACCGGGTACATCCGTGGCGACGGCTGGCCGGACCACAGCGCGCCGGTGTTGGACAGCATCGAGGCCAATGACAGCACGCGCTCCGGGTGCCGGGCGGCCATCGTCTGGGCGATCATGCCGCCCATCGAGACGCCGGCGATGTGCGCGCGCTCGATGCCCAGATGGTCGAGCAGGCCGAAGCCGTCCGCCGCCATGTGCTCGAGCGTGTAGCGGGCGGCGCGCTTGTCGCGCAGCAGCAGCTGCTTGAGCGTCGGGACCGGGTAGTCCATGGCCTGCGAGCGGCCGATGTCGCGGTTGTCGAAGCGGATCGTGAAGAAGCCGCGGGCGGCGAGCTGCTCGCAGAACTCGTCGTGCCAGCCCACCATCTGGGTGGCGAGCCCCATGATCAGGAGCATCGCGGGGTCGGCGGGGTCGCCGAACGTCTCGTAGCAGAGCTCGACGTCGTTGACGGTGCAGAACTGCTCGGCCATCTCAGAAGACGCTACAAGGTCTTCTCGAGCCAATAGTCCGTTCGGTCGGGCTCGGTCATCGGGAACGATTCGACGACGACGTAGCCCTCCGCGGCGTACAGCGCGCGCGCCTCGGTGAGCACCTCGGTGGTCAGCAGCCGGATCCGGCGCTGGCCGGCCGCGCGCCCGATCGCCTCGAGCTCGGCCAGCAGCCGCCGGGCGTGGCCGCGCCCGCGGGCGGACTCCACCACGAACATGCGCTTGATCTCGCCGGCGTCGGGCGGCAGCGGTCGCAGCCCGCCGCACGCCACCGGCTCGCCGTCCTCGTAGATCACCAGCCACGCCGAGCCCGGCCCGTCGAACGCCTCCGGTGTGGCGAAGATCTCCTCGGTGGGCGTGAAGTCGCCCATGCGGCCGTAGACGTCCTCCATGTAGGCCTTGAAGAGCGCGGTGGCGGCCGGCGCGTCCGGCGGCTCGTGGCGCACCTCGATCACCCCTGCCTCCGGAGCGCCAGGATCACCATGTCGTCGTCGAGCGCGGGCGCCCACGCCTCCGCCTCGCGGTACAGCAGGCGCACGAGCACGTCCGGGTCGAGCGCGCGCCCGTGCTCGGCCAGCAGTGGGCCGAGCCGCTCGTCGCCGAACTGGCGGCCCTCACGGCGCGCCTCGGTCAGTCCGTCGGTGGAGGCGAACACGACGTCACCGGGGCCGAACGGCGCCTCGTCGGCGGTGTATGCGGCCTCGTCGTCGACGCCGAGCGGCAGGCCGGTGCCGGTCAGCTCGCGCTCGCCGCCGTCAGCGCTCAGCAGCACCGGCGGGGTGTGGCCGGCGTTGCACCAGCGGATCCGGGTCTCGTCGAGCACCGCCATCACGACCGGGACGAACGTCGTCCCGGGCAGGCGGCGGCGCAGCAGCGCGTTGGTCTGCGCCATCACGGCGGCGGGGTCGCCGGCGTCCCACGTGCGGGCCTCGATGAAGAACCGGACCATCGCGCTGATCGCGGCGACCTCGATGCCCTTGCCGCTGACGTCGCCCACCAGCAGCGCCACGTCGCCGCTCGGCAGCCGCCACAGGCCGAACAGATCGCCGCCGCCGGCGGCATGGCCCGAAGGCGAGTACACGAGCCCGGTGTCGAACCCCTCGAGCTCGGGCAGCGGGCCGGGCACGTACCCGCGCGTGAGCGCCACCGCCACGCGGCGCTCGCGCTGGAAGTCGAGCGCGTTGGCGATCGCGCCGGCGGCGGCGCGGCTGAACGTGACCATACGGGCGAGCAGGGCCTCGTCGCAGGCCAGCGGATCGCTGTCGGCGACGGTCAGCACGCCGAACAGCCGCCGGCCGATCGACAGCGGGACGTGCGCGAACGACTGGATGCCCTCCTCGGCGGCGACCCAGGGCAGGAACCGCGGGCGGTCGGGCTCGCGGCTCACGTACGGCTCGCCGGTCTCGGCGACGCGCCCGATCATCCCCTCGCCGACCACGAAGCGCTCTGCGCGCATCCGCTCGGAGGCGCCGACGGCGTGCACGACCCGCAGGTCGCGGCTGGCCGGCTCCTGGCGGGTGAGCAGGACCGTTGAGACGCCGCTCACCTCCTTGGCCTGGGCGACGATCGAGCGGTACACGTCGTCGAGCTCGAGCGAGCGCCCGAGCTCCTGCATGGCCCGGTTGAGCTCGTTCTCCTCCTCGGCGCGGCGCTCCTCGCGGTGCAGCAACTCGGAGCGGTCGAGCGCGATCCCGGCGAGGTTGGCGAACGCCTCGGCGGTGCGCAGGTCCTCGTCGCTGAAGTTCGCCGCCGACAGCGCGAGCACGCCGAGGATCCGCCCGCCCGGCGCCTCGACCGGGACCGACAGCAGGCACGAGGCGGCGTACCACTCCCAGGTCAGCCGCGCCTGGTCCTCCGGGAGCTGGTCGTAGAGCCGCTCGCGCAGCCCGGACGCGCCCGGCCAGTCCTCGATCGAGGCCACCAGCAGCGGCGCCCGCCGCTCGATCGCCGCCTCGGTGATGCCGGCCCGGGTCGGGTCGTACGGACGGCTGAGCACGGCGCCGAACGCCTGGGCCACCGCGGGCGTCGAGAACCACGCGGCCGCGGGCCGGATGTAGCGCTCCTGCCAGTCGACGACCACGAACGCGCAGCCCGTGAGATCGAACGCCCGGCGCAGCTGGGCGACGATCTCCTCCAGCGTCTGGCTGAGCCAGGCGCCCTGCGGTGCGGGTTCAGCCGACGGGCGGATCGTCGTCGTCGGAGATCTGCTCGAGGAGCTCGAGCGCGGCGGCCTGCGCCGGCGTGGCGCCGACCTCGCCGCCGCCGAGGTCCTGGAGCTGGGGGAAGAACGTCGCATGGATCGCGATCTCCTCCGGCCCGGAGTCCTCGAGGACGATCACCGCCCTTCCGGGCACTTCGCCCGGCTCGTCCGCGGGCTCGTCCCCGAGCGCCGCTCCGGCGGCGGTCAGGACGGCGACAGCGAGCTGCCGCCAGTGCGAGATCGCGTCCTGGCGCTCGGCGGGGCTCATCTGCGCCAGGTGGTGGTGGTTGCGCTCGGCCAGGGCGGCGACCGCTGCCTCCAGCGGTGCCTCGGCGAGCAGGTCCTCGGGAGTTGGCACGTCGCGGAGTATGGCGCTAGTTGCGAGTGCGAGGGACGAACTTCGGCATTGAGGGAGATGGGATCGACCCTCCCGCGGGACGCGTGGCGCCTTTGCCGTCATATGGACGGGAAAAGCGCCACGGACTGATCGCCGCGGCCGATCCCGCCGCCTCCTTACCCAGCCGCAGTCAGCCGCGCTAGCGCCGAGCGGACTGTGGATGGGATCTCGGCGGGCTCCCGCGTCGCCCGATCCACGAACACGTGAACGAACGAGCCGGTTGCGGCAAGCGCGCCGTCCTCGGCGAACAGGCCGATCTCGTAGCGCACGCTGGAGTTCCCCAGGTGCCCGACCCGGAGGCCGGCGGTGACCGTCTCCGGGAACGCGAGGGGCGCTTTGAACTCGCAGTGCGACTCGGCGCAGAGCCCGATCACCGGCCCGCCGTGGATGTCGAGGCCGCCCTCGCGGATCAGGTACGCGTTGATGACGGTGTCGAAGAACGCGTAGTAGTCGACGTTGTTGACGTGGCCGTAGACGTCGTTGTCGTGCCAGCGGGTGGGGATCGCCAGCCGGTGCGGGTAGTCGGTCACGCGGTGACGGAGCGCGCCGCCACGACGCGCGCGAAGCCGCCGAACAGCGCCTCCGACAGCGCGGCCTGGCCGTCGAGGTGCTCGGCGTCGGCCGCGCGCGCCTGCTCCTCCGTCACGCCCGCCTCGCTCAGCTCCTGGTAGCCGTCCTCGTACCAGCCCTCGAGCGACGGCGGGTCGACCTCGGGGTGGAACTGCACGCCCCAGGCGCGGTCGCCGTAGCGGAACGCCTCGGCACCCGCCCCCACGCGCGCGAGCAGCTCGACCGCGCCCTCGGGCGGCTCGAAGCCGTCCTCGTTCCAGTGCAGCGCCCGGGCGCCCTCCGGCAGTGCGCCCATCAGCGGGTCGCCGTCGGCGGCGTCCAGGACCGTGATCGGCGCCCACACGACCATGCGCTGCGGCAGCGGGCTCACGCTGCCGCCGAGCGCGTGCGCGAGCAGCTGCGCCCCGAGGCAGACGCCGAGCACCGGCAGCCCGGCGCTCGACGGCCTCGCGCAGGAACGCGGCCTCGGCGAGCAGCATCGGGTCGTCCTCGATGCGGGTCACGGACTGGTCCCCGCCGAACGACAGCACGCCGTCGATCTCGTCGAAGGACGGCAGCGGGTCGCCGGCCGTCAGCCGCCGCTCGTCGAGCTTCGACCCCGGCGGCGCGGATCGCGGTCCCGGCGTGGCCGGTGAAGTCACTGTCCAGGTTGTGCAGCACGCCGATGACGGGAGCCATGGGCGAGGAGAGTAGTTAAACGCGAGGAACGCCGCCGAGGCTGGGGGACCTCGGCGACGCCCTTTGGTCACGTTGCTTCCGACCTTGCGACCGCCGGGGAGGAGAGAGGGACAAGTCGGGGCCGGAGCTGGAGGCGGTGTAGCCCATCCATGGGCCTCGCCTCTATGTGTTGGGGGGAACGAGGGGAATACTCCCAATGGGGGAGGGTGTGCTCGATACGGTCCTCACGTCAATCGAGGTGCGGGAAACCGAACCTAAGCCGCTATGGCTGAGATCGGGGCCGCGCGCTTGTACTCCTCGACCGCGTCGCGCAGGCAGTCGAGCATCACGCCGAGCGGGCCGGCGGGCTCGCCACCGAACACCGCGCCGATCCGGCGGTAGGGCGGGCGGCCGCGTAGGGGGCGGACCGCGACGTCCTCGCGGCTGCTCGCGAGCGCGAGGCCGGGGACGAGCGCGACGCCCATGCCGCTGGCCACCAGGCCCTGGATCGTGAAGTAGTCGTCCGACGTGTAGGCGACGCGCGGCTCGAACCCGGCCTGCTGGCAGGCGCGCAGGACGATGTTCGACCCTGCGCAGGTGCCTTGCAGGCCGACCAGCATCCATTCCTCGTGCACGAGGTCGGTCAACGCCACCGCGCGGCGGGTGGCGAGCGGGTGGTCGGCCGGCAGTGCCGCATAGAGGACGTCGTCCATCAGGCGCTCGACGCCGAGGCCCTCGAGGCTCGGCTCGTCCTCGAAGCCGCCCTCCTCGGTGATGACGATGTCGTACTCGCCCCGGCGCAGCGCGGGAATTGAGATCGGCGGGTCCAGCAGCGCGAGATCGACCTGCACACCCGGGCGCACGCGGCGGAACGCGGAGACGGCGAGCGGGACGATCGTGCCCGCCGCGGTGGCGAACGACGCGATGCGCAGGCGCCCGCGCGCGCTCGAGGCGATCTCGGTCAGCTCGGCCTGCGCGGCGGCGAGCTGGGCGAGGATCCGCTCGGTGTGCCGTACCAGCGCCTCGCCCGCGGGGGTGAGCTCGATGCCCTTGTGGTGGCGCTCGATGAGCTTGACGCCCGCCTGGGACTCCAGGCGCGCGATCTGCTGGGACACCGCCGGCTGCGAGTAGGAGAGCGCGTCGGCGGCCGCGGAGAACGAGCCGCGCAGCGCGACCTCGCGCAAGACCTTCAGGAGTCGCAGGTCATCCATAAGCCGAGTTTATCACCAGAATCAGTAACGATCATTTGAGTTTATGAAACGAGATAGCGACACTTGTCTCAACCCAACCGAAGGAGCCTCAGATGACCTCCCCGCTCGTTCTCCGCCCCGCCACTTCAGTCGACTCCGCCGACCTCGAGCGCCTCGCCGCGCTCGACAGCGCCAGACCACTGGACGGCGACGTGCTGCTCGCCCACGCCGGCGGTGAGGTGCGCGCGGCGCTGTCGCTCGACAGCGGCCGCGTCGTGGCCGACCCGTTCTGGCCCAGCGCCGAGCTCGTCGACCTCCTGCGCGCCGCCGCCGGCGAGCGCCCGCGCCGCCTGATGCGCCGCCGCGCGGCGCGCGTCGCACTCGCATAGCACTCGCAAAGCCGCCCGCTCGGCGGCTACGGTAGTCGCCGATGAGCATCACGGAGGATGCCCCGGCGCCCGCCCCCGCCGCGCGTCGCTCACCCGTCCGCCTGCCGGGCCCCGCCCGGAGGGCCTCGCCATGGGCCCTGCTCGTCGCGGCGTCCGCGCTGATTCTCGCGGGCGCCGCGGCCGTGATGGGCATCTGGTGGGCCGCGTCGACCGACACGGAGGTCCGGCCGATCCGCGTCACCGGCACGCTGTCCTCGGTGGAGATCGACGTCGGCGCCGCGCCCGTCGAGATCACCGGCGGCGCCGGCGGCGCGGTCGAGATCCGGCGCACCGAGCAGTTCGCCTTCGGGCGCCGCCCGCGCTCGTCGGTCGAGGCCGGCGGCGGCGTGCTGCGGATCGCCTCGCGCTGCCCGGACACGGTGCTCGGCCGCTGCGCCGCGAGCTACCGCGTCGCGGTGCCGGACAACGTGATGGTCAACGTGCGGACCTCGAGCGGCCGCGTGCGGATCAGCGGCCTGAACGGGTCCGCTCGGGTGGCGACCGGGTCCGGTCCGGTGGCCGTGGAGGGCTTCTGCGGCTTCACGCTGGTCGCCACGTCGACGTCGGGCGACGTGCGGGGCAACGCCGAGTGCTCGCCCGACCGGATCGAGATGCGGTCCGGGAGCGGCGACGTGAGCGTCGTCGTCCCCGTCGGGCGCTACCGCGTGGAGGCCCACAACGACGCCGGCAGCGAGCGCGTGCGCGGGCTCACGCGCGCCGACGACGCGGCGTTCACCGTCCAGGCCCTGAGCGGCAGCGGCGAGGTGAGCGTGGAAGGCGGCGGCGCGTGACCGCCATCGAGGCCCCGCGCCCCGGGCTCGACCTGCCCTGGCACCTGCGGGCCGCCGGCCGGACGCTGCTCTACCTGCTGCTGGCCGTCCCGTACGGCGTGGCCTACCTGGTGCTGGCGCCGATCGCGTCGGTGGTCCGGCGCCGCGTGTTCTGGCGGCTGGCCGAGGTCGAGCGCCGGCAGGCCAACCGGCGCCTCGAGGCGCATCTGCCGCCGGTGCCGTTCGAGCACGACCGCGCCGGCTTCCTGCGCGCGCTGGTCCTGCTGGTGCTCAAGCTGCCGGTGACGCTGCTGGCGATCATCGCCGTCGCGCTGCCGATGCTGCTGGTGATCGTGCTGCTCGCCCTTGGGGTGGAGGGCCTGGGCGGCGATGCCGACCGCGTCATCGGCCCGTGGGAGCTCGGCCCGGCGCTTGGGATCGCGCTGTGCCTGCTGGCGCTCCCTGCCGCGGTGATCTCGATCGCGGTGATCGACGGTGTCGGGGCGCTGCTGCGGCGCCTCACGAAGGCGCTGCTGCGCACCGACACGGCGGGCGAGGGGCCGGTACGCGAGCTGCTGGCCGAGCGGCTCGGCGACCGCTCGCTGAACATCGCCTACTGGCTGCCCGACCGCGAGATGTTCGTCGACGACCGCGGCCGCCGGGTCACGCTGCCCGCCGCCGGCTCGGGCCGCGCCTGGACCGCCGTCGAGCGTGACGGCAACCGCGTCGCGGCGATCGTGCACGACGCCGAGCTGGACGCCACGCCCGAGCTCGTGCACGCGGCGGCGTCGGCCGCTGTGCTGGCGCTCGACAACGAGCGCCTGAAGGCCGACCTCCGGGCGCGGCTGGAGGAGCTGCGGCACTCGCGCCGCCGGATCGTCGAGGCTGCGGACGACGCCCGCCGCCAGACCGAGCGCAACCTGCACGACGGCGCCCAGCAGCAGCTCGTCTCGCTGGCGCTCGACCTCCGGCTCCTGCGCGCCCAGCTCAAGGAGCAGCCCGAACTGGCGGCGACGGTCGAGGAGCTGACCGAGAAGCTCAACGTCGCGCTGGCCGAGCTGCGCGAGCTGGCCCGCGGCATCCACCCGGCGGTGCTGTCCGACCACGGGCTGGCGACCGCCATCCACGTGCTCGTCGAGCGGGTGTCGCTCCCGATCGAGTGCGACCTCTCCTTCGAGGGCCGCCTGCCGCCGCCGATCGAGGCCGCCGCCTACTTCGTCGTCGCCGAAGGGCTGACCAACGTCGTCAAGTACGCGAACGCGCAGCACGCGCGCGTGAGCCTGTGGCGCCGCGGCGACTGGCTCGAGGTGACGGTGGCGGACGACGGCGTCGGCGGCGCCCGGATCGATGCCGGGTCCGGCCTGCGCGGTCTCAGCGACCGGCTGGCGGCGCTGGAGGGCGACCTGGCCGTCGAGAGCGTGCTCGGCGAGGGCACGCGGCTGTCCGCCCGGATCCCGACCACGCCCCCGGGGGACTGATGCGCCGCCTGCTCGTCCTGCTCGCGCTGCTCGTGGTCGCCGGCTGCGGCGAGACGACGACGCTCCCGGAACAGGACCTGGTGGTGCGCGGCGACGCCGCGGTCGCCGCCAATCCGACGCCGGAGGAGACGCCCGCGCGCGGCCGCGGCCTGCGGATCGCCGCCGCCCGGATCGCCGTGGTCAGCCACGGCCAGGCGTCCGACTCGTTCTGGGCGATCGTGAAGAAGGGGGTGCTCGACGCCGGGCGGCGCAACTCGGTCGCCGTCTCCTACCGCGCGCCGGAGACCTACGACATCGATCGCATGCGGCAGCTGATCGACGAGGCGATCAGCGCCCGGCTCGACGGGCTCGTCGTGTCGCTCCCGGACGTCGACGGACTGGCGCCGGCGATCCGGCGCGCGGTCAAGGCCGGCATCCCGGTCGTGTCGATCAACTCCGGGAGCGACCGCTTTCGCGAGCTCGGGATCCTCGCCCACGTCGGGCAGCCCGAGTACCGCGCGGGCCTCGAGGCAGGGAAGCGGATGGCGCGCCTCGGCGTGCGCGACCTGCTGTGCGTCAACCAGGAGGTGGGCAACGCCGGGCTCGACGAGCGCTGCCGCGGCATCGCCGCGGCGATGCGCGGCGTCGGCGGTCGGTCACGCGAGCTGGCGGTGGACCTGCAGGATCCCGAGCAGTCGCAGCGCCGGATCGCCCAGGCGGTCACCCGGGGCGACACCGACGGGATCCTCACGCTCGGCCCCAACGGCGCCGGCTCGGCGCTGGCCGCTGTGTCCGCCAGCGGATTGCGCTCGCGCGTGAAGCTCGCGACGTTCGATCTGTCGCCGGACGTGCTGACCGCCGTGCGCGACGGCAAGCTCCTGTTCGCGGTCGACCAGCAGCCGTACCTGCAGGGCTATCTGCCGATCGCGCTGCTCGCCGAGCGCGCCCGCCATCTGCTGATGCCGGCCCGCGGCGAGCTGATCCCGACCGGGCCGCAGTTCGTGACGCGGGCGAACGCGGCGCGCGTGCTCGCGCTCAGCCGCCGCGGGTTCCGCTGAGCCGGGTGCGGGGCTCGGGCTCGGCCCGGAGCACCGCGTGATGTACGGGCGGCCGTGTCGTGTACCAGAGCGTGAAGCGCGACACGATCGGCTGCCCGCCGAGCACCGCCAGGGCGGCGTCGACACGGGCCGCGAGCGATCGCTCGTCGCTGTCCACGATGCGCATGATCTCCTGCATATGCAGGATGATCGGCTGGTCGGGCCGCGAGTCATACCGACCGGCGGTCAGATCTCGATTGGCCCGTGGGTCGGCCGCCGATGAGTCTTGCCGCGGCGGGCGGTCTCTGTGCCATGACAACCCAGACGCTCGACGTGCCGGGGGCGACCTTGGCCTACGACATCCGCGATGCCGAGACCGAGAGCGGCGCGCCGACGCTGCTGCTGATCGGGTATCCGATGGACGCCCGCGGCTTCACGTCGCTCGCCGGGCACTTCCGGGACCGGACCGTCGTGACGTATGACCCGCGCGGGGTGTCACGCAGCGAGCGGACGGAGACGGCGACCGAGTCGACGCCCGATCTGCATGCCGACGACCTCGAGCGGCTGATCGCCGCGCTCGACGGGCCCGTGGACGTGTTCGCCAGCAGCGGCGGCGCCGTCAACGGCCTCGCCCTGGTCGCCCGCCGGCCCGATCTGGTGCGCACGCTCGTCGCGCACGAGCCTCCGGCCGCCGCCGTGCTGCCCGACCGGGACGAGGCCCTGGCCGCCGCCCGTGACATCCACGAGACCTACATGCGCGACGGGTTCGGCGCGGGCATGGCGAAGTTCATGGCGCTCACGAGCCACAGAGGTCCCGTCCCGGCGGGCTTCGCCGACCAGGACGCGCCCGACCCCGCCGCCTTCGGGTTCCCGGCCGCGGACGACGGCTCCCGGGACGACCCGATGCTCGGCCGGCACATGGTCAACGGGACGCACTACGAGCACGACTTCGACGCGCTGCGCGAGGCGTCGACGCGGATCGTCGTCGGCGTCGGCGCCGAGTCCGAGGGTGAGCTGGCGCACCGGTCCGGGCTCGGCGTGGCGGAACGGCTCGGGACGGAGCCGGTCGTGTTCCCCAGCCACCACGGCGGGTTCCTCGGGGGCGAGTTCGGCTGGGCGGGCGACCCGGACGCGTTCGCGGTGACGCTGCGCGAGGTGCTCGACGCGTAGCCCGCGTATCAGCGCGGCCGCTGCGCGCTCAGACAGGCATGGTGTTTCTCATCGTCGGACTCGACCGCAGGACGCACGCGCGCTGGCACGGCAACGTCGCGGCGCCGGACGCGGCTGCCGCCACGCGGATCGCCACGCACCGGGCCGCGAGGCAGGGCGTACGGCTCGCGGTGGCCGCCGCGATCGGCCCGTATTCGAGCATCGCCGACGACACTGGCGGCGCCTCGCTGCACGACGGCGCCTGACCCCTCACGGGAGGCACGGTTGGCATGTGAGTCGTCACTTGCCAGACTTCAACCGCGTGACTTCTGACCACAGCGCAGACATCGAGGCGGTCGCCGACCACCTGCGCCAGGCCAACGTGTTCGATCCGGCGGAGCTGCGTGAGCTCATTCCGTCGCTCCTGATCCTCGAGTCCCTGGCGGTCCGCGACTCGCCGCCGTACGACGACGGATCGATCGCCGACCTGCGCGCGGCCAACCAGCGCATCGTCGATTCAGCGGGCGACGCGTCGGCGGCCGCGCTGGCCGACGACGAGTTCCATCGCCGCCTCACGGCCGACTGCGGGAACCCGCGCCTGCTCGAGGTCGTCGACCTCATCCGCAACGCGCTCCTGGAGTACGAGCGCAAGTACATGCTGTCGTCCGAGCGCCTGGAGCGCTCGGTGGCCGAGCACGAGGCGATCGTCGGCGCCCTCGAGGCCGGCGACCAGGAGCTGGCCGCCCAGCGCGTGCGCGAGAACTACACCAGCGGCATGCCGCCGTCGGTCAAGCCCGACCTCTCGTAGTCAAGGGGCAGGACCAGGGGGTTCCCCGATGTGCGGCAGGGGGTGCACGGCGGATCATCTCCGCATGCTCCTCATCCTCCTCATCGCTGCCGCAGGCACCCTGATCCCCGCCGTCTGGCTCTCGATCGCCGACCGCACGCCGCGACCCGCCTGCTAGTCCGGCGTGCCGCTGAGCACGCCCGGCAGGTCCTCGCGGCGGCTGACGCCGAGCTTGCGGTAGGCGCTCTGCAGGTGGTTGTCCACGGTCCTCACCGAGATGACCAGCCGGCCGGCGATCTGCCGGCTGCTCGACCCGGACGCCGCGAGCAGCGCGATCTCGCGCTCGCGCGGCGTGAGCTCGGCCACCTCGGGCGCGCCGAGCAGCGTGGGCGGCTGCGCGCCCTCGCATGCCGCCAGCCAGGCGGCGGACCGCGCGGCCGCGGCACGGGCGCTGGCCTCGCGGCCGGACTCGCGGTAGGCGACGGAAGCGGCGTCCGCCGCCTCGGCGGCCGCCAGCAGCGCATCAGCCGCCGCGAAGCGCTCGGCCACGTCGGCCAGCGCGGCGGCGTCCCCGGCCGCGAGCGCCCTCGCGTGCGCGGCCGCTGCTGAGGCGAACGGGCCGTCGACGCTGCTCGCGAGCCGGGCGGACGCGGGCACGTCGGGCGCGCCGAGCCGGCAGAGATCGTGCAGCGCGCGGACGGCGTAGCCGTCCTGGCCGCGCCCCAGCGCGAGGTCCGCCGCCGCGCGGGCGTGCTCCCGCGCCCGCGTCAGCTCGCCTTGCGCGGCTGCGGTCCAGGCGCGCGCCAGCCCCAGCTCGACGGCGAAGCCCTTGTGCCCCAGCGGCGTGGCCTCCATCTCCGCGAGCGCCTCGCGCGCGAGGTCGGCGTCGCCCGACTGCGCCGCGGCCTGCGCCACGCCGGCCAGCGCGAAGGCCCGCATGCCCACCGAGTCGGCGTCGCGGAGCAGCGCCGCGCCCTCGCGGCAGAACCGCAGCGCGGTCTGCGTCCGCCCACGCGCCAGCCAGATCAGGCCGAGCGACGTGGCCTCGACGGCGATCCCCTGCGGCGACCAGCGCGGGAGCAGCGCCGCGTAGGCGCTCTCGGAGAGCTCTGTCGCCTCCACCAAGCGGCCGGCGAGCCGCAGCGCCATCGCCCGCATGCCGAGCAGCACCGGCTCGGCGTGGGGCAGCTCGTCGCTGAGCCGGGCCGCGAGCGGCAGGGTCTGCTCGGCGAGCGCGACCGCCGCGTCGGTCCGCCCGCTGGAGAACAGCGCCTCGATTGCCCCCATCGCGAGCGTGGTCCGGGCCCGCTCGCCGACGGCGTCGTCGCGCAGCAGCGGCTCCGCGGCGGCGAGCGCCGCCCGCGGCTCGCCGCGCGCCGCGGTGAGCCGCACGCGCTGCGCCGCCAGACCGTCCCGCAGCGCCCGGTCGCGCACGTGCCGCCGTGCCTCGTCGAGCACCGCCTCCGCGTCCTCGGCCCGGTCGAGCGCCCAGAACAGGTTGCGCGCCGACGCCGTGGCGATCGCCGCGCGCTGCCCGTCGTCCTCCGGCTCCATCGCCTCGAGCCGCCGCTGCGCCTCCTCGGCGGCGCCCGTGCCGGCGAGCGCCCGCGCGAGCGTCAGCTGCGCGCCGAACCCCGCGCCCGCCTGCACCGCGGCGCGCGCGAGCCGTTCCGCCAGCGCCAGATGCGGCGCGGCGAGGGCCTGCGCGGCCGCCAGCGTCAGCAGGTCGGCGTCGCCGGTGCCGCCGGCCTCCAGGCGCCAGACGGCGATGCGCAGCACGTCGTCGCCGCGCCGCGCGCCGTGCGCCTCGTGCGCGTCCGCGAGCCGCGCGTGGATCGCTTCGGCGCGCGTCGGCGTGAGCTGCGCGCGCACCGCCTCCCCGTGCAGTGGGTGCGCGACCTCGACGAAGCGACGGCGCCCGTCCGTCCGGCGCTGCACGAGCTCCGCGCGCTCCAGCGCGTCGAGCGCGGCCGCCTCGCCGGGCTCGAGCAATCCGAGCCCGAGCGGCGCGCCCACCACGACCAGCTCGAGCAGCCGGCGTGCGTCCTCGCCGGCCTCGTCGATGCGCACGTCGACGAGCTCGGGGAGCCGCGTGCCGGCCCTGACGTCGCCCCGCCAGCGCCAGATCCCGCCGTCCTGCACGAGGAAGCCGTGATCGACGCCGTGGCGCACCAGCTCGCGCAGGAACAGCGCGTTGCCCAGCGTCAGCTCCCACAGGACCGTGACGCTGCGGCCGTCGACCGGACCGCCGAGCACGGCGGTGAGCAGCGCCTCGACCTGGTCCCGCGGGAGCTCGCCCAGCTCGAGCAGCACGCACAGCTCGTCCTTCCACAACGCGCGGACCGCGTCCGGCGCCGGCTCGTCGCGGCGGACGCCGGCGACGGCGAACGCCTCGCCGCCGGCCACGAGCTGGTGCAGGAGCGCCGCCGACGCGTCGTCGAGCAGGTGCGCGTCGTCGACGCACAGCACGAGGCGGTCCTCGCGGGTCAGCGCGTGACGGGCGCGGGCCAGCAGCTCGGCCCCGTCGGGCAGGCGGTCGGTGGCCGGCAGCAGCGGCGCGAACGCTCCGAGCGGGATCGACCGCGCGGACCGCGACGCCCGCACCCATTCCACGGCGCAGCCGCGCTCGGCCGCGAGCTGCGCCGCCTCGGTCGCGAGCCGCGTCTTGCCGACGCCGGCCGGCCCGGCGATCACGACGCCGGCGGCGCCGCCGGAGAGCGCCTCGCCGACGAGCCGCAGCTCGGCGTCGCGCCCCGTGAACGGCCACCGCATGTCCGGCAGTGTGATCGACCGTGCCGCGATTGAGTAGTCCGTTGCTCATGCGGCGACGCGCCGGCGCGGCCACGATGCCGGCCATGAAGTCCGTCACCGTCGACGTGCTGGTCGCGGGGGCCGGCCCCGCCGGCCTGGCCGCCGCGATCGAGCTGAACCGCCACGGCATCCCGGCGCTGCTGGTCGAGCGCCGCGCCGAGCTCTCCTCGCACCCGCGGGCCACCGTGCTCAGCCTGCGCTCGATGGAGATCGTGCGCGGCTGGGGCCTCGAGGCGGCCGTGCGGGCGCGCTCGGTCGGCGTCGACTCGCGGATGCTGCAGGCCGAGACGCTCGCCGACGCCGCCTCCGGCACGCCGCTCCCGGTGGGCTACCCGAGCCCCGAGGAGAGCCGCATGGTCAGCCCGACGTGGCCCGCTTGCGTCGCGCAGGACGAGGTCGAGCCGCTGCTGCTCGACCACCTGCTGGCCGCGGACGCTGACGTCGCGCTCGGCACCGAGCTGACCGGGATCGTGCTCAAGGCCGACGGCGCGCAAGCGACGGTGCGCGACGTCCGGACCGGCGCCGCCACCACGGTGCACGCCCGCTACGTCGTCGCCGCCGATGGCGCGCGCAGCACGCTGCGGCGCGCGCTCGGCATCCCGATGATCGGCCCCGACAACCTGATGGAGGGCTACACGACCCTGTTCCACGCGCCGCTGTGGGATGTGGTCGGCGAGCGCCGTCATCTCGTCTACTCGGTGACCGGCGGGACGTTCCTGCCCACCGGCCCGTCGGACCGCTGGCTGTTCGGCGCGCCGGGAGCGGACGCAAGCCGTGCGGCGCAGCGCATCCGCCTCGCCGCCGGCGTGCCCGACCTGCCGCTGCGCGTCGAGCGCTCCCGCCACTTCTCCGCCGCCGCGCAGATCGCCGAGCGCTGGCGCAGCGGCCCGGTCCTCCTCGCCGGTGACGCCGCCCACCGCGTGACCCCGCGCGGCGGGACCGGCCTCAACCTCGCGCTGCACGACGGCTACGACGTCGGCTGGCGGCTCGCGTGGGTGCTGCGCGGCTGGGCCGAGGACGCGCTGCTGACCGGCTACGAGGCCGAGCGGCGGCCCGTCGCCGAGTACACCGCGGCGCGCTCGGCCGACCCGAGCGGCTCGATCCGCCCGGTCGAGCAGGAGGTCCGCGCTGACCTCGGGGCGCGGATCCCGCACGTCTGGGCCGGCGACCGGTCGACGCTCGACCTGCTCGAGCCCGGGCTGACGCTGTTCGCCTCGCGCGACGAGCCCGCGTGGGCGGCGACGGGGCCGGGGCGCGCGCCGGTGACTGTGCGGCTGCTCGATCCCCTGGCCGCCCGCGCGATCGGCGCGCCGGCCGGCTCGGCGCTGCTCGCGCGGTCCGACGGGACGCCGGTCGAGCGGCTCAGCGGCCGCCGAGCGTGAAGCACATGCTCACGAGGGTGCCGCCGCCGGCCGGGGCGGTGATGTCCACGCGCTGGGCGACGCGGCCGACCATCGGCAGCCCGAGCCCGAGGCCCGGGCTGTCGACGCGTGGCGCCATGCCGCCGCCGCTGTCGGCGACCGAGAGCTGCACGCGGTCGTCCCAGTGGCGGCCCTCCACGGCGACGACGCCGCCCGGCTTGTCGCGGTAGCCGTGGATCACCGCGTTCGTGACGACCTCGGACACCGCGAGCAGCACGTCCGCCAGCGCCCGCTGGTCGGCGCCCAGCCCGTGCAGGAACTCGGTGACCGCATGGCGGGCACGCGCGGGCGCGCGCCGGTCCGCGGCGAACGAGCTCCGGAACGAGGCGGCCGGCTCCACCTCAGCCGCCCACCAGGAGGGTGTCGAGGCCGCGGGTGAGGCCCGTGCGGCCGGTGACGGCACGGACGGCGAGCAACGTCCCGGCCACGTACGGAGCCGCGGACGAGCCCGCGTCGTGCCGGATAGACAACCGCTCGTCGGGCAGCGCGAACACGATCTCGGTCGAGACGGTGAAGCTCGGCAGTCGGACCGAGTGGACCTGCGTGCCCGCGATGTCGGCACCGCGCGCCTCGACCGCACCGTGGGTGTCGGCGAGCGAGCGCTCCTTCGCCGCGGCCCCGAGCGTCTCGGCGAGCTCGCGGGCGGTGCCGCTCGGCGCGTCGGCCTTGCCGGCGCTCGCGTAGTCGATGATCTCCCAGCTCGGCAGGTGCTTGGCGGCGAGCGTCGCCGATGCCTTGGCCATCGCGGCGGTGAGCGAGAAGTTCCCGGCGGCGATCACCCCGACGCCGTGCTCGCGGGCGGCCGCGTCGATCTCGGCGAAGTCGTCGGCGGTCAGGCCGGACGTGCCGATCACGACGGCGACGCCGCGGCCGATCGCCTCGAGCGCATTGGCCTTCGCGACGTCATGCGACGTGTAGTCGACCAGCACGTCGACGCCGTCGAGCGCGGCGCCGACGGACGGGTGGGTCGGCGCGCCGTGCGTCTCGCCGCCCGCCGCGGAGCGGCTCACAGCGGATCGCAGGTCCAGGTCGTCGGCGGCAGCGATCGCCTCGGCGATCGCTCCGCCCGTCCAGCCGGTCGCGCCGGCCACGCAGATACTCAGGTTGGGCACGCCGGGGATGATGCCTCAGGTCCCCGGTCGCGGACGGGTCCGCGTGATGACGAGCAGCGACGAGACGGCGGCGCCGAGCGCGAAAGCGGCGCCTCCGGCGATGCCGGCCGCGGCCACGTCGAAGTCCGATTCCGAGGCCGCCGGCGCGGGCGTCGGGGCGACGTGCACGGGGTGCGGACGGTTCGTGTATTCGTGGATGTTGGCGTGGCTGCCGGGGAGGTGGTGGCCCTGGAAGATGTGCTCAGGGGGGTCGGCGATCGCGGCGGGGGCGGAGCAGGCGAGGAACGCCGCCGCGAGGGCGAGCGTGGGGCGGAGGACGAGTGGGTGGCGCATGATGCGTAGTAAGAGCCGCCGGCCGGCCCGGTGATACGCGACATCGCTGAGTGGTAGCGTCGGGCATCACCCGCTTCGGGATCCTCGGTCCGATCATCCTGTCCGACGGCGAGCAGCAGGTGCCGATCTCGCGCCGCCAGCAGAGCCTGCTCGCGCACCTGCTGATCCACGCCAACCAGGTCGTGCCCGCCGACCGGCTTGTCGAGGACCTGTGGCAGGGTGAGCACGCCTCGAAGGCGCTCCACGTCGCGGTTCTGCGCCTGCGCAAGGCGCTGGCGGCAGCGGGCGCCGAGGTACGGACGGTCGGCGACGGCTACCAGCTCTCGACGGAACCCGGCGACCTCGACTCGCTGAGGTTCGAGGAGCTCCTCGAACGGGGGCGACGGCAGCTCGACGCGGGCGACGCCAGTGGTGCGGCGGAGGTGCTGCGCGAGGCGCTCGCGCTCTGGCGAGGGCCGGCGCTCAGCGAACTTGCCGACGAGGCGTTTGCGCAATCGGAGGCGCGGCGGCTCGAGGAGTTGCGGCTCGTCGCCGTCGAGCTGCGCATCGCCGCGGAGCTGCAGCTGGATCGTCACGTGCCGCTCGTGCCCGAGCTCGAGGCGCTCGTGGCGGAGTATCCGCTGCGGGAGGCACTGGCGGCCCACCTGATGGTCGCGCTGTACCGGTGCGGCAGGCAGGCGGACGCGCTCGACGCGTTCGCGCGCACACGAGCACACCTCGTCGACGAGCTCGGGCTGGAGCCGGGCCCGGCGCTGTCGGTGCTCCAGACGCAGATCCTCGCCCACGCCCCAGAGCTCTACCGGCCGGCCGACGTGGCCCAGCTCCCGCCGCGGCCGACGCTGCTGGGCCGCGCGGCCGACGTCGCCGCGGTGATCGATCTGCTCGGCACCGCGCGCTTGATCACGGTCACCGGTCTCGGCGGCGTCGGCAAGACGAGCCTCGCCCTCGAGGTCGCCCATCGAGTCGGCGCGATCGCCTTCGCAGAGCTCGCTCCGGTGGCGGGTGCGGACGGCGTGCCGGAGGCCGCTCTGCGAGCGCTCGGCGGCACGCCCGATCCCGACTCGTCGCCCGCCGGCACACTCCTCCGGCTGGCGGCGACCCGCGACGGTCTTCTCGTCCTCGACAACTTCGAGCACGTGCTCGCGGCGGCGCCGCTGATCGCGGACCTGCTCCGCGCGGCGCCGCGCGTGAAGGTGCTGGTGACGAGCCGCGCGGCGCTCGACCTGCGCGACGAGCAGCGCTATCCGCTCGGGCCGCTGGAGCCGCACGCGGCCGCCGACCTGTTCGTCGAGCGTGCCCGGGCGCGCGCTCCCGCACTCACGCTCAGCGAAGCGGACCAGATCGCGGTCGCGGAGGTGTGCCGGCGGGTCGCGGCGCTGCCGCTGGCGATCGAGCTCGCGGCCGCCCGCGCCGGCGTGCTGTCGCCACGCGAGATCGCCGAGCGGCTCGGCGAGGGCCTCGGCGACGGCCCGGTTGATGCTCCGGCGCGGCAACGGTCGTTGCACGCGACGCTCGACTGGAGCCACCGATTGCTCGACGCCGACGAGGCGGCAGCGTTCGCCCGGATGGCGGTGTTCATCGGCGGGTGCACAGTCGCCGCGGCGGAGATCGTGACCGAGTCCTCGCTCGCAACACTGGATCGCTTGGTGGCCAAGAGCATGGTCGTGCGCCGGGCCGGCGAGGATGGGACCACCCGGCTCGCGTTGCACGAGCTCGTCCGCGAGTACGCAGAGGAGCGGCTTGCGGAGCGGCCCGACCGGAAGACGGCCGAGTATCGCCACGCGGAGTACTACCTGGAGGTGGCCACAGAGGCGGAGGCTGGACTCCTCGCCGGTGACCAGGTGCTCGCACGACGCCGGATCGACGCCGACGCCGCGAACGTGCGCGCTGCGCTGTCGTGGGCACGGGAGGCCGGCGAGGCCGAGCGCGTGCTCGACGTGGCGATCGCGCTCGAGGAGTGGTGGTTCGAGCGTGGCCTGTGGAGCGAAGGCGTCGACTGGCTCGAATGGGCGCTCGAACACAGCGGCGCGGAGGTCGATCCGTCGGTGCGCGGGGACGGTCACCTGTCGATCGCCTACCTGCTCTGGCCCGAGGCCGATACGACACGCACCGAGGCCGCGATCGACCGTGCAGTCGCCGAGTTCGAGCGGGCCGGCGACACGATCGGCATGGCGTGGGCGCACATGTCGCGCGCGATGGCTGTCTCATACGAGTCGCGTAGCGCCGGCGCGGCCCACGCCGAGGAGGCACTTCGCCTGGCGGAGGGGAGCGACGACCGCACCCGCGGGGCGGCGCTGAGGGCGGTTGCGGTCACGGCGGCCGATCCTGAGCGTGCACGCTGGGCGACCGAGCGCGCGGCGATCCAGCTTGAGCGCGCAGGCGACTTTCGCACGCTGGCGCGGCTCTGGGAGGAGGTCGGGCAGAACGCGCTGATCGACGGAGACCTGGACCGCGCCCGCCACGACGTGCAGCGCGCGCTCGCGCTGGCCGGCTCGCGTGACGACACCGCCGAGCTGGGCTGGACGCTCGCGCTCGACGGGCTCGTCGCGCTCGAAGCGGGCGACGACGACGCCGCGCGCTCGCGACTGCGAGAGGCGCTCGAGCGGTGCCGAGCCACCGGGATTCGCACGGGCCTGCCGCAGATCCTCCTGGGTTTCGCGGCGCTCGCCGGTCGCCACGACGACGCCGCCACGGCTGCGCGGCTGGTCGGCGCCGCGTACGCGGCCCGCTCGCCGCGCGCGGCACCCGATGCGCTCGAGGAGCGGCTCGAAGCCGTCGCGCGGATCGCCGCGCCGGACGTCTGGGCGCGTGAGGTCGAGGCAGGGGGGAAGCTGGGTCCGTCGGCCGCGATCGAGCTCGCGCTTCGACCGCGGGGCGAAGCCCTCGGGGCCCACGCGGTACACGACGACGTCGTTCCGGGGGTACCGGCCGAGACGTGAGCATGCGCCCGCGCTGACGCTCCACGGCGTCGACCACCTCGCCGCCGCACGCCTCCGAAAGCCCTCCACGCAGGGGAGCCCACGGTCCGCATCGGGCGCATCGCAGCAGTCCTCGATCTGACACGCCTGGATCGAGATGATCGATCAGCGGGAAAGCGGTTACGTGGTGGGCAGTTCCGAGGACTCGCGCGTGAGCGTGGGCTGCGGGCTGAGTGCACGATGAGGGCGCTCGACTTGCGATGAACGGACTCCTGAGGAGATTTCGAGGCGGTTGGCCAGCGGTCATCCTGTTCGCTTGCCTGTTCTTCGCCGCTCCGGCCGCCGCTCAGGATCCGCTCGCCGGCGTGACCCAGGCCGCCGCGCCGGTCACCGAAGCGGTCAAGCCGGTGACCGAAGCCGCCGCTCCGGTCGTCGAGGCCGCCAAGCCGGTCACCGAAGCCGCCGCCCCGGTCGTCGAGGCCGCCAAGCCGGTCACCGAGGCCGCCGCCCCGGTCACCGAAGCGGCCAAGCCGGTCACCGAAGCCGCCGCCCCGGTCGTCGAAGCGGCAAGCCGGTCACCGAGGCCGCCGCCCCGGTCGCCGAAGCGGCCAAGCCGGTCGCCGAAGCGGCCAAGCCGGTCACCGAAGCCGCCGCCCCGGTCGTCGAAGCCGCCAAGCCGGTCGTCGAGGCCGCCAAGCCGGTCGTCGAGGCCACGAAGCCGGTCGTCGAGGCCACCAAGCCGGTCGTCGAAGCGGCCAAGCCGGTCGTCGAAGCGGCCGAAGCCCGGTCGTCGAAGCGGCCAAGCCGGTCGCCGAGGCCACCAAGCCGGTCGTCGAGGCGACGAAGCCGGTCGTCGAAGCGGCCAAGCCGGTCGTCGAGTCGGCCAAGCCGGTGGTCGAGGCTACGAAGCCGGTCCTCGAAGCGGCCAAGCCCGTCGTCGAGTCGGCCAAGCCGGTGGTCGAGGCGACGAAGCCGGTCCTCGAAGCGGCCAAGCCGGTCGTCGAGACGGCGACCAAGCCGGTGGTCGAGGCGACGAAGCCGGTCGTCGAACGCGGTCAAGCCGGTCGTCGATACGACGCCGAGATCGTCGAGCCGGTCGCCGACACGATCGCGAACGTGATCAAGCCGGTCGCCGAGACGACGACCAAGACGGTCGCGCCGGTCACTCAGACGGTGGCGAGCGTGGTCAAGCCGGTCGCCGAGACGGCGACCAAGACGGTCGCGCCGGTCACGCAGACGGTCGCGAACGTGATCAAGCCGGTCGCCGAGACGACGACCAAGACGGTCGCGCCGGTCACGCAGACGGTCGCGAACGTCGTCAAGCCGGTCGTCGAGATGGCGACCAAGACGGTCGCGCCGGTGACGCAGACGGTGGCGAACGTGGTCAAGCCGGTCGTCGACACGGCGACCGAGATCGTCGCGCCGGTCACGCAGACGGTCGCGAACGTGATCAAGCCCGTCGTCGACACGACCGACTAAGACGGTCGCGCCGGTCACGCAGACGGTCGCGAACGTGATCGCGCCGATCGCCGACACGACGACCAGGACTGTCGCTCCGGTCACTCAGGCGGTGGCGAACGTGGTCAAGCCGATCGTCGAGACGACGACCAGGACTGTCGCGCCGGTCGCGCAGTCCGCGGTGCGCGTGGTCAAGGCCGTCGATCCCGTGGTGCTGACGACGAACACGACGGTGCCGCCGGCGGACTCGTCGGTGCGGCGCGACGCGGTCGGCGCGGCTGGGTCGCGGGACGGGGCCGTGAGCTCTGACGTGGTCGTTCCCGTGTCGCGGGACGTGGCTGTGGCCCCGGTGGTCGCTCCGCCCGTGTCGCGGGATGAGGTCGTGACGCCGGCGCCGGCGTCGGCGCCGATCGTCGAGCCGGTCGTGGATCGTGCGCGGACGCTGGACGGTCCGGCTCAGCCTGTGACGGTCGCGCCGGTGGGTCCGGTTGCTTCGAGCCGCCCGGTGGTTGCGGAGTCGGGTCCGGTCGCCGCGGCGGAGCGGCGGTCGGTGGCGGCGACGCGTTCGGCTCGCGTGCCGAACGAGGGTTCGGGTTCTGGTTCGGTGGGTGTGGGGTCGGCGGGTCCGGGCCCGGGTTCGGCGGGCTCGGTGCGGTGATCTTTGCGGTGCTGTTGGCGGTGTTTGCCGCTCTTCTTCTCTCGTTGCGTGTTGCGCCGTCCCGGTGGGGGTCGGTGTACCTCGTCTGCTTGATCGAGCGGCCTGGTTAGCGCGTCTGCGCTGACCAGGTCCAACTCGATTTCAAGGAGATGAGCAGTGAGATTTACGACGATGGTTGTGGCGATCACGCTGAGCGTGCTCGCCGTCCTGACACCACCCGCCACGGCGCAGACCACAGCAGGCCTGACGTGTCCGTGCGGGCGAGCTGGCATGGGCGGGCGATCCAGGCTCCTCGGCCGGCACAGCGCGCGGTCCGGGCCGAATGGCCGGCCGGCTGGAGCGCCGGTGCGGTCGGGCGTGGCAGTGGGTTTGTGCGGGCGGGTGGGTCGCGGCGGGTGCGTGAGGTGCAGCGCCGGCTGCTCGGGCTGGGGTACCGGCCGGGGCCGGTCGATGGGCTGTTCGGGCCGCGGACCGAGGCGGCGGCGCGGTGGTTTCAGTACAAGCACGGGCTGCCCACCACGGGCCGGGTGAACCGTCGTGACGCTTGAGGTGTTGCGGGCGCGCAGCGATCACCGGCCGATACGGACAACGCCCGACCGAGGCGGGTTCGCGAGACCGAAGGACGGCGCTGCCGCCCGAGACCGCGGCGCCCGCAACCGGCGCCCGCGCCGGTCGCGCCGACGATGGCGGCGCTCATCGATCGTGCCGTATCTGGTCGCGATCGCGGCCGCGCTGGCGGCCGGTGTGCTGGTGGGGTCGTTGTTGCCGCGTCGGCGGCGGCGGGTGCCGGTGCTCGGCTACGTGCGCAACGGATCGGCCGAGCTGGTCGCCGCCGACCTGGACGAGGTATGCGCCGAACACCAGTGGGCGATGGTCCGGATCATCCGCGAGTCAGACGACGCCGGCACCCGGCTCGTCGAACGGCCCGGGCTGCTGAACGCGATCGAACAGATCGAACAAGGCCAGGCCGCCGGGCTCGTCGCGCCGCGCGTGCGCGAGCTCACCACCAGGCTCGATGACCTGGCGATGATCCTGCAATACCTCACCGCCGCCGACGGGTTCCTGGCCACCGCCGACGAGGACATCGACACCTCCACCCCCGACGGCAAAGCCGCCGCCGCCACCGTCATCGACATCGCCGGCTGGCGAAAGCAACCGGCAGCCCGGTTCGAACCGGTCGTCGAACCCCACATCGCCGCCCTCGAAGACCGCGGCGTCCCGACCGAGACGATCGCCGACGCCCTCAACCTCGCCGGCGTCCCCGCCCCCGGCATGCGCGGCCACTGGGAACCCAGCGACGTCGAAGCCGCCAGCCGCCGCGCACAGGAGGCCCACGGCTGAGTCAGAGCGCGCGACATAGAACCCCGACTTCGACCGCGGGGCGAAGGCCTCCCGGCCAATGCGGTACACGACGGCATTGCGGGGGTACGGGCCGAGATGTGAGGATGCGGCCGTGCTGACGCTCCGCGAGGGGTTCTACGACGAGATGGTCGACGCGGGCGGGACGCCGCGCGCGCATGCCCAGACGCTCGTCAGCGCGCTGGAGGCGCTCGGTCCCGACCAGCTGGCCGCCGCCGGCCGGCGCCGCGACGCGATCTTCATGCAGCAGGGCATCACGTTCGACGCGGCGGGTCCCGAGGCGGACGGGCCCGTCCGCGACCGGCCGTTCCCGCTCGACCTCGTGCCGCGGATCATCCCGGCACAGGAGTGGACGTCGATCAAGCGCGGCCTGGCGCAGCGGATCCGTGCGCTCAACGCGTTCATCGACGACGTCTACCACGGGCGCGAGATCGTCCACGACGGGCTGGTGCCGTGGGAGCTGATCGTCTCCCGCTCGGGGTTCGCGCGCGCCGCGCACGGGATCCGCCCGCCCGGCGGCGTGTACTGCCACGTGTCGGGCTGCGACCTCGTGCGCGACGGCGACGGCGCCTGGAAGGTGCTCGAGGACAACGTCCGCACGCCGAGCGGCATCTCCTACGTGCTCGAGAACCGCGTCGCGATGACCCGGCTGCTCCCCGGCCTGTTCGCGCACTACCGGGTGCGGCCCGTCGACCACTACCCGGCGCTGCTGCGCACGGCGCTCGAGGAGGTCGCGCCGACCGGCGGCGAGGAGGAGGCGACCGTCGTGGTGTGGACGCCAGGCCCGTTCAACTCCGCCTACTTCGAGCACGCGTTCCTGGCGCGGCAGATGGGCGTCGAGCTCGTCGAGGCGTCCGATCTCGTGGTCCGCGACGCGGTCTGCCACATCCGCACGACCCGCGGCCTGCAGCGCGTGCACGCGATCTACCGCCGGATCGACGACGACTTCATGGACCCGCTCGAGTTCCGGCCCGACTCGCTGCTCGGGGTCCCGGGGCTGATGCGCGCCTACCGTGCCGGCACGGTGGCGATCGTCAACGCGGTCGGGACCGGCGTGGCCGACGATAAGGCGATCTACCACTACGTGCCGGAGATGATCCGGTACTACCTGTCCGAGGACCCGATCCTCGAGAACGTCCCGACCTACCTGATGGCCGACGCCGACCAGCGCGCCTGGGTGCTCGAGCGGCTGGGGGAGATGGTGGTCAAGCCCACCAGCGAGTCCGGCGGCAAGGGCGTGTTCATCGGCCCATCGGCCAACGACGAGCAGATCGCCCGCCAGGCCGATGCGATCGTGCGCGAGCCCGAGCGCTGGATCGCCCAGGAGCTGGTGCGCCTGTCCACGGTGCCGACGGCGACCGCCGACGGCAGCCTGGCCGCCCGCCACGTCGACCTGCGCCCGTTCGCCGTGTTCGGCGACGACATCCGGATCGTCCCCGGCGGGCTCACTCGCGTGGCGCTGCGCGAGGGGTCGATGATCGTCAACTCCTCGCAGGGCGGCGGCTCCAAGGACACCTGGGTCCTCGACGACGGGCCCGAGCCCGGCACCGACGACGTGCCACAGAGCGCGCGCTGGTCGCCGCCGCGGATGCCCGGGCTCAGCCAGGGCGAGTGGTCCGGTCAGCAACAGCAGCAGCAACAACAGGCGTGTTAGCCCGCATAGCCCACGAGCTGTACTGGATCGGCCGTCAGCTCGCGCGCTCCGAGCACACGGCGCGGATGCTCGACGGCGTCTTCCACGCCGATGTGCAGGCGCGCCCCGACGACCCGGCCGGCGTGCTGCTGTCCTGGGACCACCTGCTGACGATCGTGTCCGGCGAGCCGCCCGAGCACCCGGCGTCGCGCGACGAGGTGCTGCGCGCGCTGACGCTCGACCCCGAGCACCCGACGTCGGTGCTCAACTGCGTCACGCGCGCCCGCGAGGGCGCGCGCACGGTGCGCGACGTGTTCAGCGCCGAGATGTGGGAGGCGATCAACACGTTCCACCTCGGCCTGCTGCGCCAGGACATGTCGGCCGCCCTGCGCACCGGCCCGTACTCGGTCTACGCCTACGTGCGCGACCGCTGCGGGCTGTTCTGGGGCGTCACGAGCCGCACGATGTTGCGCGACGAGGCGCACGCCTTCCTGCAGGCCGGCGCCGCGATCGAGTCGGCCGACATGGTCCTGCGGATGCTCCGCGTCGCGCTCCCGACCGAGGGCGAGGAGCACTACCGCGACGGCCAGGCGCTGGCGCTGCTGCAGGCGGTCGGCGGCTTCCAGGCCTACCGCCGCGCCGTGCCCGAGCCGCCGAACGCCGGGCCGGTGGCGCGCTTCCTGCTCTACGAGCGCGACTACCCGGACTCGGTGGCGTTCTCGGTCGAGGCGCTGCACGCCGCGCTGACCGCCGCCGACCCGAGCTACCGCGGCTCGCCCGCGGTCCTGCGGGTCGGCCGGCTCACCGCCGATCTCGACTTCCGCGCCCGCACCGGGGACGCCGAGCGCGCGCTGACCGAGACGCTCGGCAGCGTCCAGCGCGAGCTGGCGCACGTCGATGCCGACATCGCGCAGCGCTACTTTGGCAATCCCGCCACCCCGCTCGCCCGCCTCGCCACCGCCTGATGCACCTCGCGATCCGCTTCCTCACCGAGTACCGCTACGAGGCGCCCGTCTCGGACAACCTGAACGCGCTGCGGGTGATGCCGGCGACGACGCGGACGCAGCGGGTGGACGACTTCGGCGTGCGCGTCGATCCGGAGACGCGGCTGCACCAGCACCTCGACTACTTCGGCACGACGGTGATCGAGTTCGGCGTCTCGCGGCCGCACGATCACCTGTCGATCGACGTCCGGGCGCGCGTGAAGACGACGCCGCCGGACGACCCGCCGGACGCCCCGTGGGGCGACCTCGATGCGCGCGCCTACCGCACCGAGGCCGGAGAGTTCCTGCTCCCGGTCGGCGACGAGCCGGACGACCTGACGCTCGACGAGCTCGTCGGCGTCTCGCGCGCCGAGAGCCCGCTCGCCACCGTGCAGCGGATGGTCGAGGTGATCCCCGACCGCTTCGAGTATCGGCCCGGCGTCACCTACGTCGGCTCGACGGTGGGCGACCTGTTGGCCGCCGGCGCCGGCGTCTGCCAGGACTTCGCGCACCTCGCGCTGCTGCTCCTGCGCCGCCACGGGATCGCCGCGCGCTACGTGTCCGGCTACCTGTGGGCGCCGCCGAACGGCGACGAGAGCGCCGACTCCGCCGAGGTCGAGACGCACGCCTGGATCGAGGCCCTGGTCCCGGGCGACCGCGAGCCGATCTGGGTGTCCGCCGATCCGACCAACCGCACGCTGGGCGGCGAGTCGCACGTGAAGATCGGGCACGGCCGCAACTACGCCGACGTGCCCCCGGTCAAGGGCGTCTACCGCGGCGGCGCCGGCGCGGAGCTGACGGCTTCGGTGAGGATGCAGCGCACCGACGGCTCGCCCGCCCGGGCATGAGGCTCGACCACGTGCAGGTCGCCGCGCCGCCGGGATGCGAGGCGGAGGCGCGGCGCTTCTACGGCGAGCTGCTCGGGCTCGCGGAGGTCGCCAAGCCGGAGCCGCTGCGCGCCCGCGGTGGGGTCTGGTTCGAGCACCTCCACGTCGGCGTCGAGGTCGAGTTCAGCCCTGCCCGCAAGGCGCACCCGGCGCTCCGCGCCGACGACCTGGACACGCTCGCCGAGCGGCTCGCCGCCGCCGGCGCGCCGGTGGAGTGGGACGAGTCGCTGCCCGGCGTCCGCCGCTTCTACACGGCGGACCCCTGGGGCAACCGCGTGGAGCTGATGGCCTAGCGCGTGACGAGCCGGGCGGGGAGTCGCACCGGCTTGCCGATGCGCTCGTACGCCACCCCGCCCGCGAGAGCGGCGATCAGCGCAGCGGCGGCGCCGAGCAGCAGCGCGGCGCGCGGCCCGGCCACCTCGGCGATCCAGCCGACGATCGGCGCGCCGATCGGTGTCGAGCCGAGGAAGACGACCGAGTACAGCGCCATTACGCGCCCGCGCATCGCGGGCTCGACGAGCAGCTGGAGCGACGAGTTGACGCCGGCCGCGAACGTGACGCTGATCCCGCCGAGCGGGACCAGCGCGGCGAGCTGCAGCGGCAGCGTCGGCGCGGCGGCCACCAGCATCAGGCAGACGCCGAACGCGGCGGCCGCGGCCACCAGCAGGCGCGGGCCGACCTTGCCGCGTGCGCCCGCGGCCAGCGCGCCGGCCACCGAGCCGAGGCCCATCGCTACCGCGAGCGCGGTGTAGGTCGCCGCCGTGCCGTGCCACGTGAAGTGGGCCAGCAGCGGCAGGAGGACCTGGAAGTTGTAGGCGAGCGTGCCGACCAGCGCCATCATCGCCAGCGGGATCAGCAGCTCAGGCGTGTGGCGGACGTAGCGCAGCGCCAGGCGCAGCTGGCCGGACGCGCGGCGCGGCGCGAGCGGCGGGGACTGCAACCGGGCGGGGTCCATCGCCCGCAGCGCGACGATCATCGCGAGGAACGAGAACGCGTTGACCAGGAAGCAGGTGCCCACGCCGATCAGCGCGATCACGGCGCCCGCGGCGGCGGGACCGAGGATGCGCGCGGTGTGGACGATCACCGAGTTCAGCGCGACCGCGTTGACCACGCGGTCGCCGCCGACCATCTCGACCACGAAGCTCTGGCGCGCCGGGTTGTCGACGGCGGTGACGCAGCCGCGCGCGAACACGAGCAGGAAGACCATCCAGACGGTGATCGAGCCGTTGACGGTGAGGAACCACATCGTCAGCGCGGGGAGGACCATCAGCGTCTGCGTGATCGTCAGCAGTCGCCGCTTCGGCATGCGGTCGGCCAGGAGGCCGCCCCAGGCGCCGAACAGCAGGATCGGCAGGAACTGGAGCGCCGCCGTGAGCCCGACCGAGACACCGTTGCCGGTGAGCTGGACCATCAGCCACATCTCGGCCACGGTCTGCATCCAGTTGCCGGTGAGGGAGACGACCTGGCCGCTGAAGTAGCGGCGGTAGTTGGGAACGCTCAGGGAGGCGAATGTGCGCGCGAGGCCCGCGCTCACTCCGCCAGCATCCTCTCCAGGATGCCCGCGGCGCGCTCGAGCGCCGCGCGGTCCTCGGTGTCGAGCCCCTCGAGGCGCGAGGCGAGGAAGGCGGTCTTGCGCGTCCGCTGCTCGGCGAGCAACGCCCGGCCGGCCGGCGTCGCGCTCACGAGCGCGCAGCGGCCGTCCTGCGGGGAGGGCGTCCGCTCGACGAGCCCCTCCTCGGCGAGCCGTGCGACCACGCGGGTCGCGGTCGGGCGCTGGATGCGCTCGCGCGCGGCCAGCTCGGACGGCGTCATCGGCCCGTGCCGCTCGACCGTCGACAGTGCCGCCGTCAGCGAGGGCGACAGGTCGGTCCCGGCCTCCTGGCGAAGGCGCCGGGCGGTCCGCACGATGGTCAGCCGCAGCTGGCCGGCGAGGTCGGGGACGGGAACTGTTTGCACGGCTAATTAGTTTAGCGAATGACATCCCGGATGTTTACCGGCTGGCCTTGTATGCAAGTATTCAAGGTGATGGAGGCACTGCTCCCACTCGCCGAGCGGTCCCGGCGCGGGCCGGCTCGCGCGCACGTCTACGCCGCGCTGCGCGATGCGATCGTCGCCGGGCAGCTCGCGCCCGGCCGCCAGATCTCCGAGAACGAGCTGGCAGCGCTGCTGGGCGTGAGCCGGACGCCGATCCGCGAGGCTTTGCAGCGCCTCAGCGAGGAGCGGCTGGTGGCGATCGTGCCGCAGCTCGGCACGTTCGTCACGCACATCAGCGAGGCCGCGGTCAGCGACGCGCAGTTCGTCCGCGAGGCGCTCGAGTGCTCGGCGATCCGCAGCACCGCGCTGCGCGCCCGCGACGCCGACCTGGCCGCGCTGGAAGGGGTCATCCGCCGCCAGGACGCCGCCCGCGAGGCCAACGACTTCGATGCGTTCTATGTGCTCGACGACGAGTTGCACCACTTGCTGTGCGACCTCAGCGGCCACGAGATCGCGTGGGCGCTGAGCCAGCGCGCCAAGGGCCACCTGAACCGGATCCGGCGGCTGTCGATGCCGGAGCCGGGCTACATGATGGAGATGATCGCCGAGCATCGCGCGGTCGTCGCGGCGGTCGCCGCGCACGACCCGGACGAGGCCGAGCGGACGCTTCGACACCACCTGCGCATGGTGCTGTCCACCCTCCCCGCGATCCGGGAGCAGCACCCCGACTACTTCGAGGAGGAGATCGCGTGACCACGATGGACGCACCCACCCGGCTATCGCCGGCCGAGCTGCGCAGCCTGTATGAGCAGATGGTGCTGATCCGGGTGTTCGAGACCGAGTCCGAGCGCCAGTACAAGGCCGCCAAGATCGGCGGCTACTGCCATCTGAGCTCAGGCCAGGAGGCGGCCACCGTCGGCGTCGTGCACACGATGCAGCCCGACGACATCCTGGTCACCGGTTATCGCTGCCACGGCTTCGCGCTCGCCCGTGGAGTATCCCCGGAGGCGGTGATGGCCGAGCTGTTCGGCCGCGCCGACGGGTGTGCCCATGGTCGCGGCGGCTCGATGCACCTGCTCGACGTCGACCGCGGGTTCTACGGCGGCTGGGGCATCGTCGCCGGCCAGCTCCCGGTGGCGACCGGGCTCGCGCTGTCGCTGGTACGCCGCGGCAAGGAGCAGGCCGTGATCTGCGAGCTCGGCGACGGCGCGGTCAACATGGGCGCCTGGCACGAGTCGCTCAACCTCGCGGCCCTGTGGAACCTGCCGATCGTCTTCCTGGTCGTCAACAATGGCTATGGGATGGGCACGAGCGTCGCCCGCGCCTCGGCCGAGCCGGAGATCTACCGCCGGGCGTCCGCCCACCGGATGCACGGTGAGCGCATCGACGGCGACGACCTCGACGCCGTGCTCGAGGCGTCCGACCGGCTGCTGCGCCGCGCCCGCGAGGAGCGCGAGCCGGCCGTGCTCGAGGCCGTCACCTACCGCTACCGCGGTCACTCCGTCGCCGACGCCGGACTGGCGTACCGGACCAAGGAGGAGATCGTCTCCCGGCAGGCCAACGACCCGATCGCCCGCATCCGGACGACGCTGCGCGAGCAGGGCGTGAGCGACGACGAGCTCGACGCGATCGACCGCGACGTCGACGAGCGCGTCGCCGGCGCGGTCCAGTTCGCCGACGCCAGCCCGGAGCCCGAGGTCTCGGAGCTCGCGCGCAGCGTCTACGCGCCGGGCAGCGGCGGCCAGTTCGCGCGCATGCGGCCCGGCAGCCCGTTCGGCGAGGAGGAGCTCGTCTTCGACGCGGGGCTGGGCGCATGAGTGCGGTCGCCGAGCAGCAGAGCACCACCGGCACCGAGCGGATGACCTACCGCGAGGCGCTGCGCCTCGCGATGCGCGAGGAGCTGGCTCGCGACGAGCGCGTCTTCGTGATGGGCGAGGAGGTCGGCGTCTTCGAGGGCTCCTACAAGGTGACCGCGGGCCTGATGGGCGAGTTCGGCCCCGAGCGCATCCGCGACACGCCGATCTCCGAGGAGGGCTTCGTCGGCGCCGCCGTCGGCGCCGCGATGGGTGGCGAGCGGCCGATCGTCGAGATCATGACGATCAACTTCCTGCTCGTCGCGATGGACCAGGTCGTCAACCATGCCGCCAAGGTCCGCACGATGTTCGGCGGCGAGGTCGGCTGCCCGATGGTCATCCGCACGCCGAACGGCGCCGGCAACCAGTTGACCGCCCAGCATTCGCAGTCGCTCGAGGCGTGGTTCGCGGGCACGCCCGGCCTCAAGGTCGTCGCGCCCGCCAACCCGGCCGATGCCAAGGGCCTGCTCAAGGCGGCGATCCGCGACGACGACCCGGTGCTGGTGGTCGAGAACCTCCCGATCTACAAGGAGAAGGGCGAGGTCCCGCTCGACCCCGAGTTCCTGACGCCGATCGGCCACGCCGCCGTTCCGCGCGAGGGCTCGGACATCACGATCGTCTCGCACTCGTTCGCGACCGTCCGCGCGCTACACGTGGCCGAGCGGCTGGCGTCCGAGCACGACGTGAGCGCGGAGGTCGTCGACCTGCGGTCGCTGCGCCCGCTCGACGTCGAGACCGTCGCCGCCTCCGTCGCCAAGACCAACCGCGTCGTGTGCGTGGAGGAGGGCTGGCCCTCCTACGGCGTCACCGCCGAGCTGGCCGCCCGCATCCAGAAGGCATGCTTCGACTACCTCGACGCGCCGGTCGAGCGCGTGGGGATGGCCGAGGTGCCGCTGCCGTACGCGAAGAACCTGGAGACGGCCGCGCTGCCCGGTGAGGAGCGCGTCGAGCGCGCCGTCCTGACCACGCTCGGACTGGCCGGCTGAGTTCTTCCGCGCACCTGGTCGCCGTCGCGCTCACCGTCGCGGCGGCGATCGGGTCGCTGCGCTGGCAGCCGGCGCGCCCCCTCGCGGCGCTCATCGGCGTCACGTATCTCGTCGAGCACGCGGCGTTCGTCGTGCGCGGCACGTGGGACGCCGAGCACAACCTGCCGCTGCACCTGACCGACGTGGTGACGATCGTGTCGGTCCTCGCGCTGTGGACGCTGCGCCCGCGGCTGGTCGAGCTCACGTACTTCTGGGCACTGACCGCGTCGGTCCAGGCGGTGCTGACGCCGAACCTGACGGAGGCGACCGCGACGATCTTCGTCGTCACGTTCTTCGTCACGCACTCGGGCGCGATCGTCGCGGCGATCCTGCTGGTCGCCGGCCTGCGGATCATCCCGCCGGCCGGTGCGGTGTGGCGCGTGTTCGGCGCCACGCTCGTCGTCGCCGCGGCGGCGGCCGCCGGTGACCTGCTCACCGGCGGCAACTACATGTTCCTGCGCGAGACGCCGAGCACGGCGTCGCTGCTCGACGTGATGGGCCCGTGGCCGGTCTACATCGGCGTCGCCGCCGTGCTCGCGCTCGCGCTGTTCGCGCTGCTCGACCTGCCGCTCAGGCGGGCTCGCTAGCCCTGGTCGGCAGGGTCCAGCACGCCCTCCTCGAGCCACCGGAAGCGGCCGTCGAGGACGCCTCGGGCGAGCGCGTAGGCGTCGGTGTCGTCGTTGTCGAACAGGGCGCTGAACAGCGCGTCCACGCGGCGCCGTGCCTGACGGCAGAACAGGTCGGCGAGCTCGCGCGCCTCGTCCGCCCGCTGCGGCTGCTCGCGCCGGATGGTGTCGGCGTAGACCACCGCCGAGGCGATCGCGAACAGCTCGGCGCCGACGTCGACGATCCGGCCGAGCACGGCCTGACGCTTCTCCAGCCGCGCCTGCCAGCGGCCCATCGCGAGGAACGTCGAGCGCGCGAGCTTCCGCGACGAGCGCTCGACGAAGCGCATGTGGCCGGCCAGCTCGCCGAGCTCGTCGAACGAGCCCGGCTTCATGCCCTCGCCGACCGCCAGCTTCGGGAGCCAGCGAGCGTAGAACTTCGCCGCCTCGGCGGCCGACCTGGCCTTGGCCTTGAGGTCGCCGTCGCCCTCGAGCAGCTCGCCGGCCACCTGCAGGTGCTGGTCGACGGCCTCGCGGGCGATCAGCAGGTGCATGATCTCGGTCGACCCTTCGAAGATGCGGTTGATGCGCATGTCGCGCAGCGCCTGCTCGATCGGGACGGGCCGCTCGCCGCGCGCCTTCTGCGACTCGGCGGTCTCGTAGCCGCGGCCGCCGCGCACCTGCATCAGCTCGTCGACGACCCGCCAGCCCAGCTCGGACGCGTAGAGCTTGGCGATCGCCGCCTCGATGCGGATGTCGTTGCGCTTGTCGTCGGCCATGCGGCTGGCGACGTCGAGCATCGCCTCGAGGCCGAACGCGCTGCCGGCGATGAACGCGATCTTCTGCGCCACCGCGTCGTGGCGGCCGACCGGCTGACCCCACTGCACGCGCTCGTTGGACCACTCGCGGGCCACCTTGACCGCCCACTTGCAGGTGCCGACGCAGATCGCGGGCAGCGCGAGCCGGCCGGTGTTGAGCGTGGTCAGCGCGACCTTCAGGCCCATGCCCTCGCGCCCGATCACGTTCTCCTTGGGCACGAACACGTCGTCGAACGTGGTGACCGAGTTCTCGATCCCGCGCAGGCCCATGAACGTATTGCGGTGCGTGACGGTCACGCCGTCGCTGTCGTAGGGCAGCACGAATGCGGTGATCCCGCGGTCGGGCACCTTCGCCATCACCACGACGATGTCGGCGATCGCGCCGTTGGTCGCCCATAGCTTCGTGCCGTTGAGCCGGTAGCCCGCGCCGTCCTCGGTCGGCGTGGCGGTGGCGCCCAGCCGTGCCGGGTCGGAGCCGACGTCGGGCTCGGTGAGCAGGAACGCCGAGACGTGCGTGCGCGCGACCAGCGGCAGCCAGCGTTCCTTCTGCTCCTCGGTGCCGAACAGCAGCAGCGGCTCGGCCACGCCGATCGACTGGTGGGCCGACAGCAGTGTCGAGATCGCGGCGTGCATCGAGCCGGCCAGCGCCAGCGCGCGGTTGTAGTAGACCTGCGAGAGCCCGAGACCGCCGTACTGCTCCGGGACCTTCATCCCCATCGCGCCGATCGCCTTGAGGCCGTCGATGACCGCGTCGGGGATCTTCGCGTCGCGCTCGATCGCCAGCGGGTCGACGTTCTCGGTCAGGAACGCCCGCAGCTCGGCCAGGAACCGCTCGCCCTTCTCGACCGCGGCCTCGTCGAGCCGCGGCTGGGGGTGGATGAGGTCGAGCCGCAGGCGGCCCAGGAACAGGTCCTTGCCGAAGCTCGGCAGCTTCCAGTCGCCCTCACGGGCCTCTTCCGCGACCTGGCGGGCTTGTCGTTCGGTGATCTCCGTAGCCATGGTCCCGATTCACTACCCGCTAGGGACTGAAGTGGATCGTCGGGTCCCCCTGCTTGAGCCAGATCTCGGGATGGTCGAGCGGCACGAACGACCGGTCGCCGCCGGGCTCGCGTTCGTCCGAGTTCGGTGGAGTGCGGTGCACGATGAAGTTGACCGGCTTCGTGTCGTCCTTGAGCGGGATCGTGAACACCGAGCCGGAGCCATCGGGCGCAGGCATCAGCGGCGCCTCCCACGCGGTCGGGGTGGCGACCGCATCGCCCCACAGGTGCAGGCCCCAGTCGCCGACTGGGCGGTCGTAGTGCACGATCGCGGCCGCCAGCGTCTCCTTCTGGACGCTCACGGTCCTGACGTCGCTGACGACCTTCCCGTTCAGCGTCGCGCGGTAGCGGATCGGCGTCCCGGTGGGCAGGTCGAGCGAGAACGTGTCGCGGACCGAGTACACCGGCGACGAGTCGTCGCGCGCGATGACCGTCCACGGGCCGCTGCCGATCTGACGCTCGAAGACGACGACGTCGGACGAGTGCTCCGGCACCACGGACGCCTCGACGGTCGTGGCGCCGCGGACCTTCGAGCCCTCGGGCGGGGCGGTGATCGTGACCGCCGGCTGCGCGATCGTCGCGCTGCGGACGCCGCTCGACCGCGTGTGGTGCGCGTTGTCGAGGACGACCGCGCGGTACTTGACCTGCGTCCCCGGCTTGAGGTCGGACACGTCGTGGAACACGCGGTAGGGCGCGTTGTCGTCGGTCCCGATGTCCTTCCAGCCGCCCCTGCCGGCCTTGGCCAGGAACGTCACCTCGGCGAACTGGTCCCGGCCGAGGTCCGCGCTCACCTCGAGGCGGTCGCGGCCCTCGGCCGGCACGTCGAGCGCCACGGACGGGGCCGAGCGGCTGAGCGGGATCCGCTCCTTCGCCTTGTAGACCACGGCCGACAGCGCCGGCAGGGTCACGTCGAGCGTCTTGTCGCCGCCCGTCGCGAGGCGCTCGGGCCCGGGCCCGAAGACCTTCGTCCAGCGGCTGTTGCCGACGTACGTCGGGATCGACGCCGACGCGCTCGACTCCGCGTTGTTGAGCGCGACCACATACTCGCGCCGGTGCTTGCGGTTGATCCGCGAGAACGCGTAGACGCCGGGCGTGCTCTGCGAGTAGCGGCTCTGCTGCGCGCCGTCGCGCAGCGCCGCGTGCCGCTGCGTGATCCGGCTGAGCCGGGCGATCCGCTTGTAGAGCGGGTGCGCGCGGTCGAAGTTGTCGTCCATCGGCGTCTCGTCCGAGCCGATGTTGTCGTTCTGGCCCGCGTCGTCACCGAGGTTGTCGTACTCCAGGTCCTGGCTCGGGAACATGTCCTGCCGCGCGTCCTGGTCGCCGCCCTTGCCGGTGAAGCCCTGCTCGTCGCCGTAGTAGACGACCGGGTTGCCGCGCGAGAAGTACATCAGCGCGTGCGCGAGCCGATCGCGCCGCAGCAGCTCGGCCTCGCTCGCACCCGGGTTGGCGTTGCGGATGAACATGCCGATCCGCCCGCGGTCGTGGTTGCCGAGGAACGTCGGCAGGTTGTAGGCGTTCGAGTCGCGGTCCGTGTACCAGTCGTCCTTGAGGAAGAAGTCGCGCAGCGAGTCGGTCCCGAGTGACTTGGCGGCGAAGTCGACGGCGGACACCTGGAACAGGAAGTCGAGGACGCCCTGCACCTTGTCGTGCGTCGGATAGTGCGACGTGATCTTCACGTCGAAGTCCTCCGCCACCTCGCCGAACATGTAGAAGTCGTCGATCCCCCGGGACTTCGCGTAGCGCTCGATCGCCGGTGCGAACCGCTGCCAGAACGCGTCGTCGACGTGCTTCATGGTGTCCATCCGGAAGCCGTCGATCCCGAACTCGCGGATCCAGTACTTGTAGATGTCGGTCATCCCGTCGACCACGCGCGGGTTCTCGGTGAACAGGTCATCGAGCCCGAAGAAGTCGCCGTACTGCGAGTTCTCGCCGACGAACGTCGTGTTGCCGCGGTTGTGGTACAGGCTCACGTCGTTGAGCCAGGCGGGGACCTTGACGTCCTTCTCCGCCGTGGGCACGCAGGGGTGATACGGGTAACTCTGCAGCGGGCCTGACGGGGGGCAGGCGGGCTGTCCGGCCGGTGCCAGCGCGGGGAACGAACTCGTGCCCGCGAAGTCACGGTCATCGAACACGGTGCCCGCCGCTGTGCGGTACGGATACTGGTCCTTCGAGATGTAGGCCGGCGCCGCGCCCTCGCCGTAGCGGATGACGTCGGCCGTGTGGTTGGTGATGACGTCGAAGTAGACCTTGACGCCCAGTCGGTGGGCGTCGCGGATCAGGCCGGCGAGCTCGTCGTTCGTGCCCAGGTGCGGGTCGATCTGGGTGAAGTCGGTGATCCAGTAGCCGTGGTAGCCGGCGGACGGGAACCCGTTGTTGTCCTGGACCGCCTTGTTCTTGAAGCTCGGCGTCAGCCAGATCGCGGTCGTGCCGAGCCGCTTGATGTAGCGGAGCTTGCTGCGCAAGCCCTGTAGGTCTCCGCCGTGGTACCAGCCCTTGCCGGTCGGGTCGAAGCCCGACTGGCCCTCGGTCTTGCCCGGCGGGAGGCCGCCGTTGTCGTTGGCCGCGGTCCCGTTCTGGAACCGGTCGGCCATGACGAAGTAGAAGCTCTGGTCCGTCACGGCCTGGCGCAGGCTGTGATGCGCATCGGAGCGCTCGTGCGCCTGCGCAGGCGCGACGACAACGGCAAGGACGACGACGAGCAGCGCAGCGAGCGCCCGGAAGACCGCCATGGGTTCCCCTCCCTAGAAGCGAGGGGCCGACTTTACTTCAGCTCGGTGCGGCGCAGGCGCCAAAGTCCGACGACCAGGAAGGCGCCGAGCCAGAGCGCCACCGAGGTGCCCAGATGTGCCCACGCGGTGCCCGTCATGCCGCCGTCGACGAGGGGGGCGAACGTGCGGGTCGTGTCCAGCCAGTCGGCCGGCTTGTCGAGCGCGCCGATCGACTCGCCCAGGATCGCCCAGGCCATCGGGAGGATGAAGTACAGGACGATCGCCAGCGCGGACTGCAGGAACACGAGGCCGAACGCCACGCCGATCAGCACGTTGATCAGCTCGAACAGCGCGCCGTGTGCGAGCGCGGACAGCGGCAGGTCCCAGCTGCCGCCGGCGAACAGGTTGCCGATCGCGGCGGTGAGCAGGCAGGCGAGCACCGCGTAGATCGCCAGCCCGGTGGCGGCGAGGATCTTCGCCACGACCACGCGGCTGCGCTCGGGGACGAGCGCGAACGTGGTCAGCCCGGTGCGCTGGCCCCACTCGCTGGTGACCGCCAGGATCCCGAGCACGGGCAGCAGGATCGAGACGACCCACAGCGTGCCCTTGAACAGATCGTGGAAGTTCTGGTCCTTGGCCTCGCCGGCCAGCAGCGTGATCAGGACGATGGCCGCAGCCAGCAGCTGGATGATCAGCAACAGCCAGAAGCCGGCCCGCGTGTCGGCCATCTTCCGCAGCTCGACGCGGGCGAGGGTGGGCAGGCTCGCCCGGGGGAACTTCTCAATCGCGTGAGCGGTCATGCGGCGAGCGCCTCCTCGCGGGTCAGGGACAGGAACAGCTCCTCGAGGCCGCCGCCGTCGGCGGGACGCAGCTCGAGCAGCACGATGCCGGCCTCGGCCGCGGCGCGGCCGACGGCCTCCGCCTCGGCCTCCACCAGCAGCGCGCCGTCGGCGCCCGGCGTGGCGACCAGCCCGGCGTCGGCCAGCGCCTGGTGCAGGGCCGGGGTGTCGAGCCCGCGGACGACGACACCGGAAGCGGCCAGCAGCTCGTGCTTGGGCCCCTCGGCGACGATCCGGCCGCCGTTGATCATCACGAGCTGGTCGGCGATCGCCTCGACCTCGCGCAGCAGATGGGACGAGAGCAGCACGGTCCCGGCGCGGTCGGCGAACTCGCGCAGCAGGCCGCGCATCCAGAAGATGCCCTCGGGATCGAGCCCGTTGGCGGGCTCGTCGAGGATCAGCACCTGCGGGTCGCCGAGCAGCGCGTGAGCGATGCCGAGCCGCTGGCGCATGCCGAGCGAGTAGTTGCCAACGCGCTTCTTGGCCGCGGCGCGCGAGAGACCGACGCGCTCGAGCAGCTCGTCGACCCGCGAGCGCGGCACGCCGAGGACCTGCGCGGAGACGGTGAGCACCTCGCGGCCGGTACGGCCGGAGTGCTGCGCCGAGGCGTCGAGCAGCACGCCCACGCGGCGGCCCGGGTTGTCGAGCTTGCGATAGTCGGTGTCAAGGACGGTCGCGGTCCCGGCGGTCGGCGGCGTGAGGCCGCAGATCATCCGCAGGGTGGTGGACTTGCCCGCGCCGTTGGGGCCGAGGAAGCCGGTCACGGTGCCCGGCTCGCAGCGGAACGAGACGTCGTTCACGGCGAGCTGGGAGCCGTAGCGCTTGGTCAGGTGATCTACGTCGATCATGCGGCAAGCATCGGCGCGCGCGGGGGCAGCGTCCATCCGCCGATGGGCGATGCCGTACCGACCAAGGTCGATGCCGGTATCGACCTCCGTCGCTGTCACTCGCCCGCGTGCGCGCCTACGCTTGCCGCATGAGCGGCGAGCTCGAATACCCACGGCTGCTGCCGGGCGTCCTCATCCCGGAGGAGACGGGCTCGCGGCGGTCGACCCGCGACTGGGTGGTCGACACGCTGATCTTCTGCCTGGCCGTGTTCGGCGGCCTCGTGATCTTCGGGGACACCCACGACCGCAACGACTTCCCGGAGTGGTTCATCGCGGTCGACCTGCTGGTCGGCGCCGTCTCGTGCATCGCCCTGTGGTGGCGGCGCAAGTTCCCGGTCGCGCTGGCCGCGGCGATGGTCGTCGCCGGCGCCGTCTCGTCGGCGGCGGGAGCGGCGGCCGCGATCGCCTTCTTCAGCCTCGCGGTGCACCGGCCGTTCCGGGTCGTCGCGCCGCTCTCGCTCGCCGTGATCGCGACCCAGCCGATCTACCTGGCGATCTTCCCCCAGCAGGACGTGCCCTACGCGGTCAACTTCGCGCTGTCGGTCCTGATCATCGGGGTGGTCGTGATGTGGGGCATGTTCGTGCGCGCGCGGCGCCAGCTCGTGACGACGCTGCGCGACCGCGCGGAGCGGGCCGAGTCCGAGCAGCACCTCCGCGTGGAGCAGGCGCGCACGCACGAGCGCGCGCGGATCGCGCGCGAGATGCACGACGTGCTCGCCCACCGCATCTCGCTGCTCAGCCTGCACGCGGGGGCGCTGGAGTTCCGGCCGGATGCGCCGCCCGAGGAGATCGCCCGCGCGGCGGGCGTGATCCGCAGCAGCGCGCACCAGGCGCTGGAGGACCTGCGGGCGGTGATCGGCGTGCTGCGCGAGGACCCGGACGGCGCTGATCCGGAGCGTCCGCAGCCGACGCTGGCGGACCTGCCCGCGCTGATCGACGAGTCGCGCGCGGCGGGGATGCGCGTCACCTACACCTGGGCCGTCGCACCCGAGGTGGTCGTCCCTGAGGGACTCGGCCGCAACGCGTACCGGATCGTTCAGGAGGGCCTGACGAACGCGCGGAAGCACGCGCGCGGGTCGGCGGTCGACGTGGCCGTGGACGGCGCGCCCGGCGACGGGCTGACGATCGAGGTCCGCAACCGGTTGCCGGTCGGCGCGTTCGTGGGTGCCGAGATCCCGGGCACGGGCGTGGGCATCATCGGGCTGGCCGAGCGGGCGAGCCTGGCCGGCGGGCGGCTCGAGCACGGCCGCACCGAGACCGGCGACTACCGGCTGTGGGCCTGGCTCCCGTGGCTGGCGTGATCCGGGTCCTGATCGTCGACGACGACGCGCTGGTGCGCGCCGGGCTGTCGATGATGCTCGCCGGCAGCGACGACGTGCGCGTGGTCGCCGAGGCGTCCGACGGCTCGCAGGTGGGCGCGGCGATCGACGCCTACCGGCCCGACGTGGTGCTGATGGACATCCGCATGCCGGGGGTCGACGGGCTGGCCGCCACCGAGGAGGTCCGCGCCCGCGAGGACGCGCCGCAGGTCATCGTCCTCACCACGTTCGACGCCGACGACCACGTGCTCAGGGCACTGCGTGCAGGCGCCGCCGGGTTCCTGCTCAAGGACACGCCGCCGCCGGAGATCCTCCGGGCGATCCGGCTGGTCGCCGAGGGCGAGGCGATGCTGTCGCCGGCCGTCACCCGCCGGCTGATCCAGCACGTCGCCGACAACGGGCTGGCGGGTCGCCGTACGCACGCGTGCGAGCTCCTCGATCGGCTGACCGACCGCGAGCGCGAGGTGGCGGTCGCGATCGGCCAGGGCAAGTCGAACGCCGAGATCGCGGCCGAGCTCTTCATGAGCGTCGCGACGGTCAAGGCGCACGTGTCGCGGCTGCTGCAGAAGCTCGAGCTCGACAACCGCGTGCAGATCGCGCTGCTCGCTCACGACGCGGGCGCGGCCTAGGCGGCGGCCAGGCCTCCGAGCTCGCCGCGCAGCCGGTTCGCGGCCTCGACGGCCTGCTCCCGGGAGCGGACCTGGAGCTTGCGGTAGAGGTTCTTCAGGTGCGTGCGGACGGTCTCGTGCGAGAGCACGAGCGACTGCGCGATGTCCTCGTTGGACGCGCCGCCGGACAGCAGATCGAGGACCTGCCACTCGCGGTCGGTCAGCGTGCTGCGGACCGGGCGCAGGCCGGTGCCGCCCGCCCGCGTCGTGCGGAAGTGCTGGACGAGCCGCATCGCGAGCCGGCGGGAGATCGCCGCCTCGCCGTTGACCGCGCAGCGCAGGGCGCGGGGGAGCGACGCGAGCTCCATGTCCTTGGACAGGAACCCGGAGGCGCCGGCGCGCAGGGCACGCAGCGCGAGCGCGTCGTCGCCCGCGCCGGTGAGCAGCACGACGCGGATCCCGGGGTCGGCCTCGAAGATCCGCTGCGTCGCCTCGATGCCGTCGAGCTCGGGCATCATGTAGTCCATCACCACGACGTCGGGGCGGTAGAAGAGCGCGAGCTCGATCGCCTCGCGCCCGTTGCAGGCCTCGGCGATCACGGTCACGCCGTCCATCTGCAGCGTGTCCCGGATCAGCCGGCGGACCAGCGGATCGTCGTCCGCGACGATCGTCTTGAGGGGCTGGGCGTCATCCATGACGAGTCTCATCTCAGTTATCGCGCGGACTGGACTTGCTCTGGCCGTGGCGGTGCGACTCGACGCCGCCGTCGGGGCAGAGGAGGAGCGACTGCAGCACCGTCGAGCGCATCGGGCTCGCCGGCTGCGTCCGGGTGCTGGGAGCCAGTGCCGGGCGGGCACGCTTGGTGCTCGAATGGGGAGGAAGGAACGGCTTCATGGCAGGCACCTTCCCCGCGCGCGGTTTCTGTGCCGTTGCAGGGCGGTTGTCGCCGGCTTACAGGCCGCTTGGCGCAGGCGCCGGCAGCTCGAGCGCCCGCGGCACGAGCCAGCAGGTGATCGAGCCGATGGCCAGCCGCTCGGCGCTGCCCGGCTGCAGGTCGCCGTGCCCGTCGTCCGGCCGGCGCTTCGGGGCCGGCAGGCCGAACAGGCGATGGCCGAACTCGACGGCGTTCAGCCGCAGCGCCCGGCCCGCCTGGGGCCGCGAGATCCGCCAGCCCGCCGCGATCATCGTGGCGCCGTGCCACAGCTCCCAGCGCCAGCGGCGGAACGGCAGCCTGCCCGGCGGAAGCTCATGGAGCGCGTAGAAGAACTTCAGGCCCTCGACGGTCGGCACGACACCTAGAGGCTAGTGTCCGGCCTCGTGACCCACGAGGAGATGCTCACGATCGCCATCGAGGAGGCGCGGGCGGGCGAGGCCGAGGGCGGGATCCCGATCGGGGGCGCGCTGTTCGACGCCGCCGGCGCGCTGCTCGGCCGCGGCCACAACCAGCGCGTGCAGCGCGGTGACCCGTCCGCCCACGGGGAGACCGAGGCGTTCCGCAACACGGGCCGCCGGCGCTCCTACCGCGACGTCACGATCGCGACCACGCTCGCCCCGTGCTGGTACTGCAGCGGGCTGATCCGCCAGTTCGGCATCGGGACGGTCGTGGTCGGCGAGTCGCGGACCTTCCAGGGCGGGATCGACTGGCTCCGCGAGGCGGGAGTCGAGGTCATCGACCTCGACTCCCAGGAATGCGTCGACCTGCTTCAGGGCTTCATCGCCCGCGCCCCGGAGGTGTGGGACGAGGACATCGGCGAGTAGCTGTCGATTTTCGAGGCGCCCGTTCGTCTCATACGCGACCATCCCGAACGAGGAGGACGCGATGAAGTACATGCTGCTGATCCACCAGGGCACCACTCCGCTCCCGGGCACCGACGCGTGGGACGCGCTCACGCCCGAGCAGCAGGGCGCCGTCTACGCCGCTTACCAGGAGGTCAACCGGACCCCCGGCATGACGCCCGGCGAGCAGATGCAGGCGCCCGAGACGGCGACGACCGTGCGCGTGCAGGACGGGCGGACGCTGACCACCGACGGCCCGTTCGTCGACACCAAGGAGGCGCTCGGCGGCTACTGCTTTCTCGAGGCCGACGACCTCGACGCGGCGATCGAGCTCGCGGGCAAGATCCCGGCCGCGAGCATGGGCGGCGCGGTCGAGATCCGGCCGCTGGGCGCGTGGCAGCAGTAGAACTCGACTCGGTCTTCCGCGACCAGTGGGGCCGCGTCCTGGCGACCCTGATCGGCTTCCTCGGCGATTTCGACCTCGCCGAGGAGGCCGCGCAGGACGCGTTCGCCGCGGCCGCGGCGCGCTGGCCGCGCGACGGCGTCCCGTCCAACCCCGGCGCCTGGCTGATCACGACGGCGCGCAACCGGGCGGTCGACCGCCTGCGGCGCGACCGGACGCTGGCGGAGAAGACCCGGCAGCTCGACATCCCGTCGGCGGTGGAGGACACGGTGGACGACACGACATTCCCCGACGAGCGGCTCGAGCTGGTGTTCACCTGCTGCCATCCCGCGCTGGCCACCGACGCCCAGGTGGCGCTCACGCTGCGCACGCTCGGCGGGCTGACCACGCCGGAGATCGCGCGCGCCTTCCTGGTTCCCGAGGCCACGATGGCGCAGCGTCTCGTGCGCGCGAAGAAGAAGATCAAGGCCGCGGGCATCCCGTTCCGCGTGCCGCCCGACCACCTGCTGCCGGACCGGCTCGCCGCCGTGCTGGCCGTCGTCTACCTGATCTTCAACGAGGGCTACTCCGGCCGCGGCGACCTGGCGGCCGAGGCGATCCGGCTCGGCGATGCGCTCGCCGGGCTGATGCCCGACGAGCCGGAGGTGCACGGCCTGGTGGCGCTCATGCTGCTGCACGAGTCGCGCCGCGCGGCGCGGTTCCGCGACGCCGAGCTGGTGCTGCTGGCCGACCAGGACCGCGCGCTGTGGAACGAGGCGGCGATCGCGCGCGGGCGTGCCAGCCTCGACCGGGCGCTCGCGCTCCACGGCCACGGGCCGTATGTCGTGCAGGCCGCGATCGCTTCGCTGCACGCCGACGATCCCCACGACTGGGCGCAGATCGCCGCCCTCTACGGCGAGTTGTCGCGGCTCACCGGCTCGCCGGTCGTCGAGCTCAACCGCGCGGTCGCGGTGGCCGAGGCGGAGGGCGCCGAGGCCGGGCTCGGCATCGTCGACGGGCTCGATCTCGACGGCTACCAGTACCTGCACTCCACGCGCGGCGAGCTGCTGCGCCGGCTCGGGCGCGCCGACGAGGCGCGCGACGCGTTCCGGCGCGCGCTCGCGCTCGCCCACGACGACGCCGAGCGCCGGCTGCTCGAGCGCAAGCTCGCGGAGGTCGGCTGATGGAGGCGGTCGTGCTCTGCGGCGTGCAGGGGAGCGGGAAGACGACGCTGTACCGCGACCGTTTCCTGGCCACGCACGTGCGCGTGAGCCTCGACCTGCTGCGCAGCCGCGAGCGCGAGGCGGCGTTCCTGCGGCTGTGCCTGGAGCAGCGCCAGCCGTTCGTGGTCGACAACACGAACCCGACGCCCGCCGACCGCGTGCGCTACCTCGAGCCCGCCCGGGCCGCCGGCTTCCGGACCGTCGGCTACCTCGTCGAGGTCGACTCGGCCGAGGCGTTCGCGCGCAACGCCGAGCGCGCCGGCGCCGCGCGCATCCCACCCGGGCGCGTCGCCGCGACCGCCCGCGCGCTCGTGACGCCCACGCCCGAGGAGGGCTTCGACGAGCTGTGGCACGCGACGGCGGCGCCCGACGGCTGGCGGATCGAGCCGCTGCTCACGACGCCGCCGCTGTTCTAGTACGCGCGCCCGAAAGTACAACGCATTCCGGCAGGCCCGGCCCGCCGCTGCCGGCACCCGGCATCCGGTCACGTGCCACCAGCATGCTCGCGGATGCCGTGCACCGGCAGCGACGACCCGGACTAGGCCGGGGTATGCGCCGTACTTCCGGCCACCCGTACTAGCGGATCGCCACGGCGCCGATCGCGTCGTCGATCGCCGCCAGCGTGTCGTCGCTGAGAGTCACGCCCGCGGCCGCGACGTTCTCGTGCACCTGCTCGGGCCGCGACGCGCCGATGATCGCCGCCGCCACGTTGTCCTGCCGCAGCACCCAGGCCAGCGCGAGCTGGGACATCGTCAGCCCGGCGCCGTCGGCGACCGGCCGCAGCCGTTGCACCGCCTCGAGCATCTCGTCGCCGAGCCACTGCTTGATGAAGCGGTTCATCGCCTTCGACGTGGCGCGCGAGTCCTGCGGGGGCGCCTCGCCCGGCCGGTACTTGCCGGTCAGCACGCCCTGGGCCAGCGGCGACCAGACGATCTGCGAGATGCCGTTGCGCTCGCACAGCGGGATCACCTCGGCCTCCGGCCCCCGCCACAGCGCCGAGTACTGCGGCTGGCTGGACACGAACTTCGCCACGCCGGGCACCATGTCGAGCGCCGCCTGGATCCGGTCCGCCGGCCACTCGCTGAAGCCGATGTAGCGGGTCTTGCCCGCCTCGACGACCTCGGTCAGCGCCTGCATCGTCTCCTCGAGCGGCGTGTCGTCGTCGTAGCGATGGCACTGGTAGAGGTCGACGTGATCGGTCTGCAGCCGCGCCAGCGACCCGTCGATCTGCTTGTGGATCTGCTCCCGCGACAGGCCGCGGTCGCGCCCGCCCATCGGGAAGTAGACCTTCGTGGCGAGCGTGTACGAGTCGCGCGCGTAGCCCGAGAGGATCTCGCCCCAGGCGGTCTCGGCCGCGCCGCGGCCGTACACGTTCGCGGTGTCGAAGAACGTGATGCCGGCGTCGAACGCCGCGCGCGTGCACGCCTCCGTCTGCTCGCGCCCGACGCCGCCCGAGTAGGTCAGCCACGAGCCGAGCGCGATGACGGAGACCTCGAGGTCCGAGTCTCCGAGGCGGCGATGGTCCATGTCAGTCGTCCTTCCACACCGTCGTGAAGCTGTTGCTCGGGTGGATGCTGACCATCCTGAGGTTCTCGTCGCCCGTCGCCGTGAAGCCGTGCCAGGTCTCGGCCGGCACGACGATCAGGTCGCCCGCGCCCGCGGTGCGCTCCTCCTCGCCCGACCGGAATGTGCCCTCGCCCTCCTGGATGAGGAACAGCTCCGCGTACGGGTGCTTGTGCAGGCCCGGCCCGCGGCCGGGCGGAGCGTCGACGAGGATCAGGCAAACCCCCGCGTCGCCGTGGTCGTCGCCCACGAACTCACGCGAGATGCGGCTGAACGGCAGCTCGTCCTGGCGAAGGATCTCCATGCGACGAGTATCCCGGAGCAGGCATGATGGTCGGATGGAGCCGACCATCGCGCTGCTCGGGCCGCCCGGGTCGGGGAAGGGGACGCAGGCCGCGCGCCTGCGCGACGACCTCGGCTACACGACGCTGGCCAGCGGCGAGCTGCTGCGCGCCGCCCGCGCCGAGGGCACGGACCTCGGGCGCCGCGCCGGCGAGTACATGGACCGGGGCGACCTGGTGCCGAACGAGCTGATCGTCGGCATCGTGCTCGACGCGCTGCGCGCGGCGGGGGACCGGCCGGTGCTGCTCGACGGTTTCCCGCGCAGCGTCGAGCAGGCCGAGGCGCTCGCCGCCGACGAGCGCGACGTGAGCGCGGCGATCCTCATCGACGTGCCCGACGACGAGGTCGAGCGGCGCATCCTCGGCCGCGACCAGGGGCGCAGCGACGACAACCCGGAGACCGTCCGCGAGCGGCTGCGCGTGTACCACGAAACGATCACGCCGCTGGCCGGCTACTACGAGCGGCGCGGGCTCCTGCGCAAGGTCGACGGCTGCGGCGACGCGGACGCTGTGTTCGAGCGGGTCCGCCGCTCAGCTCAGGAGCGGTGACGGCGGGATCCGCGTCTCGCCCTGCACCTGCGGGATCCGCATCGCCACCTCGTCCTCGAAGCACCACGACCAGTCCTCGCCCGGCTCCAGCGAGCGGATGATCGGGTGGCCGCTCTCGCGCGCGTGCGCGCTCGCGTGCTTGTTCGGCGAGCTGTCGCAGCAGCCGACCTTCCCGCACTCGAGGCAGATGCGCAGGTGGACCCAGCCGCCGCCGCTGGCGAGGCACTCTTCGCAGCCGTCGACGGACTCGGGCAGCTCGGTGACGTGGACGTGTTCGAGGTGGGTGCAGGGCATCAGGGGGTCTCCTGGCGGATCGGGAGCGAGATGTGGAACGTCGTGCGGCCCGGCTCGGAGTCGAAGGTCAGCGACCCGTCGTGCCGGTCGACGACGATGCGCCGCGCGGTGGCGAGCCCAAGGCCCGTGCCCGCGCCGACGTCCTTGGTGGTGAAGAACGAGTCGAACACCCGGTCGCGGTACTCGGAGGCGATCCCCGGCCCGTCGTCGGAGATGTCGACCAGCGCGCACGAGTTGTCGTGGCGCGTGGTGATCGTGATCGTGCCCTGCTCGCCGAGCGCGTCGATCGCGTTGTCGAGCAGGTTCGTCCACACCTGGTTGAGCTCGGAGCCGCGGACCGTGAGGTGCGGCAGCGAGCGGTCGTACTCGCGCACGACCTTGATCGAGGTGTGCTTGAGCTTGTGGCCGAGCACGGCGATCGTCGTCTCCAGCCCCTCGTGCAGGTCGACCTCGACGAGCGCGCCGCGATCCATGTACGCGTAGCTCTTGACCGCCCCGACGAGGTCGGACATCCGGCGCGTGGACTCCTGCAGCTCGGCGGCCAGGCTGCGCGCGGTGAGCGTCGCGGCGACCCAGCCGATCGCCGCGTCGGTGGCCGGTCCGGCGGCGGCGTTCACGCGGTCGAGCCAGTCCTCGTCCACGCCCGCGCACGCGAGCGCCTCGGTGAGCCGCCACGGCTCGGGCACGCCGAGGTCCTCGAGCTTGTCCAGCAGCTCGTCCTCGGCATCGGCGGCGTCCAGCGTGTCGAGCGCGGTGCGGCCCTCCGCGCCGGCGATGGCCTCGCGCTGCAGACCGAGCAGCACCTCGGCGTCGGTGCGCTCGACGCCCGACTCGACGAACCGCCCGAGCGCGGAGCCGACCACGTCGATCGCCTCGGCCAGCTGCGCCGCGGCGCGCTGCGCGGCCGCTGCCGGGTTGTTGAGCTCGTGCGCGAGCCCGGCGGCCATCGTGCCCAGCGACGCCAGGCGCTCACGGTTCTGCTCGATGCCCTGCACGCGGCTCATCACCGGCGCGACCTGCTTCATCACGCGCTGGTGCACGGCCGGCTGCGCGAACGCCAGCCGGCGGAAGTCCTCGGTGTCGATGAGCGCCGCGCGGCAGTCGGTCTCGGCGCGCATCTGCACGCCGAGCGGCCCACCGGTGAGCGCGGAGATCGCGCCCGCCCAGGTCGGCCCGACCTGACGGCCGACCGGCTCGCCGCGGCCGCCCTCCATGAGCTGCGCCAGCGCCGTCCCCTCGAGCAGCAGGAGCACGCCCTCGACCTCGACGCCCTGCTCGGCCAGGATCTCGCCCGCCTTGTGGTCGTGCGGCCTGGCGACCTCGACCCACTGGGCCAGCTCGTCGTCCGACAGGTCGTCGAACAGATCGACGGGGCGCAGGTCAGAGAGGGTGTAGGCGCTCATGCGTCGACCAGGTACTGGTGCACGAGCGACACCGCCATCGAGCCCTCGCCGACGGCGCTCGCCACGCGCTTGATCGACCGCGCGCGGACGTCGCCGGCGACGAACACGCCGGGCACGCTGGTCTCCAGGTGGTACGGGTCGCGCTTGAGCGGCCAGCCCTCGCCACGCGCGTCCGGGCCGGCGAGGATGAAGCCGCGGTCGTCGCGGGCGACGACGCCCTCGAGCCAGTCGGTGCGCGGAGCGGCGCCGATGAACACGAAGCACGCATCCACGTCGAGGTCTTCCTCGGGGCCGCCGTCGTCCCGCACACGGAGCCGGCGAAGGTGGCCGTCGCTGCCTTCGGCCGAGACCGCCCGGCTCCCGGCTCGCACTTCGATGTTCGGGCGCTTGCCGATGTTCTCGATGAGATAGTGCGACATCGACTTCGCGAGCGACGACCGCACGAGCATCGTCACCCTCGCGGCGTGGTCGCTGAAGTACACCGCGGCCTGCCCGGCGGAGTTCGCGCCCCCGATGATCGCGACATGCTGGTCCTTGCACGAGCGCGCCTCGGTCATGGCCGCGCCGTAGTAGATGCCGGCGCCGGTCAGCTCGGCGAATCCCGGCGTGTCGAGCTGGCGATAGGCGACGCCTGACGCGACGAGCACGCAGTTCGCGCTCAGCGCGCCGCCGTCGCTGAGGTCGACGATCCGCCCCGCGCCCTCGACGCGCAGCGCCGCGGCGTCCTGAACGCTCAGGAGCTCGGCGCCCAGGCGTCGCGCCTGCGAGGTGGCACGGTGCGCGAGCTCCGAGCCGCTGAGCCCGCCCGGGAACCCGAGGTAGTTCTCGATCTTGCTCGACTGCCCGGCCTGCCCACCCGGCGCCTCGCGCTCGACCATCACGGTGCGCAGCCCCTCGGACGCGCCGTACACCGCGGCCGCCAGGCCGGCCGGGCCGCCGCCGACGATCACCAGGTCGTAGTGGTCGGACGCCGGCTGACCGGCGATGCCCAGGCGCTCCGCGATCTCCAGCATCGTCGGCCGCTCGAGCACGCTGCCGTCCTCGAGCAGCGCGACCGGCAGGCGATCGTCCGCGACCCCGGCGACCTGCAGCAGCTCCCGCGCCTCGCCCTCCCGCTCGACGTCGAGGAACCGGGCGGGGACGCGGTTGCGGGCGAGGAAGTCCCGGAGGTCGTGCGACTCCGGCGAGAACCGGTGGCCGATCACGCGCACGCCGCCGGCCTCCAGCGCGGCGCCCGACTCCCACGTGGTCAGCAGGTCCTCGACGACCGGGAACAGGTGCTCCTCCGGCGGGTCCCACGGCTTCAGCAGGTAGTAGTCGAGCGCGACGTCGTTGATCGCCGCGATCGCCGCCTCGGTGTCGGCGTACGCGGTCAGCAGCACGCGCTTGGCGTCCGGGACGATCTTGCGCGCTTCGACGAGGTACTCGGTGCCCGGCATCCCGGGCATGCGCTGGTCGGCGATCAGCATCGCCACCTGGTCGCCGCGCCGCCGCACCTCGGCGAGCAGATCCAGCGCCTCCGCGCCGGAGCCGGCTCGGAGGATCCGGAAGCGTTCGCCGAAGCCGCGCCGCAGGTCGCGTGCGACGGCCGCCAGCACGGCGGGCTCGTCGTCAACCGCCAGGATCGCTGGACGCCGTTCGGTCGCCATGGGGACAGACATTACGGAGGGGCTGTGCTGAGCGGCGTTCGGGCGCTACTCTCGCGCCGGGAAGCATCATTCGACGGGAGGATCCCCTTTGCGACGGTACGCAACGGCGTTCATGGTGGCCACGGCAGGCATGGCCATGACGGCCACGAGCGCGCAGGCGGCGACACTAACCCTCGCCCCAGTCCGGGCGTGTCATCTCTCCAATCAGTCGATCACGCTGTCTCGGGGCAGGATTCACGCCCGGTGGCGCAGGTCGGCCTCACCTTCGATGCGACGCCGGTCACTGAGCTCACGGCCGACGCTGCAGGCAACGTAGGCGAGTCGTTCGTGCTTCGAGGGCTCCGCGGCGCAAAGACGCACACCATCGTCGCCACGGATGCCACGAATCCGGCGCTGACCGCCACGACGACGCTCATGGGCACGACGCCGCAGGTGACGGTCAAGCCGGCCAACGCGCGGGCGGACAAGAAGCGCAAGATGCGCGGCTACGGGTTCCTCTCGGGCCCCAAGGCCTACATGCACGTGCGCAACCACGGCGTGAGCTCCGACACCCTCGTCGGCCGGCCGAAGGGCCCGTGCGGGACGTTCGGGCCGACGAAGCGGCGGATCGTGAGCGCGGGCGCCGCGTCAGGCAACTACCGCGTGCAGTTCGACGCCAAGAAGAAGTACTCGAAGAAGACCCGGCCGCGGCTCGTGTACACGCTGCGCGTGTTCCGCACCTTCAAGGCGGCGAGCGCCTCCGGCTTCGCCGGCGCGACGCCGCTCAGCACCTGGACCAAGGTGGGCTGATTGGCCTACGTCACGCGCGAAGCCCGGGAGGAGCTGCTCGAGATCATCGGTGACGCGATCGACGAGATGGGCGCCGCGCTCGGCGCTCTCGGCGACGCGTACGAGCAGCTCGACGAGCGGACCGCTGACGCGCTCGAGGAGAGCCTCTTCAGGCCGGCACAGGCGGCGTACGGGCGCGCGAAGCGCACGTACGCCGGCTTCGCCGAGCGCCACGGGCTCGAGGGCGGCCGCGCATTCGAGCCCGTGTCCCCGGGCGCAGCGTCGCGTGGCGTCCGCGCCTTCGTGGAGATGGCGGTCGAGTCCGTCGAGGAGGCCGACAACATCCTGGCCGAGCTGCAGGACTCGATGCGGCCGGTCGAGGTCGGCGACCCGGAGCTGCGCGCCGGCCTCGCCGACGTCCGCGAGCTGCTGGCCGCGATCCCCGATCGCGCCCACCGGCTGATCAGTACGCTCGGCCGCTGATCAGCTCGGCGCCGGCGGGCGTCGCGCGCAGCACGCCGTCGTGCATCGCGGCGAGCTGCTGTGCCGCCTCGGGCTCGGAGCCGAGCGCGCCGACGACGTACAGGCACAGCGACACGGCGCGGCGGCCGTGCATCGCCGCGTCCCAGGCGCGGTCGTAGTCGAGCGCCACGTCGAACTCGCGGCCGGTGGCGCCGACCGGGAAGCGCGACCACCACACCGCCTCGAAGCCGCCGGCCATCCGCTCCTCGATCAGCGGCAGGAACGGCTCGGCCCAGTGCTCCGGCGGCTCGGTGACCGGCACCTCGGTCATCGCGAGCCGGTCTGACGCCTCGAGGCCGGCGACGTCGAGCCCGGCGGCGATCAGGCCGGTGCGGTCGGCCTCGAGCTCGCCGGGGAGCGAGCGGTGCAGCAGCCAGCCGTTACGGCTCGCCCCGAGCGAGTAGAACGCCGCCAGCGCGGGGTGCAGCTCCGCCGGGGTCTGCACCAGCATCGCCAGGTGCGGGCACGAGACGCGGCCGGCGCCGTCCCCGATCGCGTCCGCCAGGCTCACGGCACGGACGGTAGTGGGAAGCGGGCGGCGACGGTGGTTCCGGTGCCCGGGGTGGACTCGACGGTCAGCTCGCCGGCCGCCTCGTTCGCGCGCCCACGCATGAGCGTGAGGCCGAGGTGGCCCTGGGCGGCGCCCGGCGCGGCGGCCGGGTCGAACCCGCGGCCGTCGTCGGCGACCACCACCGTGATCGCGCCGGACTCGGCGACGAGCCGGACGTCCACGGCGGTCGCCTCGGCATGCTTGAGCGCGTTGGCGAGCGCCTCGTTGACGACGCGCACGAGCGCCGCGGTCACGGCCGGCGGCGCCTCGCCCATCGCCGCGTCGGCATCGAGCCGGACGGCGAGCCCGCGCAGCGCGTACCGCGCGCACACCTCCTCGACGGCGGCGCGCAGACCGCCGATCGGCAGCGTGCTCGACAGGTCCACGAGCCGGTCGCGCACCACGCCGTGCGCCGAGCCGACCGCCGCCCGCAGCCGTGCGCGGCTTGCCTCGGCGCCGGCGGCCGGCGGGTCGCCGTCCAGGAACGCCAGCTCACGCACGGCCAGCGCGAGGTCCTGCGCGAGGCCGTCGTGGACGTCGGCGGCCACGCGCAGGCGCTCGCGCTCGATCGCCGCGCCCTGGAGCTGCACGCGCAACTGCGCGCTCTCGATGCCCGCCGCCAGCTGGTCGCCGAGCAGGCTCAGCACGGTCCCGCCGAGCGCGTCGAGCGCCACGGGCTCCGCGCGCGCGGCCACAACGGCGCCGACGAGCCGCTCGGCCGTCGCCAGCGGCACGACCATCCAGTGCGCGGCGGGCGGGTCGAAGGGGTTTGGCACCAGCCAGCCGGCCGGCTCGTTGAACACCAGCGGATGCCCGCCGGCGATCGCCAGCTGCCAGGCCGCCGGGTCGAAGTCGAGCTGCTCGCGGGTCTGGGCGCCCGTGAAGCGGATGAGCAGTGGCCGTCCGCCGGCATCCGGCAGGTAGAGCACGGCGGTCTCGAGGTCGAGCGTCGCGCGCATCGCGTCGAGCGCGCGGTCGGCCACCTCGTGCAGCGCTCCGGGCGCGTTCAGCGCTCGGGCGACGCGGCTGATCGCCTCGAGCGCCGAGGCGACACGCGCCGGCAGTCGCCCGGAATCGGCCATCGCGCGACCGCACGTTACCCGCCTGTCAGCAGGGTGCAACCGCGCGCGCGGATGCTGCGGCGCATCGTCCATCCGCTCACAGGAGCAGCACCATGAAGCGTCTCGCCGCCGTGCTGAACCCGCTCGCCATCGCCCTGGCGGCCGCGACCGTCGTGGCCGCGCCGGGGCCGGCGTCGCCGCCGGGGCCGTCGGGATCGTGCGTGCCCGCCGGGTGGCCGCCTAGGACTAGGGCAGGCCGGCGCGCGGAACGTCCACGGTGGTCGTGACGAGCCGCGCGTCGGTCGAGCCGACGCGGTTGTGTTCGAGGAAGTCCGGCGCCACGCACATGAGCAGCGTGCGCCCGTCGTCGCCGCCCAGCATGCAGGCGAACACGTCCGTGCCCTCGGGCGCGGGGATCCGCTGCACGACCTCGCCGCCCGGCGCGACGCGCGCGCAGACGGCGTTGACCTCGTCGGCCGCCCAGATGTGGCCCTCGGCGTCGAGCCCGCAGCCGTCCGGCCCGAAGCGCAGGTTGCCGAGCGTCTCCGCGAGCGTGGTGATGGGCGGTGGGTCCTCGACCTGCGCCCAGACCCGCCGGTCGGTCAGCGACCCGTCGTCCTGGATCGTGAACGCGGTGTAGCGGGCGCCCGCGGTCTCGCCGACGATCAGCGTTGATCCGTCCGGCGTGATGACCGAGCCGTTCGGGAACAGCATCTCCTCGGCGGCGACCGAGGGGTTGCCGTCGGGGTCGACATGGATCAGCGCGGCGGGCGCGGGGTCGCCGCCGCCCATCAGGTCGAACCCGAAGTTGCCGGCGTAGGCGTGCCCGGACGACGACACGACCATGTCGTTGAGGTGCCCGCCGCAGTACTCGCCGACGTCGGCGTGCACGGTCACCTCGCCGTCCGGCGCGCGCCGCAGGATCCGGCGGTCGCGCATCGAGACGACGAGCATCGAGCCGTCGGGCATCCAGCCGATCCCCGATGGCTGGCCCTCGACCTCCATCACCGTATCGGCCTCGCCGGCGGTGCTCACGGCGAGAACGAGGTGCCGGTAGAAGTCCGACACGAACCAGCGTCCTTCGTGCCAGCGCGGCGATTCGAAGAACGAGCCTCCCTCGAGCAGCGTCTCCATCGAGCGCGGAGCCTATCGCCGCGGACGACAACCGGTTCATCCGCGTCGTCAGCCGGTCGAGCGATGGCCGGGCGGCGAGTCCCGGCGCATGCTGGAAGCACGATGCTGCTCGCCGCCTTCACGCTCAGCGCGCTCGCAGTGGTCGGCGCGGTCGGCTGGCTGGGCCGCACCGGCAGCCCGGTGATCGTGATCGCCGCGGTCGTGCTGTCGGTCGCGCTGGCCGCACAGCTGCTGATCCGGTTGCTGGCGATGATGCCCGAGCACCCGCGCACCTGGCGGCACCCGAATGCCGCCTGGCTCGTGCCGGGCATCGCCGCCGTCGCACTCCTGGCGCCGCTCGGCATCCGCAGCGTCACCGAGCCGCCGGTGCGACCCGGCGCCACCCAGATCGGCACCGTCCGCGGCTTCCTCGGGGCGATCGTGGACAACGACGGCGTCACCGCCTGCCGCTATCTCACGACGCACGCGAGCGCCGAATACGCGAAGGGCGAGTGCCAGGGCTACTTCGGCGATGCGCACCTGCGGGCGGGCGGACGGCTCGTGAGCAACGACGCCCAGCTGGACCAGCTGCGCTACGCCGCGCACGGCCGCGTCGTGACCGTCTCGGGGCACCGCTTCGTGCTCGCGCGCGCCACGCCGGCCGAGCGCTCGGAGTTCCTGGCGCCGCCCGGACCGTGGCGCGTGGCGGGAGGCATCCAGCAGCTGACCTGAGGGTCGTGTATACCGCGCTGCGTGTCCGGTCTCAGGAACGCGATGGCCATGCACCTCGGCTCGAGGCAGGTCGCGCGCGTCACCTACGGCGCGATCATCGGCCTCGCGCTCGTCGTCGCGCTCCAGGCGCACCCGCCCGCCAACCGGATCGTGATCGGATCGCTGATCGGCACCGCGATCGCGGTTGCGCTGGCCGAGGTCTACTCCGAGCTCCTGGGGGGCGAGAGCCGCCTGCGGCGGCGGCCGACCCGCGAGGAGGTGGGCGAGGTCGTCGTCGACGGCATGGCGGTCGCCGGCGGCGTCGGGTTCCCGGCGATCTTCTTCATCCTCGCGGCAGCCGGGGCGATCGAGAGCGACCTCGCGTTCAACCTCGCCAAGTGGACCGGGGTCGGCCTGATCGCGTTCTACGGGTACTGGGCGGCACGGCTGTCGGGATCGACAGCCCGCGGCGCTTGGGTCCAGGCGCTGGCCGTGGCGCTGATCGGCGCGGCCCTGATCACGCTCAAAGCGGTTCTGCACTGACATCGGCGGGTACTCGGACGAGTGCATGGCACCTCGCCTGCCGCCGCAGGACCCGAACGAGTCGCCGTTCGCCGAGCCGAGCGGCGACGCGCCGATCCCGAACCCGACGACCGTGTTCAGCCGCGGTGCGCCGACCCCAGAGGACGAGCGGGTCGCCGACGTGATCCTCGAGGCGCGGCCGGGCGTGCTGTTCGTCGTCCTGCCCGCCTAGCCGGTCTTGCGGTCCAGCAGCTGCAGCAGGTCGTGGGCCGCAAGCTCCACGGCCTTGTGCCGCCAGATCGACGCGCGGTAGACGCACGCGATCAGCCCGGTGCGGTGCAGGCGCCGCAGATCGCCGTAGACGAACGCGTAGCGGGCCTTCGTCCCGTCGTTCGCGCCCTCGGTGAGCCCGAGGTGCCAGCCGGCGTACTCGTCCCAGCTGTGCGACTCGAGGTACCGGTTCTCGGACTCGGCGCTCGGCTGCACCTCGCCCCACTCGCTCTCGAGCACGTACTGCCGGGCGTCGATGAGCTCCTTGGCGCGCGCGACGGCGCGTTCGTTGACGGCGTAGGAGGCGATGGCCGCCATTGTGTCGAGCATCGCCGGTTAGGTTGCCCTAAGATGGGGGCGATGCTGCAGGAGAAGCAAGCGGACTTCCCGGACTACGGCTCCCGCGCGCGGGTGCTCAAGCGCTTCGAGCGCGACCTCGCCCGCTGGCTCGCGACCGCGGAGGGGCGGTTCGCCGAGTGGGACGCTCGGCGCGCCGTGTCAGACGGCGCAGGCGCTGCAGAGCCCGCGGACCACGACCTGGGCGTGGTCGGGCGCGAAGCCCGCTGAGCGGGCGGCATCGAGCAGCGCGTCGGTAGTCACCGGCGCCTCGACATCCAAGATGGCGCCGCAGCCGCGGCACACGAGATGGTGGTGCTCGTCCGTGCGCGGGTCGTAGATCACGGCGCCGCGCTCGGTCGTCACGCGGTCGATCAGCCCGACGCCCTCGAGCAGGTCGAGCGTCGCATAGACGGTGGGGAGGGATACGCCGGGCATGCGCCGGCTGACCTCGTCGAACACCGCCTCGGCGGTGACGTGCGCGTCGAGGTCGCTCATCACGCGGGCGACCATCAGGCGCTGCGGCGTGACCCGCTGGCCGCGGTCGCGGAGCGCTGAGGCGAGGCTGCTCTCGATCGTCGTCACGACCGTGAGCTTAGCGCAAACCTTAGGCTCTCCTAACCAAGACGCTATTTTGAATTGTTTGCTATTGTCGCGCCCATGGCGAACAAGACCGAGAAGAGCAACGTCTCGGCGGGCATCCTGGCTCCCGCCAACGAGGCGAAACGGACCGAGATCCTCGCCCTCCTCGAGCGCGCGTACTGGATGGAGATGGAGACCGTCATGTCGTACGTGGCGAACGCCGCCGCGCTCGACGGCATCCGCGCCGAGGAGGTCGCCGAGTCGCTCGACGCCGACGTCGACGAGGAGCTCGGCCATGCCCGCAAGTTCGCGGGCCGCATCAAGGAGCTGTACGGCACGCCGCCCGGCTCGCTGGAGTTCAGCGCTGAGCAGTCCTCGCTCCAGCCGCCCGCCGACGCCACCGATGTCGTAACCGTGATCCGCGGCGTCATTGAGGCTGAGGCCGGCGCGATCGAGCACTACACGCGGATCATCGAGGCGTGCGACGGCGTCGACTGGGCGACGCAGGACATGGTCATCGACATCCTGCGCGACGAGGAGGGCCACCTCCGCCAGTTCGAGCGCTACCTGCGCGAGTTCGAGTAGCCCTTGCGGTAGGCTGTTGCGCAATCGATTGCCAATGGAGGAGACCGATGGCAGACCGTCAGCGCATCAGCTACGTCCCGCTCGAAGACATGACCCCGGAGATGCGGGCCGAGATGGAGCGCTGCGCCCGTGAAGGGACGCCGCGCCCGGAGAGCTCGGCGGTGCGTGCGCACGTGCCGGCGGCGTTCTGGTTCTTCGCCAACGGCTGGAACGATCTGTTCCGCAACGGCGTCCTCGACCACGCGATCAAGGAGCTGTGTCGCGTCTACATCTCGCGCAGCGTCAAGTGCGAGTACTGCGGCAACCAGCGCTCGGTGAAGGGCGCCGAGCAGGGGCTCGTCGAGGGCCAGTACGACGAGCTGCTCAACTTCGAGAGCGCCGAGGCGTTCGACGACCGCCAGAAGGCCGCGCTCGCCTACGCCGAGGCGATCGCCTGGCACCTCGACACCGACGACGCGTTCTGGGACCGCCTGCACGCGCACTTCACGGAGCCCGAGCTCGTCGAGCTCGGCTGCATGATCGGCCTCACGCTCGGCCAGCAGAGCTGGCTGCGCCTGCTCAACATCGACCACCACCAGGTCATGCCGGGCACCGAGGCGTCGATGGCGCCGGGCTTCGAGACGCGCGAGGCGCTCGAGGCCAGCAAGGCGGAGCGCGACTACTGGGCGAAGGTCTGAGCGCCCCCACGCTGCGCGACGTCGCGGCGCGGGCCGGGGTGCATCCCGGCACCGCGTCGCGCGCGCTCAACCCGGAGCTCCCGGGCCGCATCGCGGCCGAGACCGTCGTCCGCGTGCGCGAGGCCGCGGACGAGCTCGGCTACCGCCCCGACCTGACCGCCCGCAGCCTGCGCACGCGCCGCTCGGGCGTCGTCGGCGTCGTCGTGCCCGACCTCACGAACCCGGTGCTCCCGCCGATCGTGCGCGGGGTGGAGGAGACGCTGTGGGGCGCCGGGATCGCCTGCCTGCTGGCCGACACCGACAACGACCTGGAGCGCGAGGCGTCGGTCATCGCCGAGCTGCGCGCGCGCCGCTGCGAGGGGCTGATCGTCGCGTCGGCCACGCGCGACGCCGTCCCGCCCGAGGGCGTGCCGACCGTGCTCGTGACCCGCGACATCGAGGGCTCCGGGCTGCCGCTGGTCGCGGCCGACGACGCCGCGGGCGTGCGCGCCGCGGTCGCCCATCTCCGCGAGCTGGGCCACGAGCGGATCGCGCATGTCACCGGCCCGCCGGCGCTGTCCACGACCGTGCGGCGGCTCGAGGCGTTCCGCGCAGCCGCCGGTGACGCGCCGGTGGTCCACGGCGAGGCGTTCACGGTCCCGGCCGGCGAGCGGGCCTGTGGCGAGCTGCTGCGGGGCGGGTGGGACGGCACCGCGATCGTCGCCGGCAACGACATGATCGCCCTCGGGTGCTACGCGGCGCTCGCGGCGGCGGGACTGCGCTGCCCCGCCGACGTGTCCGTCACCGGCCACAACGACATGCCGCTGGTCGACCGTGTGCAGCCGCCGTTGACCACGGTCGCGATCCCGCAGTACGAGATCGGCGTCGCTGCCGCGCGGCTGCTGCTCGCGCGCCTGCGCGGGGAACCGCACGACGACCGCGTACTGCTGCCGACGCGGCTCGTGGTGCGCGGGTCTACGGCTCCAGCATCCTGAGCTGCTGCGCGTTCGCGACGGCCTCGCCGCGCGTGTGGGCGCCGAGCTTGGCGAGGATCGCCGACACGTGGTGGCTGACGGTCTTGGGCGTGACGAACAGCCGCTCGGCGATGTCGCGGTTGCGCAGGCCGCCCGCAATCAGCGTCAGCACCTCGAGCTCGCGTGCGGTGAGCCGCGCCGGGTTCTCGCGCGTGGCGGGGCGCGGGCCGCGCGGCAGCCCGGCGGTGCCCCGGCGCCGCAGGTCCCGGCTCACCACTGCGGCGGCGGCGCCGGCGCCGAGGTCGTGCAGCGCGTCGAGCGCCCGGCGCTGCGATGCCGCGTCGCGGGAGTCGGCGAGCGCGAGCGCGGCCTCGTAGGGGCAGCCGAGCGCGGTCCACGCCGCCGCCGCGTCCTCGGCCTCGAGCGCGTACGGCCCGGGCAGGTCGAGGCCCGGCTCCGGCTCGATGCCGGCGCGGCGCCGCCAGGCCGTGAGCTCGCCGACGACCCAGCCGGCGCCTGCCGCCCGCGCGAGGGCCAGCGCGTGGTCGGTCTCGGCGACGATCCGGTCGGGCTCCCCGGTCAGCCACGCGGTCTCGGCGCGCGCGGCGGCGACCGGCTCGGTGCGCTGGAGCTCCGGCCCGGCCATCGCGAGGGCCTCGTCGAGCGGCGACCACGGATCGGGGTCGCCGCGCCGCGCGCGCACGCGGCCCGTGATCGTGAGCGCGAGGATCTGCGGGAGCGGCGACGCCTTGCGGTTGCGGACGATCAGCGTCGCCGTGCCGGTCGCGTCGTCCCAGCGCCCGAGGTCCAGTTCGGTGCGGGCCCTGTAACCGACCAGGTGCAGCCACCACAGGTCGAGGATCGGGTCGCTCGCGTACTCGATCGCCGCGGCCAGGTACCGCTCAGCCAGCGGATAGGCGCGGTGGCGCACCGCGGCCCACGTGAGGTTGCCCCACGCGCGCAGCGCGTCGTCGACCAGCGCTGACTCCAGTGACAGCTCGAGGCTGCGCTCGCCCTGCGCCCGCGCGTCCGGTCCGCCGCGCAGGAACTCGACGGTCCCCACCGAGTTCATCGCGTGGACCTCGATCGCCCGGTCGCCGAGCTCGCGGGCCAGCGCCAGCGCCCGTGCACCCCACTCGAAGGTGGCGTCCGCGTCCTCGCGGTTCATGGCCAGCGACGCCATGTTCGCGTAGGCGGCGGCGAGCTCGCGGTCGGGGCCGAGCGGCTCGAGCAGGTCGACGGCCGCGACCCCGGCGCGCTCGGCCTCGGAGGCCAGGCCGGGGCACCAGACGATGCTCGACAGGGCGCGCAGCGCGTTGCCCTCGGCGCGGCGGTCGCCGCGCTCGCGGTGGCAGTCGAGCGCGAGACGCAGGTCCTCCGCGGCCTCCATCGGCGCGTCCGCCACGAAGCACTGGTGCGAGCGCCGCTCGTGCAGCTCGGCCCGGTCCGCCGGCGGCAGCGCGCCGGCGAACCGCAGGGCGCGGGCGTACTGGCCGGCGGCCTCGCGGTGGGCGCCGGCGGCCGCGGCCCGGTCCGCGGCGGTGCGGGAGTGGCGCAGCACGGCGTCACCGTCGCCGGCGGCCTCGGCATGGTGGGCCAGGCGCGCAGGGTCGGCGTCCGGCTGGGCGACCAGCGCACGACGGTGCAGCTCGCGCCGGCGGTACGGAGGGAGCTCCTCCTCGACGGCGGCACGCGCCAGCTCGTGCCGGAACGCCACGCCCGTGCCGGTCGCGCCGAGCACGCCGACCGACAGGCACTCGTCGAGGTGCTCGACTGCGCCTCCGGCCAGCGCCTCGAGCACCGGCAGTCCGACCGCGCCGGGGACGATCGCGGCCGCGTCGAGCACCCTGCGGGCGGGGGAGCTGAGCCGCGCGACGCGGGCGAGGATGGCGTCGCGGACCGTCGCGGGCAGCTCGACGCCGCCGGCGGCGAGCGCCTCGGTCACGAAGAACGGGTTCCCGGCCGTGCGGCGGTGCAGCGCGTCGGCGTCGACATCGTGGTCGGCGGCCAGCTCGGCCACCGCGCCGGCCGACAGCGGGACGAGCCGGATGCGCTCGGTCACGTCGCGGCGCAGCAGGTCGCCGAGCGCCACCCGCAGCGGGTGCGACGGCTCGAGCTCGTCATCGCGGTAGCTGGCCACCAGCAGCGCCGGCACGCTCGCGATCCGCCGCGCCAACAGGCGCAGCACGTCGAGCGTGGCCTCGTCGGCCCAGTGGGCGTCCTCGAGCACGACGATCGCCGGGTCCCGGCGCGCCAACTCGTCCAGCACGGCGGCCGCCACCGCGTGGGGCGGCGCGTCCGCGGCCACGAGGTCCTCCAGCTCGCCGCCGGTCACCGCGGCGATGTCGGCGAGCGGGCCGAGTGGGGAGGGGGTGAACAGCGCGTCGCAGTCGCCCCACAGGATCCGCGCGTCCTTCGCGTGACGCTCGCAGAACCGGCGCAGCAGCGCGGACTTGCCGATCCCCGCCTCGCCGGCCAGCAGGACGAGCCGTCCGCCGGCCGCAAACGCGGCGTCGAGGGCGTCGATCGCCTCGTCGCGCTCGAGCAGCTCGGCGGCGGTGTCGGTGACGGCCATCAACCCATTGTCCCGGGCGGCGTCAAGCCACCCGGGTGACAGGCGCTGATACCGCGCTGCAAGCGCACGGTTACCGCGCGCGCGGAAAGTGGCGGCATGAACGCACCGCTCATCGCCGCTTCACCCGCCCTGACGCGGCGGATCAGCCCCATCGAGCCGATCCCGCCGCGACTGATCCGCGCCCACATCAAGGAGGTGTCATGCATCCGGTAATCCTCCGGCAGCTCGTTCGGCAGTCGTCGCCGCAGCGACGCACGTCGGGCACCCGCCGCCTCCGGCGAGCGCTCGGTCGTCCTCGTCGCCTGCAGGTGACCGACGACGCCGCCCTGCTGCCCACGAACCCGAGGACGCAGAGCTGATGGCCGCCGGCCATCCCGAACGGCTCGCGCACGCCTGCCGGGCGGCTCTCGAGGCACTCGAGGCCGCCCGCGACGTGCGCGACGCCGCCCCGGCGCTGCACGACCTCGCGGCTGCGCTCGCCGAGCTCGGCGTCGCGTCGACCACCTACAGCGGCCGCGCCATCTGCACGGCCCAGAACTGCGCGGGGCACCGCACCCGCGCCTGACCCCACCGAGGAGCACACCCACAATGCGAACCACCCTCACGCGCGCGCTCGTGACCGCTGCAGCGATCCTGGCGCTCGCTGCATCTCCCGCGCTCGCCCGTCCCGGCGGCCCGGCCTCCGCCTCTGCCGCCGCCGCGCAGGAGCGCCAGCAGGATCTCCAGCACCTGGCGGCCGGCAACAGCATCACCCACAGCCCGAATCTCGGACACGTGTACGCGGCCCCCACGCCCGCGCCCGTGTCCCAGCCGGCGACCCATGCCTCCGGGTCGTCCGACAACAGTGACCCGTGGCTGGTGATCGCTCTCGGCGTCGCGGGCTTCTGCGTCGTCGCCGCGTGCGCGATCGTGGTGACCAACGGGATGCGTGCAAACCCCCGTACCACCTAGTCGCAGCCGAGTCGGCCCCGGCCCAGTGCCGGGGCCGGCTCGGGCGTCGCGGCACGCAGGATTGGGCATGGATGGGCACCCGAAGTGGGCATCCGCCCGATGCGCAGGAGCCGCGCTGACGGGACTCTGGCCGGGCTGACTCACCCGACCCCCAGGAGTCTCGATGCACCACTTCAGCAAGCGCCACGGACTGGTGGCCGCGACCGGCTTCCTCATCGCCGCCGTCGCAGGGATGCCGGCAGCCGGCGCCCAGGACGGGCCGCCTCCGCTGCCGCCACTCGAGTCCGAGGAGCTCCCGATCGACCCGGCCGTGCTGGTGTCGATCTGCGCCAACGCGAACATCGTCGGCACCAACGGGCCCAACGTCCTCAACGGCGGCCCCGGCAACGACATCATCGATGCCCGTGGCGGCGCCGACACGATCGACGGCCGCGGCGGCAACGACGTCATCTGCGCCGGCAACGGCAACGACACCGTCGACGGCGGCCGCGGCGACGACACGATCTTCGGCGCCAACGGCGCCGACACGATCGACGGCGAGCAGGGCGACGACGAAGTCCAGGGCAGCGACGGCCGCGACGACGTCCGCGGCGGCCTCGGCGACGACAAGGCCTACGGCGGCCTTGGTCGCGACACCGTCGACGGCGAGCGCGGGAACGACGGCGACGACCGGCTCGCCGGCGAGAAGGGCGTCGATCAACTGCGCGGCGGCGACGACGACGACACGCTGCGTGGCGGCCTCGGCGACGACGCGGTGCTGCTGGGCGAGGCGGGGGTCGACGACCTCGACGGCGGTCCCGGCACCGAGGCGACGTGCGATCCCGGCACGGACGCCGGCGACACCGTGGTCAACTGCCCGTAGGGAGGAGGCTGCCCCGGCCCGCCGCGCGCGGGCCGGGCGCCAAGTCCACACCAAGGTCTCGACAAGGGGCGTGCGGGACGGTTATGCCAGCACGTGAACGTCCCGACCTTCATCAGCCGCGAGACAGAGCTCTCGCGGCTTCGTGATTTCATCGCCGGAACCCGCCGCCCCGCGATGGTGGTGATCAGCGGCGACGCCGGAGTCGGGAAGACCCGGCTGCTGCGCGAGGCGCTGGCCGGCGTCGACGGCCGGGTGCTGACCGGCGCGTGCGTCGACGTCGCCGAGGACTCGCTGCCGTTCGCGCCGTTCGTCGAGGCGCTCCGTGGCCTGGCCGACGAGCTCGAGCCCGATGCCGACGGCACGCCCCTGAGCGCCACCGCGCAGGCGCGCATGTACGAGCGGTTGCTCGGCCTCCTACGACGGCTCGCCGGTGACACGCCGGTCGTGCTCGGGATCGAGGACCTGCACTGGGCCGACCGCTCGACCCGCGACCTCCTGCGCTTCCTGGCGGTGAACCTGCGCGGCGAGCGGCTGACGATCATCGCCACCTACCGCGCGGACGACCTGCACCGCCGCCACCCGCTGCGCCCGCTCGTCGCCGAGCTCGAGCGCGGCGGCTGGGTGGAGCGGATGCACCTGCGGCCGTTCACGCGCCCAGAGGTGGCGCAGCAGATCGCCGGGATCATCGGCGAGCCGCCGACGGCAGCCTTCGTGACCGACGTCTTCGAGCGCGCCGAGGGCAACGCCTTCTGCGTCGAGCAGCTCGTGGCCACCGCGCGCGAGGGCGACGGACGGGGGTTGCCGATTCTGCTCGAGGACGTCCTGCATGCGCGGTTCGCGCGGCTCGAGCCGGATGCCCAGCGGGTGCTCGGCGTGGTGGCGGCGGGTGGCCCGCGCGTGCGCGAGTGCCTGATCGCCGCCGTCTGCGGCATGGCGAACTCCGAGCGCGACGAGGCGCTGCGCTCCGCGGTCGACCACCAGATCCTCACGGTCGAGGACGACTTCTATCTGTTCCGTCACGCGCTGCTGCGCGAGGCGGCGTACTCGGGGCTGCTGCCGGGCGAACGCCATCGGCTGCACGCCGCGTACGGGGCCGCGCTCGCCCATCGCGGCGCCATGGCCGCCGACGAGGCGACACTCGACTCCGAGCTGGCCCGGCACTGGCACGCCGCCGGAGTGCACGAGCCGGCCCTCCGCGCCTCCGTCGCCGCGGCGGGCGCGGCCGAGCGCCGGCACGGGTTCGCCGAGGCGAGCGCACACTACGATCGCGCACTCGATCTCTGGGACACCCTCGAGGACGCGGCCGCGGCGGCCGGCGCCGACCGCGTGACGCTGCTCCGCCGCGCCGCCGAGGCCGCCAACCTGGCCGGCGAGAGCACCCGCGCCGCGGGCCTCATCCGCACGGCGCTGCGGGACGTCTCGGGTGCGACGGCGGGAGAGCTGCACGAGCGCCTCGGCCGCTACCTGTGGGCGGCGGGCGACAGCGGGGCGGCGGTGCGCGCCTACGAGGACGCCGTGCGGCTCGTGCCGCCCGAGCCGCCGTCGGCGGCCCGCGCGCGCGTGCTCGCCGCGCGGGGCCAGGCGCAGATGCTGCTGGCGCGGTACGACGAGTCGCGCGCCTCGTGCGAGGAGGCGATCGGCATCGCCCGGCGAGTGGGGGCACGGGCCGAGGAGGGCCACGCGCTCAACACGCTGGGCGTCGACCTCGCGTGCCTCGATGACCCGCACGCCGCGGTCGACCACCTGCGCGACGCCCGGACGATCGCCGAGGAGGTCGGCGACCTCGACGACCTTGCCCGCGCCTACCTGAACCTGGCCGACATCCTCGCGGTGCCGCTCGACCGGCTCGACGAGGCGATCGAGGTCGCCCGCGAGGGCGTGGCACTGTGCGAGGAGGTCGGGCTCGACTGCGACTACGGCGTCTCGTTGCGCTCGACCGTCGCCGGCGCGCTGTTCGAGCAGGGGAGCTGGGACGAGGCCGCCGTGCTGGTGGCCGACTCCGCGGAGCGCAGCCCGATCGAGTGCGCGGCGATCGACTTCCACCTGGCTGCCGCCAAGATCGCGCTCGGGCGCGGTCCGCTGGAGGACGCGTCACGGCACATCGCCGCGGCGGGAGAACTCACCGCCAACGCCGCCGACCCGCAATACACCGGCCCGCTGGCCGCGCGAACCGCTGAGCTCGCACTATGGGAGCGGCGGCCGCTGGATGCGCTCGCCGCCGTCGAGGCGGGCCTCGAGCGCACCGAGGACTGCTGGTTCGCGGCGCCGCTCGTCGCACTCGGCGTGCGCGCCGCCGCCGATGTGAACGGCGACGAGGCGACCGTGCGCGGGGCGCACGAGACGGGCCTGCGGTTGCTGGCTCGGGTGGCGTCGCGCGACGCGCGCTCACCGGTGCTGGAGGCCCATGCCGCGACCGGCGCGGCGGAGGGGACGCGTCTGCGGCGGCTCGCCGATCCCGAGGCGTTCGAGGTCGCGGCTGCGGCCTGGGACCGTGTCGGCCGCCGCCACGCGTCCGCGTACTGCCGCTTCCGGCAGGCCGAGGCACTGCTCGAGCAGCGCCACCGCCGCCGCGCCGCGCGCGCCCTGGCCGGGGCGTTCGCGATCGCCGACGGCCTCGGCTACGCGCCGCTGCTCGCCGAGATGGAGCTGCTCGCCCAGCGCGGTCGGATCGACGTCGGGGCGACCGCGGAGGACCCCGCGCCCACCGGCGGCCCGGCGGGGCTGACGGCGCGCGAGCTCGAGGTGCTCTCGCTGGTCGCCCGCGGGCTCACCAACCGCGACGTCGGCAAGGTGCTGTTCGTGACCGAGAAGACGGCCAGCGCCCATGTGTCGAGCATCCTCTCCAAGCTGTCCGTGCGCAGCCGCGTCGAGGCCGCGGCCACGGCCCACCGCCTCGGGCTCGTCGAGGTCAGGCCATGAAGTGCGTCTGCATGATCCGCACCGGTGCGTCCCACGTGGCGTCGTGGTACTCCTCGCCGGGCAGCTGATCGTCGCGGTTCTCCTCCAAGTGCTTCTGCAGCGCCGAGGGGAGGTAGGCGTGGATGTCCTCGTCGGTCATCTCGAGGCTCTGCCGCTCGTCCGGCGGCAGCTCGACCGGGATGGGCTTGTCCCGTCCGTGGATGTGCACGTGCCAGCGGTGAGGATGTCCCTCCACCCGCTCATGGTGGGAGATCGAGAGCTTCGACATGAGCGGACGGTACCGCCGAATACGTCATCTGACACATGCGCACCGCGGCGGAAGGGCGTACGGTCGCCACATGGCCTACGAACAGCTCAAGCAACGCCAGAGCGTGGTGTGGGGCACCGGGCCCTACCAGCGCATCACCGAGACGATCACCGACATCCACGAGGTCGTCGTCGACAAGCTCGACCCGCGGCGGGGCCAGAAGTGGCTCGACCTCGCGTGCGGTACCGGCGCCGTGGCCGAGCGCGCGGCGGCGGGCGGCGCCTCGGTGACCGGCATCGACCTCGCACCGGCGCTGATCGAGACGGCCAAGGAGCGGGCCGCCGAGCGCGGGCTGGAAATCGACTACCGCGTGGGCGATTGTGAGGCGCTCGACCTCGCGGACGGCAGCTTCGACTCGGTCTCGTCCACCTGCGGAATCATGTTCGCGCCCGATCACGAGGCGACCGCCGGCGAGCTCGCGCGCGTGACCAGCCCGGGCGGCCGGATCGCGCTCGCCAACTGGACCCCGGACGGCGGCCTCGGGCGGATGTTCGCCGTGATGGCGCCGTTCATGCCCGCCAAGCCGCCGAGCAGCCCGTTCGACTGGGGCTCGAAGCCGCGCGTGCAGGAGTTGCTCGGCGAATGGTTCGACCTGGAGATCGAGGAGCACGTCTCCACGCTGCACATCGCGTCCGGCGAGGCGTACTGGGACCTGTTCTCCACGAGCTACGGGCCGACCGCCACGCTCGCCGACTCGCTCGGCGACCGCCGCGAGGAGCTCCATCGCGCGTGGGTCGACTTCTTCGAGTCCAACTACCGCGACAACGGCGAGATCGCCCACACCCGCGAGTACCTGTTGATCAGCGGCGTACGCCGCTGAGCTACTGCGTATAGGTGATCCTGAGCTGATCGCCCGAGGCGAAGAAATTCGCCGTCGTGGTGCACCGCACACGGATGCGCACCTCGCCCGTCGAGCTCACGTAGCCGCTCGCGGCGCCCGGCGGAGCGAGGTCGGCGCGCGTCGCCTCCGTCGTGCCGACGGTGCTCGAGTCGAGCTGCTGCCAGGTCGAGTCCGTCCACCGCCAGGCAGCGATCACCTGCGTGCAGTTGCGCGAGTTCTTGCCCGTGTACGTGGCACGCAGCCCGGCGATGCCGGTCGGGATGCTCGTGAACGACCCATACCACGACGTGGTGCGGGTGCCGCTGGTCGTCGAGTTGACCTCGTAGTAGACGTTGTCGTCCGCTGCGAGCGCCGCCGCGTTGCCGCCGCGCAGCGTGCCCGTCTCCAGCGTCACGGCGCCCGGAGACGCGGTGACGGCGGTGCGGAACGTGGCCGGAGCGCTCGGGGCCGCGGGCGCGGTGGTCGCGTTGCCGGCGCCGTCGGCCGAGCGGACGCGGAACTGATACGTGGTGCCCGCCGTCAGGCCGGTCAGCCGAACGCTGTGCGCGGTCACGAGCGCGGCGTCCGTGGCCGTCTGGCCGAGCGACGTCGTGGTGCCGTAGTCCACGCGCGAGTCCGCCGGCTCATTCGAGGTCCACGTCACCGTGGCGCTTCCGTCGAAGCCGGCGGTCGCGCTCACCGCGGAGACCGTTGGCGCCGTCGTGTCCGTCTCGTACCGCGCCGTGTAGGTGCCGGCTGTGGCCGGGAAGAACCCGTAGTCCACACCCTTGATCACCTCACGGGTGTAGCTGAGCGCCGACGCGTCCCGTGTCATTGCCTGCAGAGCCTTGCCGTTGAATGTCGCCGGCACCATGCCGCGGAGACCCGTCGCACCTGCGCCCACCGACACCCGGAACGTGAGCGTGTCACCTGAATACTGGATCGCGTCGAACGTCGAGCCGTTGCGGCCGTCCAGCCACGTGAGCATCTGCTGTGCGGACACGACCGGGACGCCGCGCGCCTTGGCCGAGGCGACGATCGCGTCGGAGCCCGGGTGCGCTACCTCGTCCGTGTGCATGTTCGCGTTGAAGACGCCGTAGTAGCCCGTTGCTCCGAGCGCGCGGTCGAGCAACGTGTTGACCGTGAACGGATAGGTCTGATCGGACTCGTCTGTCATCTGCGTCGCCGCCTGGTAGACGTCGATCATCGACCCGTCGGTGTCCGCGAATCGCATCGGCATGCCCGAGCCCGTGAACATCCCCGGCACGTTCTGTACCCAACCGGGCGGCCAGTAGTAGTAGTTGCCGTCGAGCCGCACCCCGTGTGCGAGCTCGACCTTCGGAACTGAGGCCCAGTCGCTGAACGCGATGCAGTGGTTGCGGTTGCTCACCGGCGCCGTCACGCCCGTGTACTTGTCCTGGAAGCGCATCAGGTAGTCGGTGAAGATGTCGTCGTACGAACTCTGGGTGAAGTCCGCACAGCCCGTGTCGATGTGCACGCCGACCTCGAAGCCCTGCGCCTGGAAGTTCGTCGCCTGCGCGTTCGTGAGCGGCGAGTTGGGGAACAGGTACGAGGTACTGCGGATGCACTCCCACTGCGCCACCGAGCATCCGGCCGGACTGGCAGCCAGATACGCGTTGAAGCGCCCCGCCGTCCCTCCTGTGGCGTGGTCGTCGCCGGTCATGATGACTGCCGCCTTCAGACCTCGCGGGAGGTACCAGAAACGCGGGAGCGGCTTCTTGTCGGCCGTCAGCTGGCCGATCAGATTGATCAGCAGCCGCTGCTGCTCGTCCGCCTGCGGGATCGCCACCTTGCTCAGGTCAACCCAGTTCGGCTGCGGATCGAAGCTCGCCGGCCCGTAGAAGAGGTCGTCAGAGCGGATCGGTGCGGTACCGTCGCGCTCCTGCCCGATCCACGCCGGGTTGCCCTGACGGGTGTAGACCACCGACCGGGCGAGGTCGTAGGTAAACGCGGCTGCCCGGCCGCCGTTTGTGCCCACACTGCGCATAGTCACGGCGGGCGCGGTTGTCGCAGTCGAGGCGTTCGAGTACAGCGAGGCGACCGCGGTAGCGCCGTTCAGCGCATAGCGGTCGGCGATGCCGTGGAACTGCATCGTCTCCGAGACGATGCCGGCGCCGGGCGGCCGCGAGGCATCGACGCGCATGTACGCGTTCGAAAGCGTCGAGCCAGCGTCGGTGAGCCCAAGCAGGCCGGCGAGCTGCTTGTCCGGCCGCATGGCGATCAGGTCGCCGCCGCCGGACACCCAGTCGCTGAGCATCGTCACCTGCGAGGCGCTGAGCCCGAAGTCGCCGAGGATCACCGCGTCGTAGCCGGCCAGGGTGGTCGGCGTGACGTTCGCGACATCGCGAACAGCGAACTCGGTGATCCCCTCATTGCGGAGGATCTCCGCGTAGTACCGGCTGAACGGGTTCGTGGACTTGGCGATTACCAGGACCGGCCCGCCCGGACCGTCGTCCGGGCCTGGGCCTGGCGGCGCTGCGGTGGTGAACGACCAGGTCGCGTCTGACGCCAGCCGGTTGCCAGCCCGGTCCGCGACGCCTCCGGCGCCGCCCTTCACCGTGGCCGTGTAGCGCGTGGAGTCGGCCAACAGGCTCTGCGGGTCGAGCGTTGCCGTGCGGCTACCGCTGTCGTAGCCGACCGTCGCCGGGACGAGGTTGCCCGCTGGGTCGCGCAGCTGCACGGTTGCCGTCGTGACTGTGGCGCCGTCCATGCCCTCGCTGAACTCGACGCTGACGTTCGAAGCTGGCGCGACGCCCTGGGCATCAGGCGCGGGCAGTCGTCCGGTGACGGTCGGCGCTGTGGTGTCCGGGCCGGTGCTGGTGTCGAACACCACATCGACCCAGTAGCCCTCAGAGCGGTACGTGCCGGTCGGGAACGTCCCGCTCGGCCCGTAGCCGTAGAGGCCGTTGCCGCCGTCGATGTCGTTGCGCAGCGCGTGCAACGGCGGCGTGTCCACGCCGGCGGAGAGGAACTGTTGGTCGTTGACCGCGTAGTTGCCGCGTGGTGCGTGGTAGGACGCGATATATGTCGTGTCCGCGGTGACGGCGATGGGGTTCGGGAGGGTGACCTCTTGCCACCCGCTTGCTGTCTCGTTCGCGAACGTCGCCGTGGATAGCAATTGGCCGGTCCGCGTCCATAGGTGCCCGACATGCGTGCCGGTGTTGGTGGCGCCCTTGTAGAACCGAAGCCCGGTGATTAGACCGTCCACGTCAGAGCGGAACTTGGTGCCGACCTCAACCGCGCTGTTGTCGGTCGTCTCGGCCTCCTTGAGCGGCCGCGCCGACGGCGCCCAGATGCTGCACGGACAGCCCGACTGGGTCGGCGCGCGCGTGGTGAAGGTCCAGCTGTCGTCGATCGACATCGGGTTGCCGGCGAAGTCCTTAACACCGGAGCTACCGCCCTTGACCAGTGCGGAATACGTGGTCGTCGCGGCCAGTGACGCCGTCGGGTCGAGCGTCGCGGTCTGGCTGCCGGTGTCGTAGCTGACTGCGGCGGGAACGAGCGCGCCCGACGGGTCGCGGAGGGTGATCGTCGACGCGGTGACCGTCGCCGGGTCGACCGGCTCGGAGAAGCGCGCCGTCACGTTGGCGGTCTGGGCGGTCCCGGTCGCGCCCCGCCCCGGCGTGACGGCCGAGACGGTCGGCGACGTTTGGTCGGCGCCGGTCTCCATCACCACGTCGACCCAGTAGTTCTCGGATCGGTAGGTGCCGTTCGGGAACGTGCCGCTCGGCCCGTAGCCGTACAGGCCGTTGCCGCCGTCCTCGTTGTCGCGCAGCGCGCGCAGCGGCGGGTTGTCGACACCGGCGGCGGCGAAGCCGTCGAGATTGGTCGCGTAGTTGCCATTCGGCGCGTGGTATGACGCGATGTACGTGGTGTTCGCTGCGATCTCGACCGCTGTGCTGAGTTGGGCCTGCTGCCACCCGCTCGCCGTCTCGTTGGCGAACGTGACGGTGGCCAGCAACTGCCCGGCGCGCGTCCACAGGTGCCCGACGTGCGTCCCCGTGTTGCTGGCGCCCTTGTAGAAGCGGATCGCCGTGATGCGCCCGGCGGTCTGCGAGCGGAACTTCACGCCGACCTCGACCGGGCTGACGTCGGTGGTCTCCGCGACGCGCGCGGGGGTGGCTCCCGGACCCCAGATGCTGCACGGGCACGTCTGCGGGCCTGAGCCCACGGTGACGGTCACGCCCGGCTTCGGGCTCTCGATGTTCCCGCTGTCGTCGGCCGCGCGGGTGCGCAGTGTGGCTGGTGCCTGACGACCCCGAGGTGTTCCACGTGTACGTCCACGTGCCGCGGCCCGTGGCCGGATGCCACGTCTGGCCGTTGTCGGTCGACACCTCGACGCCTCCGACGACGCCGCCGCCGGTATCGCTCGCGGTGCCGCTGATCGTGACCTGGCTGCCGGGCGTGATCGAGGCGTTCGGCGCCGGCGCGGTGATCGTGGACGTGGGCGCGGTCGAGTCGCTCGAGACCGTCGCGGCCGTCATCCCGCTCATCAGCGTCGACGGCTGCACGCCCATGTCGGCGAACAGGTTGACCGTGGCCTGTTGCATCCGCGCGTCGGCGGCCGCGCTCCCGCGATCGTGGCTCGAGTCGAGCCCCCAGGACCACTGCACCGTGCCCGCGCCAAACACCCGCGCGCCGCTGGGCGTGCGGTACAGCGTCATGTTGTGGTCGACGGGGCCGGTACCGAAGTTCGAGCCGTTGTCCAGGAGCACGGGCGCGCCGGCGACCGTGGTCGACGACAGGCGGAACGCTCCCGCGGGGCGCGAGCCGTTGTCGGGATCAGCGTCCCACTCATAGCCGAGCGTGCCGGTCGGCAGCGTGGCGGTGGCGCCGGCCGCCTGGGTTGCGATCGTCGTGTTGCGCCAGAAGCGCATCTTGCCGTCGGCGGCGGGCACGCGGATGGCGTCGTTGCGGATGCCGTTGACCATGAACAGCTGGCCAGTCAGCGAGTTCTCGGGCCGCCCTCCGTCGGCGGGCGGGCTGAAGCGCGGGTCACGCCACGTGCCCGTCCAGATGAACGTCTGCGGGTCTGTCTTGCCGTTCGCGTGCGTCTCCTTGTAGGTGACCAGCGTGCGATAGCTGTCCTCCCAGCGGGTCTTCCAGAACACCTCGTTGCCGCTGAAGAACGCGAGGTTCACGCCCGCCGCGCGCGCGGCCTCGACGTTCGCGCGCTGCGCGCCGGACCAGTACTCGTCGTGGCCGACCGAAAGGAACATCCGGTGCTCGAGCAGTTCGGCTCCGAAGCGGTCCGAGTCGATTCCGGTCGTGTAGGAGATGTTGTAGCCGTTCCGCTCGAGCCAGCGGACCATCGGGTACTCCGCGTTGAACACCCAGTCCTGGGGCGACGTCCCGCGCGTCGTGAACGGGCGGTTGTAGCTGACCTTGTAGGCGCCGCCTTGGGGCCCAGGGCCGCCGGTGTAGAGCGACGCGCCGCCGTATTCGTTGTATGCCTGCCAAGTCGTGTCCGCCGTCTGGAAGAGCATGTCGGAGCGGCCATCGTCGTCGCGCACGATGAAGACCATGTGGCTCGAGCCGGCGGTGCCGTCCTCGCGCACGAGCTTGGCGATGTAGATCCCGGAGACGGCGTCGGCCGGCACCGCGTATGACGCGGACACCGCCCAGTTGCCGCAGTCTGTCAGTGCGGTCTGGCCGTTGGTCTGGCAGTTGGGCTGGTTCTGCGGGAGCGACGCCGACGGCTGGACGGTCGTGATCCTGCGGGCGCCCATGCCGCCGTAGTAGCCCATGCGGTAGATGTCGATCCGGTAGTCCGATGACGGCGTGTCGACCTTGAAGGCGATCGTCCCGCCCTGATCGACGCTGATGTTGGTGGCGAAGCCCTGGATCGACGTCGAGCCGGCTCCGCTGACATCCCACTCGCTGGCCGGGTTGCCGGGCTTGGTGTTCTCACACGCGACCGGGTTGGTGATCGGAGCGTCACACGGTGCAGCCAGCGCGTCAGGCGCGAAGGTTGCGAGGAGACCGGCGCACATGGCGACCGTGGCGGCAAACGACGACCAGCGGATCGAGCGGAGGACCATTCACCGACGCTACGACGGAGCGTCGGAGTTGCGCGCCCCCCGTTCGGTCAGTCACGCAGCGCTGACGAGCGCGAGCTGGGCGAGCATGCTGCGCGCCGGCTCGGCAGGCCCCCAGAAGGCGTGCTGGGCCGCCTTGCCCGCCGCGTTGTAGGTCGCGGCGAGATGCAGCGGCAGCGGGTCCCAGGCGCCGACGTCCCGGATCCACGTGCCGTCGGCGTCGCGCCAGACGAGCAGCTGCGACAGCGCGCGGCCGAGGAAGTGGCCGGCGTGGGTGGTGAGCACGACGAGCGCCAACGGCTCGCCGCCCTCCGGCAGGACCGCCCGGGCGTCCGCGCCGGCACCCGCGCGGTAGCGCGCCGTGAGGTCGGCCACCGCGGCGTCGAGCCCGTCGCCCATGTGGAGCGCCGTGCACGTGACGTAGCCGCGGGTGAACACCGGTGAGCGCGGCGTCGGCTCGGCGACGACCTCGATCTCGAATGTCTGCCCCTGGAGCCCGGTGCCGCGCAGCGCCGTGAAGCGCCCGGCGGCGGCGCCCATGTCGGGCCAGCGGCCGGGCTCCAGCAGGAACGCGAGCGCGCCCTCCGGGTCGGGGAGCCGCACCGGGTCGTAGGTCGCCCAGTGCTGCTCCGCGGGCTCGCGCAGCGGAGGTGTGAGCGGGCCGAGTGCCGAGCGCCGTAGCCGCCGTTCCGGCTCGAACGCCTCGCGCTCGGCGACCGTGGCGAAGGCGATCCCGTGCGCACGCCGGCCGTCGTCGGCCCACGCCTCGGGGAACCAGTCCCCGATCAGCCGGCTCGCGCCTGCGAGCAGCGCCTCCTCCTCGAGCCGTCCGCCGCGCCGCAGCCGCAGCCCGCCGAACGCCTGGTGGAGCGGGGCCAGGTCGACCGCGCCGAGCCGCCCGCGACCCTTGCGCGCCCATTGGGTCGTGAGGATCCCGTGCGCGAGCCGCAGGTCGGCCACGTCCCGGTCGCCGTCCGGCCGCGCGTAGTACGCCGCGTTCAGGAAGTCGGTGACCCACGCGGCCGCCCCCGGGGCCGCGATCGACGAGCCCGCCATGCGGGCGAATCGCACGACCCCTGGCACGCCGCGATCATCCCAGAACCGGCTAGCGCGACCGGAACAGCGCCCGGCGGATCTGGCGGGCGATGGCCGCGTGCTCGCGCTCGGCGGCACGGGCGTCAAGGAGCTTGCGGCGCTCGCGCAGGCGGTCGACCATGACCCGTGCGAGCACGTCGACCAGCTCCGGGTGGTCACGCAGCGTCGGGGCGTACTGGCGCGCCCCGATCTCGTAGACGACGGCGCCGTCGCAGGCCCGCACGGTGGCGGAGCGGGGTTCGCCGGTGAGCAGCGACATCTCGCCGACGAACGCGCCCTTGCCCATCGTGTCGACGAGCACGTCCTCGCCGTCGTCGCCGCGCACCAGCACCTCGAGCTCGCCGTCGGCGAGCACGAACAGCGAGCCGCCGTCCTCGCCCTGCACGACGAGCCGCTCCGTCGGCGCGAGCGTCAGCGGGCGCGCGGTGCGGGCCAGCGTGCGCACCTCCTCCGGCGCGAGCACGGCGAGGACCGGGACCTCGGCGAGCAGCGTCTCGAGCTCGTCGGCCGGGCGCTGGTAGCTCGCGGGCAGCTCGGCGCCGACCTCGAGGTGCGGCCCGTAGCCGTCGTGGTGCTGGAGCAGCGCGACCCGCGCCGGCTGGTTCACGTGCGCCTCCAGCAGGCTCACCTGCCGCGGGACGCACTCCTCGCCGGTGTGGTCCATCAGCCCGTGGGCCTTCGCCCACTCGGCGACGTCGTTCATCGAGTCGCGGTACTGCGTGCAGGCGGAGCCGAACAGGCCGTCCTGATCTGCGAACAGGCGGCTCATGGCGCCGGGCACGCGCACCGTGCGGCCGATCTCGAAGCGACCCCGGCGGTGCCAGAGGATGAAGTCGCGCCCGGTCGGCGACACGGCGTCGAGCTCCGGGAACGCGGCGGCGACGTTGCGCAGGACCGCCCGCTCGGCGTCGCGGAACACGCGCTGCCACGTCTCCTGCGCGTTGTGGTGGTTGGGACCGGCCAGGCGGATCGCGTGCTTGAGGTCGTCGTGGTGGACGTGCAGGAAGCGCAGCGTCGCCTTCTTCTTGGCGAGCAGGTTGCGCGCCGAGACGGGACCAGTACGCGGCGTCCCGCGCCGCGGGAACTGGATGCGGCTCAGCGCCCACACCGTGCGCCAGGCGTCGGCGTCGATCGACTCGCGGATCTCGCCGAACCACTCGCGCTGCTCGAACGCGGCGCGCTCGGCGGGCGACAGGAGGTCGCCGACGTCGTCCTTGACGGCCTCGCAGATCCCGAGGAACGTGAGGAACTCCAGGTACAGCCCGACCCGCATGAGCCAGCCCGGGTCCGACAGGTGCTGGCCGTCGCCGGCGATGTCGTGCACCAGCGCCCGCGTGTACAGCGCGGCCTTGTCCGATCCGATCTCCAGCACCGGGAACCACGGGTGGTAGGCGGGGCCCGGGTTGGGCACGCCCGCCTCGGTCGCCTGGCGCTCCGTGTCCGGCGCGACGAGCCGGTCGAGCAACCGCGCGTACAGCGAACCGCAGCGCCGCAGGTCGCAGACCAGCAGCGACGTCTCCGATCCGGCGACGGGCACGTCCCCGTCGAGCCCGCGCAGCTCGACGCGCAGCCGCTGGCAGAACAGCTCGTCGAACGTGAACGGGTCGGCGCCGTCGAGCAGGTCGTGCGCCGGGTCGATCGCCAGCACCCGGCGCCGCACGGTGCCCGACGACGGCTCGACGGCGGCGAGCCAGGCGCTGCCGTCCGTGCCCGGGACGAACGTCAGCGGCGGCACCTCGCGGTCCTCCCAGCCCGTGACGGGCACCGGGGGAAGCGACCCGTCCGGGCCGGTGAACGACATCCGGGCGCGCACGGACAGGCCGTCGGTGAGGTCGTAGAGGACGAACGCCTGGTCCTGCTCGCCGTCAGGCAGCAGGACGGCGATGTCCTCGCTCGAGCCGAGCCCCGGGTGCGCCGCTTCGTCCTGCGGCCGCCGGCCCGGAACGAACGGCACGATCCGGCACTGCGCCGCCTGGCCGGTGCGTTCGAGCGCACCGGCGGCGGCCCGCAGCACGTCCGCCTTGCGCGCCGCGTCCACACCGCTCACGTCGGTCCCCAGGACGTTCTGGAGCCGGTCCAGGAACACCGCCTCTGAGACGCCTGGCGTTCCGGAGTCCGCCGACGTCTCCGCGGCGCGGGTCATCGGCGGATGCTATCCGGGGCGTCAGTAGCCGGTGCCGGTCTTCACCCGCTTGCGGTCGATCTCGTGGAGCCCGCCCTTGTGCTTGAGCGTCTCGCAGGCCTCGGCGATGTCGTCGGCGAGCGTCGTGGCGAGCGTGTGGCTGAGCGTGAGCTTGACGAGCGCCCGCATGATCGTCACGTGCTGGGCGTTGGGCGGCAGCGTGTAGGCCGGCACCATCCAGCCGCGCTCAGCAGCGAGCTGCGACGCGATGTCGAACTCGTCGTACTCGTGCCCGTCCGTGAGCTGGAAGGCGACCAGCGGGAGCTGCTCCGCGCCCTCGGCCCCGACCAGCCGGAATTGGCCGATGTCGGCGATCCGCTTGGCCAGGGCCTGCGCGTTCCGCTGCATCGTCTCCATCAGGTAGCGGTAGCCGTGGAAGCCGAACCGGACGAAGTTGTAGTACTGCGCGAGCACCATCGCCGAGCCGGTGGAGAAGTTCAGCGTGAACGTCGCGTCGGTCTTGCCGAGGTAGTTCTCGTAGAACACGAGGTCCTCCGCGAGGTCGGCGCGCTCGCGGAAGATCAGCCAGCCGATGCCCGGGAAGACCATCCCGAACTTGTGACCGGAGACGTTGATCGAGCGGACCTGCTCGAGCCGGAAGTCCCACTCGGAGTCCGGGTACAGGAACGGCCACACGAAGCCGCCGCTCGCGCCGTCTACGTGCAGCGGCACGTCGAGGCCCTTCTCGTCGCGCAGGCGGATGAGGAGGTCGTTGATCCCGACGATGTCGTCGGCGTGCCCGGTGAACGTGGTGCCGAGCACGGCGGCGACGCCGATCGTGTTCTCGTCGACGAACGGCTCCACGTCCTCGGGGCCGATCGTGTACTTGTCGGGCTGCAGCGGGATGATCCGGGGCTCGACGTCGAAGTAGCGGCAGAACTTCTCCCACACGACGTGCACGTCCCCGCCGAAGATCAGGTTCGGGCGCGTCGTGTCCTTGTTCGCCGCCTCCCGGCGCTGGCGCCACTTCCACTTCAACGACAGCGCGCCGAGCATGATCGCCTCCGACGATCCCTGGCACCGGGCGCCGGTCGTCTCGCCGGGGGCGTGGAACAGGTGCGCGAGCATGCGGATGCAGCGCTGCTCGATCTCGGCAGTCTGCGGATACTCGGCGTGGTCGATGAAGTTGCGGTGGAGGTTCTCCGCGATGATCCGCTGCGCCTCGGGCTCCATCCACGTGGTGACGAACGTCGCCAGGTTGCGCATGGGGATGCCGTCGAGGACGAGCTCCTCGCCGATCAGACGCATCGCGTCGACCGCCGTCATTCCGTACTCGGGGAGCTGGTGGTCGGGTGCCGCCTCGAGCAGGAAGCGATTCCCGTAGCGGTGGGCCAGCGACTCGAGATGATGCGCGATCTCGTCGTCGCCGTTGCTGCCGCTCGGAGCAGCAGATTGATGCTGATGAATCGACATGTCACCCGCGAGCATCCGGTTTCGCGGGTGATCGCGCGTCACCCCGATCGGGTGATCACCGGGATCCCGGCGCGCAGCGTCGTCCCGGCGCCCACGGGACTGGAGATCTCGAGCGAGCCGCCCAGCGCCTCGACGCGATCGGCCAGGCCCCGCAGGCCGGAGCCGCCGGACGGGTCGGCGCCGCCGACGCCGTCGTCGGACACCTCGACGCGCACCGCGTCGTTGCCCGCGGTGACGCTGACCCGGACCGCGGACGCATCGGCGTACTTGGTGACGTTGGTCAGCGCCTCGGCGATCAGGTAGTAGGCGGCCGCCTCGACCGGCTCCGCCAATCGCTCCTCCGGGATGGCGGCGATCTCGACGGGCACCGGCGACCGGCCCGCGAGCATCTCGATGGCGGCGCGCAGCCCGCGGTCGCTGAGCACGGCGGGGTGGAGCCCGCGGGCGAGCTCGCGCAGGTCCTCGAGCGCGCGTCCGAGCTCGTCGCCGGCTTCCTCGAACGCGGCGCGGGCCGCCGCGGGGTCGGAGTCGAGCTTGGCGATCGCGAGTCTGAGCCCCAGCGACAGGGTCACCAGCCGCTGTTGCGCGCCGTCGTGCAGATTGCGCTCGAGCCGGCGCCGCTCGACGTCCCCGGCGGCGACGATCCGCGCCCGCGACGCCGCAAGGTCCTCGAGCCGCGCGTGCAGCTCGGCGTTGAGGCGGTGCACCTCGGCGTCCTGCGCCTTGCGCTCGGTGATGTCGGTGTAGGCGACCATGTTGCTCACGACGCGGCCGGACGCGTCCCGGACCGGCGCGGCCGCGATCGACACGGGCACCCAGGTGCCGTCCTTGCGCATCCGCAGCGTCTCGTAGTCGTTGAGCGACTCGCCGGCCATCACGCGCTGGAACAGGTCGATGCCCTCATCCCGCTTGTCGGCCGGCGCCATCGGCAGCTCGCCGCGACCGATCATCTCCGCGCCTGTCCACCCGAAGATGCGCTCCGCGGCGGGGTTCCAGACCCGGATGCGGGTGTCGAGGCCGAACTCGACGAGCGCGAGCGGCGAGGAGTCGATCAGCGCCTGCAGCCGCTCCTCCTGCGCCTTGCGCTCGGAGATGTCGGTGTAGGCGACCATGTTCCCGACCACGCGGCCGTGTGCGTCGCGGACCGGCGCGGCGGCGATCGACACCGGCACGAGCGTCCCGTCGCTGCGCCGCCGGACCGTCTCGTAGTCGTTGACCGACTCGCCGCCGATCACCCGCTCGAACAGCTCCTCGCTCTCCGCGTGCTTCTCGGGCGGCGCCATCGGGAGCCCGTCGCGGCCGAGCATCTCGTCGGCGGTCCAGCCGAAGATGCGCTCGGCTGCGGGGTTCCAGAGTCGGATGCGGGTGTCGAGCCCGAACTCGACGAGCGCGAGCGGCGAGGAGTCGATCAGCGCTCGCAGCTCGGCTTCGGGCATGTCATTCGCTCGACCCTCGATGCCCGCGAGTGTATGGGGCTAGGATCGCGCGATAAGCACGCAAGTTGCCCAGCACGCGCCTCCCGCCCCCCGACGGTTCTGGCTGTGGCTGCTGGTCACCGGAGTGGTCGTGTGGGCGGTCGCCACGGCGATCACGGCGCTGACGGAGGACACGATCCTCGTCCCGACGGTGATCCTGCTCGGCAGCTTCCTGGTGCCGATCTGCGTCGTCGCGTTCGCGCTCGGCCGGGCGGAGGCGACACATCTGAGCCCGGGCGTGGTGTTGGCCGCGTTCGTGGTCGCGGGGACGTTGGCGATGCCGCTGACCGCGTTGACGGAGACGATGCTGTTGCCGTCGCGGTACGGGACGTTCGTGGCCGTCGGCGCGATCGAGGAGGCCGGGAAAGGTCTCGTCCTGCTCGCACTGGCAGGCGCGGTGAAGACGCGCGGCGTGCGCGCCGGGATGGTGCTGGGCGCGACCGTCGGCGCCGGCTTCGCGTCGTTCGAGAGCGCGGGCTACGCGTTGAGCGCGGTGATCGGGCACAGCGACGACCACCCGGTGCTCAGGATCGTCAGCACCGAGCTCAGCCGCGCTGCGCTGGCGCCGTTCGGGCACATCACCTGGACGGCGCTGCTCGGCGGCGCGCTGTTCGCCGGCTCGCGTCTGCTCGACCGGCGCGTGTTCGTGGACGTTCCTGGGGATCGTCGCCCTGCACGGGGCCTGGGACGCGAGCTACGGGTGGGCGGTCATCCTCACGAAGGGCCTCGTCGGCGACGGCTGGAGCGTCGGATGGCCCAACACCGAGGGGTGGGTCGGGGTGCCGACGGGCCACAAGCTCGTCGTGTTCAACACCACCTACGCGCTACTGCAGATGATCAACAGCGCCATCGGCCTGGGCTGGGTGGTCCATCGCTGGCGCCGAGGCTGACTGCTCGAGCGCCCGCTCGGCCACGACCAGCCCGACTAGGACCGCGGTGAGGAGCGCGGAGACGAGCAGGCCGTCGGCGCCGGCCGCCAGCGGCACCGCCGCGAGCAGCGCGACGATCGCCACCGCTCGTGGCACGCTCTGCGTCTGCCCGACCCTGGCAGCGCAGGCCATCAGGCCGGCGAGGAACAGCGCGGGGCCGCCGAGCGCGATGAGCGCCCCACCGCCGTGCAGGTCGTCGGCCGGATGGGCGATCACGAGCTCGTCGCCGACCGCAACGAGCACGATCCCGGCGACGATCGGGAGGTGCAGGTACGTGTATATGTCACGACCGATCTCGCCCCGCTCCTCGGCAGTCGCCCCGCGGATCCGCTCAAATACCACGTCGGCGATCTGGCCGAAGTACAGCCACCAGAGCGCCGTCGACGAGAGCAAGGCGAGCAGGAGCGCAGCGACGACGTCGACGCTCAACCCCGTGTCAGAGGCGGTGGCGCCCGCCAGCACGATGCTCTCACCGAGCGCGATGATCACGAACAGCTGGAAGCGCTCGCCGAAATGGGCGCCCTCGATCTGCCACTGGCTCATCGGCGTGGCGCCCGCGCCCGGGAGCCAGTAGGCGGCGAGCGGCGCGGCGAGGTCGATCCCGAGGGCCGTCAGCCACAGAGCCCAGCGCAACGCTTCGTCGTCGACGATGCCGCCGGCGACCCACAGTGGCGCCGACACCACGCTCCACGCCAGAATCTGGCGGAAGTTCTGGTTGAACCGCCCGCGCGGCGTGACCGCGACCACGAACGCGTTGCGCCCGATCTGCAGCGCCGAGTAACCGCACGCGAACAACAGCGCGTACTGCCCGAATCCCTCCGGGATCGCGACCGCCATCAACAGGCTCGCCGCCATCACGAAGACCAGCACGAGCCGAATCGGCATCGTGTCGGGGTCGAACCAGTTGGTCATCCACGTCGTGTAGTTCCAGGCCCAGTACAGCGCGACGAGCATGAACGTCGTCTCGGCCGCGGCCACCCAGCTGATGTCGGCGAGCAGGTGGTGGGACACCTGGGTGACCGCGAACACATAGACGAGGTCGAAGAACAGCTCGAAGAACGTCGCCCGCTGCTCGCCCTCCTGCCGCGTGCGGATGATCGGCAGGTCCGGGATGATCGGGCTCGCGCCGGCCGCCACATCCGCGAGCATAGAGCGCGTCACCGAGCTGGGTAGCTCCGGCGGACGGCGCCGAGGAGGCGGTGCGGCGCAACGTCCAGGAGCGCGTGGAACGCACGTCCGAGCCGGTGCCGCACTACTGCGTGGCCCTCGCCATGCCCACGGACGTGGCGAACGATCAGGTACGGCGTCGCCACGACCGCCGCGATGAGACTGACGAGGACGGTGAGGGCGATGAGCGGGACGACGACCACCACCACGAGGATGAACAGCGGCGGGCAGACGAGGAGACCGATGAGGACCAACGCCCCGACCTCGACCGCGCGGAGCGTCAGCGCTCCCGCGAGGCCGGCGTCGGCGGCGATCTCCTCGGCTCGCTCGGTGGCGGAATACGGTTCGTTCATGTGAGTGGAAGTGCTCATCAGGAGTCTCCTCAGCGGGTCGCGGGGGCGGTGGCGGCGAGCCAGTCCTCGAACCGGGTCTCGCCGAGTTGGGCGTTCTCGCCGGGCAGCAGGCTGCCGTTGGTGAGCGTGGTCCCGAAGTAGCGGGCGTCCGGGTCGGCGACCACGTCGCGCGGGTCGTTGCGGGCGCTCAGGTCGTAGCGGATGAGCTCGTCGAAGCGGTACGGCTTGGGGCCGGCGACCTCGACGATGCCTCCCGCGGGCCTGCCCACCGCGATCCTGCCCACGGCGCGCGCGGCGTCTTCGGCCGCGACCGGCTGGATGCTCGCCGACGGCACCCGGATCGTGTCGCCGTCGGTGGCGGCCGCGGTGATCGACTCGACGAACTCGTAGAACTGCGTCGAGCGGACGATCGTGTACGGGATCGACGAGGCCTCGATCAGCTCCTCCTGGGCGACCTTGGCCCGGAGGTAGCCGCTGTCGGGGAGGCGATCGCTGCCCACGACCGACAGCGCGACGTGGTGTCCCACCCGGGCCGCGTGCTCGGCGGTCAGGAGGTTACGGGTCGACGTCTGGAAGAAGTCCATCACCGCGTCGTCCTCGAAGGACGGCGAGTTGGACACGTCGATCACCACGTCGGCGCCGTCGAACGCCTCGGCGAGGCCCTCGCCGGTGAGCGTGTTGACGCCGGTGCTGAGGTCGGCGGCGACGGCGTCGTGCCCATGCTCGCCGAGCGTTTGGACGATCTTGGAGCCGATGCGGCCGTGGCCGCCGATGACGATGATCTTCATGTCTTGCCTTTCGTGGTGGGTCAGTAGAAGGTCAGGCCACGGCACGCAGCGGCGCGACGGACTCGAGGATCAGGCGCGCGGTGGCGTCGGGGTGCGAGACGGCCGCGGCGTGCGAAGCGGTCGGGAGCTCGACGGTCCGGCGGGCTCCGGCCCGGTGGGCCATGAAGTGCTGGAGCTCGGCCGGGATGTTGCGGTCCTGCGCGGCGACCAGGAACCACGAGGGCCGCTCCTTCCACAGCGGACGCTCGCCCGAGGGCTCCTGAAGGGCTTCGAGCGTCGCCGGCCGCTGCGTGGCGGCCATGCGGGCCGCCTCGTGCGCCGGCACGTCGGCGCAGAACTGGTCGTGGAAGACCTCCCGCGCGATGTACAGGTCGGTCGTGCCGTTGCTCCGGAGCACGGGCCGCACCGCGTCGCCGAGTGTGCTGCCGGGAAAGCGCTGTGCGAGCGTGAACGCGCTCTCGCCGGGCTCCGGGGCGAACGCGGCGACGTAGACGAGCCCAGTGATCTGGCCGGCGTCGGCGGCGACGTTCGTGATCACCATGCCGCCGTAGGAGTGGCCCACGAGCACGACCGGGCCGTCGATGGTACGGACGAGGTCGCTGACCGCCGCGGCGTCGGCGGCGAGGCCGCGCAGCGGGTTGGCGGCAGCGATCACGTCGTGGCCGGTGCCGTCGAGCTGGCGGATCACGTGATCCCAGCTCGCCGACTCGGCGAACGCACCGTGGACGAGGACGATCGTGGGAGGCATGACGGGGCTTTCTTTCGAGTGGAATCGGGGCACGCGACAACCGTGCCGTTTCCGCCCGCGGATCGCCCCCGGGTATCCCCTGGGCCAGGGACCCCGGGATCAGGCGGACGCGATCGCCGACGGCTCGTCTGGGAGCGCGTCGTGGAGCTCCCGGCGGGAGCGGATGCCGAGCTTGGTGAAGACGTTGCGCAGGTGCCACTCGACCGTGCGCGGGCTGATGTACAGCTGCGCCCCGATCTCGGGGTTCGTGCGCCCGTCACGCGCCAGCCCAGCGATCTGCGCCTCCTGCGCGGTGAGCTCGTCGCGCGTCTCCACCGTGCGCTTGCGCACGGTCTCACCCGTGGCCAGCAGCTCCACGCGAGCGCGCTCGGCGAACCCGTCGGCGCCCATCGTGCTGAACATCTCGTGCGCGGTACGCAATTGCTCGCGTGCATCGACCCGCCGCTGCTCGCGGCGCAGCCATTCCCCGTAGAGCAGACGGGCGCGGGCGAGCTCGACGCGGATCCGGGTGCGCTCGAGCCGCTCGATCGCCTCGCGGTAGAGCGCGTCGGCCTCGTCGCCCTCGCTCAGCAGCGCCCGCGACCGTGCCAGGACCCCGAGAGCCCAGTCGGTGCCGCTCGCCGTCGCGCGTTCGCTCAGGCGATCGAGCGCGGTGGAGGTCGCGTCGGTCGTGCCGCTGCGGACGCCCGCCTCGATCAGCTCGACCAGGGCCCACCCGGAGATCGCGAGAACGTCGTGCGCCGACGCTCGTTCGGCTGCGGGATGGGCGTCCTGATAGCGGCTGAGACCGTTGAAGAGCAGTGCGGTGATCCAGTCGCTCACGCTCAGCCCCATGCCCTCTCCCCGGGCCGTCGCCTCGATCCTCCCGGCCTCGATCATCGCGAGGCCGTCGGCCTCGTGGCCGCGCCACGCGGCCAGCGTGAACGCCGCGTACTTCAGGGGCGCCATCTGGGTCGCCTGCGTGATCGAGTCGGCCTCCTCGATCAGCGACGAAGCTGCGTCGAAGGCTCCCGCGTGGACGTGCAGCGATGCGCGATACGTCAAGGCGTTCGGGAGCACGCTGAGCATGCCCGACTCGCGCGCGATCCGTACGCCTCGTGTCGCGAGCACGTACCAGAGCTCGTCGTCCCAGAGGTCCTGGGCCAGGCGGCACGCCAGCCAGAACCAGCGCTGCTCGCGCGGCGTCGATCCGTCCACTCCCCGGAACGCCGCGAGCGCCTCCCGCAGCGGCGGCACGCCGGCCGAGTACCCCTCGGTGAACCTGGTCGCCAGAGCGTCGCTGAGCAGATCGATCGCGCCCGGCGGCTCCGGCGCCGCCGGGCCGGCCCGAGCGGCCTCGGCGGCCTCGCGGACGCTCGGTCCGTCGCCGAGGCGACCGGCGAACATCGCAGCGAGCATCGCCTCGAGATGGGTCTCGCGCGCCATCGCCGCGTCGAGCGGATCGAGGCGGCGGGCGGCATCGAGCAACAGCGCCGGCGCGTCGCGGCCGCGCGTGCGGGCGAACACGATCTCCGCGCGCAACCGCTCCAGCCGCGCCCGCTGGAGCTCCTCGAGCGGGCACAGTTCCGCCACGGTCAGGAGCTCGAGCGCAGCGTCCGGGGCCGCCGACTCGACCTTGGCCTGGGCAGCGGCCAGCGCCCGTCCCCCGCGCGCGGCCGGATCCGGGGTCAGCTCTGCCGCTCGCTCGAGAAAGGCTGCCGCCGCCGCGATGCCGCCACGAGCCGCCGCCCGGCTCGCGGAACGCTCCAGCTCCGCGGCGACGTCCTCATCCGGCCTGTCCGTCGCGAGCGCGCGATGCCACGCCCTGCGGTCGGGGTCGCGATCCGGGTCGGTGGCATCGGCCAGCGCCCGATGGACCTCCTGCCGCTCGGGCGGAGTCGACGCGCGGTAGGCCGCCGAGCGGACGAGCGGGTGCCGGAACCGGACGCGTGCATCGATCTCGAGCAGTTCCGCTGCCGAGGCGGGCGCCGCCGCCTCGACCCCGATGCCGAGCCGCTCGGCCGCGCGCCACACGAGCGTCGCGTCGCCGACCGGTTCGGCCGCGGCGGTGAGCAGGAGCCGCCGGGTCTCAGGCGGTAGGGACTCGAGCCGCTGCCGGAAGCCCTGTTCGATGCGGCTCGCCATGGGCATGGCCTCGGGCATCCCGTAGCCGCCGGCGAGATCCGCCGGCGTCATCGCGCGCGGCAGTTCCAGCAGCGCGAGCGGGTTGCCGCGCGTCTCGGCGACGATGCGGCTCCGCACCCGTTCGTCGAGGTGGACGTGGGTCGCGGACTCGAGCAGCGCGCGCGCATCGGCATCGGTCAAGCCCCGCACCGTCATGTCCGGCAGGCCCGGAAGCTCGCTCTCGTCGCCGATCTCGCGGATCGCCAGGACCACGGCGACCGACTCGGCCTGCAGACGGCGCGCGACGAACGCCAGCGCCTGCGCTGACGCACGGTCGAGCCACTGCGCATCGTCGACCACGCACAGCAACGGCCTGTCCCGCGCCGCCTCGGCGCACAGGCTGAGCACCGCGAGGCCGACGAAGAATCGATCCGGCGGGTCGCCGGCGCTGAGGCCGAAGGCGGTGCTCAGCGCTTCGCGCTGGGGGCCGGGCAGCGCGTCCAGGTGGTCCAGCAACGGCGCGCAGAGCTGTTGCAGCCCGGCGTATGCGAGCTCCATCTCGGCCTCGGCGCCCGCCGCCCGGACGATGCGGCACCCGGATGCCTCGTCCACCAGATACTCCAGCAACGCGGTCTTGCCGACCCCGGCTTCCCCGCGCAGCACGAGCACCGGGCTCCGGCCCGTACGCAAGTCAGCCAACAACCGATCGAGCGCCTCGCACTCAGTACGCCGCCCGAGCAGTGAGCGGGGCGGATCACCTTCTGTCATGGCCGCGCCAGAGCCTAGAGACGGCCCGGGGCCTTGGCAAACGTTCTCTGCGTGTTACGCCGCGACCGCGTCGACGGATGCGCGCCAGTCGACAACCAACTCGCCGTTCTCGGTCAGGGTGACGATCCGATCGGGCTCGATGCGTTCGTCCTGCGGGTCGAGCAGGACGACGCCGTGCCGTACATCGGCGAACGTCGACCCGATGAACGTGATCCCCTCGGGCGCCAAGCTCAGCGACGCTTCGGGCTCCGGTGTGACGAACCAGTAGGTGGCGGCCGGGATCCCGAGCTGCCAGCCGCGCCGGGCGGTGGTGATCGCGACGTCGTACAGCGGCAACGTCCAGCGCACGTCGCCGGGGACGACGAAGGCGACGGATTGGATGTGGCCGGCCTGAAGCTCGGCGACGAGCTGATGAGCGATTGATCGGCGATGTGGCATGGGCGACAACATCGCGCGTCCGCATGGCATTCGCCTCCGGCAACGCACGGGGTTGGCCCACGGGGATAGGTTCCTCACATGACCTCCTCACAGGCAACCGACCTCGCGAGCCGGTGCGACCTGCTGCGGTCGCTGCACCGCCCCGGCGCTCCCCTCCTGCTGCCGAACGCCTGGGACGTGGCCACTGCCCGAGCCGTGGTCGCGGCCGGATTCCCCGTGGTCGCGACCACCAGTGCCGGTGTGGCCGGCGCGCTCGGCTACGAGGACCACCAGGGTGCGCCGGGCGACGAGATGCTCGCCGCGGCCGCGCGGATCGCAAGCGGCGTCGACGTACCCGTGACGGTCGACGCCGAGGGCGGATACGGGATGGAGCCGGGCGAGCTGATGGCCGCGCTGCGGAGCGCCGGGGCCGCCGGCTGCAACCTCGAGGACACCGACTACACCGCCGGCGGTCTCCGCGACCCCGGCCGGCACGCGGCGTGGCTCAGCGCGACCCGCCAAGCGGCGACGGCCGACGGCTACGGGCTCGTGATCAACGCGCGGATCGACGTATTCCTCGGTCCGTTGCTCGCCGGCGCAGGCCCCGGGACTCAGGAGGAGCTCGTTCCCGAGGCGCTGCGGCGCGCGAACGCCTACGTCGAGGCCGGGGTCGACTGCGTGTACCCGCTCGGCCTATGGGAGACGGACGCCTTGCGCCGCTTCATGTCGGAGGTCCGCGGCCCGGTCAACGTCGTGCGTCTCCCGCAGGCGCCATCGCTCGCCGAGCTTGCCGCGCTCGGCGTGGCGCGGGTGAGCTGGGGCCACCTCCTGTACCACGACGCGATGGCTCGCTTCGCGGACCAGCTCGCTTCGCTTCAGGAATGAGAACGCGCGGCTCGGAGCGCGTCGAGCGTCGCCAGCCCGCTCGTCAACCGCCTCGGCTACGTCGGCTTGAGCACGTCGAAGCGCACCGCTGCCCGTGAGACGCCGACGCGGTCGCCGAGCTTGGTCGCAAGCCCGTCGCCGACGAGCACATTGAGCGCTTCGCGAACGCGCGGGACGTCGGGCAGCTTCGCCTCCAATTCGCGGAGATCGAGCAAGCAGGGATGCGCGGCCAGTAGCGCGCTGAGCACCCGGCGCTGTGGGTCGTTGTGATCGGTCATGCTCGCGAGCGTATACGAACACCTGTTCGACAGCGAGCCACTTGCCTGAGCCGGTCGGGCGCGGGATCAGCTTCCAGACTTCAGAGCTCACTCCAGGTCCCAGCCGAAGTAGACCTCGATCCGTGAGATCTTGTCGCCGTCGAAGCTGAAGATCTCGGTGTTGCGGAAGCGGCTGCCGTCGATCCTTGTCGCCTCGTAGGTGACGACGACCTCTTCTCCGACCTCGCTCAACCGCGCGAATTCGAACTTCTCGCGCCGGCCGGCGTTGGGCCAGCAGCGCTCGAAGTAGGTGGCGCGGTCGATGCCCGGGTCGGGAGGGCTGAAGAATGCGAAATCCTCGCTGAGGATCGCCTCGATCAGGCTCCGATCACCGGACGCGTATGCGCGGTAGCTGTCGCGGACGGTCTGAAGCCGGTCGTTTGCAGGCATGCGGTCCTCCATAGCTCTCGATAGCTACGACCGGCCGGCCGGCCGAGATTCATCGCTCGTCGTCCGAAAGCCGAACCCGCCCGGCCCCTCAGGTGCGGCTAACCCCCAGATTTCGCCCGCCAGGGATGAATCTCTCCGCGCCGTGGCGTCTAGTTTGCCGTGACCCATCAGCTCCATCACCTCGATGCCTGGCGCCGCACGGCGTACGACGCCGTGATCGTTGGCGGCGGGCCTGCAGGCCTGAGCGCGGCTCTCGTGCTGGGCCGGGCGACGAAGCGCGTGCTCGTGGTCGATGACGACCAGCCGGCGAACGCCGTGTCCCGGGATGTCGGCGGGCTGCTCGGCCACGATCGGGTGAAGCCGGCGGAGCTGCGCGAGAGCGGGCGGCGGCAGCTCGAGGAGCATGCGGACGTCGAAATCCGTCACGCCGCCGTAGAGCAGGTCAAGCGGATCCGGGACGTGTTCGTCGTCAGGCCGTCGGACGGCCCGCCGGTCCGCGCCGATGCGATCGTGCTGGCGCACGGGCTGCGATACGACCCGCCGCCGCTGCCTGGGATCGGGGCACTTTGGGGGCGGTCGGTGTTCCACTGCGCGTTCTGCGACGGCTGGGAGGTGCGCGACCGGCCCCTGGCGTTTCACGGCAACGGCCCGGGCGCCGTGCGCTCGGCACTTGTGCTCGCAGGTTGGAGCAACGATGTCGTGCTGTGCACGGACGGCGCGCCGGACCCCGGCGGCGGGGTGCTGGCTGCCGCGGGCGTGCAAGTCCGCACCGAGCCGATCGCCAGGCTGGCCGGGAATGACGGCCGCCTCGAGCAGATCGAGTTCACACACGGGCCGGCCGAGCGGCGCGAAGCGCTGTTCGTGAACACGCGGCGGGATCAGCCGAACGGGCTCGCCGCCGCGCTCGGTTGCGAGCTCACCGCGGCCGGGACGATCGTCACCGACGCCGACGGGCGGACGAACGTCACCGGCGTGTACGCCGCTGGGGATGCGGCGACCGCGCACTCGCGGTCCGTGGCCAACGCGATCGGCACAGGGTCGCGCGTGGCCTACGCGGTGGCACTCGAGCGCGTCGCGCCGGTGGTCGCCGCGGCCGCTTGACCGGAGGAGGGTCTTGGTGAAACCGGCGCCGCGCGCGTTCCGCATCCGCTGCCGAACGGTCGCTAGCGCCGTCGACGATCCGGTCGTGCGCCGCCTGATTTGCCGGATGTCGGACCGGCACGGCTCTCCTCGCCACGGGTGGGGCCGTCCGCGGATTCCCGCGCTCGCGCTCGCCGCGCGCGCTGCTCGGCCCGGGCTTTGACGGCATCGAGATGTTCACCGACCGCCCGGTGCCATTGTGGGATCACCCAACGGCGGGCGGCGATCCGCCCGAGCACAAAGAAGTCGATCCCGAGCTCACCGTCGTAGTGCAGCTCGGTGTCCTGCCCCTCCCGGTCGAGCCTGAACTCCTCGACGGCGTAGGGAACTGGGCCTGTCAGATGTCTGAAGCCCATCCGTTCTGGTGGTGTGAGGTCGATCGCCTCGACGGTGCGGGCTTCGTAGAAATGGACGTGCGTGAGGTGCGAGGCGACGACTAGCGACTCGTCACGGGCGAGGACGTCGATCGACTCGCTGCGCGCCCGTCCGACGTAGGGAGCACTCAGGATCTCGTAGACGAGCTCGCGCGGAGCCTCGATCCGAACCTGGATCGGGCCGAGCCGGTGCAGGCTGCGCCCCCAGCCGAGGTCGAGGTGAAGGCGGCCCATGGCGAGCGCGAGAAAGCTGCCGGTCACCAGCAGGACGAGTAGGACCACGAGCGCTCCGACCGCGATCCACAGGCCGGTCATCGAACTGGGCTGCGGTCAGCCGCCGGCGATGAAGATCGCATAGCCGAGGGCACCACTCCGGATTGCGTCACGCGCGTGCGTGACGAGTTCGATCGCCTCTGTGGTCGCGAGCGGCGCGCCCGCCAGCCGCTCGACTCCAAGCAGGCGCGCTCCCCGCAACCGGTCGTGGACGCGACGGGCCAGGAGCGCCGCGTCCTGGTCGCGGGATTCCACCGCGAGCACGGGCAGGTCGGCGTCGGCGAGCAGGCGCTCGTAGCCGGACCGGGGGAGTGCCTCGCCGACGCACGCCAGCACCGCGAAGGGACCGCGGAGGTCGGCGTCGAGGCGCGAACGCTCGACGACCACGTCGCAGAGTGCCAGGCGGCCTGCGGGCCGCAGCACCCGCCGGAGCTCGCTCGCCGCTCGAGCCTTGTCCGGGAACGTGCAGAGTGAGCACTCGCAGAGCACCGCGTCGAAGCTCGCCGACTCGAACGGGAGTGCCTCGGCGTCACCGCGCCGGAATGACACGCGCGCCTCGAGCCCCGCGTCTCGGGCTGCCGCCGTGGCCTCCTGCACCGCTCGCGAGCCGTATTCGAGCCCGACCACGCGGCAGCCGAGCTCGCGCGCGGCCAGCAGGGCCGAGGCCCCGTTTCCGCTCGCGACGTCGAGCAGTCGATCGTCAGGTCCGATCCCTGCGAGCTCGAGCGCGCGCCGAGTCGTCGCCTCGCCGCCCGGATGCAACTCGTCCCCGAGCAGCCAGCGCACCGCGGGATGCTCGTAAACCAACGCGCAGCAGTGCTTGAGCCCGGCGTCGGACTCAAGCTCCGCGAGTGAGGGCAAGGGCTCAAGCCCAGCCGGAGGAAAGGCGCTCACGGCGTCGGGTTCCCGATCGCCTGTTCCGCACGTACCTGCTCGCGGTACCCGACCGAGTTGTAGGCACAGAACGGGATCAGCCGGCCGTCGGGGACGATCTCGGCGACGCAGCACTTGCGGAGTTTGCGGACGTCGAGCGTGTAGGGGTCCTGGAAGTCCTGTATGACGACCATGAAGCCGCGCGCAGCCACGTCACGCAGCTCGGCCGGCATGCCGGTCGCGCAGGCGACGCAGTCGAGCCGCTCTGCGACCGGCGCCGAGCCGCCTGCCGCCTTCGCCGACCAGAGGCCCTCGAGGGCGTCCCGCACCGCGAGATCGGGCACGGCGCGGTTGGTCACGTAATCGAGGTACTGCTCGACGTCGACGAGCCGCGGGAGCGGAACGAGGTCCTCGCCGTCGTAGAGCGCAAAGGTCGCCGAGCGGCAGGTCGGAGAGCAGCACGGGACGGGCACGAAGTCGTCGGCGCGGAACCAGTCGGGAAGCTGCGCGCAGATCGCGTCGATCACATCCGGGTTGGTGAGCTTGTCGAGCGGGTCGGCGTCGACCCGGAAGCGCCCGGAGTGGGTCACAGGCTGGAAGAACGCTCCGGTGACCGCAGCGTGCTCGACTCCGAAGGTGAGGATCGCTCCGACCTCGTGCTCGTTGATGCCGCGCTCCACGGCTGCCGCGAGCGAGACCGTCACCCCCGCGTCGGCGCAGCGCTCCAGGGCTCGTAGCTTCTCCGCGGTCAGGTCCCTGCCCCGGATCGCGGCCTGGGTGGCCGCCTCGAAGCCGTCGAACTGCAGATAGACGTGGACGCCGATCTCCGCCAGCGCCGGGGCGAACCGCGGGTCCCGGGCGAGCCGGATGCCGTTGGTGTTGAGCATCACCAGCGGAATGCCGCGTGCCTTGGCGGCGGCGAGCATGTCGAGGATCTGCGGGTGGATCGAGGGCTCGCCGCCGGACAGCTGGACCGCTTCCGGCTCGCCCTCGGCGGCGACGAACGTGTCGAGCATCGCCTCGACCTGCGCGAGGCTGAGCGAGAAACCGTGGTCTTGCGGCCCCGTTCCCGAGTCGGCGAAGCAGATCGGGCAGTCGAGGTTGCACGCCGTATTGACCTCGATGATCCCTAGACAGGTGTGCTGGGCGTGCTCCGGGCAGATCCCGCAGTCGTGTGGGCAGCCGCCGACGACCTTCGTCTGCCGCTCGAGCGGCGCCGTTCCGGGCTTGTTGAAGCGCTGGATGTCGCGGTAGCGGACGACGTCGCCGTAGACGACCGCCTCGAAGTGGCCGTGGTCGGGGCACGTCCGGCTCAGCACCACCTTGCCGCCCTGCTCGCGCAGTTCGGCCTCGAGCAGCCGCTTGCAGCGCGGGCAGATCGACTCGGTACGACCGAACGATCCACTCGATTCCGGCCGCTGGTCATGCACGGCCGGTGTGCTCACCGCTCCGCTTCTCCTACGGCTCACACCCGACACTCTGACGGAACGTTGGGGGTTCGAGGAGGAACGCCGTCCGGCCTCGTCGAAGTCGATCATCGTCCCAGGCCCTCGCGCTGCGGCGCTGAGCGCTTCCGACGGAGGCTAACGGCAGGTCCGCGAGCCCGGCGGGCGGATGCGCAGGATGCGGTCGTCGCCGGGCGCGGGCCAGCCGCGCCCGTCGCGGTTGCTGGTGAGTGCATACAGGCACCCGTGCGGGCCTTCGACGATCGTGCGCAAGCGGCCGTAGCGCTCGAGGAGCAGCGGCTCGTTGCGGACGACGCGGCCGCGTTGTTGTAACACCAGCCGGCGGAGCTGCTCGCCGCGCAGCGCGGCGACGAGGAAGTCGCCCGTCCAGCGCGAGCCGCGCCAGCTCACGAACGTCGCCCCGGACGGCGCGATCGGCTCGGTGTAGATCTTCAGCGGCGCGCGGAATCGGCCGCCACCGGTGTCCCCGGCGATTGCCAGCGGCCAGCCGTAGTTGCCGCCGGGCACCAGGCGGTTGACCTCGTCGTAGCCCTCCGGGCCGTCGAAGCCGCTGGGACCGTGATCCGTGGCGAACAGCCGGCCGGTCCCGGGCTGCCAGTCGAACCCCTGTGGATTGCGCAGGCCTAGCGCGACCACGCGGGGTTGCGCACCGCCCGCGCCGCGGTACTGCGCCGGCGCCAGCGAGAGTAGCTTGCCGTTGAGCGACGTCGGGTCTTGCGCGAGCGCCGGCTCGCCCGCGTCGCCGGTGCTCACGTACAGGCGCTGATCCGGTCCGAACGCGATGCGCCCGGAGTCATGCACCGCGCCGGCGCCGACGCCGGTCACCAGCGAGGCGCTGAACGCGAGGCGCGCGCCGGTCCAGCGCCGCCGTTCGAGTCGCATGCCGGTCGCGGTGGTGAAATACAGGTAGACGTAGCGGTTCGCCTTGAACGACGGGTCGAGGGCCAGGCCGAGCAGCCCGCCCTCACCGCTCGCGCTGACCGGGACGCGGGCGACCGGCGCCCGCCGCAACCGTCCGCGCCGCGAGAGCAGCCGGACGCGGCCGGGGCGCTCGGTCACCATGGCGCGGTCATCGGGCAGAAACGCGATCTCCCACGGGATCTCGAGGCCGGTCGCGACGGTGTCGACCCGAACCCTGCGGTCGGAAGCGTTCGCAGCTGGTGCGGCGGCCGCGAGAACCGCGAGCGCGACGATCAGCGCGTGACGGTGCATCGGTCGCTCGTCGGGTAGACGGCGAGAATGCCAGTCGGTCGCCCTCGACGGCCGGGACATCCCCGCCACCGTCATCAGCTTCGCTTCTCGTCGGGCCAGTAGCCGTGATCGTCGAAGAAGTCGCGGGCCTGCTCCTCGTTGTCGCGATCGGCGTCGCCACGGACGCCCGCCCGGTAGAGCGCATTGAGCAGGAGAATGCTCAGTCCGGCGCCCACGCACGCCGCTGCGCCTTCGAACCGGCTCGAGTCTGGAGCCAGCAGGAAGATGAGGACGCCGGCTAGTACGACCCCGGCCGGCAGGCCGTACCGCACGACGGGCAGCAGCCCGCCTGCCGTGACCTCTTGGGTCGCTGCTCGGCTCATTAAGCCAGAGTCGCAGCGGCGGGCCGCGATCCCAAGCGGGATCTGCGACCGTGCGATCGGCGGCACCGATTGAGGTCGCGACGAGTCATCCGCGAGTGGTTGCAACCTTCGGCGTCGCGCCCGCCGCGCGAGCGTTGCGCCCACCTTCGCATCGTGGGGGAACAACTGCCAGCGACACACGCACGGCAGCGCTGCCGCCAGATTCAGCGCTCCGGAGCGGGGGAACGCGGGATGATTCCTCGTGACCTGCGAGCCGCAGAACAGGAGTGGGCTTGCAGACACTTCTCATGCCGGAGGAGGCACTCGAACCCGACACGCGCCTCAGGATTCCGCTGCGGCGACGCGTCGCCGCTCAACGGTCCGAGACGGTGCGCGACGGCGCCGGCCGCGGGTGCGCCTCGATCTGGCGATCACCTGGGCATGGTGCGGACCGCGTTCCGAATCGCAGCTATGCGTGCTCTGTTCGCGACCCCGAGTCGGTCGCCACCTCTTCCGGAATAATTAGGAGGCCGTCTGATCCACCGGGACGGCGTTTGGACATCGCAAGGCCGCTGTGGTCTGATGCGGGCATGGCCGGCGCGGACCCGATCCTCGCGTCTGTGCTGCAGCGCCGGGTGCAGGCAATCTCCCGCGAGATGGCGACCGTGCTGATGCGCACCTCACGGTCGCCGATCTTCAACGAGATCGGCGATCTCGTGACTGTGATCTTCGACCGCCGCGGCCGCACCCTCGCCCAGACCGAATACGCGTCGATCATCGCCAACGGCGCTCAGCCGCCGCTACAGCAGATCATCGCGTACTTCGGTGACGACCTGAACGACGGCGACGTCATCCTCCACAACGACGTCTACAGCGGCGGCAACCAGAACGCGGACGTTGGCGTCTTCCTGCCGATCTTCCACGACGGAAAGCTCGTCGCGTGGAGCGCGGGCAAGGGGCACGTCGCCGACATCGGCGGCATGACGGCCGGCGGCTATGACCCGCGCGCGCGTGAGATCTGGCAGGAGGCGTTTCGCATCCCGCCGCTGAAGATCCACGATCGTGGTGAGCTGCGCCGCGACGTGTGGGACCTCGTGCGGGCGAACATCCGCTTCGAGATCGTGGCCGAGGACATCAAGGCGATGATCGGCGCGTGCACCATCGGCAAGCGCCGGCTCGTCGACGTGCTCGAGCGCTACGGCGTCGAGCGATTCGACGCGCACATGGACTACGTCATCGACGCCTCCGAGCGCCAGGTGCGCGCCGAGCTCCGCCGTTGGCCGGACGGCACGTACCACGGCGAGAGCTGGATGGTCTCGGACGGCCTCGATCCGACCAAGCGGTACCGGATCGCGGTTGCGGTGACGATCGCGGGCTCGGAGATCACGTTCGACTTCTCCGCGACCGACGACCAGGCGCCGGGCTTCACGAACATGCCCGTCGCGTCGGCGATCGGCGCGATCCGGATCGCCTTCCTGATGCTGCTGGCCGCGGGAGGGGTGACGACGCCCACCAACCACGGCTTGTTCGCGCCGGTCCACACCATCTTCCGCAAGGGCTCGCTGCTCGACCCGCACTTCCCGGCCTCGACGATCTTCGGCAACCAGATGTGCGACGAGGTGCTCGAGGCGATCATGCGAGCCCTCGCCGACGTCCTGCCCGATCGCGTGACCGCCGGCTGGAACCAGTACCTGTGCACCGCGCTCAGCGCGATCGATCCCCGCACGGACGAGCCCTCGGTTTCGCTGACGATCTTCCAGCGCGGCGGCCCGGGCGCGATGCGTGGCGCCGACGGCTACGACGCGCTCGGCTTCACGGGCACGCCGGGCAGCATGCGGTCGCCCGACATGGAGATGTTCGAGCTCTCGACGCCCCACCTGATGCACTATTGCGAGTACCTACCCGACTCGGCCGGCCACGGCGAGTGGCGTGGCGGCTACGGGACCCGTTCGAGCTGGACCTTCTACGGCGAGCGCGAGACGGGCACGACGATCGGCGACGACGTCGCGGCCGAGGGCGCCGACCCACCACACGGGCTGTTCGGCGGCGGGCCGGGCGGGCTCAACGAGCTGCGACTGCGGTTTCCGGATGGCAGCACGCGCGACTGGGGCTCCAAGGAGATCATCGAGGGCATCCCGCCGGGAACCGTGTGCGAGGCGGTCAACGGTGGCGGCGGCGGTTACGGCGACGCCCGCCGCCGTCGTCCCGAGCTCGTACTCGCCGAGGTCCGCGACGGCCTGTTGTCCGCCGAGGCCGCGAGAGGCAACTACGGCGTCGCGCTCGCCGCCGACGGCCGCTCGGTCGACACGCTCGCGACGGCCCGCCTCAGGGGTGCGGCGTGAGCTACCGGATCGGCGTCGACGTCGGCGGTACGTTCACGGATTTCCTGCTCATCGGCGACGACCTGCGGCTCGTCCACAAGACGAGCAGCACGCCGGAGGATCCGTCGCGCGCCGTCGCGCGTGGCCTCGCCGACATCGCCGCGCGGCTGGACCTCACGCTGAAGGGCCTCGTTGCCCGGCTCGAGCTGATCGTGCACGGAACCACGGTCACGACGAACGCCGTGCTCACCCACACGGGGGCGCGCACCGGACTGCTCGTCACCGAGGGCTTCCGCGACGTCCTCGCGCTGCGCGACGGGACTCGCGAGGAGCCGTACGACAACCGCCTCGCGCCGCCGAAGCCGCTCGTGCCGCGCCATCTGCGGCTTCCCGTCCGCGGACGGGTCGACTACCAGGGCGACGAGCTCGTGCCGCTCGAGGCGGGCGACGTACGTGCCGCGGGCAAGACGTTCACGGCGGAAGGCGTGGAAGCGGTCGCGATCTCGTTCATGCACTCCCCGACCGAGCCCGAGCACGAGCGACGTACTCGCGACATGATCGCCGAGCTGATGCCGGACGCGTACATCACGGCGTCGAGCGACCTGCTGCCGCAGGTGCGCTATTACGACCGCACCTCCACGACGGTGCTCGACGCCTACGTCGGGCCGATCATCTGCCGCTATCTGACCGCCCTCACGAGGCGCCTCGAGGAGCTCGCCTTCGGTGGCACGCTGCTGATGATGCAGTGCAACGGCGGCGTTGCCACGCCGGCCGAGATCTCCAAGCGCGCAGTGCTGTCGCTGCATTCAGGCCCCGCCTCCGGGCCGACCGCGGCGCTGTGGCAGCTCGCGCCGCACGACCTGCGGGACTGCATCACCGTGGACATGGGCGGGACGAGCTTCGACGCGGCGTTGGTACGCGGCGGCGAGCCGCTCGTGATGGTCGACGCCGTGGTCGACCGCTGGCGGCTCGCGCTGCCGATGATCGACATACACACGATCGGCGCGGGCGGAGGCTCGATCGCGTGGCTCGACGAAGGCGGGCTCCTGCACGTTGGCCCGCACAGCGCGGGTGCGCAGCCAGGCCCTGCCTGTTACGGGCGGGGCGGCACGCTGCCGACCGTGACCGATGCCGACCTCGTGCTCGGCTACCTCGGCGAGGAGTCCTTCGAGCACGGCGGGATGCGCCTCGATCGCGATGCGGCCGTGCGCGCGATCGAGCCACTCGCCGCGGCGCTCGGCCTCGGCGCCGAGGAGGCCGCAGCGGGCGTCTACGACCTGGTCAACGTGACGATGGCGACCGGGGTGCGCGACGTGAGCGTGCGTCGCGGCCTCGATCCACGCGACTTCCCGCTCGTGGTCGCCGGCGGCGCCGGACCGTTGCACGCGGCGGCGATCGCTCGCGAGCTCGACGTCGGCGCGCTGGTCGTCCCGCGCGAGTCGTCGATCTTCTGCGCGGAGGGCATGCTCATCTCCGATTTCAAGCACGACTACGTGCGTTCCTACAAGACCCCGCTTGCCGCAGCCGACCCGGTGCGGCTGCGCGCCCTGTTCGACGAGATGAGTGCCGCCGGGCGCGACACGCTCGCCCGCGAGGGCCTGACCGGCGAGGCGGTGGAGTTGCGTGCCTCGCTCGACCTGCGCTACATCGGGCAGTGGCACGAGCTCACCGTCACGGTCGTTCTGCCCCTCGACGTGGACGCCGCGGAGGTTGCGTTCCACGCCGAGCACGACCGGCACTTCGGCCACGCATCACCCGGTGCGCCGGTCGAGGTCCTCGCCCTGCGCCTCAGCGCGGTGGGGCGGACCGAGAAGCCGGAGATCGTCCGCGGGCCGGACGACCCGGAGGCCGAGGCGCGGCGTGGTGAGCGGCCGGTCTGGGACCCCGTCGAGCGCGCACTCGTGCCCACGCCGGTCTGGGACGGCCAAAAGCTGCCGGTCTCCTCGACGATCGCGGGCGCGGCGATCGTCGAGCTCGCCAGCACCACGATCGTCGTGCCACGCGACTTCACGCTCGACGTCGACGCCTACGGCGGGTTCGTCGTCCACAGCGGCGAGCGAGGAGCCGAGTCCGCTCGCCTGCTGGAAGGCGTGGGGCTCCGGTGACCGTCGCCGGGCGCTGCGGGGTACTGGGCGTCGGTGCGCTGGGGGCTCCGATCGCCGCACGGCTGGCGACCGAGGGCCTCGACGTCGCCGCGTACGACCTTGATGCCGAGCGCGTGGCCGCGCTCGCCGAGGTCGGCGTGGCCGCGGCCGGCTCGGCGGGTGACCTCGCGGATCGCAGCGACGTCGTGCTCGTGGTGCTTCCCGACACGCCGGAGATCGAGGCGGCGCTCGCGGGCGAGCACGGCCTCGAAACAGGCCTGCACCACCGCTCCACGCTGCTGCTCGTCAGCACGGTGAAGCCCACGACCGCGCAGGAGCTCGCACGACGGCTCGCGCCGCGCGGCGTCGACGTCCTCGACACGCCGGTCAGCGGCGGTCCGGCCGCTGCGCGCGCCGGTGCCCTGGCGATCATGGCCGGAGGCTCGGATGCGGCCTATGCGCGCTGTCTGCCGGTTCTGCAGACGCTCGGGCGGCCTGTGCACATCGGGCCGATCGGGCACGGCCAGATCGCAAAGCTCGCGAACAATCTGATGGGCTCGGTGAACGCGCTCGGGATCGCCGAGGGTCTGGCCCTCGCCGCGAAGGCCGGCGCGGACCTCGACAAGGTACGCGAGGCGATCGCGGGTGGCAGCGGCGCGAGCTGGATCCTGAGCAACTGGTTGCCGCGAACGGTCCTGGCGGGGCGGATCGATGCCGACTTCGCGGTGGAGCTGATGGTCAAGGACATGGAGGTGCTCGACGGCTACGCCCGTGAGCTCGGTGTCCCCCTGCACGCGGCCGAGCTCGCGCGCGAGACATTCACCGAGCTGCGCGACGCCGGTCACGGCGCGCACGACTTCTCCGTACTGGTCGCCATCTCCGCGGCCGAGGTCGGCGTACCGCTTCCCATCGACCTCGACGCACCTTGACACCCCCGCTGCTGCGCCTCACCGGGATCAGCAAGCGCTTCCCGGGCGTCATCGCCCTGGAGGACGTGGACCTGGCGCTCCACGGCGGCGCAGTGCACGCGCTCACGGGTGAGAACGGCTCGGGGAAATCGACGCTCGCGCGTATCGCCTCCGGCGCCCTGGCTCCTGATGCCGGCCGCATCGAGGTGGACGGCGTCGAGCGGGAGCTCGCCTCGCCGAAGGTGGCGCTCGACCTCGGCATCGCGACGATCACCCAGGAGCTCACGCTCGCCCCGACGCTCAGCGTCGCGGAGAACATCTTCGTCGGCCGCCTACCCCGCGGGCGTATGCGGCGCATCGACTGGAGGAAGCTGCGCGCCGACGCGCGCGAGATCCTTGACCGTCTCGACGTACACGTCGACGAGCGCCGCGCCGTCGGCGAGCTGAGCGTCGAACACCAACAGGAGGTCGAGATCGCTCGCGCCCTGTCCTCGCCGGCACGGCTACTGATCCTCGACGAAGCCACGAGCTCGCTCTCGGAGGCCGCCACGCAGCGGTTGCTCGAGGTCGTCGACCAGTTCCGCTCGCGCGGCGCTGCGGTGCTGATGATCTCGCACCGGCTGCACGAGCTCTACGGGGTTGCCGGCACGGCGACCGTGCTGCGCGACGGGCGCGTCGTCGCCGAGGTGCCGCTGCCGTCCACACCCGAGAGTGAGCTCGTGCGGCGGATGGTCGGGCGTGAGCTGCGCGACTACTACCGCAAGCGCACGGTCGCGACTCGCGACACGGTGCTCGAGGTCGAGGAGCTGCGCTCGCGGGACGGCCGGCTGCATCCCACGACGCTGAGCGTCCGCCGTGGCGAGATCGTCGGCGTCGCCGGTCTTGTCGGCTCCGGCAAGGCCGAGCTTGGCCTGGCGCTGGGCGGAGCGATAGCGAGCGATGGCACCGTGCGCGTCCTCGGCCGGCCGGCCGACCTCTCGCAGCCGCGCTCCGCGCTCGCGAGCGGCATCGGCTTCGTCCCGGACGATCGGCAGCGTGCCGGGCTGCTGCCGACCCGCAGCGTGGCCGAGAACTTCGCAGTCGCGTGGATCGGCGAGCTGACCCGCGCCGGTGTGATGGACGCGCGCGCGGAGCGCCGGCGCGTGCGCGCGGCGATCGAGCGTTACAACGTGATGACCGCCTCCCCGCAGAGCCGTATCACTGCGCTCTCGGGCGGCAACCAGCAGAAGGTCATACTCGGGCGGGTGTTCGACCGCGACGCCGAGGTGCTGGTGCTCGCGGAGCCGACGCGCGGCATCGACGTCGGGTCCAAGAGCGAGATCTACCGCCTGATGCAGGAGCGTGCCGAGCTGGGCACGGCGATCGTCTTCATCTCGTCCGATCTTTCCGAGCTGGTCGGCATCGCCGATCGCGTCGTGGTCCTCTTCCGGGGAGAGATCCGGGGCGAGTTCGCCGCGCCGGATTTCGACGAGGAGCAGGTCGCACGGCTCGTGGTCTCCGGTGCGCCCGCCGAGCCCGCGGCCTGACCGACGATGGCCCGCTACGCCGGCGTCCTCGTCTCGCTCGTCGTCGTCTGCGTGTACCTCTCGATCACGCAGGATGTGTTCCTGTCGTGGGACAACTTCACGAACATCGCGAAGTCGAACAGCGTGGTCTTTCTCCTGGCGATGGGGGCGACGTTCGTCGTCATCTCCGGCGGCATCGACCTCTCGATCGCCTCGGCGGCGGCCGCCGCCGGCATGATCCTCGGGCTCACGATGGACGCAAGCTGGAGCGTCGCCCTCGTGCTGGCGGCAACGGTGTTCTTCGGCGCCTGCCTGGGCCTCCTCAACGGGATCTTGATCACGAAGCTGAGGATTTCCTACCTCGTCGTGACGCTCGGCACGCTCTCGATCTACCAGAGCTTCGCGCTCGTCGTGAGCAACGGGCAGACGATCACCGTCTTCGGCAAGCCAGGCTTCTCGGTGCTGAGCGACTTCGTCAACGACGAGATCGGCCCGTTCCCGATCCTGCTCGTCTTCGATGTCCTCGTTCTGCTCGTCGCCGGCGGCATCCTGCGCTACACCGGGTTCGGACGCGCGCTGTTCGCTGTGGGCTCGAACCCGGTAGCGGCGCGCCTCAACGGCATCGACGTCGGGCGCATCGTCCTGATCACGTACGGCATCGCCGGGCTCGCGGCGGGGGTTGCGTCGGTCGTGCAGGTCGGCCGGCTCACCGGAGCATCCGCGCAAGCGGACCCGACACTGTTGCTCACCGTCGTCGCGGCGGTGCTGATCGGCGGCACCGCCTACACGGGCGGTGAAGGCGGGGTGGTCGGCACGCTCGTCGGCGTTGTGTTCCTCGGCGTCGTCCAGAACGGGCTCACGCTCTCCGACGTGTCCTCGTTCTGGCACGGGATCGTCAGCGGCGCGATCCTCATTGCCGCGGTCGGGCTCGGGGTCCGGCGTGATCGCGGGTGGAGACTTCTGACGCCCCGGGTCGCACACAGGGCTCCGCGCAGGCGAGAATAGGCAGGGCATGGCGAAGCTGTACGCGACGGCTGCAGTGATGATGGCCGCGCTGGCCATCGCCGCCTGCGGCGACGACGACAACGGTTCCGGTGGCCCCGCGACGAAGGTCGCCTACTCGAACCCGGTCGGTGCGCAGCCCGGCCAGCAGGACATCGTCTTCGGGTTCGAGGCCGGCGCCAAGGAGCTCGGTTGGACGGCGAAATCAATCGACGCCAACCTGTCACCTGACAAGCAGGTCGCCGACATCGCGACGATGCTGTCCCAGGGCCAGGACGGCATCGCCAGCTGGACGCTCGACCCCGGCGCCGCCGCCGGAGCATACGAGCAGGCCAAGGCGGCCCAGGTCCCGGTCGTAGGCGTCAACTCCGAAGGCACGGGCATCGACGCGACGGTGTGGTGGGAGATCAACCTGTGCGGAGCCGACTCCCCCATCGCGAAGCTCACGAAGTACATCGCCGACGAGAAGCCGGGCGCAAGCGTGCTCGAGATCGGCGGCCCGCCTGTCCCCTCGATCCAGGCCTACGAGCGGTGCTTCGCCGAGAACGCGGAGGCGAACGGGCTCACGATCGTCGCCACCGCACACAACACGCGCGACACCGCCGCAACCGCGCAGCCGATCGTCGCGGACCTGTTGACAAAGCACCACGGTGTCGATGCCATCTGGGCGTACAACGACGCCTCGGCGCTCGGGGCGTCCGCCGCGCTGATCGCGGCCGGGGAGACGGTCTACGACGGCTCGGGCGACGGCGTCATCGTGTTCGGCCAGAACGGCGACGTCGACGCGATCGCGGCGATCAGGGAGCGTCGCCTCACTGGAACGCTGGATCCGGACCCCGTCGCCACGGGCTGGGCGCTGATCAAGGCGCTCTCCGGGCTCATCGGAGACGACAAGGTCGACAGCCCGCCCAAGCGGCTCGTGGTCAGGAGCGAGCGGTGGACGCTCGACAACATCGACGACTACACGCCGCCGCGCGAGCGTCGGTACACACTCGAGACGGTGCCGCTCGTGGACGTCCCGGCGGGGTGAGCCGCGAGGCATAGACTGACGCTCGCGAGGCGCGTCGAATGCCTGAGTCATTGATCGATCTCGCCGGCCTGCAGGTCGGAGCCGAGGACTTCCTCCTCGCCGTGCTCGCGACGACTCGGCAGGCCTTCTGGGTGGTCGATCACGACGGCATGATCCGGTTCGCCAATCCGGCCGCGATCGCGGCGCTCGGCTACGAGCGCGCGGACGAGCTGGCGGGGCACCACAGCCACGCCACGATCCACTACCGCCACAAGGACGGAAGCCCGTTCCCGGCCGACGAGTGCCCGCTGCTCCGGCCGCTCGTGACCGGCGACACCGTCTCGAGCGAGCTGGACTGGTTCGTCCGCCGCGACGGCTCGATGTTCCCCGTCTCCTACATGTCGGCCCCGCTCGAGACACCAGAGGGTCGCGGCGCCGTCGTGACCTTCACCGACATCGAGGACCGGTTACGCGCCGAGGAGGCGCCCGACCGACGCGATGCGACACTGGCGGCGCAATACGCGACGCTGCGGGACGAGCTGGCCCGGCTCGCGGACGAGCAGGCGGCGCTGCGGCGTGTCGCGACGATGGCCGCCCGCGGGGTGTCGGCGCCCGATCTGTTTGCGTCGGCGGCCCGTGAGGTCGGCCTGCTCGTCGGTGGCGACGCCACCCACATCTCGCGCTACGACGGCGAGAGCAGGGCGACGGTGGTCGCTACCTGGAGCCAGACGGGCGATCACGTGCCCATCGGCACCGTGGTTCCCACCGACGGCGAGAACGTGTCCTCGTTGGTGCTGCAGATCGGTGGCCCGGCGCGCATGGACAGCTTCGACGACGCCTCCGGCCAGATCGCCGCGATGCTCCGCGACCTGGGGATTCGCTCGTCCGTCGGCGCCCCGATCGTGGTCGACGGTCGAAGCTGGGGTGTCGTGATCGTCTCCTCGAAGGGCGACCAGGCGCTCCCTGCCGACACCGAGGCGAGAATCGCCGCCTTCACGGAGCTCGTCGCCACGGCGATCGCGAACACCGAGGCGCAGACCGAACGGGGACGTCTTGCGGACGAACAGGCGGCGCTCCGGCGTGTGGCGACGCTTGTCGCGCAAGGCGTACCGGCGCCGGAGCTGTTCGCCGCAGTGACCGAGGAGGTTGGACAGCTCCTCCGCGTAGACGCGGCGGCGATGATCCGCTACGGCCGGGATGTGATCACGGCCGTCGGCAACTGGACGGCCGAGGGCGTGCACGCCGACACCGAGGTCGGGCGGCAGTGGCCGCTCGAGGGCGACAGCCTGGCGCCGCGTATCGTCAAGACCGGCCAGTCCGCGCGTATCGACGACTGGCGTGACGTCGCTGGGCCCGTCGGCGACTACGTCCGGGCGGAGCTCGGCCTCAGCTCGTCCGTCGGAAGCCCGATCCTCGTCGGGGGACGCGTGTGGGGCAACATCGTCGTCCACTCGACGAGGGGACCGCTCCCGGGCGATACCGAGGAGCGTCTCGCCGGCTTCACCGAGCTCGTCGCGACGGCGGTCGCGAACAGCGACGCGCAGGCGGAGGTGAGACGGCTCGCGGACGAGCAGGCGGCGCTGAGGCGCGTCGCCACGCTGGTCGCGCAGGCAGTGGCTCCGAGCGAGCTCTTCGTCGCCGTGGCCGCGGAGGTCGGCGGCCTGCTCGAAGCGGATCTCGCGGGGATGATCCAGTACGGGGACGATGAGACGATCACGCCCGTCGCGACCTGGGCCGCCGTCGGCGAGCACCCGGAGGTCGCGGGTCGCTGGTCGCTCGAGGGGGACAGGCTTGCCACGGCGATCGCGACGACCGGTCGGCCGGCGCGGGAGGACGACTGGGCCGAGGTCTCCGGCCCCATCGCCGCCTTCGTGCGCGAGCACCTCGGAATCAACTCCTCGGTCGGAAGCCCCGTGGTCGTGGCGGGCAGGGTGTGGGGCGCGCTGTTCGTCCACTCGACGAGCGGGGAGCCGCTCCCCGCGGGCACGGAGGCGCGCCTCGCCGACTTCACCGAGCTCGTCGCGACCGCGGTCTCGAACAGCGAGGCGCGGACCGAAGTGGAGCGGCTCGCGGAGGAACAGGCCGGCCTGCGGCGCGTGGCAACGCTCGTCGCGCGTGAGTCGTCCCCGGCCGAGGTTTTCGCCGCGGTCGGCGAGGAGGTGCGGCGGCTGTCCTGCGCGTGGACGAAACTTCGATCATGCGGTACGCGGAAGATGGAACGGCCACCGTGGTCGCGAGCTCGAACGAGCACGATCTTCCGGTCGGCGACCGCCTGCCTCTCGAGGGCGAGAGCGTGACCGCACGCGTACACAAGACAGGACGTCCTGCCCGTCTCGACGACTACTCCATGGCCAGCGGTCGCCTCGGAAAGCAGATGCGCGAGGCAGGTGTCCGCTCGGCGGTTGGCGCTCCGATCGTGGTCGAGGGCAGGCTTTGGGGCGTGATCATCGCCGCGTCGCGTCAGGATGAGCCGCTGCCGGCCGGGACCGAGTCGCGCGTCGAGGAGTTCACCGAGCTGGTCGCGACGGCGATCTCGAACGTGCAGGCGTGGTCGGACCTCGCCGCGTCCCGAGGGCGCATCGTGGCCGCTGCCGACGAGGAGCGCCGGCGTGTGGTTCGCGACCTGCACGACGGGGCGCAGCAGCGCCTGGTCCACACGGTTCTCACGCTCAAGCTCGCGCGCCGGGCGCTCGAGCAGGGCACCGACGACGCCCCCGGGCTCGTCACCGACGCCATCAATCACGCCGAGCAGGCAAACACAGAGCTGCGCGAGCTTGTCGCAGGGCATCCTGCCACGGGTCCTCATGCACGGCGGCCTCCGCGACGGCCGTCGACGCGCTGGCAGCGCGGATGCCCGTGCCGGTCGACATCGACGTCTCGGTCCGCCGGCTGCCCGCTCCCGATCGAGGCGACCGCGTACTTCGTCGTCGCCGAGGCGCTGACCAACGTGGCAAAGCACGCGCGCGCCCGCAGCGCCGCGGTCGGTGCGAGCATCGAGAGCGACACGCTCCGAGTCGAAGTACGCGATGACGGGCTCGGCGGCGCCCGGCCGGGCGGGAGCGGACTGGTCGGGCTGCGCGACCGGCTCGCCGTCCTCGAAGGCCAGCTCCGCGTCGAGAGTCCGGCGGACGGCGGCACGCTCGTCGCTGCGGACATCCCCCTCCCCGACCAGCCGCTAACGACCGCCTATTGAGGGATCGGCCGATGCGCTTGCCGTTCCCGTCTGCGGCACGCAGAGTCAGCGATCACGTGATCTGGCCGCCGCTTCCCTATGACGCGAGGAGCGCGACGTGCGACACGCTCCACGCCCACACGCAGGTTCTCGGCAAGCTCGCCGCGACGCTCGCGCGACCCGAACCTCAGCTTCAGCATGCCGCGCTCTGTTTGAGCGCGCGGGGGTGGGAAACACTCCCGTTGCCGGCGCCGGACGGCTCGGGAGCGTTCGCCGTGGCGCTGGACCTGCACTCGCACGAAGCGAGCGCCGCGCACAGCGACGGACGCGTGCGCCGCGTCCTGCTGGCGCCGCATCGCGCCGTGGGCGAGGTCACCCGCGACGTCCTGGCAGCGGTAACCGACCTCGTCGGCCCCGTCACGATCGACCCCACGCCACAGGAGGTCGCGTGGACGGTGCCGCTCGACGAGGACACCGAGCATGCGACCTACGATCCCGATCAGGTGCCCGCCTACTTCGCCGCGGCGACCTGGGCAGCAGCAGTTCTCCGTGCACTTCGAGCGCCGTACCGCGGGCGGTCGACACCGGTCAACGCGTGGTGGGGGTCGTTCGACCTCGCGGTGGATCTCTTCTCGGGGCAGCCGGCCGATCCTCCGTCGCCGGACTTCATCATGCGGTGGGGCTCGCCGCCTCCGGTCAGCTGAGCGGATCAGGAATGACGGGAGTCGAGTTGAGCGCCGACCGATGGTCGGCAGGCAGAGCGGCGTTGCGCGCAGCGGATCCACGGATGGCGGCGCTCGTGGACGCGGACCCGCGGCTCGACCCCGACGCCTTCTTCGACGCCTGGCCGTCCGAGTTGTGGAGCGCCCTGGTCGCCCAGGTGATCGGCCAGCAGATCTCTCTCGCGGCCGCCGGAGCCATCCGGGGTCGCCTCGAGGCGCTCTGCGGCGGCCGGCTCGCGACCCCGGCGCAGCTGCTCGCCCTCGACGGGGACACGCTGCGCGGGGTAGGGCTCTCCGAGGCCAAGGCGGTCTATCTGCGCGACCTCGCCGCACGTCTCGTGGACGGACGGCTCGACCTCGCGCGGCTCCGCGCCCTGGACGATGACGCCGCCCGCATCGCGCTCACCCAGATCAAGGGCGTCGGTCGGTTCACGGCCGATGGCGTGCTACTGCTCACGCTCCGTCGGCGCGACATCTGGCCCGCCGCGGATCTGGCATTGCGCCGAGCGGTGGCACGCGTCTGGGAGCTCGACAAGTCCGTGTCGCTTGTCGACGTGGATGCCCTCGGTGAGCGCTTCCGGCCCTGGCGCACGCTGGCCGCCGTCTATCTGCTCACTCACGATCGCCCCGAGGAGAGCCCCCGAGCCGCTCACGACTCGCTCCGGCAGCCGCCGGTCAGCCGCCCGCGCGGCGCCGTTCGCGGCGCCTGAGCTCGTGCGGGTTCGCCTTGCGCGGGTCGACCTCGATGTCGGCCTTATGTGGCGGCGCGCTCGTGCTCGTGGCGCCGGTCGGCGTGTGGACGTCGCCGACGTCCATCCCCTTGGCGTCAGCCTCCGGATCCCGTGGGTCCGGCCGCTTGTCGTACGGGTCCGGCCACGCCGTGGGATCAGGGTCGGTGGCGGGCTCGTTCAGGGCTTCATGCACATCGCGCTCGGGCGACGGCGGATCGTTCCTGGCCATGCCTGCTCCCGGTTCGAAGGTCGTCACAACCAACCTAGCGGCCCGAGCCGCCTCGCCTGATGCGTCGGCCCTATCAGCACATTCATATTCGCTCTCGGCCTGAGTGCGGGCCGATCGCGCGCAGGAGCCGACGCTCGACCACGAGCGGCACGAGCAGGTCGCGGTAGCCGTGATCGTCGAACAGCACGGTGACCTGGTCGCCGTCGTACCGCTGCACGGTTCCCTCGCCCCAGCGGTCGCTCTCCACGCGGGCGCCGACCGGGAACAGCCCGACCGACGGTCGCGCGGCCAGGTGCCGGCGGTCGTTGTCGCACGCACCGCACGGGCCGGGGTAGTCCTGCCCGAAGTACGAGAGCAGGAACGAGCGACGGCAGCGGGTGTGCTCGGCGTAGCGGCGCATCATCTCGAGCCGCGATCGCTCGACCTCGCGCTCGCGCTCACCCTCCGCGCTCGACGCGGCGAGCGCACCGGCGACATCCATCGCTCCGGTCCAGCGGACCCGCCCGTCGGCCGCCCACGCGGCCGCGCCGACGTCGACGAGCCGGGCGAGCGCGAGCGTCGCCGAGCGCGAGCCGAGCTCCGCGGTCGCCTGCCGCGGCGAGCTCGCTCCGCCACCTCGGCGACGACCGCCTCGGACACTCCGCGCGCGGTCAGGTGCCGCGCCGCGCCGACGTCCTGCGGCCGGTACAGCAGCCGCGCCTCGGCGCGGCTCGCCGTCGCGGCCGGCGCGGCCCAGCTCCTGGTAGTAGGCGTCGAGCGACACCGGCGCGTCGGCGTGGAGCACCCAGCGCACGTCGGGCTTGTCGACGCCCATCCCGAACGCGACCGTGGCCGCGACGATCCGCGCCTGAGCCGTCGAGGAACTCGGCCATCGCCCGGCGCCGCGCCGCCGGCGCCCAGCCCGGCGTGGTAGAGCGTCACCCGCTCGCCGGCCGCCGCCAGCGTGTCCCTCGCCGCCTCTGCGCCGGCATGGGTCGCGGCGTAGACGATCCCCGAGCCTCCGAGCTCGTCCGCGGCCCGCGCGATCAGCCGCTGCTTGTCCTCAGGAGAGCGCGACGTGCTGGACAGCGAGATCGATGTGCGGCCGGTCGAAGTCGCCGATCACGACCTCGGGATCGCGCAGCCCGAGCCGCCGGCAGATCTCGCGCCGCACCGGCGGCGCCGCGGTCGCGGTGAGCGCGATCCGCACGCCCGCGCCGAGCTCGTCGGCCTGCGCGCCGAGCCGCAGGTAGTCGGGCCGGAAGTCCCGCCCCCACTGGCTGACGAGGTGCGCCTCGTCGACGACGAACAGCCCCGGCGCGGGCGCGCCGCAGCGCCTCGCGCGTCTCGTCGTTGGCGAGCTGCTCGGGCGAGAGGAACACGAACTCGTCCGGCCCGCAGGCCTCGACGAGCGCCGCCGCGCGCGCGCCCGCCGACTGCGCGGAGTTCAGGACCGTGGCCGACAGCCCCGCCGCCTGCAGATGCGCCAGCTGGTCGTCCTGCAGCGCGATCAGCGGCGACACGACGACGGTCGGCCCTCCGCGCAGCAGCCCGGCCAGCTCGTAGATCGCCGACTTGCCGCCGCCGGTGGGCAGCACCGCGAGCACGTCCCGGCCGGCGGCTGCCGCCGCAACCGCCTGCTCCTGGCCCGGCCGCAGCCGCGTCGAACCCGAGCCGCTCGCGCGCGAGCTCGCGGATTGTCGCGCGAGACGATCCTCGCGACCCGTCCATGCGGACGATGCTGCCCGACCTTCGGCGCCGCGTCCAGCCGACCTCCGGCTGAGCTGAGGCGACGCCGCTTTGCAGGCACTTCTCATGCCGGAGGAGGGACTCGAACCCCCGACAGGCGGATTTGATTCCGCTGCTCCTTGGCGCATGGCGGGTGTGCTCGCCACCATGCTGCGCCGGCAGCAAACGGCCTGGACGCGCCACGCGCGACGCATCGGCATGCCGCCTCGACCTGATTCGCCGGGCGTATCGGCGCATTCACAGTCGCTCTCAGCGCGAGCGGATTCCGATGTACAACGTTGTGATGACGCAGAATCGCACGATCGATCCGGTCCCTAGCCCTGCCGCACTCGAGGAGCGGGTCGCCAGCCTCGCCGAGGTCATCAGCAAGTTGATCGGCGTTGTCTCGCGGCTCGACGACGAGACCTCTGACACCGCTGCCGCCGCCTTCGACAGCGACGTTCCCCGGGTCGCCGGACACAAAGCAACCGCAGAAGAGCTGAACAGCCTGAGCGACACTATGGGTGCCTGGCTGAAAGAGTCGGGCGTCGACAACGCAGGCTAGGCAGCTCGGCGCGGCAGCCACACAGGTGCGCCAACACGATCTGGAGTCCCCCGCTTTGACGGACACTTGAGCGCTGGGTCCGTCGGGGCCCGGCCGGAGGATGTCCGTCGTGGCTGACAGCAACCAGGGGCGGCGGCCGTATCCGCCGCAGTTCGCATGTGGAACTTGCAGCACGACGTCGACGTCGTTCAGCGTCGGGACCTGGTGGGTGAGCGTCTACCGGTTCATCTCGGCGGAGAAGCCCGCACCCCGGTCTTCACGTGCTGCGAGCTGCTCGGCGTCAGCCGCTCGTGGTTCTATGACTGGCAGGGTCGGCTGCCCAGCGACCGCGTGCTCCGCGACGCCTGGCTGACCGAGCGCATCAAGACCATCCACGCCGAGCTGCGGCTTGCGCAGGACATCCGAGTGGGCCGCACGCGCGTCGAGCGGCTCATGCACGACGCTGCGATCTCGGGCCTGGTGGGCAAGAACGAGGGCGCACGACGATCCGGGTCCCCGGCGTCTGTGTCGCCGACGACCTCATTGCGCGGAGCTTCACGCCGCTCGAGCTCGGGCCGTTCGCGACCAGCGTCGCGTTCAACGAGCTGTCGACTCGTGCGACCACCTGGTCGACAACGGCAGCCGGGCGGCGAGCAGCGTCCCTCGGCGGTCCGCACTTTCGATCCGCAGCCACCCACCCAGCGCGTCGACTCGGTCGGCGATACCCACGAGGCCGTGGCCGTCGGGATCCGCCCCGCCGACCCCATCATCGCGCACTTCGAGGGTGAGGACGCCGTCGTCGGCCGCAGCCCTCACTGTCGCCCGGGTCGCTCCCGCGTGCTTAACGGCGTTGGTGAGCGCCTCGGCGACGATGAAGTACGCGCTGGCCTCGATATCAGGCGGCAGCCGCTCGCTCGCGACATCGAGGTCGACGGGGAGATCCAATCGCGACGCGAACGCCTCGACGCCGGCGCGCAGGCCGCCGCGAGTCAGCACCGAGGGCAGGATCCCGCGCGCCAGCTCCCGCAGCTCGGTCGTTGCTCGCTTCGCGGCAGTCAGCGCATCTGCCACCTGCGCCTGCGCGTCGCTCGGTTTGTCGGGCAGCGCGCGCTGAGCGAGTTGGAGCGTCACGATCGTGTGCACCAGGCTCTGCTGGGCACCGTCGTGGAGATCACGCACGACGCGTCTGCGCGCGTCGTCGCCCGCGGCGAGCACGCGGGCGCGCGACGCCGTCAGCTGATCCCGGCTGTCCGCGTTGCCGATCGCGGTGTCGAGCAACTCGGCGAAGCCGGCCAGCCGCTCCTCGGTGTCATCGGACGCCGGCCCGCGGTCCGTCCAGATCGCGGCGAGCACGCCCCACGTGCGACCGTCCACGACGATGGGGGCCGCAACCGCCGACCGGACGCCGCTCTGGCGCGCGGTATCGCCGATCGGGCCGGTCGCGTCCCCGAGGTCGTCCAGGCGCGCGGGGCGTCCCGTGCGCAGCACGGCCGACGTGACGTTCGTGCCTCCCAGCGGGAAGCGGTCGCCGATCCGCACGGCGGCGGCCGCGCCGCTGGTGGCGACCACCGTCAGCGTGTCGCCGTCGTGCCGGGCCAGCGACACCGACGAGGCCTCCAGGATCTCGGCGACCTCGTGCGTCACGGCGTCGAAGACTGCGCTGGGCTGGGCGCCCCGCGCGACCAGCGTGGCGACGCGCCGAAGCGCCGCCTGCTCCGTCGCTAAGACCCGTAACCTGGCGTGGGCGCTGGCGTTGGAGATCGCGGTCGCCACGAGCTCCGTGAAGTTCTGGAGGCGCGACTCGGTCTCGGCAGGGAACGGGTTCGCCGCCTTCGAGGTGGCGGTCATCACGCCCCACGTCCGCCCCGCCACGGAGATCGGGACGCCGACGGCGGAGCGGACGCCCATCCGCCGGATCGTGGCCGCGATGACGCCGGGGGCGTCGTCGTAGCCGTCCATGCGCGCCGGTCGCCCGCTTCGCAGCACCCGCACGGACACGCTGTCGCCCTCGAGCGGAAAGCGCGCTCCCGTCGCGACGCCCGGGTGACTGCCCCACTGCGCGACGCTGACGACCATGCCGTCCGGCTCGAAGCGTCCTAGGTGCGTGGCGTCCACGCCGAGCACCTCGGCCACCTCCCGCGCCACGGCGGCGAACACAGCCCTCGGGATGGGTCTCGCGAGCGACCAGTGTGGCGACCCGCCGCAGCGCGGCCTGCTCTTTGGCGAGCACGCGCAGCTCGTCGCGACTTGCCTCGAGCATGCGCTGCGCCTCGCGCAGCTCGGCGTCGGCGCGTCGGCGCTCGGTTGTGTCCCGTGCAACGGCGAACACGACGCCGCGCTCCGGCATCGTCCGTGTGTTCCACTCGAGCCACCGCGCTGAGCCGTCGGCGCAAATGACGCGGGACTCGTAGCCGACGAGATCGTGTCCCTCCCCGAGCCGCGCCAGCGCCTCGCGCGACGGCTGCACGTCGTCCGGATGAGTGATGTCGAAGACCGACCGCGAGAAGAGCTCGGCCTTCGGATAGCCGAGCGCGTGCTCCAGCGCCGCGTTCACGCGCTTGAAGTAGCCGTCGAAGCCGACGATGCACAACAGGTCGATCGAGAGATCGAAGAACTCCTGTAGCTCGGTCTCGGACTGTGGCACACGCTGCTGCCCGCCCACGTCGACTCGCTCCTTTTTCTTCCTCGCAAGTATGGCGTAGGACGAGCGGCTGACGGTGCCGCACCAGCACGTGCCGCGCAAGCACGCACTGACCGAGCGCAGCCCCGGCCCACCGGAGCTCGCCGCGGTCCTGGACGAGACGGATACACCACGGCGACGGCCCGCCACTCCGCCCACGCATGGCACCCGATGCATAGGCACGACATCGGTCGATCTCCACCAAACCGGTCTCGATCCAGGTGGCTGCCTGCACGATCGAATGGCTCGATCATCTCTTCCTCTTGCACGCGCAAGCAGGGAAGTGATCCTCCGAGGCAGGTCACAAACCCGGGAGATGCGAGATGACGGTCTGGCTCATCACACGGACATCGAAGGACCCAGACCCACGGTGCGCCCGGGGCCGCTCCCCGACGGCGGCGACGACGTCGCCGCGACAGCCCGTAACCCCGACACTTTGACCGGTCTCGTCGACCGCGACGGTGGGTACATGCGGCACGCCTTCCGGCAATCGGGCGAGTCGTCCGTGTCTGTCCACGCGCGACTGGCGGGAAGTCTCGGCGACCGCCTCGCGCCAGCGGTGGCGTTTGCGACGACTGAACATTTCAATCTGCAGACGGCCCGCGCCATCACCGTTTCTGAGGCCAACGGTCGCGCAAGCATCTACCTCGCCGCTCTGGCGAGCAATCTCATCGCACTCGCCTTCGTCGGACAGATGTCGCGGCTCGGCACGGAGTTCTATGCGTTCGCCTTGATTCTCCTGCCCGTGCTCGCCTTCGTGGGCGTGGTGACATTCCAGCGTCTGGTCCAGTCCTCGATGGAGGACATCGCATACGCGCAGCGGATCGGCCGTCTGCGTGAGTTCTACCTCTCGCTCGCGCCGGAGCTGGAGCCGTATCTGCTGATGGTCCGCGAGTCTCCCGCCGAGGCGCTTCCGGACAGCGAGTCGTCCGGCCCGAGCACCTGGCAGCTGACCCGGACGACGGCGGGCATGGTCGCGGTCGTGAACAGCGTTGTGATCGGCGCTTGCGCTGGTCTTGTCTTCGCGACGCTCGGCGTCGGCTCGCTCGTGGCGGCGCTTGCCGCCGGAGCAATCACCGGAGCGGCGACCCTGAAGATCCAGTGCAGCCATCAACAGCGTGCACGCGACGCCTACAGGCCGGAAGACGTTGATCGGAGCGCGATCCTCGTCCCGATGGCGGGCGCGGCCTCAAAGGAGAAACCGCAGTGACGCGAAGGCCACGAGCGTCTCCTGCGCTGTCGGATCCGCCGCATCCACCCGGAACCAGCGAAGCGCGACAGAGCGGTGAGCACTCCGTATCGAGGTCCGGTGCCGGCGTGCCGCGCGGGCGCTCGCGGAGGGTCATCGTTGTGGGCGAACTGAGCCGTCGCCGAGCCTGAGCTATGGGGAGCGCGAGGAGTGGCTTGAGAAGGAGCGGCTCGGGCACGGCCGCTCGGCGATCGCACGATGGTGGTGACCGGGCTCGACATCGTGGCGCCCTCGAGTGAACCGAAGCGGCGGCTGGCGCGCAGTCCACAGCCGTAAGGAATCCCGCTCCTCCTCCCCGGGGCATGACGAAAGGACGCAACGATGACGCGCAAGCGCGCGACCCGAGCCGCTGGGTGGATCGCGGCCGCCGGGATGCTCAGCGCACTCACGGCGGGCGCGGCGAGCGCCGCGGAGACTGCCGTCGGCCTGACCAACGCGAACCCGAGCACGCTCGTGACCTTCCCGGTTGGCAACCCGGGCGCGGCCACGCCGGCGACGATCAACTTCCCGAACGTCGACGGGGGCATCCTTGGGCCCGACACGAATCTCATCGGGCTCGACCATCGCCCGCGCGGCGGCGGCCTCTACGCCCAGGCGACCCGCGGCACGCTCTACGTGCTCACTCCGGCCGCGGCGGCGGGGCAGTTCAACGCCACCCCGGTCAACGTCACCCCGGTTGTGAGTCCCTTCGGCGTCAGCTTCCTCAGCGACTTCGGCTTCGGCTTCAACCCCGTCCCGGACGCCATCCGCGTCGTCGAGGAGGAGAACCTGAACTTCCGCTTCAGCCCGAACAACGGCAACTCGCTCGGGACGGACGGAAATCTCAACCCCGGTGACCCGCGCATCGTCGCCGCCGACTACACGAACTCGTTCGACGGCGCGACCAGCACCACGCTCTACGACATCGACTCGGGCTCCGACCGCCTGTTCACCCAGGGCTCGGTCGGCGGTGCGCCGGTGTCGCCGAACACCGGCAACCTGTTCGACGTCGGCCCGCTCGGCGTCGACACCACGGACTACGCGGGCCTCGACATCGCGCCGGCGTCGGGCACGGCCTATGCCTCGTTCGAGCTGGCCGCCAGCTCGGGCAGCTCGGTGCTGCACAAGCTCAACCTGTCGACGGGCGCCGCCACCCCGGTGGGCACGATCGCCGGCGGCATGCCGCTCGAGAGTCTGTCCGTGGTCCCGGCCTCGGTGCTCCAGTTCCCCTCGTCCGCCACGGCGGTGAGGAAGAGCAGCGGCCAGGTGCAGATCCCGGTCACGCGCACGGGACCGGCGAACCGCACGGCCACCGTGGCGTACTCCCTCTCAAGGGGCGGCGGCGGGATGCTGACGTTCGCGCCCGGCGACTACCAGGAGAACATCACGGTGCCGACGACCGGCAACGTCACGATTACGCTGAGCGGCGAGAGCGCGAACGCGATCCTCGGGCCCCAGTCATCGACCAGCGTGGTCGTGGTGGACGACACCGCTCAGGCGCCGCAGCCTGGCCCCGGGCCTGGCAAAGACAACACCGCGCCCGAGCTGCTCGCCAAAGCCGGCGCGCTGAAGCACAGGGTGCTGCGCGTGCGCTTCTCGTGCAACGAGGCGTGCTTCGTGCGCGTGTCCGTGCGGCTCCGCGGTAAGAGGGTCGGCACGGCGACCGACAGCATCGGCCGCGCCGGCACCGGCAGGCTGCGGATCCGCCTGAACCGGGCGGGCCGGACGGCCAGGCGCAGCAAGCTCACGCTGCGGCTGACCGCGCGCGACCGGGCCGGCAACACCCGCTCGCTGTCGTTGCCGCTGGGCTGACGCAACCGAATCTGGTCGTTCGGAGTGCAGGACACGCGGAGTTGATCCGCGTGTCCTTCAGTCCGCACAAGTGCCGATTTGCAGGCACTTCTTATGCTTGAGGAGGGACTCGAACCCCCGACACGCGGATTATGATTGCGCCGCGCTCCTGAACCAGCGACACCACGCCGGAGCAAAAGTCCTCCAAACCGCCGCTTTCGGCCGGCTAGCGCTCCGGCAAGATGTCGTCCGGTGTCGAGCGTCCCGTTGCCAGTCTGTTGCCACCCAGGGGCGCCGACAGGCGCTCGAAGCGGCCGTGGTCGCTCGCGGCGGCTATCCCTTATTTGAGGGGAGCGACATCGGTGATGCGACATGCCCTTCCGACGGGAAGAGCAACGACAACACCACCATCCCTCAGCCACCAAGGGCCGTGCACGGCGCGACGCTCGTGCTCGTCGACCCCGACTAGCTCGCCGACGCCCTCGCGACGCGTCTGGGCGCGGCATCACCGGCACATCGCGACGACGACTGGCTCGACGTCGCTGCCGCGGCGCAGCATCTCTGCTGCCCGTCCTCGCGTATCTACGACCTCAAGGTCGCCGGCCGCCTGCGTTACGCCAACGAAGGCACGCGACTCCTGTTTCGCCGAGCTTGGCTCGACGACGCCCTGAACATCGAATCCGACCCGCGGCGCTGACAGTCATGGACGACGCCTACACGAGAGTGATCCGCGTGAGCCTTGGTGTCTACCGGCGCGGCGACAAGGACATCGTCCGTCTAAGGGACGCCAACGGGCGCCAGCGACAGATCACGACGAACAGCCGGCTGGAAGCCGAGCACGTCAAACGTCTTCGTGTACGTCAGCGGGTGGGGCAGCGCACCGGATGCGCTTTGCGACACGTGGTTACGGCTCCAGTCGCTCGGCGTAGGGGGAAGCGCGGGGTTCCTCGAGACGTCGTCTTTGGCGGGACTGCGCTGACGAAAGTCAGCGTGTCGCTGATCGTGAGGCCAACCGGTGTCATCGCTACGTCGGCGTTCGTCCCGGTTGGACGGCGCCGGCACGGATGCGGCGCGTGCCGCACCGCCGCTCCCGGCGCGGGCCCATGCCCGCTTCGTGTGGTCCGCCTGTCTCCGTTTCCTGACCGAAGCGAAAACCGAGCCGATTCCCCGGTGCGCGAGCGACTGTCCTCGCATGGACGAAATCGAACGCTTCATCGACCCCCGCTACAGGACGACGACCAACGAGATGCCGCTCGGGACGTCGGATATCGCTCCCGGCGAGACCCGATGCATGGCTTGCGGGGGCGGCATCTTCAAGCAGTTCGGTACGGCGACCGTCGCCTGCCGGATAACGGCGGCAATCGGCTTCGACCAGGACGCCCTCCTGCTGCAGGCCTCCGATGTCCGGCACGCCGACGAGGACTTTGAGCCAGGCTGGTTCGAATGTGTCTCTTGTCGCATCGAGGATCGTGACCTGGCCGAGATCGCAGAGTCGCGTCCGTGGGAGATCGGAGCGCGGGCTGTGCTGCCCGACGGAACCGAGGCACACATCCATGCGATCGGCCGCGATCGAACGATGGGCAAGCACCGAGAGCCCACCGCCATCTGCCGCGGCGCGACCTACCTCCTACGGGACCTTCGACCGATCAAGCCCGTACATCCCGACCAGCTCGCGCTGCCAGTCTGAGAGAGGCCGCGGCGCCCGCGGATCTCACGGTGCGAGCGCCTCCCACGCATGAGCCTTCGTCCGAGCGCCGAGTTCGACGGCGCTCCCGGCGCGCGAAGACGAACGGGGGCCGTGGAGGCCGGTCGGCGTCGAGTACGACATCACGGATGACGGCGTCGCGCGGCAGTGCATCCGACGGACCGTTGCGCAGCAGCGACGGTGGACGGGACCGAAATGGTCCCATCTGGGCGATGACGGAGACCTAGGGGAACGTCAGTCTCGGAACCGACGCGGTTCCGGGCAATCGAGACAAGGAGGACCTGATGGGACGAGACAGGCGCCAGCGCCGACGACGCGCCGCCGCAGTCGCCGGGGTCGGTATTGCGGCCAAGAAGCACCACGACGCGAAGCAGGCGGAAGAGCAGGAGGCGGCGGCGGCCGCTCAGTCGCCGACGCCGGCTGAGCCCGGCCCGGCCGTCGCACCAGCCACGGGAGGCGCACTGACGCCCGAGGGGATGGAGCGGCTCAAGCAGCTGGGCGAGCTCCACGAGCAGAACGTGCTCACGGACGAGGAGTTCGAGCGCGAGAAGGCCAAGCTGCTGGGCACCGCCTGAGCGACATCGCGACTCGTCGGCCCACCGCCCCGAGGAATGGGCCGCAACGCCATCATCAGTAACGAGAGGAGCAACCAGCATGGCCGAAGTCAATCACCCCAGTCCTCGACGCCCTCGTGCAGATGAATGAGGGGATACCGGAGCGCTCCGGTCTCGACGATCAGACCTTCATGCTCGTGCGGATCGCCGCCCTGGCGTCCTCCGGCGCGCCGCCGGAGTCGTACCTGCTGAACCTCGGGGTGGCTGCCGACCTCGGCTTGAGCGTCGAGCAGGTTCAAGGCGTCCTGATCGCCATCGCTCCGGTGGTCGGAGGCGCTCGCGTGGCCGGCGCCGCCAACTCGATGGCCCAGGCTCTCGGAATCGCCACCGCTATCGCCGGCGAGTAGGTCTCGGCTGCTACGTAGGCTGCGGCGACCGGGCGGTGGACTCGTCGACGGCATCGCGCACGGTGTCGAAGACGGCGTCCTCGCCGATGACGTCGATCACACCTGCGCGCCGCCAGAGCGCGAGGACCGGCGGGTGAACGTGGGCGAGCGCGAGCGACGCGCCCTGGGACTGCAGCTCGCGCGCGAGCTGGATCAGGGTGTCGGCGCCGTCGGTGTCGGTCAGATGGACGGCGTCGGTGTCGATCACGACGTTGGTTGGCGCGCCGTTCTCTCGGACGAGCTCCTGGATGCGGGTGCTGAAGCGGTCGGCGTCGGCGAAGAACAGCGGACCGTCGATGCGGGCGATGACCACTCCGGGGGTCGTCTCGAGTTCGTTGGACCGGACGGTGGCGTGGTAGCTGCCGGAGTCGGGGTCGTAGCCGAGCCGGCGAACCGAGGTGCGGGAGGCGCGCGCGATCAGCAGCAGCAGCGAGAGCGTGACGCCGATGAGGATGCCCTGCATGATCCCGAGGAAGAGGATGCCGAGCCCGGCGCCCATGAAGAACGCCCAGTCGGGGCGGTTGACGCGGTAGTAGCGCTTGAGCGGGGCGAAGCTGATGAGCCCGATCATCGCGTCGATGACGACCGCCCCCAGCGTCGCGCCGGGCAGCTTCTCGAACAGGCCGGCCAGCAGCAGGATCGTCAGCAGGATGAAGACGGCGTTGATCAGCGAGGCCATCTGCGACCGCTGCCCGGCGGCGTCGCCGACGGACGTCTTCGACAGGCTGCCGTCGACGACGAAGCCGCCGACCAGGCCGGAGGCACCGTTCGCCATCCCTTGCGCGATCAGCTCCTGGTTGGCATCGATCTCGTATCGGTGCTTCTGGGCCATCGCCCTGGCTGCGGCGAGCGATTCCGAGTAGCCGACGAAGATCACCGAGAGGGCGCCGACGACCAGCGCGGACGTCTCGCTCCAGCCGACGTCGGGCAGCCCGATCGAGAACAGTCCGGTCGGGACGTTCCCGGTCACCGCCACGCCGTGGCTCGTGAGGTCGAAGGCCTGCACGGCGAGGATCGCGAGCACCATGGTGATCAGGGCGCGCGGCCACCTGGGCCGCGCGTAGCGCATGAGCAGCAACAGCACGAGCGAGCCTGCGCCGACGGCGAGCGTGGCGGCGTTCGTGTCGTCGAGCGCCGCGATCGTCCACACGAGCTCCTCCACATAGGTGCCGGTGTCGCGGTCGACGCCGAACAGCTTGGCGGACTGGTCGATGATGATCCCGATCGAGAAGCCGAGGATGAAGCCGGACATCACGGCCTTCGACAGGAAGGTCGAGACCCACCCCATGCGCAGCAGGCCGAGCGCCACGTAGAGCGCGGCGGTCGCCAGCGCGAGCGCGGCCGTGTAGCCGACCGCCTCGCCTGTTCCTATCGCCGCAGCTCCGACCAGCGGCGCGACGACGGCGGCCGAGACCGCCCCGACGCTCGCGCTGGGGCCCGCGACGAGGTGCCTCGACGTGCCGAACACGGGATACAGCAGCAACGCTGCGAACGCCGTGTAGAGCCCATACTGCAAGGGCACACCGACCAGCGAGGCGTACGCCAGGCTCTGCGGCACCAGCAGCGCCCACACCGAGAGCCCGGCGACGGCATCGCCTGCCAGCCACCTCCGCTCGTAGCGCGGCAGCCAGTCCAGGATCGGCAGGTAGCGCCGGATCGCGCTCGGGGTGGCTTCGGCGTCGTCCGCGGCCGCGGCCGTCATCTGGGCGGGCGGGCCATCAGAGGCCGGTTTCGGCTGCCACGCGGCCGGCTGCGACGGCGTCTTGCAGGGCGCGGTAGTCGCGTTCGTTCTGGTCGGCGTAGGCCTCGGCGAACGACGCCAGTGCGCGGTCGAAGCTGTCGCCCGCGCCGAGGTAGCCGGCGATCGCGATCGCGTCCCCGGAGCGGGCGTGCGCCTTCGCGAGCGCGCGGCCGCAGAGCTCCGCGTACACCGTCATCGCCGGCGGGTTCATCGTCTCGACCAGAGCCGAGCCCTTGGCGTCCCAGAGCTGGCGCACGTAGAAGTCGCGGCTGACGCCGTCGAATCCCGCCACCCGGATCCAGCCGAGCATGATGTCGCTGGCCGCCTGCGTCAGCCGCTGGCCCTCGACGACCCGCTGGCCGTGCTTGGCGAACGCGCTCTTGCCCAGGAACGGCTCGAGCACCGATGCCTGCGCCTCCTTGAGCTGCAGGAACAGCGGGTCGGTCTCGTCGCGGCCGAGCATGAGCAGGATCCAGGCGCGCGTGCCGACGCTGCCCACGCCGACGACCTTGTGCGCCGCATGGGCGAACCGATATCGCTCGAGCAGCCGCCGGCGGTCGGCGCTCAGCGTACGCCGGTAGGCTCGGATCACTCCCCGCACGAACTCCTCGAGCTCAACCGCCTCGACGCCGGACATCACTTCCTCGATCGGGACGATGAGCGGTGGGTCGCTGGCGATCCTGGGCTCGCCGTCGACGATCGTCGTGAGCTTCGCGAAGGCCTTCAGGCTGTCCTTCGACCGCGCCTTGGCCACGTTGCGCTCGAACTGCCTCTGCTGCTTTGGGGTTCCCTGCTGAGCCGCCAGCGCGGCGATCTCGTCAACGTCGATGCGGGCGTACCAGAGCTCGAGGTTGGACATCGCGGCGAAGCTCCGGATCGCCTCCCGGTACGAGCGCGTCACCGCCCGGTTGATCGACTGCCGCTGCTTGGCGTCGAAGCCGCGATCGCGGCCGGCGACGGCGAAGCTGGCCGCCAGGCGCTTGACGTCCCACTCGAACGGGCCCGGCAGCGTCTCGTCGAAGTCGTTGATGCTGAACACGAGCCGCCGGTCGGGCGCGGCGAACCCACCGAAGTTCGACAGGTGCGCATCGCCGCAGAGCTGCACCTCGAGTCCGCTCCGCGGCGCGCCGGCCAGATCGGCCGCCATCGGGTAGGCCGCGCCGCGGAAGAACGTGAACGGCGACACGAGCATCCGCCCGTAGCGGATCGGCACCAGCTCCGGCACCCGGGAAGCCGCCTGCTCCTCGAGCAGCTCGACCGGATCAGGCCGATCAGCCGCCGGCGCCCACTCGCCGTGCGCGGTCCGTGGCGCGATCGCCCGCGCCGCCTTTCCCATCGCCGCGCGCTCCGCGGGAGTCGGGTGCGGGATCGCCTTCGGCCTGGCCCGCCGTCTCGCGGGCTTCCGTGCCGGGGCCTCAACAGTCGCCATGTAGGTCGCTCCCTTCGGCGCCGACGCGGATCGCGCATAGCCGCCACGCCCGCGGTCGTTCGATCGGGAAGTGATCACACCGCCCCGGGCGCCCTGCGTCATCGCCCGAATGGCATGAGATCCCGGCGTTCATGCCATCGGGGCGATGACGAGGCCGCGTCCGTGGTGTCTAGTTCGAGATTCCGCGCGTGGTTCGCGGGGGCGCCGACCGAAGTCGAGGTGAGGGCATGGCCGAATACAAGGAGACGCTTCGCAGGTTGGCGCTCAATGACGAGACCTTTGTGGCGGCCGTGCTGGGGATGGGGCGCGACACCGTCGAGGACTCGACGCTGGACGAGAAGACGCACGCTCTGGCGCGGCTGTCGGCGTCGCTGGCGATCGACGCGGCGTCCAGTTCCTACCAGTCGAACGTCGAGCTGGCGCAGGCCGCCGGCGCGACGGTCGACGAGATCGTCGGGTGCCTGATCGCGGTGGCGCCCATCATCGGGCTGGCACGCACCGTGTCCGCCGCGCCCGAGCTTGCCCTGGCCCTCGGTTACGACGTCGACGCAGCGCTCGAGACACGCGACAGGGACGCGGAGTGACGCCATCCGCGATGCGCGATCGCATCATGCCGCCCCTGGATGCTGAGCGCGCTCGGGCGCTCGCCGAAGGGCTTCACCAGGAGCAGCGCGATGCCGGCGGCGCACCGTTGATCGAGCACGTTCGGAGAGTCGCAGCGGCGGTCCCCCGGGATGCGCGTGTGGTCGCCTGGCTCCACGAGGTGTTCGAATACACGACGATCTCCGAGGAGGCGCTCTTGGCGGAAGGCGTCTCGACCGACGAGCTGCGCGCGCTCAGGTTGCTGACCCGCGACAATGCGTCGCGGGCAGACAGCATCTATCTGGCGCATGTCGAGCTGCTCGCGCGGGCCAGAGGTCCGGGTGCCGGCATCGCCCGAAGCGTCAAGCGCGCCGACCTGGCCGACCGGGTGCTCCATCCCGCGACCCGCACCGGCGGATGGTCACCACCCTACGAGCGCGGGCTGGCACTCCTGCTCAGGATGTCGCCGCTCAGGAGGTGAACTCCGTGAGCCGTTCGGCGAGGATGATCCGAGCGGCCGCCTCGATCAGCGCGAGGTGGGAGAAGGCCTGCGGGAAGTTGCCCAGGTGCCGGCCGGTGCTGGTGTCGAACTCCTCGGCGTAGAGACCGAGCGGCGAGGCGACGCTGAGCAGGCGCTCCATCAGGTCGCGGGCGCTTTGCAGATCGCCGACGATCGCCAGCGCCGACACGAGCCAGAACGAGCAGATCAGGAAGCTCCCCTCCTTGCCGGACAGGCCGTCGTCGGTCTCGTCGGTGCGGTAGCGCAGGACGAAGCCGTCCTCGGTCAGGTCGTCGGCGATCGCCTGGACGCTCCGTCGCAGACGCTCGTCGTCGCCCGGCAGGAAGCCGAAGAGCGCGGCCAGCAGCGTGGACGCGTCGAGCGCGTCCGTCTCGTAGTGCTGGCGCAGCACGCCGTCGCGCACGCCGTGTTCGAGGATGTCCGACTGGATCTCGTCCGCGGTGCTGCCCCAGCTCTGCCGGAGCGCCGAGTCGCCGCGGATCTCGGCCAGCTTCGCGGCACGGTCGAGCGCGACCCAGCACATGAGCTTCGAGGACACGTAGTGCTGCGGCTCGCCGCGGGCCTCCCAGATCCCCTGGTCGGGATTGCGCCACACCTGCGTCGCGCACTCCGCTTGGGCCTGGACGATCGGCCACAGCCGCCGCGGCAGGCGCTGGCTGCGGCGCGTATGGAGCAGGATCGAGTCGAGCGCCGCCCCGAAGACATCGTTCTGGCGCTGGTCGAACGCGCCGTTGCCAAGCCGCACCGGACGGGCGCCGGCATAGCCGGAGAGATCGTCTCGCACGGTCTCGGTCAGGTCGCGGCGCCCGTCGATCCCATACATGATCTGGAGCGCCCCATCTTCGTTCGGCTCGAGGTCGGCGATGAACTGCATGAACTCGTCGGCCTCCCAGTCCAGGTTCAGGAAGTGCAGCGCCTGCAGCGTGAAGGTCGAGTCGCGGATCCAGGTGAAGCGGTAGTCCCAGTTGCGCTCTCCCCCCGGCGTCTCGGGCAACGAGGTGGTGAGCGCGGCGACCGTGGCGCCGGTGGGCATGTAGGTCAGGCCCTTGATCGCCAGCGCCGAGCGCTCGATCATGGTCCGCCAGGGGTGGTCGACCGGGCGAGACCGGTGCAGCCAGGCGCGCCAGAAACGCGTGGTGGCGGCCAACCGCGCGTTGGCCTCATCGATGCCCTGCGGCGACTCGAGGCCCTCGGCCCACGAGAGCGAGCAGTAGAGCTGCTCGCCCTGCTCGAGCGTATGCCTTGCCCTGACCCGTTCCCCCTCGACGCCGATCTCCATGTCCGTTCGGAGCCGGATCGTCTGGCCGGCCCCGGTCGCGTCGGCCGTATGACGGTCACCGTCGACCAGCGACCACTGCGCCGGCGTGCGCCCGTAGTCGAAGACCGGCTCGCACACCAACTCGACCTCGACATTGCCCTCCAGGCACACGATGGTGCGCACCAGCATGTGATCGCCGTCGTCGTCGGCGGGCGGCCGGGTGTGAGGCGTGATCTCGTCCTCGTGGTGCCGCGGTCCCATGGTCAGCGCATCGCGAACCAGTATCCAGCCCATCGGCGTGTTCCACGTCGTGAGAAGGGTGTTCGTACCGGGCTCGTAGATGCGGTTTGCCGGGACGTTGACGCCGAAGGGGCCCAGCCGGAAGCTGCCGGCCTGACGGTCGAGGAGCGCGCCGAACACGCTTGGCGAGTCGAAGCGCGGCACGCAGAGCCAGTCGATCGAGCCGTCCGGCGCGACGAGCGCCCCGGTGTGGCAGTTGGACAGGAACGCGTACGCGGCAATCGGCGGGAACGGTGAAGGTGCCGCGGCGCTCTGCGGCGCGACCGCCTGCGCGGTGCTCATGCCTTCTCTCCTTCCGCGTCGGCGATGGTCCGGGCACCACGATTCTGGGGCGGCGATCCGGGCCGCGCATCGCCCAGATCGGACGAAGCTGCCGGGCCGCGTACGCGAGTCACCTCGGCTGGGGCGCTCTCGAGCGGCGGAGCCA
>CAVWYY010000005.1:0-75657 GCA_963759375.1 uncultured Solirubrobacteraceae bacterium | reverse complement strand
CATCACCGAGACGCTGCTGTACCTGGTCCTCCAGCTGGCCGGCACGACGGGGCCGATCGAGCTCGACGAACAGGGGCGGCCCGCCTGGATGTTCGAGCGGACCGTCCACGAGGTGTGCAACCGCGCCGGCTTCGCCGAGCAGAACGACTACGCCGACGATCTCGGCGACGCGGGCTGCCTCGTCAAGTTCGGCTGCAAGGGCCCGGTGGTCAGGTGCAACGTCCCCGCGCGCGGCTGGGTCAACGGGATCGGCGGCTGCCCCAACGTCGGCGGGATCTGCATGGCCTGCACGATGCCGGGCTTCCCCGACAAGTACCTGCCGCTGTTCGACACCGGGATGAAGGGCAAGGTGGTCGCCACGGCGTCGCGCTTCGCCTATGGGCCGGCGCTCAAGACCCTGCGTGCCCAGAGCATGAAGCGGCGGTACGAAAAGGAGCCCGCCTGGCGCCGGCCGAGCGGCCACCCTCGCCAGCGGCTACGAGCCGCGCTGGTAGTCGCCCCGTAATCCGGATTACCCGCGGGTTGCTCAGGCGCGTCGCGAGCGCAATGGTGGTCGCCATGTGCCTGGCCATCCCAGGCAGGATCGTCGAGGTCGTGGACGAGACCAATCGCCTGGCGAAGGTCGATGTCGCGGGCGTGCAGCGCACGATCAACATCGGTCTGCTCGACAGCGACGGCGATGGCGCCCAGCCGGGCGACTGGGTGCTGATCCACGTCGGATTCGCGCTGTCGAAGGTCGACGAGGAGGAGGCCGAGGCCACACTCAAGCTGCTCGAGGGCATGGGCACCGACTACGAACAGGAGCTGGCGGAGCTCAGGGCGAGCGTGATCGAGTGAGCGACTGCGACCACGACGTCTGCATCACGTGCGGCGACGTGGCCGTCGAGATGCGCGTCATGCGGGTCGACGGGGACCTCGCGGTGTGCGAGGACGCCGACGGCGACGTGCGGTCGGTCGAGGTCGCGCTGCTCGACGCGGTCGAGGAGGGCGACACGCTGCTCGTCCATGCCGACGTGGCGCTGGTGAGGACATGAGGTTCGTCGACGAGTTCCGCGACGCCGAGCTCGGCCAGGTGCTCGCCGGCCAGATCCTGGCCACCGTCGACCCGGGCCGCCACTACAAGGTCATGGAGGTGTGCGGCGGGCACACCCACTCGATCTACAAGTACGGGATCGACGACCTGCTGCCGGAGAACGTCGAGCTCGTGCACGGGCCCGGCTGCCCGGTGTGCGTGATCCCGATGGGCCGGGTCGACGACGGGATCGCCATCGCGCACGAACCCGGCGTGATCTTCACCTGCTTCGGCGACATGCTGCGTGTCCCGGGCTCCAACGGGACGCTGCTGGAGGCCAAGGCCGCGGGCGCCGACGTGCGGATGGTCTACTCGCCGCTCGACGCGCTGCGCATCGCGCGCGAGAACCCCGACCGCCAGGTCGTGTTCTTCGCGATCGGCTTCGAGACCACCGCGCCGTCGACCGCGCTCACGCTCAAGCGCGCCAAGGCCGAGGGGATCTCGAACTTCAGCTGCGTCTGCAACCACGTGACGATCGTGCCGCCGCTGCGCGCGCTGCTGGAGTCGCCCGACCTGCGGCTCGACGGCTTCATCGGTCCCGGCCACGTGTGCACAGTGGTCGGCGCCCGGCCGCTGAAGTTCATCCCGGCCGACTACGGGCGCCCGGTGGTCATCTCCGGCTTCGAGCCGCTCGACATCCTGCAGTCGATCGAGATGATCCTGCGCCAGCTGGCCGACGGGCGCTGCGAGGTCGAGAACCAATACCGGCGCGTGGTGCCCGACGACGGTAACGCGAAGGCGCTCGAGGTCATGGCCGAGGTATTCGAGCTGCGGCCGCACTTCGAGTGGCGCGGGCTCGGCTTCATCTCGCAGAGCGCGCTGCGGCTGTCGCCCGCCTACGCGGATCTCGACGCCGAGCAGCGCTTCTCGGCGCCCGGCGTGCGCGTGGCCGACCCCAAGGCCTGCCAGTGCGGCGAGGTGCTCAAGGGCGTCATCAAGCCCTGGGAGTGCAAGGTGTTCGGCACCGCCTGCACGCCCGAGCACGCGATCGGCACCTGCATGGTGTCCCCCGAGGGCGCCTGTGCCGCCTACTACAACTACGGACGGTTCGCTCGTGAGCGTGTCGTCTCGTGAGGAGCGGATACTCGGCATCATCGAGACCGCTCGAGCGAAGCGGCCGCGTTTCCGAGACGAGCGGATCACGATGGCCCACGGCGCCGGGGGGAAGGCGACCCAGACGCTGATCGAGGGCCTGCTGGCGCCGGCCTTCGGCATCGAGGAACTGGCCGACGCCGCGACGGCGGATGACGTCGCGCTCACGACCGACTCGTTCGTCGTCAAGCCGCTGCAGTTCCCGGGCGGCTCGATCGGCGACCTGGCCGTCAACGGCACGGTCAACGACCTGGCGATGGCCGGGGCGCGCCCGCTGGCGCTGAGCCTCGCGCTCATCCTCGAGGAGGGCCTCGACGCCGACGTGCTCCGCGCCGAGGTCGATGCGATGGCCGCGGCGGCGGCCGCCGCCGGCGTGCGGATCGTCGCGGGCGACACCAAGGTGGTCGAGCGCGGGCACGCCGACGGCATGTACGTGTGCACAACCGGCGTCGGCCGGCGCGATCCGCGCGCCGAGCTGTCCCCGGGCGCGCTCCGGCCCGGGGACCGGATCCTCGTGTCCGGTCCCATCGGCGCGCACGGGACGGCGATCATGCTGGCCCGCGGAGAGCTCGGGCTGGACGCCGACATCGAGTCGGATACCCGGTCGCTGTGGCCCGCGGCCGACGCGCTGCTCGAGGCAGCCGGCCCGTCGCTGCGCACGATGCGCGACGCGACGCGGGGCGGTGTCGCCTCGGTGCTCAACGAGCTCGCCCGCGCCTCCGGCGTGGCGATGGTCGTGAGAGAGGGAGAGGTGCCGGTGGACCCCGCCGTCGCGGGTGCCGCCGAGATCCTCGGGATCGACCCGATGTACGTGGCCAACGAGGGAGTCCTCGTCGCGTTCGTGGCGCCGCAGGATGCGGACGCGGCCCTCGCGGCGCTGCGCAGCGTTGAAGGCTGCGCGCGCGCGGCGGACATCGGAGAGGTGAAGACGGAGCCGCCGGGGATGGTGCTGGTCAACACGGCATTCGGCGGCCGACGGGTGATGGACCAGCTCGTCGGTGACCCGCTACCGCGGATCTGCTGAGAGGGAGTGAATCTATGGCCGCAACCGAGTTCGTAGAGAATCAGGCCAAGACGGAGGGCATCACCGCCCACGTCATCTGGCTCACGACCGGATTGAGCTGCGAGGGGGACAGCGTGGCGATGACCGGCGCCACGAACCCGAGCCTGGAGGACATCATCACCGGCGCGATCCCCGGCATGCCGCGCGTCGTGGTGCACAACACCGTGCTCGCGGTGGAGTCCGGCGAGGACTTCATGCAGGCCTGGTACGACGCCGAGGACGGCAAGCTCGACCCGTTCGTGCTCGTGCTCGAGGGCTCGGTCCCGAACGAGAACATCAACGGCGACGGCTACTGGACCGGGATGGGCGTGAACCCGTCGACCGGCCAGCCGGTGACCACGAACGAGTGGGTCGACCGGCTCGCGCCGAAGGCGGCGGCCGTGGTGGCGGTCGGCACCTGCGCCACCTACGGCGGCATCCCGGCGATGAAGAACAACCCGACCGGCGCCATGGGCCTGGCGGACTACCTGGGCTGGAACTGGAAGTCCAAGGCCGGCATCCCGATCGTCAACATCCCGGGCTGCCCGGCGCAGGGCGACAACATCACCGAGACGCTGATGTACCTGGTGTTCGCGCTCGCGGGGATGGCGCCGCTGCCCGAGCTCGACGAGGCGCTGCGGCCGAAGTGGCTGTTCGGGCGCACCGTCCACGAGAGCTGCAACCGGGCCGCCTTCTACGAGACCGGCGACTTCGCGACCGAGTACGGATCCGACCACCGCTGCCTCGTCAAGCTGGGCTGCAAGGGCCCGGTGGTCAAGTGCAACGTGCCGGTGCGGGGGTGGATCAACGGCATCGGCGGCTGCCCGAACGTGGGCGGCATCTGCATGGCGTGCACGATGCCGGGGTTCCCCGACAAGTACATGCCGTTCATGGACGAGGACAAGTACGGGCGAGTGTCGCAGCAGCGTCGCGAAGTTCACCTACGGCCCGCTCCTGCGCTGGGGCCGCAAGTACAACATCAAGCGCGAGTACGACAAGGAACCGGAGTGGCGGCACAACAAGCCGGAGTTGACCACCGGCTACGCCAAGCGGTGGTGAGGAGCGGACATGGCAACAGCAGAGACTCCGGTCGAGAAGAAGGTCGCCGTCAAGGAGATGTCCTGGGATCCGGTGACCCGGATCGTCGGCAGCCTGGGCATCCACACCGAGATCGACTTCGCGAATCAGCAGGTGCTCAAGTGCTACAGCACCTCGATGATCTTCCGCGGCTTCGACATCTTCATGAAGGGGATCGATCCGCGGGACGCGCACTTCATCACCAGCCGCATCTGCGGCATCTGCGGTGACAACCACTGCACGTGCTCGTGCCTGAACCAGAACATGGCGTACGGCGTCAAGCCGCCGCCGCTCGGCGACTACGCGTTCAACCTCGCGGAGTCGGCCGACTTCATGTTCGACCACGCGATCTTCAACGACTGCATGGCGAACGTGGACTACTCCGAGCAGGTGGTCAAGGAGACCAACCCGGGGCTGCTCAAGAAGGCCGAGGAGACCGCCGCCCCGCACTCCGACATCCACGGCTACAAGACGATCGCCGACATCATGCGGGCGCTCAACGCGTTCACCGGCAGCTTCTACCTGGAGACGCTGCAGGTGGCGCGCTACACGCGCGAGATGTACTGCCTGTTCGGCGGGCGTCACACGCACCCGTCGACGATCATGCCCGGCGGCTGCAGCGCCGACATCACGCACCAGACGCTCACGGACTACTACGTGCGGCTGATGCGCTACATGGACTACTGCAAGCGCACGGTCCCGATGCACGACGACCTCTACGACTTCTTCTATGAGGCGATGCCGGGCTACGAGATGGTCGGCTACCGGGACACCGATCTCGTGTGCTGGGGAGCGTTCGACGACCCGCAGTACGTCGACTACAACTACGCCAACATGACCGAGTGGGGCCGGCGGCGGTTCGTCACGCCGGGCCTCGTGTTCAAGGGCGAGCTGATCACCACCGACCTGGTCGAGATCAACCTCGCGATCCGCATCCTGCTCGGCTCGTCGTACTTCGACGACTGGACGAACGAGGAGACGTTCGTCACGCACGACCCGCTCGGCAACCCCGTCGACAAGCGCCACCCCTGGAACAAGGTGACGCTGCCCAAGCCGCAGGCGCGCGACTGGGCCGACAAGTACTCGTGGGTCGCGTCGCCGCGGATGTTCGACAAGCGCAACGACGTCTTCGTCGCCAACGACACCGGCGGCGGCCCGTTCGCGCGCCAGTGGGTCACGGCCAAGGCCGGGCTCCTCGACATCGGCTACCTGAAGGCGACCGGCGAGAGCCTGCAGATGGTGCTCCCGAAGACCGGGTTCATGCCCGAGATGGAGCTCGAGTGGAAGATCCCGAAGTGGTCGAACGCGATCGAGCGCCAGCGGGCCCGCAGCTACCACCAGGCGTACTCGGCGCTCGTCGGGCTCTACAACCTCGAGCAGGCGCTCAAGGAGGTCCGCGCCGGCCGTACGAAGTCGTGGAACGACTTCAAGGTGCCGGAGCAGGCCGTGAGCGTCGGCTTCCACGAGGCGGCCCGCGGCGTGCTGAGCCACCACATGGTCATCCGGGAGGGCAAGATCGCCAACTACCAGCCCTACCCGCCGACGCCGTGGAACGGCAACCCGCGCGATGCCTACGGCACGCCCGGCCCGTACGAGGATTCCGTGCAGAACACGCCGATCTTCGAGGAGAACGGTCCCGAGAACTTCAAGGGCGATCGACATCATGCGGGCGGTCCACAGCTTCGACCCGTGCCTGCCCTGCGGGGTGCACATGTACGGGAAGGGCAAGGTCCGCAAGGTCGTCCACATCGCCGACGGGGATGTGCTGACCTCCGACCAACTGATCGCGCGCGTCCAGGAGCTGACCGCCCAGCTCGAGGAGGTCCAGGACTTCCAGGCGCGCGCGGTCGCGGACGAGCTCGTGGCCTCGATCATCCAGCTCTACGGCGCAGGGCCTGGAGCGGATCATGGCTGCGCTCGCTACCCGACGCCCGGCGCCGCGTCCGCGATCGGCTCGTCGACGACGGCGTCGTCGCGAGCCTGCTGCTGATCCACGGCCTGTACCCGGTGATCGCTCGAGGAGCGGGTGAGTCGAGGCGCTCGACAGCGTGCGGCCGTACATGGAGTCCCATGGCGGCGACGTCGAGCTGCTCGGCATCGCGGACGGTGTGGCCAAGATGCGCCTGGTCGGGCACTGCGAGGGCTGCCCCGCATCGAGCGCCGACGCTCGAGTTGGCGATCAAGAAGGCGCTCGAGGAGACGGCGCCGGATCTCGAGGGCCTGGAGGTCGACGGTGTGCTGAGGCGCCAGTCCCGGCGTTCGAGCTGCCGGTGATCCAATCCAACAGCGGCGCTCCGCCGGCGGCGTGGACGGACCTCGACGGCGACCCGCCGGCGCACCGGGCGCACGGCGCCGATGACCGTGAGCGGCGCCGAGGTGCTGGTGGCGAACGTGGGCGGCACGCTCCTGGCCTACCACAACGCGTGCGGCTGGTGCCGGTCGCGGCTCGACGCAGCCGCCGATGACACCTTGGGCACGCTCACCTGCCCGTCGTGCGAGCGGCGGTTCGAGCTGCGTCGGGCAGGCCGCTCGCCGGATGACGACGCGCTGCAGATCGCTCCGGTGCCGCTACTCCGCGCGGAGGGGCGCGTGCGCGTGGCGGTGGCCGTGATGGACCCCGCGCTCGTCGCCGGCCTGCGGCGCTTCGCGCGCCAGCCCCAGAGCCGGCGCTCGCCGGCCGGCGGACGGCCCTCGCTGTGAGCTGTGCCCGCTGTCGCTGGCCCGGGATCACAAGCACCTCCTCGACCTCGAGGAGCGGCGCATCATCTGCGTCTGCCCGACCTGCTGGTCGGTCCGCTCGGGCGAGGCGCGCTACCGGCCGACCGGATCGCGCACGTTGTGGCTTGAGCCGTTCGAGCTCTCCGACGAGCAGTGGGCCGCCTTCCAGATCCCGATCGGCCTTGCGTTCTTCATGCGATCGAGCGACCACCGGCGGCGATCGTCGGCCTCTACCCGAGCCCGGCCGGCGCCACCGAGTGCGAGCTCGACCTGGATGCATGGGACCGCCTCGTGGAGGCGAACCCCGTGCTCGAGGACCTCGACCCCGACGCGGAGGCGCTGATCGTGAACCGGCTAGCGTCGCCGCACGTCTTCGCCATCGCTCCGCTCGACGACTGCTATCGGCTCGTCGGGATCATCAAGTCCACCTGGGAGGGCATCACCGGCGGATCGGGATGGAGGCCGCCGTCGCAGCACTACTTCGACGGCCTGCAAGCGGCATGGCGACGGTCCGATGAGCGAGCTGGCCGCGCCTCCGGCGCTCGACTTCACCGTCGCCGGCGCCGAGCCGTCGAGCACTCGGCGCATCCGGGCGTGCGCTTCCACCTGCTGGTCAGGAGCCGGAGGGCCGCGAGGTCTACGCGGTCGCGCTGTCCACGCAGATCCACATCGACCCGGCGCGGCGCCGTACGGCGACGCCGAGCGCGAGCGGCTGGTCGAGCTGTTCGGGCCGCCCGAGCGCTGGGGCGCGACGACGCACTCGTTCCAGTGGGCGCGGGTGGAGTCGCTGGTGCCGTCGTTCACCGGATCGACGCCGTTCACGATCGAGGTGCAGTGCACGTACGATCTCGAGGTCGCATCGGCCAAGTACTTCGACTCGCTCCGCGACGGCCAGGTGCCGCTGTGCTTCCACTTCAACGGCACGGTGCTCTACCGCGGCGCCGACGACCGGCTGCAGGTCGTGCTCGTGCCCTGGAGCTGCTCGGCGAGCTGGCGGCTGCCGGTCGAGGTCTGGCGGCGCACGATCGACGCCCACTACCCCGGCGGTGGCTGGATCCGGCTGCAGCGCGAGACGCTCGACGCGCTGGCGCGGCGCAAGGCAGAGCGCGGGCTGCACTCGTTCGACGACACGGTGCGGGAGCTGCTGTGAGCGTCGGGAGCCGGACCGCCTGCTTTCGTGACGCATCCCCCTGCTCCCTGTACGAGGGCTACGCGCTCTACCCGTACACGCCGAGCGCGACCAAGAACGCGACGCCCACGCCGTTCGGCATCGTCTACCCGCCGGTCTACGCGGCCGGCGGCCCGCACACGTTCGACCGGGCGCGGATGCAGCTCGTGCTCGAGCCCGGCGAGAATGTCGACGGGAACGCTCGTCTTCCTCGAGCCCACGCGAGCGCCGCGAGCCCGGCGCGTCGAGCTCGAAGCCGACGCGACGGTCGAGTTCGCGTTCGACGATGTCCAGGGCCGGGTCCGGCTCGCCACGACGCCGCTCGACGGCGGGCTGGTGCGGGTCGCGATGTGCGTGCACAACACGACGGAGGTCCCCGAGGGGCTGGATCGGGCGGGGGCGCTGCGCGCGTCGCTGCGCTCCACGCACCTGGTCGCGCACGCGCCCGGGGGGCGCTTCGCCTCGCCGATCTCCCCGGGCCCGACCGCGGCCGCGGCGGTCGCGGCGTGCGAGCACATCAACATCTTCCCGGTCCTGGCGACGGAGACCGACGACACGGTCCTCGGCGCGACGATCGTCCTGCCCGACCACCCGCAGATCGCGCCCGAGAGCCACGGCGACCTGTTCGATGCCACGGAGATCGAGGAGGCGCTGCTGCTGCACGTGCTCGCGCTCAGCGACGCCGAGCGCGCGGCGATCGCCGAGCAGGACCCCAAGGTCCGGGAGATGCTCGCCCGCGCCGAGGCGGAAGGGCCCGAGGCGTTGAAGCGGCTGCACGGGCGGGTCACGGTCACCGATCTTCCGCCCGCGCACCGGCCGGGGCCGGCCGACGTGGCCGGCGAGCCGGCGATCTCCGTCGGCGGCGTGACCTTCACGCGCGGCGGCAAGGTGCGGCTGCGCCCCGGCCCCGGCGCGGCGCCGCAGGACGGCGTGTGGGCCGGCCGCACGGCGACGATCGAGCGGATCTACCGCGACTACGAGGACGGCGTCCACCTGGCGGTCACCGTCGACGACGATCCAGGCCAGGAGCTGATGCGCGACATCGGCCGCTACCTGTACTTCAAGCCCGCCGAGGTGGAGGTGGTCCCGGCATGACCCCAGAGCTCGAGAAGCAGATCCTGATCGCCGGCGTGGGAAACGCCTGGCTGCAGGACGACGCGTTCGGCGCCGAGGTGGCGCGCAGGCTCGCCGAGCGCGAGCTGCCGTCCGGCGTCAGCGTGATGGACGTCGGCACCAGCGGGCTCGACCTGGCGTACGAGGTCATGCGCGGCTACAGCGCGCTGGTGATCGTCGACGTGAGTCGCCAGGGCGGCGAGCCCGGGACGCTGTATGTGATCGACGTCGAGCGCGACGACGTCCCGGCCGAGATCGAGGACGGCGAGACGATCGACCCGCATTCGATGGACCCGATGACGATGCTGCGCTTCGTGCGCGTGATGGGGGGCTGGCCGGGCCGCGTGCAGGTGATCGCGTGCGAGCCGGCGGTGGTCGAGGATGTCGGCCTCGGGCTGACGCCCGCCGTGGAGGCCGCCGTCGAGCGGGCGATCGCGCTGGTGATGGAGACGATCGCGGAGCTGCGCACCGACGCGGCGTACCAGACCTGATGCACGAGCTGTCGGTCTCCAGTGCGGTCGTCGACACGGTGCTCAAGCACGCCGCGGGGCGCCGGGTGACCGTCGTGTCGCTCCGCATCGGGCACCTGCGCCAGGTGGTGCCGGAGTCGCTGGCGTTCTACTTCGAGCTCGTGTCGCGCGAGACGCTCTGCGAGGGCGCGCGGCTCGAGCAGGAGTACATCGCGGCGCGGCTGCGCTGCGAGCGCTGCCCGCACGAGTGGGACCCGGAGGACGCGTGGTTCCGCTGCACGGCCTGCGGTGGAGCGGGCGAGGTGATCGCGGGCGACGAGCTCGAGGTCGAGTCGATCGAGGTGGAGGAGGCCGCATGCACCGCGTGAAGGTGAGGGTCGTCGAGGACGCGCTCGACGCCAACAACACGATCGCCCGCGCGAATCGCGACGACTTCGATCGTCACGACGTGACGGTCGTGAACCTGATGAGCGCGCCCGGGGCCGGCAAGACGACGCTGCTGGAGCGGGTGCTCGACGGGCTCGGCGACGTGCGCGCCGGGGTGCTGGAGGGCGACGTGCAGGGCAGCTACGACGCCGACCGCCTCGCGAGCCTGCACGTGCCGGTCACGCAGCTCAACACCGATCCGGGGTTCGGCGGCGAGTGCCATCTCGACGCCAACATGGTCCGCTCGGCGCTGCCCGCCCTGCCGCTGGAGACCATCGACCTGCTGGTGATCGAGAACGTCGGCAACCTCGTGTGCCCGGCCGAGTTCCGCGTCGGCGAGGATGCGCGGATCATGGTGTCATCGGTCACCGAGGGCGAGGACAAGCCGCTCAAGTACCCGCTGATGTTCCGCACCTGCGAGCTTGTGCTGGTCAACAAGATCGACCTGCTGCCGCACCTGGACTTCGACATGGACAAGTTCCTGCACCACCTCGACGCGGTGCACCCGGGCGTGCCGCGCATGCTCGTGAGCGCGCGCACCGGCGAGGGGGTCGAGGCGTGGCGGGACTGGCTGCTGGAGCTGCCCGCCAGGCGGGAGGTCGCTGCATGATGAAGGCGGTCGCCCTCGACCGGCGGCGCGAGGCCAACGCCTCGTGGTTCGCGGCCGAGGCCGACCGGCTCGCGCACCTGTGCCGGGCGATGGCGGAGCGGTTCGCCCGCGGAGGGCGGCTGCTCGCCACCGGCGACATCTCGGACTCGCGGCACGTGGCCGTCGAGTTCGTGCACCCGGTGATCGTCGGCAAGCGCGCGCTCCCCGCCCTCGCGGTCACCGCCCGCCAGCTCGAACTGCTCGCCGAGCCCGACGACATGGTGATCGCGTTCGGCGTCGAGCTCCCCGAGACGCCGGCGATGGTGATCGACCTCGCGCCGCCGGTGGACGACCCGTTCATCCGCCAGGAGCTCGTCGAGACCGCGTACCACGTCCTCTGGGAGCTCGTGCACGTGTTCCTCGAGCACAGCGAGCGCAACGTGCACGACACCGGGGCGGCGAGCTTCCTCTACCCGTTCCTCGGCGAGCGCGAGACCGACGAGGACGCCGTGCTCGAGGACGTGCGGCGCTCGATCCTCATGAAGGCGGAGGAGATCGGCGCGCTGCGCGAGCAGACGCTGACCGAGGGGGCGGACACGCTGCACGCCGCGGCGGAGGCGATGCGCGGGGCCGGGCGCGTGCTCGCGCTCGGCAACGGCGGGTCGGCGACCGACGCGATGGACCTCGTCGCCGACCTCGAGCGCGCCGGGCGGCCGGCGATCGACCTCACGGCCGACCCCGCGATCATCACCGCGATCGCCAACGACGTCGGCGTCGAGGCGGTGTTCGCCCGCCAGGTGATCGCGTACGGGCGCGCCGGCGACGCGCTGGTCGCGCTGTCCACCAGCGGCGGCTCGGGGAACGTGATCTCCGCGCTGGCCGAGGCGCGCCGCCGCGGGCTGGCGACGATCGCGCTCGTCGGCTACGACGGTGGCCGGATCGCCGCCGAGCAGCTGGCCGACCATGTGATCGTCACGCGCTCGCAGCACATCCCGCGCATCCAGGAGGCGCAGGCGAGCGCCTACCACGTCCTCTGTGAGCTGATCGCATGATCCACGCCATGTTCCGCGGCATCGTCGGCGCGATGGCCATGACCGGCGTGCGCGTGTTCGCGCTGCATGCGGGGCTGATCCGCGAGGACCCGCCGAGCCGGCTGACGCGCAAGCGGGCTCGCGGCCTCGTCAAGAAGGTCCCGCGCCGGCGCCGCCGCGTCTTCGTCGAGCTCGCGCACTGGGCGATGGGCGCGGCGTTCGGGCTGGCCTTCGGCCTGCTGCCCGAGCGGATCCGGCTGAAGCTGTGGGCCGGGCCGCTCTTCGGCGTCGCGATGTGGGCCGGGTTCGACGCCGTCGTGGCGCCCGCCCTCGGGCTCACTGAGCGGGGCTGGCCGAAGGGCCGTGAGCGGACCGTGTTCATCGCCGACCACGTGCTGTTCGGGCTCGTGCTGTCGGAGCTGCGGGCGCGTCCGCGGGAATGACCGCGTCGATCCAGCGCGTGCGCGTGCGGGTCGAGGGCGTCGTCCAGGGCGTCGGCTTCCGGCCGTTCGTGCACCGGCTGGCGGGCGAGCTGGGCCTGGCGGGGTTCGTGCTCAACGACGCGCGGGGCGCGGTGATCGAGGCGGAGGGCGACCCGGCGGCGCTCGAGGCGCTGCTCGCCCGGCTGGTGTCCGACGCGCCGCCGCTGGCGACGGTCGAGATCGCCGCCACCGAGGTCGTGCCGGCGTGCGGTGATGCGGGCTTCGCGATCGCCGAGAGCGCGTCCGCCGGCCGGCCCGACGCGCAGATCTCGCCTGACACCGCCACCTGCCCGGCGTGCCTGCGCGAGCTGTTCGACCCGGCCGACCGCCGCTACCGCTACCCGTTCATCAACTGCACGGACTGCGGCCCGCGCTTCACGATCGTGCGCGGCGTCCCATACGACCGTCCGCTCACGACGATGGCCGGCTTCACGATGTGCGCGCGCTGCCAGGCCGAGTACGACGACCCTTCCGACCGCCGCTTCCACGCCCAGCCGAACGCGTGCCCGGACTGCGGCCCACACCTAAGGGGGTCAGACCCCCTTACGCGGGTTTCCAGGGGAAACGAGGGTTCCGCCGACCAAGGGGGGTCAGACCCCCTTACGCGAGCGGTGGCGGTGTTGCAGACCGGTGGCATCGTCGCGGTGAAGGGCATCGGAGGGTTTCACCTGGCGTGCCTGGCCGGTGACGAGCGGGCGGTGGCGGAGCTGCGGGCGCGCAAGCACCGCGAGGAGAAGCCGTTCGCGCTGATGGCCCGCGACGTCCAGGCGGCGAACGAGCTCGTGCGGCTCGGGCCGGTCGAGGCGGCGATGCTGCGCGGGCGCGACCGCCCGATCGTGCTCGCCCCGCGGCGGCCCGGTGCGCGGGTGGCGGCAGCCGTCGCCCCGCGCTCGGCGGAGCTCGGGGTGATGCTCCCGTACAGCCCGCTGCACCACCTGCTGCTCGCCGACGTCGGGGAGCCGCTGGTGATGACCAGCGGCAACGTGTCCGACGAGCCGATCGCCTACACCGACGACGACGCGCTGGCGCGGCTGTGGGACATCGCCGACGCGTTCCTGCTCCACGACCGCCCGATCGAGACGCGGACCGACGACTCGGTGCTGCGGGTCGCGCGCGGGCGGCCGCTACCGATGCGGCGCTCGCGCGGCGCGGTCCCGAGCATGCTCGCGCTGCCGACGGCCGCGCCGCGGCACGTGCTGGCCTGCGGGGCCGAGCTCAAGAGCACGTTCTGCGTGGCGCGCGGGCGGCGCGCCTGGGTCTCGCACCACATCGGCGACCTCAAGAACGTCGAGACGCTCGGCTCGTTCCAGGAGGGCGTCGCGCACTTCGAGCGGCTGTTCGCGGTCGCCCCCGAGATCGTCGTCCACGACCTCCATCCCGACTACCTGTCGACGACCTACGCGCTCGCCCGCGAGGGCGTCCAGCACGTCGCCGTCCAGCACCACCACGCGCACCTCGCCGCGTGCCTGGCCGAGCACGGCGAGACCGGCCCGGCGGTCGGCGCGATCTTCGACGGCGCGGGCCTCGGCAACGACGGCACGGTGTGGGGTGGCGAGATCCTGGTCGGCGATCTGCGCGGCTTCGAGCGAGCGGGGCACCTGTGGCCGGCGGCGCTGCCGGGCGGCGACAAGGCGGCACGCGAGCCGTGGCGCATGGCCTGCTCGTGGCGGGTGGCCGCCGGCGGCGACCCGCGGCCGCTGCGCGGCGTCGACGAGGAGCGCTGGCGGGCCGTGACGCGCATGGCCGAGACCGGCACGGCGTCGCCGGTGACGACATCGGTCGGGCGGCTGTTCGACGCGGTCGCCGCGCTGTGCGGGCTGCGCCTCGAGGTCAGCTACGAAGGCCAGGCGGCGATGGAGCTCGAGGCGGCGTGCGACTCGTCCGAGCGCGGCGCGTACCCGCTGCGCGCCGTCGCCGGCGTGCTCGACGCCCGCGAGACGATCCTGGCGATCGACCGCGACGTCTCGCGCGGCCTCGCGACGGGCACGATCGCCGCGCGCTTCCACCACGCGCTGGCCGACGCGACGGCCGCCGAGTGCGCCCAGCTCGCCGCCGACCGGGGGCTGGAGATCGTGGTCCTGTCGGGCGGCGCGTTCCAGAACCGGCGGCTGCTCGAGCGCACGTCGGCCGCCCTGGAGAAGGCCGGCCTGCGCGTCCTCGTGCCCGAGCGGCTGCCGCCGAACGACGGCGGCGTCAGCTTCGGGCAGGCGGCCATTGCCGCCGCGCGCTTCGGAGAGTAGTGTCGCAACTGCAAGCGTTCGCAATTGCGATGACCCGTCCGCACAGCGCCGTCCCGCTCGTCGAGGCCCCGGACATCGAGTCCGCAGCAGCCGTCGTGCGCTCGCGCGGGCTCCGCCTGTCGACCGCCCGGCGGCTCGTGCTCGAGGCGCTGTACGCGACCGACGAGCCGCTGACCGCCGACCGCATCGCGGGCGACCTCGACGTCGCCTCGGTCTACCGGAACCTCGAGACGCTCGAGCAGATCGGTCTCGTCCGCCACTTCCACCTCGGCCACGGACCCGGCCTCTACACCCGGGCGTCGGCCGGCCGCTACGAGTACCTGCTGTGCGACGCGTGCGGCGCCGTGATGGCCCTCGAGCCCGAGCGGCTCGACGCCGTGCGCGACCGCATCCGCAAGGACTTCGGCTACGAGGCCCGCTTCACCCACTTCCCGATCGCCGGGCTGTGCCCGGACTGCGCGGACGAGGACGTCTAGGTGGACCACTGGCTCACCGAGCTGATCGAAGGGGCGCCGCTGCTCGTCGCGCTGGCGGGGGCGTTCCTGCTCGGGCTGCGCCACGCGACCGACCCGGACCACCTCGTCGCCGTCACGTCGCTGGTCGCGGCCGACGACGGGGACGTGCGCGGCGCACGGACGCTCGGCGCGTGGTGGGGACTCGGGCACGCGGGCACGCTGCTCGCGGTCGGGCTGCCGCTGATCGCGCTCAAGGGCGACCTGCCCGGCTGGCTCGAGCGCGGCGCCGAGACGGCAGTCGGAATCGTGATCCTGCTGCTCGCCGTGCGGGTGATCTACCGCTGGCGGCACCCGGCGCACACGCACAAGCTGCGCACGCGCCGCCAGGCGCTCGGCATCGGGATGCTGCACGGGCTGGCGGGCACCGGCGCCGTCGTCGTGCTGCTGATCGCCGCGCTGCCCGGCCGCGCCGAGGCGGCGGCGGCGCTCGCCGTGTTCGCGCCGATGTCCGTCGTGTCGATGGCCGCGTGCACGAGCGCGTTCGCGTGGGCGCTCACGCGCCCGGCCGTGATGCCCGTCTACCGCGTCGTGCTGATGCCGGCGATGGGCGTGTTCGGCGTGCTGTTCGGGCTCTGGTACGTCGGGCTCAGCTGACGCGCCGCTCGCGCGTCTGGCGCCAGATGAACAGGCCGACGAGGCCGCCGCCGACCACGCCCGCGGCGACCACACCGCCCACGCCGAGGACCTGCTCGAACACGTGGCCGACGATGTAGACGCCGAGCCCGATGCTCACGGCCCAGCAGATGCCGCCCAGCGCGTTCCAGAACAGGAACCGCGGCCAGGCCATGTGGTTCATCCCCGCCAGCCACGCGGAGGCGATCCGCAGGCCGGCCACCCAGCGGCCGAGGAACACCGCCTTGGGACCGTGCCGGGCGAAGAACGGCTCGCCCATCGCCAGCGCAGAGAGCCGCTGGGGGTGGAACGGGCCGGGCGCCTCGAACACGCGGCGCCCGACCTTGCGGCCGATCGCGAAGCCGACGTTGTCGCCGAGGATCGCCGCCGTCGCGGCGAGCGCGATCAGCGGGACGATGTCCATCCGCCCGTCGTGCGCCAGCAGCGCCGCGCCGATCAGCGCGGTCTCGCCGGGCACCGGGATGCCCATCGTCTCGATCGCTATGAGGGCGAAGACGAGCGCGTAGCCGGCGTCGGGTGGGATGTCGACGATCGCGGCGACCACTCGCGCCGACTGTAGCGGCGCTCCCGCACCAGGGACGCGATCGTCCCGGTGCCGAGGATGGCGGCGATGATCGGGAGGCTGATCTCCGGCCCGATCTTGCCGACGATCTCGCCGAGCGTCATCTTGATCGCGATGAAGCCGAGCAGGGCGGCGAGGGCGGTCTTGAGGTAGTAGAGCCGGTCCACGAGGTCGGCGACCAGGAAGAACAGTGGCCGTAGGCCGAGCAGCGCGAACGCGTTGGCGGCGAACACTATGAACGTGTCGTCGGTGATCGCGAGGATCGCCGGCACCGAGTCGATCGCGAAGATCACGTCGACGATCGCGATCGCGACGAGCGCCGCGAGGCCGGCCGACGGGAGCCGCCGCCGGATCTTGCGGACCAGCTCGTCCTCGCCGTCGTGGTCGTGGCGGTGCTTGAACATCCGCCACGCGGTCCAGCCCAGCAGCGCGGCGAAGATGAAGCTCACCCAGCCGAACTCGTGCAGGATCGCGGCGCCGACCACGATGAACAGCGCGCGCATGACGAGCGCGCCGACGATGCCGTACGTGAGCAGCTTGTGCCGCTCGGCCACCGGCACGCCGAACGCGGTGAACACGAGCAGGAAGACGAAGACGTTGTCGAGCGACAGGCTCTTCTCGACGAGGTAGCCGGCCAGGAACGAGCCGGCGTCGTCGCCGCTCCCGAACGCCAGCAGCACGCCGAAGAACGCCAGCGAGATCCCGACCCAAACGACGCTCTGGATCGCGGCGGCGCGCAGGGTCATCTCGCGTCCGCGGACGACGAGCAGGTCGATCGCCAGCAGGACGGCGATGGCGGCGATCAGGGCGATCCAGGATGACGGCACGGGCACGAGCTCCTTCGCGGGTTGGGTACGCAACTCGCGAAGGTTTCTCCGCCCGCAAATGGGCCGCGAGCGCCGGGCTCGGTGGCAAAGCCACTCGACCGTGTTGACGACGCTCGCCGTCGGGATACTTCCCTTCGACTCCCCACAGGCTAGCGTGGAGCTCATGGAGCGCGACGCGCTGGACTCGATGAGCGAGGCCGTGCTGGCCATCGCGGCCGAGCGCGAGGTCGACCCGGTGCTGCGGCGGATGGTCCGCGCGGCGCGCGAGCTGGCCGGGGCGCGCTACGCCGCGCTGGGGATCCCCGACGGCGAGGGCGCGTTCGCGCAGTTCATCACCGACGGGATGAGTGACGAGCTGATCGCGGCGATGGGGCCGATGCCGCGGACGCACGGTCTGCTCGGCGCGATGCTGGAGTCGACCGACTCCTATCGCACGACCGACATCCGCGGACATCCGCGCTTCCGCGGCTGGTGGCCGCGCGCGCACCCGCAGATGCGCTCGTTCCTCGGCGTGCCGATCGTGGCGCGCGGCGAGATCATCGCCGCCTTCTACCTCACCGACTGCGAGGGCGCCGAGGAGTTCAGCGCCGAGGACCAGCGGCTGATCGAGATGCTCGCGGCCCACGCGGCCGTGGCGATCGAGAACGCCCGCCTGCTCGAACGCAGCCGCGAGCTGAGCATCGTCGAGGAGCGCAACCGGCTGGCCCGCGAGCTGCACGACGCCGTCAATCAGAAGCTGTTCGCGCTTGTCCTCACCGCCGAGTCCGCGTCGACGCTGCTCGAGCGCGATGCCGGCGCCGCCGCCGGCCAGCTGACGCGCCTGGGCGAGCTCGCCCAGGAGGCGCTCGAGGAGCTGCGCGGGCTGATCTTCGAGCTGCGCCCGGCGTCGCTCGAGGAGGAGGGCCTGGCCGCCACGCTGCGCAAGGAGGTCGCCATGCTCGAGCGCGTGCACGAGCGCGACATCGAGCTGCGCATCACCGGCGCGACCAAGGCCGAGCCGGAGATCGAGGGCGAGGTCCTGCGCATCGCCCAGGAGGCGCTCGCCAACGCACTGCGCCACGCCGACGCCGAGCGGGTCGAGCTGCGCCTGCAGGGCCGCGACGGACGCCTGACGGTCACCGTGGCCGACGACGGCGTCGGGTTCGACCCGGAGGCGCCGGGCCTGCGCTCGCGGCGCCTCGGGCTCACCTCGATGGAGGAACGTGCCCGCGCGCTCGGCGGCACGCTGGCCGTCGTCTCGCGGCCCGGCGAGGGCACCACGGTCACGCTCGAGGTGCCCCGGTGATCCGCGTCCTGATCGCCGACGATCACGCGGTCGTCCGCCAGGGGCTGCGCACGTTCCTCGACCTGCAGGAGGACATCGAGGTGGTCGGTGAGGCCGGCGACGGGGAGGCGGCGCTGGCCGCGGCGCTCGAGCACGAGCCCGACGTCGTGCTGATCGACCTCGTGATGCCGAAGCTCGACGGCATCGAGGCGATCCGCCGGCTGCGCGATCAGGCGCCGCAGGTGCGCGCGATCGTGCTCTCGAGCTTCGTCGACGACGACAAGCTGTTCCCCGCCGTGCGCGCCGGCGCGGCGGGCTACCTGCTCAAGGACGTCCAGCCGCAGGAGCTGGTGGAGGCGATCCGCACCGTGCACGGCGGCGGCGCGCTGCTGCACCCGCAGGTGGCCGCCCGGCTGCTGCAGGAGATGACCGAGGACCCGCTGACGCCGCGCGAGCGCGAGGTCCTGGTGCTCATCGGCCGCGGGATGCCGAACAAGATCATCGCCCGCGAGCTGTCGCTCTCGGAGAAGACAGTCAAGGCCCACGTGAGCAGCATCCTGGCCAAGCTCGGCGTCACCGACCGCACCCAGGCGGCGCTCTACGCGGTCCGTGAGGGTCTCGTCCAGCCGGGGTCCTAGGACCAAAGACCAATGGTGCAACGGCCGCCGCGCGCCTAGCGTGGTCGGCATGGACACGGCACTGATCACCGGCGCGTCGCGCGGCCTCGGCCTGGCGCTGGCGCGCGAGCTCGCGCGCCGCTCGTGGCGCCTGGTCATCGACGCCCGCGGGGCGGAGGCGCTCGAGGCCGCCCGCGCCGAGCTGGCGGAGACCACGGAGGTCGTCGCCATCGCCGGCGACGTGTCGGACCCGGCGCACCGGCAGGCGCTCGTGCAGGCCGCGGGACCGCACATCGACCTGCTGGTCAACAACGCGAGCGTGCTCGGCCCGAGCCCACAGCCGGCGCTCGCCGACTACCCGCTCGACACGCTCGAGCACGTCTACCGCATCAACGTCCTCGCGCCGCTGGCGCTGTTCCAGACCGCGCTGCCGCGCCTGCGCCCGGGCGCCGTCGTCCTGAACATCACGTCCGACGCCGGCGTTGAGCCCTACGAGGGCTGGGGCGGCTACGGGTCCTCCAAGGCCGCGCTCGAGCAGCTCTCCCGCATCCTCGGCGCCGAGCACCCCGCGTTGCGCGTCTACGTCGTCGACCCCGGCGACATGCGCACGCAGATGCACCAGGAGGCGTTCCCGGGCGAGGACATCTCCGACCGCCCGCTGCCCGAGGAGAGCGTCCCGGGCCTGCTCGCGCTGGTCGGTGGCGACGCGCCGAGCGGCCGCTACCGGGCGAGCGCGGTGACGCCGGCATGAACGCCGCGCTCGCGTTCGAGCTCCCCGAGCGGCTGGAGGCCACCGAGCCGCCGCCCGTGCGCGACGAGGTCCGCCTGCTGGCGGCGACCGCCGGCGAACTGACCCACCACCGGTTCACCGACCTCCCCGATCTCCTCGAACCCGGCGACCTGCTGGTCGTCAACACCTCAGCCACGCTCCCTGCGGCGCTCCCGGCCGGTGGCGATCTCCGGCTGCATCTGTCGACGCCGCTGCCCGGCACGTTCCCCGAGGACGGGCACGAGCGCTGGGTCGTGGAGCTGCGCGAGCGCTCCGTTCCGTTCGGCGGTGGTCCGCGCCGGAGAGCGACTGGGACTCCCCGGCGGGGGCGAAGCGGAGCTGCTCGCGCCGTACCTCGGCGGGCAGCGGCTGTGGGCCGCCCGGCTCACGCTCCCCGAGCCGCTGCTCGCCTACCTCGACCATCACGGCGAGCCGATCCGCTACCGCCACACCGCCGCTCCGTACCCGCTGTCCGAGTATCAGACCGTGTTCGCGCTCGAGCCCGGCAGCGCCGAGATGCCGAGCGCCGGCCGGCCGTTCAGCCGCCGCGTCCTTGACGCGCTGGCCGGCCGCGGCGTGGGCGTCGAGACGATCGTGCTCCACTGCGGCGTCTCCTCGCTCGAGCGCGGCGAGTCGCCCTACCCCGAGCGCTTCAAGGTGCCCGCCGCCACCGCCGACGCCGTCAACGCCGCCGAGCGCGTGATCGCCGTCGGGACGACGGTCGTGCGGGCGCTCGAGTCGGCGGTCGAGGGCGACGCGGTGATCCCGTTCGAGGGTTGGACGCGCCACGTGGTCACGCCCGAGACCGGCGTGCAGGTGGTCGACGGCATCGTCACCGGCTGGCACGACCCGGACGCCAGCCACCTGCTGATGCTCGAGGCGATCGCCGGTCGCGAGCTGGTCGAGCGCTCGTACGAGGAGGCGCTGGCGCAGGGCTACCGGTGGCACGAGTTCGGCGACTCGCATCTGCTGCTGCCGTGATGCGCGCGGTCGTCCTGCACGAGTTCGGGCCGCCGGAGAACCTGCGCTACGAGGAGGTTGCGGACCCCGAGCCCGGCGCGGGCCAGGTCCGGATCGCGGTCGCCGCCGCGGGCGTGCACCTGATCGACACCACGGTGCGCAGCGGCGCGTCCGCCGGGCTGTTCCCCCTGCCCGAGCTGCCGGCGATCCCCGGCCGCGAGGTGGCCGGGGTGGTCGACGCCGTCGGGCCGGGCGCCGACGAGCGCTGGCTCGGCCGCCGGGTCGTCGCGCACCTCGGCGCCGCGAGCCGCGGCTACGCCGAGCGCGCCGTGCGCGAGACCGATCACCTGCACGCGCTGCCCGACGGCGTGGCCGACGACGTCGCGGTGGCGATGATCGGCACCGGCCGGACGACGATGGCGATCCTCGAGCTGGCCGAGCTCACGCCGGAGGACACCGTGCTGGTCACGGCGGCGGCCGGCGGGATCGGCAGCCTGCTCGTGCAGGCCGGGCGGGCCGCGGGCGCCACTGTCGTCGGCGCCGCCGGCGGGCCGGAGAAGGTCGAGCGCGTGAAGGCGCTCGGGGCCGACGTGGCGGTCGACTACACCGAGCCCGGCTGGACCGACCATGTTCCCGCGGTGACCGTCGCGCTCGACGGCGTCGGCGGCGAGATCGGCCGCCAGGTGCTGGAGGCGATCGCCGTCGGCGGACGGCTGATCCTGTTCGGCTACTCGTCGGGATCGATCACCGAGCTCAGCGCCGGCGACCTGTTCAGCCGCGGCCTCACCGCATCGGCCGCGATCGGGCCGCGCATCCTCCAGCGCCCCGGCGGGATGCGCGATCTCGAGCTGCGCTCGCTGGCCGCGGCCGCCGACGGTAGCCTCGTCCCGGCGGTCCACCGCTTCCCGCTGGCGGACGCCGCCGCGGCCCACGCGGCGCTCGAGCGCCGCGCGACGACCGGCAAGGTCGTCCTAATACCGCGCGAGTTGACGGCTCCTCTGGCCGCGTGGGACCGTGGCCGGGTGCAAGGCATCGTCGGCCGCGACTTCGAGCTCCTCGCGATCACCGAGTTCCTCGGCGGATCCGGGCCGCGCGCGCTGGTCCTGTCCGGCCGGCCCGGCATCGGCAAGACGACGCTGTGGTCGGCGGCGCTCGAGGCCGCAGGCGAGCGCGGGCTGCGCGTGCTGTCGGCGCGGCCGTCCGGCGCCGAGGCCGAGCTGTCGTTCACCGCGCTGATCGACCTCTGCGATGCCGTGGACCTCGCCGGCCTCGACGGCGTGCCCCCGCCCCAGCGCAGCGCGCTCGAGGTGGCGCTGCTGCGCGCCGACCCGACCGGCTCGCCGCCGGAGCCGCGGGCGATCGCGCTCGGGGTGCTCAACACGCTCCGCGGGCTGGCCGAGGACGGGCCGCTGCTGATCGCGATCGACGACGTCCAATGGCTCGACGCCGCGTCGTCCGACGTGCTGGCGTTCGCCGCCCGCCGGCTCGAGCAGGAGCCGATCGGCTTCCTGATCGCCAGGCGACCCGACCGCCCGTCGCCGCTCGAGCAGGCGTTCGAGCACCGCACGCTCGAGCGGCTGACGATCGGGCCGCTCAGCCTCGGCGCCACGCGCCGGATCCTCGCCGAGCGGCTCGAGCTCAGCCTCACCCGCCAGGTGCTGCGCCGCGTGGTGGAGTCGGCGGTCGGCAACCCGCTGTTCGCGATCGAGCTCGGGCGCACGCTGAAGGAGAGCGGGCCGCCGGCCGCGGGCGAGGACATCCCGGTGCCGGACGCGCTCGAGGACATGCTCGGCACGCGCGTCGGCAAGTTGCCGCCGGAGGTCGCGAGGCTGCTGCTCGCGGTCGCGCTCGGCGGCGGCCTGCGCACCGGCGAGGTGACCACGATCGGCGGGCCCGCGGCGCTCGACGAGGCGATCGACGCCGGCGTGCTGGTCGTCGACGGCAGCCGCGTGCGCCCCGCGCACCCGCTGCTCGCCGCCGCCGCCCGCAAGCGCTCGCGGGCCGGCGAGCGGCGCGAGCTGCATCACGCGCTGGCCGACGCTCTCGAGGACGGAGAGCTGCGCGCGCTGCACCTCGCGCTGGCCACCGACGGCCCGGACGACGAGCTGGCCGGCACGATCGCCGCGGCGGCTGCCGCGGCGTCGGCGCACGGCGGCCGCGAGCAGGCGCTGCGGCTGGCCGAGCACGCCCTGCGGCTGACGCCGGAAGGGTCGTCGCTGCGCGCCGACCGGCTGCTCGCGCTCGGCGCGTCGCTGGAGGTGGCGGGCGAGCTGCAACGGATCCCCGAGGTCGTCGGCCCGGCGCTGGACTGGCTGCCCGCCGGCCCGGCGCGGGCCCGCGCGTACATGCTGCTGTCCGAGGGCGCCGACGTCCGCACCACCGAGGACTTCGAGCACTACCTGCAGCTCGCCTGGGACGAGGGCGAGGACGACCCGGCGCTGCGCTCGGACATCCTCACCAAGCGGGCGATCGACATGTGCGCGTGCACGGTCGACCGGCTGGCAGAGGCCGAGGCGAAGGCGCTCGAGGCGCAGGCGATGGCACGCGGCGCGGGTCCCCACGAGCAGCGCTTCGCGCTCGTCGCGCTCGGCTGGGTGTACGGGCTCACCGGCCGCTCGCTCGCCGCGCTGTGCGAGGAGCACCGGGGGCTGTCGGAGTCCGCGGTGTACATGGCGGAGTCGCCCGAGCGCGTGGCCGCCCAGCAGCTCGTGTGGCGCGGCGAGATGGAGGCCGCACGCGCCGAGCTCCGCCGGCTGCTGGGCCTGGCCGACGAGCGCGGCGAGCCGGTGTCCTACGCGCTGCAGCGCCTGCACCTGTGCGAGTGCGAGCTGCGTGCGGGGGCCTGGGACGAGGCCGAGCGGCTGCTCGACGAGTGGGCCGAGTCGTCGGACGTCGACCTGCTGGTGCCGCCGATGTACGAGCGCTGCCGCGCGCTGCTGGCCGCGGGCCGCGGGCTCCCCGAGGTCACCGAGGAGTGGGCGGCGAAGGCCGTGGCCGGCGCCCGCGAGGCGGGCGTGATGTGGGACCAGCTCGAGTGCGCGCGGGCGCGCGGGATCGCGGCGTTGCTCGCGTCCGACGCGGTGCGCGCCGCCGACAGCCTGCGGCCGGCGTGGGAGCACGTGCTGCGCGAGGGGGTCACCGAGCCCGGCGTGTTCCCGGTCGCTCCCGAGCTCGTCGAGGCGCTCGCCGATCTCGGCGAGCTGGACGAGGCGCGCGCGATCGCCGACCGGATGGCCGACACGCAGGACCATCCGTGGGCGCGTGTGACGGCGCGCCGCTGCGCGGCGGTGATCGCGCTGGCGGCGGGGAGCTACGACGAGGACGCGGGCGCCGAGCTGGAGGCCGCAGCCGCCGAGTACGAGCGGCTCGGGCTGCACTTCGACGCCGCGCGGTCGCGTCTTGCGGTCGGCCGCACGCAGCGCCGCTTCAAGCAGTGGGGTGCCGCCCGCGCTTCGCTGGAGGCGGCGGCCGATGCGTTCGACGCGATCGGGTCCTCCGGCTGGGCGGAACGCGCACGGGCCGAGCTGTCGCGCGTCGGAGCTCGCCGCCCGCGGCCGACCGGGGAGCTGACGCCGACCGAGGAGCGCGTCGTCGCCCTCGCCGCCGAGGGCCTGGCCAACAAGCAGATCGCGCAGACCCTGTTCGTCACTGTGCACACCGTCGAGGTCCATCTCTCGCGCGCGTACGCGAAGCTCGGCGTGCGCTCCCGTTCCCAGCTCGCCGGCCGCCTCGCCGCCAAGGACTGACATGCGGATCGCCGCGCTCTACGACATCCACGGCAACGTCCCGGCCCTCGACGCCGTGCTCGCCGAGGTGGAGCGCGCCGGCGTCGACCTCGTGGTCTGGGGCGGCGACGTGGCCGCCGGGCCGCTGCCCGCCGAGACGATCGAGCGCATGCGCGCGGTCGGCGGCCGCTGCGTGATGGGCAACGCCGACCGCCAGATGGTCGAGGACTTCGACGCGGCCCGCAGGCCGGACGACAGCGACGACGAGATGATGCAGACGATGTTGTGGGCGGTGAGCCGGATCGACCGGGCCGACCGCGACTTCCTGGCGGCGTTCGAACCGACGGTGTCGGTGGACGTGGACGGGCTCGGGCCGACGCTGTTCTGCCACGGCTCGCCGCGCAGCGACATGGAGATGATCACGCGGGCGACCCCGCAGGAGCGGCTCGCGCCGATGCTCGAGGGCATCGAGGAGCAGATCGTCGTGTGCGGCCATACCCACCAGCAGTTCGACATCCGCTGTGGTGAGCACCTGGTGGTCAACGCCGGCAGCGTCGGGATGCCCTACGAGGGCGCGGCCGCGGCGTTCTGGCTGCTGCTCGGCCCGCGGGTCGAGTTGCGCCGCACCGGCTACGACGTCTCGGCGGCGGTGGCGACCATGCGCGACTCGGGCATGCCGGACGTCGACCGGCTCCTGCTGCGGGAGAGCCTGATCGACCCGGTCGACCCGGACGAGGTCACGCAGTTCTTCGAGACCGGCGCGGAGTGACTACTCGCCGGTGTTGCGCAGCGGCGTGCGCTCGAGCGGCTCGGCGAGCAGCATCTCCTTGGTGAAGATGAGGTCGCCGCGGTTGTAGTCCGACATCTCGTAGTCATGGCCCATCGTGATCGCATCGAACGGGCACGCGATCTCGCAGTAGCCGCAGAAGATGCAGCGCGACAGGTTGATCTCGTAGACCGCGGCGTAGCGCTCGCCGGCGCTCACGCGGTTCTCCGGCGTGTTCTCGGCGGCGACGACGCGGATGCAGTCGGCCGGGCAGGCGGCCGCGCACAGCGAGCAGCCGACGCACTTCTCCAGCCCTGTGTCCTCGAACCGGTGCAGCTTGTGGCGGCCGCGGAACCGCGGATAGACCGGGACCTTTTCCTCGGGGTACTGGTACGTCTTCGGGCCCTCGATCACGCGAGCGAAGGTGGTCTTGAGCCCGCGCAGGGTCTCGCCGAAGGCGCGGTAGGTGCCGCGGACGGGCCCGGGCTTGGGCGCCCGCAGGACCTCCACGACGTCGTCGCCGGCCGTCCAGGGCATCAGGTCTCCACCACCAGGATCGCGGTCACGAGCGCATTCAGGGTCGCGAGCGGCAGGAACACCTTCCAGCCCAGGGACATGAGCTGGTCGTAGCGCAGCCGCGGCAGCGTGGCCCGCACCCAGAAGAAGAAGAACACGAGAAGCAGCGTCTTGGCCAGCACCACGAACGGGTCCACCCACGTCGGCGGGTCGACCCACGGGAGCTGCCAGCCGCCGAGGAACAGCGTCGCCATGATCGCTGAGACCACGATGACGTTCAGATACTCGGCCGCGTAGTAGGACGCGAAACGGCCGCCGGCGTACTCGGTGTTGTAGCCGCCGACCAGCTCGGCGTCGGCCTCGGTGAGGTCGAACGGCGGGCGGTTGGTCTCGGCGAAGCTCGCCACGAGGAACACGATGAACCCGACGAACTGCGGGATGATGTACGGCAGGTGGGACTGCGCGTCGACGATGTCGGTCAGCGACAGCGAGCCGGCCATCATGATCACGCCGACGAGCGACAGGCCCTGGGCGACCTCGTAGGAGATGAGCTGCGCGGCGCCGCGCATGGAGCCCAGGAACGAGTACTTCGAACCGGACGCCCAGCCGCCGAGCATCAGCCCGTAGAACGCGATCGCGCCGAACGCGAACGCATAGAGGATGCCGATCGACGGGTCGATCCCGTAGAGCCCGACCGGGGTGCCGAAGATGTCGACGACGTTCGAGAAGGGGATGATCGCGATCGTCGCGACCGCGGTCATCATCGAGATCGCCGGCGCGAGCGCGAACAGCCAGCCGACCGCCGTGCGCGGCCGGAACTGCTGCTTGAAGATCAGCTTGCCGATGTCGGCCATCGGCTGCAGGATCCCGAACGGGCCGACGCGGTTCGGGCCGTAGCGGTGCTGGAAGCGGCCCAGCACCTTGCGTTCGGCCAGCAGCACGATCGGCACGAGCTGGAAGACGACCGCGAAGATGATCAGCCCCTTGAGGAGCTGGATCCACCAGGACTCGTAGAAGCCGACCTCCGCGAAAGAAGTCACGTGACCTCCCGCGGCGGGATCGGAAGCGGAGCCGACGGAGCCATTTCCGCCAGGCCCTCGGCTGCCGGCGCGACCTGGGCGGGCACGGCGGACGGCTCGGGCGTGGCGGGACCCGCCACGCGCCGGACGGCGACGAGCGGCTCGGTCAGCCGGTTGGCGGGCTCCTCGTTGACGCCGGCGGCGACGAACACCGATCCGGGCGGCACGGCGGCGCGCAGCTTCACGGCGCCCTTCACGCGCGTGCCGTTGGTGCCGACCTCGACGCGGTCGCCCTCGCGGATGCCGAGCGCGCGCGCGTCCTCGGGCGAGAGCTCCACGATCTGGCGCGCGCGGGCGAAGTGCAAGACCGGCGACACGTCGACGGTCTTGTCGGCCCACAGGCTGCGGTACGTGCCGAGCCGCAGCGCGCCGTTCCGGGCCGCCGGGGCGGCGGGCGGCACATCGAGCCGCGCGGGCTCCCAGACGGTCCCGGCCGGGCTGCGCTCCGGCCAGCGCACGCCGCGCCCGCCGAGCTCGTCGAGCGTGATGCCGCGGTAGAACGGCACCGCCTCGAACAGCTGCGCGGACGCCATCGCGCCGCTCAGGACGCGCAGGTCGGCTCCGCAGCCGGCGGCCACGTCGCCGATGACCTGCCAGCCCGCGCGCACGCCGCCGACGCGGCCCTTGGCGCGGGCGATGGCCGGCCGCAGGCGCTGCACGCGCCCGTCGACGTTGGTGACCGTGCCGTCCTTCTCGGGATACGCCTCGCCGGGGAAGACGACGTCGGCGAACTCGCGCACGCTGTCGGTCATCACGGTCTCGACCGCGATGACGGTCTGGGCGGTGCCGAGCGCCTTCTCCCACAGCGGCCGGTCCGGGTGGTAGCGGACGGGGTCGGCGTAGTTGAGCCAGATCGTCGACAGCTCGCCGGAGGCCAGCGCCTCGGCGATGGCGTGTGCGTCGCGGCCGGGCTCGGCGAGGGTCTCGTAGCCGGGGCCGTGGCCGGGCGCGAAGCCCGCCTCGCGGAGACCGCGGGCGTTGGCCACGCTGGGGACCTCGAGCAGGCCCGCGCCGTCGTGGGACAGGCCCAGCCGGGCCGCCAGGTTCAGCAGGGCGCGCGCGCCGGCCTCGTCGAGGTCGCCGTGGACGATCACCACGTCCTCGCCGGCGTCGCGCAGCCAGGCGGCCAGGTCGCGCACCGACTGGGCGTTCGAGCCGGCCGCGGTCGCGGCGCCGCCGAGGTTGCCGTCGTCGCCGGACAGAGCGGCGTCAAGCGCCACCAGCAGACCGGCACCGGCGCCGGGCGCGTGCCGCAGCACGGACGCGGCCTGCGCGTCGAGCGCGGTCGGCCGCGCGCTCGCCACCGCGACGTTCACGTGGCGGCGGCGGATGCCCTTGCGGATGCGCAGGTCGAGCACGGGCCCGGCGTCGATCGGATCGACGTCGAGCACGAGCACGGCGTGAGCGAACTCGAGATCGGGGATCGACGCCTGCAGCGCCGGCTCGGCCAGGCCACGGGCCACGTCGAGCGGCAGCTCGCCGCCCGGGCGCGACGCCAGGTCGCCGGAGCCGAGCCCCTCGCGGAACAGCCGCTGGAGAAGGAACGCCTCCTCGTTGGTGGTCTCGCCGTCGGCCAGCGCGGCGGTCCGCGCTCCCGCCTTCTTGAGCGCGCCGCTCGCCGCGGCCAGCGCCTTCTCCCACGAGGCCGGCATCAGCTCGGTGCCCTCGCGGACCAGCGGCTCGACGATCCGCTCGTCGGAGTGCACGGCCTGGTAGCCGAAGCGCCCGCGGTCGCACAGCCAGCCGTCGTCGACGCCCTCGTGATCGCGCGCCAGCACGCGCATCACGCGCTCGTCGCGGACGGTCAGCTCGACGTTGCAGTGCGCCGAGCAGCCCGTGCACACGGTGCCGGCGCCCTCGATGTCCCACGGCCGCGCACGGAACCGGTACGCGCGCGAGGTGAGCGCGCCCACGGGGCACAGCTCGACGATGTTCCCGGAGAACGGCGCCACGTACGGATGGCCGTCGAACGTGCCGACGTACGAGTGCGCGCCGCGCTCGAGCAGGATCAGCTGGTAGTCCTCGCTGATCTCCTGCGAGAAGCGCACGCAGCGGTAGCAGAGGATGCAGCGCTCGCGGTCGATCGCGATCAGCGGCGACAGCTCGAGCGGCTTCTTGAAGTGGCGCTTGGGCTCGATGAAGCGCGAGGTGCCCGGGCCCCAGCCGTAGGTGATGTCCTGCAGCGGGCACTCGCCGCCCTTGTCGCAGACCGGGCAGTCGAGCGGGTGGTTGATGAGCAGGAACTCGACGACGGCGCGCTGCGCGGCGTGCACGCGGTCGGTCTGCGTGTGCACGACCATGCCGTCCTTGACCGGCGTCGAGCACGCGGTCTGCAGCTTCGGGATGCCCTCGATCTCCACGAGGCACATGCGGCACGCGCCGACCGGCTGGCCGAGCTTGGGCTCGTAGCAGAAGACCGGGATCTCGACGTCGCCGTACTTGGCGCCGTCGACCAGCATCACGCCCTCGGGCGCGATGACCTCGCGGCCGTCGATCGAGAACGTGACGTCGTGGACCGTCGGCCGCGGCATGCGCTAGACCACCGCCGCCGTCGGGATCGATGCCGGCGGGCTCGGCCATCGGGTATGGGCCGGCGTTGCGCCCGCGGTTGACCTGCGGGATCGCCGCGCCGAGCCCGTTGCGCTCGCGCGCCGCCTCGATGTGCGCCTCGAACTCGTCGCGGAAGTGCTTGATCATCGAGCCGATCGGCATCGCCATCGCGTCGCCGAGGACGCAGAGGCAGTTGCCGATGATCTGCTCCTGGACCGAGGCCATGATGTCGAGGTCCATCGGGGTCGCCTCGCCCGATCTGGATCCGCTCGATCATCTTCACGGTCCAGTTCGTGCCCTCGCGGCACGGCGTGCACTTGCCGCACGACTCGTGGCGGTAGAACTTCGCCGTCTTGTAGCGCGACGTCGACGATCGAGATCGAGTCGTCGATGATGATGATCGCGCCGGAGCCGAGCATCGAGCCGGCCTTGGCCAGCGAGTCGAAGTCGTACGGCACGTCCATGTACTCGTCGCGTGCCGGGAAGCACCGGGCGCGGACGAGCCGCCGGGGAACCACGCCTTGATCGAGCGGCCCTCCGGTGGGCCGCCGGCGAGGCCGTAGATGATCTCGCGCGAAGGCGTGCCGAGCACGATCTCGTAGTTGCCGGGCCGCTGACGCAGCCGCTGATCGAGACGATCTTCGTGCCGGTCGAGGTCTCGGTGCCGATCTCGGCGTACTCGGCGCCGCCGATGCCGCATCACCACCGGCACGTTCATCAGCGTCTCGACGTTGTTGATCAGCGTCGGGCCGCTTGTACAGACCCTGAACGGCCGGGAACGGCGGCTTCAGGCGCGGGTTGCCGCGCTTGCCCTCCAGCGCGTCCAGCAGCGCGGTCTCCTCGCCGCAGATGTAGGCGCCGGCGCCGCGGTGCACGACGAGGTCGACCGTGTGGGCCGAGCCCGAGGATGTTCTCGCCGATGTAGCCGGCGGCGCGCGCCTCGGCCACCGCCGCGTCGAGCACGTCGGCCTGGTGGGAGTACTCGCCGCGGATGAAGATGAACGACTTGTTGGCGCCGATCGCGTAGGCGCCGATGATGATCCCCTCGATGAGCAGATGCGGGTTCTTCTGCATCAGCTCGCGGTCCTTGAACGTGCCGGGCTCGGACTCGTCGGCATTGCAGACGAGGTACTTGTCCATCGTCCCCTTCGGGATGAAGGACATCTTCTTGCCCATGGCGAAGCCGGCGCCGCCGCGGCCGCGGACGCCCGAGTCGAGCATCTCCTGCAGCACGTCGGCCGGGTCCATCTGCGAGCGCCTTGCGCAGCATCTCGTAGCCGCCGCGCCGCGAGTAGCCGTCGAGCGTCGCCAGCGTCGGGATCGTCGATGCTCCCTGTAGAGGATCTCCACTCTCAGGCCTGCTTCCAGTGCTCGACGGCGACCTTTCGCTTCTTGAGCTGCTTGTCGGGGAGCACCTCGCGGCCGGCCTTGACGTCGTCGACGATCCGGTCGCAGTCGGCGGGCTCGAGCGGGCCGACGTACTCGCCGTCGACCGACGCCATCGGCGCGATGTCGCACGCGCCGAGGCACTCGAACGCCTTCACGTGGAAGTCGGGGTCGTCGCCGGCGGCGCTGAGCATCCGGTCGTAGATCTCGTCGGCGCCGAGCAGCGAGCACGAGATGTTCGTGCACACGTAGACGTCGTGGCGGCCCTTCGGCGTCGTCGAGAACATGTCGTAGAACGTCGCCACCGCGGTCAGGTATGCCGGCGTCAGCCGCATCACGCACGCCGCCTGCTCGATCGCGGTCGGCGAGCACCAGCCGTGCTCGCGCTGGACGATGTGCAGCGCCGGGATGGCGGCCGAGCGGATGTCCGGGTACTTGGCCATCTGCGCCTCGATCTCGGCGCGGACGTGAGCCGGCACCGGCGTGGTCGCGGGATCGGGAACGACCGCGGGGTCCTTCGTGAGGTCGGCCGCGTCGTCCCAGCCGGGGACGCGCGAGCCGTGGGCGAACCGCGGGACCTTGGTCGGATCGATCGCCATCAGCGGTCGACGCCTCCGAGGATCGGGTCGAGCATCGCCAGCGTCGCGATCAGGTCGGCGATGTACAGGTCCTGCACCATCGGCTTCAACGACTGCAGGTTCACGAACGACGGATCGCGCATATGCACGCGCGCGGGCTTGGACGAGCCGTCGGCGCGCACGAAGCAGGCGAGCTCGCCGCGGGGGGACTCGCACGGGAAGTAGAACTCGCCCGGCGGCACGCGGTAGCCCTCGGTGACGAGCTTGAAGTGGTGGATCAGCGCCTCCATCGAGGTCGCCAGCTCGTGCCGCGGCGGCAGCGCGTACTTGCGGTTCTCGGTGATGTATGGCCCTTCGGGCAGGCCGTCGAGCGCCTGCAGGATGATGCTCGAGGACTCCTTCATCTCCGCGGCGCGGACGGCGAAGCGGTCCCAGTTGTCGCCGGTCGTGCCGACCGGGATCTTGAAGTCGAAGTTCTCGTAGCCGGAGTACGGAGCGGCCTTGCGCAGGTCCCACGAGTTCCCCGTCGCGCGCAGCAGCGGGCCGGTGACGCCGAGGCCGAGCAGCGTCTCCTCGTCGACGGCGGCGACACCGCGCAGCCGGTGCAGCACGATCTCGTTCTTGGCCAGCAGCGCCAGGTACTGGTCGACCCGGCCGGGCATCTGCTCGGCGAACTCTCGGACCTTCTCCTCGAACCCGGCGGGGATGTCCTCGATGACGCCGCCGACCTGGAAGTAGCGCGTGTGCATGCGCTGGCCGGTCGACATCTCGAACAGGTCGAGGATCGTCTCGCGGTCGCGGAAGCAGTACCAGAACATCGAGATCGCCCCGAGGTCGAGCGCGCTGGTGCCGAGCCAGACCAGGTGGGACATGATCCGGTTGAGCTCCATGTGCAGCACGCGGAGCCACTGGGCGCGGGGCGGTACCTCGAGGTCGAGCAGCGTCTCGACGGCGCCGCAGAAGGTGTACGCGTTGAAGAAGTACGCCAGGTAGTCCATCCGCTCGACGACCGTGATGCCCTTCCAGTACGCCTTGTCCTCGGCCGTCTTCTCGATCCCGGTGTGCAGGTAGCCGATCATCGGCACGATGTCGCGCACGACCTCGCCCTCGAGCGTGGTCAGCAGCCGCAGGACCCCGTGCGTGGCGGGGTGGTGCGGGCCCATATTGAGCGTGAGAAGCTGCTGCTCGCCGTCGTGCTCGTGCTCGAGGTGCGAAAGCTCGTGCGAGTCCTCGATCTCGCGGTACGTCAGGTCGCTCATGAGCCCTTCCCCTCGAGGCTCTGCTCGTTGTAGGTGAAGGTCACCGGCTCGCCGCCGAGCGGGAAGTCGCGACGCTGCGGATGGCCCTCGTAGTCCTCGGGCATGAGGATCCGCCGGTGGTTCGGGTGGCCGTCGAAGATCACCCCGAACATGTCGAAGACCTCGCGCTCCTGGTGGTCGGCGGTCGGCCAGTCCGGTGTGACGGACGGGACGTTCGGCGCGTCGACCGGCACGCGCAGCCGGACCGTGATGCGGTCCACCGCGGTCATGTCGATCAGCTCGTACTGCACGCCGAGGCGCGGCTCCTCGGGGTAGTAGTCGAGCCCGTGGACGCTGGCCAGGAAGCCGAAGCCGCGCTCGCGCAGGAAGGCCAGGACATCGTTAACGCGCGCGGGTGTCACGTCCACGGCTGCTTTGTCGCGGAAGAACTGGGTGCCGAGAACGGTGTCGTCGCCGTGCGCGCCGCGCAGGTCCTGTGCGATCAGCTCGAGGCCGGTGGCGTCAGGCACCCGAGGCCGTCCCGCCGCCGACCGGCTCGATCTGAAGCTCGGACTCGGTGAACTCCTCGGTGCCGCCCCCGCCGTAGCGCGACCGCCAGCTCTGGTCGGGGCGGGCGAGGACCATCGCCCGCAGCTTGAGGATCCCGTGCATCAGCGCCTCCGGGCGCGGGGGGCAGCCGGGGACGTGGACGTCGACCGGCATGAACTTGTCGGCCGGCACGATCGCGTAGTTGTTGAAGACGCCCATCGACGACGAGCAGGCGCCCATGGCGATCGCCCAGCGCGGCTCGATCATCTGGTCGTAGATGCGCCGAATGACCGGCGCCATCTTGATCGAGACGCGACCGGACAGGATCAGCATGTCGGCCTGGCGCGGCGAGGCGCGGAACGCCTCGCCGCCGAAGCGCGCGACGTCGACGCGGGCGCCGACGATCGACATCATCTCGATCGCGCAGCAGGCCAGCCCGAACGTGGCGGGGAACATGGCGTTTGCGGCGGCCCATCGGCCGGCGCGCTCGAGCGTGGTGGTGAGGATGCTCTCCTCGACGTGCTTCTCGAGCTCGGCGCCCTCGAGCTCGCCGCGGAGCATCTGCTGGGCGGTGAGCTGACGCGCGCGGAAGTCCTTCATCCCGCCCGCGCCGAGTTGCTGGCGGGTCACCTCCATTCGAGTGCTCCTCTCCGCCACACGTACACGAAGGCGATTCCCAGCAGGACGACGAACACGATGGTCTCCAGCAGCGCAAAGGTCCCGAACGCCTTCAGCTGGACGGCCACCGGGTACAGGAAGATGACCTCGATGTCGAAGAGGATGAACAGCATCGCGATCAGGTAGAAGCTGATCCCGAAGCGGAAGTTCTTCTTGACCTCCGACGGCAGGCCGCACTCGTACGGGTCGACGGTCGCGGGGCGCTGCTTCCCCTTCGGCCCGATCACCGAGTTGAGCATCGCGAAGACCAGGCCGAGGATCGTTCCCAGCCCTACGAAGAGCAACGCGGGAAGGTATGACCTGATCACCGTGGCTGAGTTTTAGCACTGCGGGGACGGGTTTGTGCGCCTGTGTTACTTAGTGTCATAACGCACCCGCTGCTCGTACCCCCAGCAGCGCCACGACGATCGCTGAAGCGGCCATCACGCCCATCTCCCGGCGAACGATGTCACGGACGAGCTGTTGCTGCTCAGCGGCCGGGAGAGCCTCGACGTCCTTTCGCCCCTCCAGGCCGCGCTGCGAGAGCACCGTGTCGGCCGACGCGAGGCGCAGCTGCTCGGCGAGGAACGACACGCCGAGCGGCACGAGCCCGTAGATGAGGTGCAGCTCCGGCAGGTCCTTGCCGATCGCCAGCAGGATCGCCCCGTCCACGGCCTCGACCATGACCAGCGCCTGGCCGGTCCGCAGCAGCGGCCAGAACGCTCGCGGCGTGGCGCGCCGCCACCATGCGTAGGTGCCGTACAGGCCCGCGACCGCGTTGACGGCGATCAGCCCGACGCCGAGCGCGATGTGGAACGCCGTCACGCGCGGTAGCTCCCACGGAACCACAGGAGCGGCTCGCCGGTGCCCGCCTCGGCGGCCTCGACGGCGCCGATGCCGATCGTGTGGTCGCCGCCCGGGATCAGCCGCTCGAGCCGGCAGCCGACCCAGGCCAGCACGCCCTCGATCACCGGGATGCCGTCGTGGACGGTGTGCGGCACGCCGGCGAACTTCTCGGCCTCGGGCGCCTTGGAGGCGAACAGCCGCGCCAGATCCTCCTGGTCGCTGCGCAGCACGTTGACGCCGAAGCGGCCCGCCTCGCGCACCACCGGCAGCGTGCGGGCCTCGTTGTCGAACGCGACGAGGAGGAGCAGCGGGTCGAGCGACAGCGAGGCGACCGCGTTCGCGGTCAGCCCCACCGGGCCCTCGGGCGACGTCGCGGTCACGACCGTGACGCCGGTGGCGAAGTGCCCCATCACGGAGCGGAAGCGGTCCGGCCCGAGCTCCCTCATCGGACGACGAGCCGTCCGGTCATGCCCAGCTCGGCGTGATTGGACTCGACGCACACGAGCCGGTACTCCCCGGGCGCCAGGTCGGCGGACGCGGTGGCGGACTGCTCCGGGCTGCAGCGGGGTGATCTTGACCGGCTCGCGGTCGGGGAGCTGGACGTGGAAGCTGTGCACCAGGCGGCCGCGGTTGGTCACGGTGAACGTGACGCGCCCGGCTCGGGCGGTGAGGTTCTGCGGCGCGATGAGGAAGTCGTCGAGCGTTATGGCGGCCTCGCCGCCCCGCACGCTCGCCACCGGTTCGCCACCGCCGCAGCCGGCGAGGGCGACGGCCGCGACCAGGACGGCGATGGCGCGGGGGAGGGGCATCGGGGGCCGGATTGTTCCGTATGCTGTCGCCCCGTCCATGGCGCCTTCGCTTCGCCGACCCCTGGTCGCAGTCGTGCTCGCGGTCTTCGCGTTCTCCCTCGCGGCATGCGGGGAGGAGGGGATCCAGCTGTCGCAGGACGACCCGAACTACGAGGGTGCGGCCCTGTTCGACGAGAACTGCGCCGGCTGCCACACGCTGACCGTCGCGGGGGCGGAGGGCTCGGCCACCAAGGTCCACTCGCGCGAGCGCAAGGACGGCCCGAACTTCGACGAGCGCAAGGAGGACCGCGAGAGCGTCCTCTACGCGATCCGCAACGGCGGCTTCTCGTCCTCGCCGATGCCGCAGAACCTGGTGACCGGCGAGGAGGCCGAGAAGGTGGCGGACTTCGTGGCCAAGTACTCCGGCTCCGCGGCCGCGAGCTCGCCGGGCTCCAGCGGCCGCTGAGCCCCGGTGCTCGACCTCAAGCAGCTTCGCCGCGATCCCGACAGCGTGCGGGCGGCGCTGGCGCGCCGGCGTGACGGCTCGGACGCGCGGCTCGACCGTGTGCTCGAGCTCGACGAGCGCACGCGCGCGCTGCGGCCCGAGGTGGAGACGCTGCGGGCGCGGCAGAACGAGGCATCGAAGGCGATCGGCGCGGCCAAGCAGGCCGGCGGCGACGCCGCCGCCGAGATCGCCGCGATGCAGGAGGTCGCCCAGCGCGTGAAGGCGCTCGGGCAGGACCTGTCCGAGGCCGACGCCGAGCTGCAGGCCGCGCTGGCCACGCTCCCGAACCCGCCGGACCCGACGGCGGCCGACGCCGACACCGTGCTGCGCGAGGTCGGCGAGCACGGCGGGGCCGGCCCGGACCACCTCGCGGTCGCCGACGGGCTGATCGACGCGGAGGCGGGCGCGCGCGTGGCCGGCTCGCGGTTCGTCTACCTGAAGGGCGACCTCGTGCTGCTCGAGTTCGCGCTCGTGCGCTGGGGGATGTCGGTGCTCGAGGGCCACGGCTTCACGCCCGTCGTCCCGCCGGTGCTGGTGCGCGAAGAGGCGCTGTACGGGACCGGGTTCCTCCCGGACACCGAGCAGCAGATCTACCGGCTGCCCGACGACGACCTGTTCCTGGTCGGCACGTCCGAGGTCCCGCTCGCCTCGCTGCACGCCGGCGAGATCCTCGACGAGGGCGTGCTGCCGCTGCGCTACGCGGGCTTCTCACCGTGCTTCCGCCGCGAGGCCGGCGCCGCCGGGCGCGACACGCGCGGGATCTTCCGCGTCCACCAGTTCGACAAGCTCGAGATGTTCTGCTTCGTCGAGGCCGAGGCGTCCACCGAGGAGCACGAGCGGCTGCTGGCCATCGAGGAGGAGCTGCTCCAGGCGCTCGACATCCCGTACCGCGTCGTGAACATCGGCGCCGACGACCTCGGCTCGTCAGCGGCCAAGAAGTACGACCTCGAGGCGTGGATGCCCGGCCGCGAGGGCTACGGCGAGGTGACGTCGACCTCGAACACGACCGACTTCCAGTCCCGGCGGCTGGACATCCGCCACCGGCCCGGCCCTCGCCACGTGCACACGCTCAACGGCACCGCGGTCACCTGGCGGCACATGATCGCCCTGCTCGAGAACCACGGGCTCGACGTCCCGGACGTGCTCCAGCAGTGGGGTGCGCCGGCGCGGCTGCGGGTAGGCGACGCGTGATGGAGCGCGAGACCCCGATCACGCCCGAGGACCCGGACCTCCCCGACGAGCCGCCGCCGCCCGCCGACGGCGATCCGGAGATCGACGACCAGCCGCTCGGCCCGCCGGCCGACCTCGACGAGGACGACGCACCGCTGCCCGGGCTGCCCGAGTCCGAGCCGCCGCAGGCCGACTAGCGCGGCCGCCGACCATTCGTCCAGGTTTCTTTGTTCCGCGTTGAGGCGCGGTACAAAGTCCGGACGGTGGCAGCGACGCAACGGACGCGGAGGCTAGGGATGGCGCTGGCGGCGGTGGCTGCGTTGCTGCTGTTCGCCGCGCGCCCAGCCGCGGCTGACCTGCCCGAGCTCAGCGATCCCGGCACGTTCCAGGACGTTCCGCTGGCGACCGCGCTGCCCGCGCCGACCACGGTGAAGTTCGTGCCCACCGCGCTCGGCAACCGCATGTTCGTGGCGCTCAAGAGCGGCGTCGTGCTCGCCTACGACCAGCCGCAGGACCCGAACCCGATCCAGGTGATCGACCTCAGCGCGGAGGTCCACGACTTCTGGGACCGCGGGCTGCTCGGCATGGCGCTGTCGCCGGGCTTCAACGAGAGCGGCGGCACGATGTACCTGCTCTACGCGCGCGACGCGGCGGTCGGCGGCAGCGCGCCGCGGTGGGGCGACGACTGCCCGTCGCCGCCCGGCGCCGACGAGGACGGCTGCGTGATCTCCGGCAAGCTCGTCAGCGTGCCGATCGGGGCGCTGGGAGCGCCCACTGGCCCGGTCCACACGATCATCCAGGACCAGTGGTGCCAGCAGTTCCCGAGCCACTCCGTCGGCACGGTGGCATTCGGGCCCGACGGGATGCTCTACGTCAGCGCGGGCGAGGGCGCCAACTTCAACGCGCCCGACTGGGGCCAGTACGGCTACCCATCGGTCAACCCGTGCCACGACCCCTACGTCCCGAGCAACCAGGACGCGTCCGAGGGCGGCGCGCTGCGCGCGCAGGACGTCGAGACCGACGCTGACCCCGCAGGGCTGAGCGGTGCGGTGCTCCGCATCGACCCCGTCACCGGCGCGGCGGCGTCCGGCAACCCGTTCAGCGCGAGCGCCGACCTCAACAAGCGCAAGGTCATCGCCTACGGCCTGCGCAACCCGTTCCGCTTCACGTTCCGTCCCGGCACCAGCGACATCTGGCTCGGCGACGTCGGCTGGACCCAGATCGAGGAGATCGACAAGGTCACCCCGGGCACGCCCGCCGAGAACTTCGGATGGCCGTGCAAGGAGGGCAACCAGGTCAACGGCCCGTACCAGAGCCAGACGTCGTGCGACTCGTTGAGCAACGAGACGCCGCCGCAGTTCACCTACGACCACAGCAACCCTGTCGTGCCGGGCGACGACTGCCTGCCGAACGCGGGCTCGGTGATCTCCGGCCTCGCGTTCTACGGCGACGGGGCGTACCCGAACAGCTTCAACAACGGCCTGTTCTTCACCGACTACGCGCGCAACTGCATCTGGTTCGCGCCGGCGGGCGGCGGTGGTGAGCCGAACTTCGCCGCCGCGCAGGTGTTCGCCCGCGGCGTGCCCGGCGTCGGTCCGGTCGACCTTCAGACCGCGCCGAACGGCAACCTCGTCTACGTCTTCCATGACCAGACATTCGGTGAGATCCACGAGGTCCGGCCGGTCGACCAGCCGACTGCGCGGATCACGATCACCGACAACGTCGGCCCCACGTATGGGTTCTCGGCGACGAGCTCGACCCCGTCGAGCGGCGCGACGTACGAGTGGGACCTGGACGACAACGGCTCGTTCGAGGCCGTCGGGCCGACCCAGACCGCCACCTGGAACGACCGCTCGGCGCGCACGATCCGGCTGCGGGTCACGGCGAACGGGATCTCCGACACGACGAGCGCGCGGATCAGCGCGAACAACACGATCCCGCACGACGCGAAGATCACGAAGGTCTCCGTGCCGGCGGCGTGGACGGTCGGCGACAAGCTGCGCTTCTCGGCGTCGGCGATCGATCCCGACGCCGCCGATCAGGGCCACCTGACCTACACGTGGGTCATGACGATCCTGCACTGCCCGGGCAGCAGCTGTCACGAGCACCCGGTGCAGACGCTGACCGGCCCGACCGCCACGTTCATCGCGCCGTCGCACGACTACCCGTCACGCCTCCAGATCACCCTGAGGGCCACCGACACACTCGGCTTCAGCAGCCCGCTCGCGACGCTCGAGCTGCAGCCCCGCGTCGTCACGTTCACGACGCGGGCGAACGTGCCGCAGTTCACGGTCCGGCTCAACGGCGTGCCCGGGACGTCCGTGTCCAAGACGCTGATCGCGGGCACCGCCGCGACGGTCTCCACGACGTCGCCGCAGGTGTCGGGCGGGCAGCAGTACTTCTTCGCGCGCTGGAGCGACGGCGACCGGCGCATCTCGCGCACGGCCGCTCCGCGGTCCACCTCGACCCTGACCGCGATCTTCCTGCGCAAACCGGTGTCCCAGTCCCCACCGGGCATCAGCGGCACGGCGAAGACGAGCCGCACGCTGACCGCCGCGCCCGGCGTCTGGGGCGGCGACGAGGTCGCGTTCTCCCACCAATGGCTGCGGTGCGCGACCACGTGCATGCCGATCCCCGGCGCGACCGGCGCCTCCTACCGGACGGGGTCGCGCGACCTCGGGAAGCGGGTCGCGGTGCGGGTCACCGGGAGCAACGGCGTCGGCTCGGCGAGCGCGCAGAGCGGCATGACGGCGGTGATCAGCGACGGCACGGCGCCCTCCCTGAAGCTGTCCGGGGCGAAGAAGGTCAGGCTCGGCGACGGCCGGTTGAAGCTCACGGTCCGCTGTCCGAGCGAGCGCTGCACGCTCCGCGCCGGCGGCCTGCTGAAGATCGAGGGCAAGAAGGCCACCAGGACGCGCACCGTCAAGAAGACGCTACGCGCCGGCAAGAAGGCGACGCTGAGGATCCGCCTCTCGAAGAAGCAGCTGGGCGCCGCCAAGCGGGCGCTGCGCACCGGCAGGTCAGTGTCGGTGGAATGGGCCGTGACGGCCGCCGACAAGCTGTCGAACCGCCGCACGCGCCACTTCACGGTCAAGCTCCGCCGCTAACGAAACGTAACGCCTGTGCGATGTGTAACATCGCGCTCGGGGAGGAGCGACGGAGTCCACGCGGAGAGCCCGGGGCACCACGCTCGAGCCGGATCCGCCTGCGGACGGCTCGATTCTTGCCGTGCGCAATCTCGAGGTCGTCTACCAGGACGTCGTGCTCGTCCTGCGCGGCGTGTCGCTCGCGGTTCCGCGCGGTGAGATCGTCGCGCTGCTCGGCGCCAACGGCGCGGGCAAGACCACGCTGCTGCGGGCGATCACCGGCCTGCTGAGCGTCCACCGCGGGCGCATCACCAAGGGCTCGATCGAGCTCGACGGCGAGCGGATCGACGGCCGCGACGCGGCGGCGATCGTGCGGCGCGGCGTCGCCCAGGTTATGGAGGGCCGGCGGGTCTTCGCCGAGCTGACCGTCGACGAGAACCTGCGTGCCGGGGCGTTCACCCGCCGCTCGCGCAGCGAGGTGCGCGAGGCCCGCGACCGCGTGCTCGACCTGTTCCCGCGGTTGCACGAGCGGCTCGGCTCCACCGCCGGGTACCTGTCGGGCGGCGAGCAGCAGATGCTGGCGATCGGCCGCGCGCTGATGGCGAACCCGCGGCTGCTGCTGCTCGACGAGCCGTCACTCGGGCTCGCGCCGCGACTGGTGGAGGCGATCCGCGACACGATCGTCGAGCTCAACCGCCAGGGCACGAGCGTGCTGCTGGTGGAGCAGAACGCGGCGATGGCGCTCGCCATCGCGAGCCACGGCTACGTCATGGAGACCGGCCGGGTGGTCAAGGACGGACCGGCGTCCGAGCTGCTGGCCGACCAGGACATCCAGGAGTTCTATCTCGGCGTCGGCGAGACCGGGCGGCGATCGTTCCGCGACGTGAAGTCCTACCGCCGGCGGAAGCGATGGAGCGCGTAGCCGGGCCGCTGCTCGACGTGCGCGACGTGACGCTGCGCTTCGGCGGCGTCACCGCCCTCAACGGGGTGAGCTTCGACGTGCAGCCCGGCGAGCTGTTCGCGGTCATCGGTCCCAACGGCGCCGGCAAGACGTCGATCTTCAACTGCATCAACGGCGTCTACCGGCCGCAGCAGGGCTCGATCCTGCTCGCTGGTGAGGAGCTGGTCGGCCGCGCGCCGCCGGCCGTCGCGCGCATGGGCGTGGCGCGCACGTTCCAGAACCTCGGGCTGTTCACCCACCTGTCGGTGATCGACAACCTGATGCTCGGCCGCCATCACCTGATGCGGACCGGCTTCATCACCGGAGCCCTGTGGTTCGGCCGCGCGCGGCGCGAGGAGATCGCCGGCCGCGCCGCGGTGGAGGAGGTGGTCGAGCTGCTCGAGCTCGAGCCGCACCGGCACACGCCCGCCGGCCTGCTGCCGTACGGGCTGCAGAAGCGCCTCGAGCTCGGCCGCGCGCTGGCCATGGAGCCGCGGCTGCTGCTGCTCGACGAGCCGGTCGCGGGCATGAACCTCGAGGAGACCGAGGACATGGCGCGCTACCTGATCGAGGTACGCGAGCGGCTCGACCTCGCGGTGATCCTCGTCGAGCACGAGATGCGGCTGGTGATGGACCTGGCCGACCGCGTGCTGGCGCTCGACTTCGGCACGCCGCTGGCCATGGGCGCCCCCGTCGAGGTGCAGAACGAGCCCGCCGTGGTCGAGGCCTACCTGGGGGCCGGCGCGTGAGCTCGCTGCCCGCGCTCCTGCTCGCCCACGCCCGCAAGCGCCCGGACGACACCGCCATGCGCGTCAAACGCCGCGGCCGCTGGGAGGAGATCACCTGGGCCGGCTACGCCGAGCGCGTGGCCCGCGTCGCCCACGGGCTGCGGCAGCTCGGCGTCCAGCCCGGCGACGCCGTCGCCATCCACGGCGAGAACCGGCCCGAGTGGGTGATCGCCGACCTCGCGGTGCAGGGCATCGGGGCGACCACGGTCGGCGTGTATCCGACCAGCCCGGCCGCGGAGGTCGGGTACCTGCTCGCCCACTCCGAGTCGGTGGTGCTCGTCGCCGAGGACGAGGAGCAGCTCGACAAGGCCCTGGAGGTCCGGGACAACCTCCCGGCGCTCCGCAGGATCGTGCTGATCGACCCGCGCAACGTCCGCGAGCTCGACGACCCGATGCTGACCACCTGGGACGATCTCGCGGCCGAAGGGACCCTCGACGACTACGCGCGCAGCGCCGACGCGATCGAGCCCGACGCGGTCGCGCTGATCGTCTACACGTCGGGCACGACCGGCCGCCCCAAGGGCGCGATGCTCACCCACGCCAACCTCACGTGGGCCGCCGAGCGCTTCCGCGAGGCGTTCGGCACCACGCCCGACGAGGAGGTGCTCTCCTACCTGCCGCTGTGCCACGTCGCCGAGCGGCTGAGCTCGGTGATCAACGGCCTCGGCACCGGCTACGTCGTCAACTTCGGCGAGGGCGGGGAATCGTTCGCGCAGGACCTGCGCGACGTGCAGCCGACGCTGTTCGCTGCCGTCCCGCGCGTGTGGGAGAAGATGCTGGCGACCGTCGAGATCCGCATGGCAGACGCGTCGCCGCTCAAGCGCGCGGCCTACAAGGCGGCGGTGCGCCGCGGCCGCCGCCTGGCCCCGAAGCGCATGCAGGGAGCGCTCGGCCCGGCCGACCGCGTCACTGCCGCGGTCTGCCACCTCATCGCCTTCCGCTCGCTGCGCGACAAGCTCGGCCTCGGCCGCGTCGAGCGCGGGATCTGCGGCGCCGCGCCGGTCGCCCCGCAGGTGCTCGAGTTCTTCTGGGCGCTCGGCGTCCCGGTCTACGAGATCTACGGCCAGACCGAGAACGCCGCCGTGTGCACGCTGATGCCCGCCGACGACGTGCGGATCGGCACCGTGGGCCGGCCGCTCGCCGGCGTCGAGCTGCGGATCTCGGACGACGGCGAGATCCTCACGCGCTCCCCCGCCGTGTTCGCCGGCTACCTCAAGGACCCGGAGGCGACGGCCGCGGCGGTCGACGCCGAGGGCTGGCTGCACACCGGCGACGTCGGCGTGATCGACGAGCACGGCCACCTGACGATCACCGACCGCAAGAAGGACATCATCATCACGGCGGGCGGCAAGAACGTCTCGCCGTCCGAGATCGAGAACCGCCTGAAGGTCTCGCCCTACGTGCGCGAGGCGATGGTGGTCGGCGACCGGCGCTCCTACCTCGTCGCGCTGATCGGGATCGAGGCCGACACGGTCGGCGACTGGGCGGCTCGCCGCGGGCTCGCCTTCACCACTTACGGCGACCTGTCGCGCAAGACCGAGGTGCGCGAACTGGTGGCCGGCTGGGTCGAGCAGGTCAACCAGGAGCTGGCGCGGCCCGAGACCGATCAAGCGCTTCGCGCTGCTCGAGAAGGAGCTCGACCACGAGGACGGCGAGCTGACCGCGACGCTGAAGGTCAAGCGGCGCGCGCTCGAGCAGCGGTTCGAACGCGAGATCGAGGCGCTCTATGGATGAATTCCTCCAGCTCCTGTTCAACGGCGCCGCGCTCGGCGCGCGCTACGCGCTGGTGGCGCTGGGCTTCGTGATCATCTACCGGGCCACCGGGGTCATCAACTTCGCCCAGGGCGGCCTCGTCGCGCTCGGCGCCTACCTGACCTACGCGTTCGCCAACGGCGCGAACCTGCCGTTCGCGCTCGCCGTGTTCCTCGCGGTGGTGTGCGCCTCGGCGTTCGGCGCCGGCCTCGAGCGCGTGGTGCTGCGCCGGATGGTCGGCGAGCCGGTGTTCGCGGTGATCATGATCACGATCGGCCTGCTGTTCATCATCGAGCAGGCGATCACGGCGATCTGGGGCTTCGACTCGCTCAACCTCGCCGATCCGTGGGGCGTCAACACGGTCGACACCGGCAACATCGTGATGGCCACAAAGGACCTGTGGACGCTGGGGATCGCCGCCGCGGTCCTCGGCGGCTTCTTCCTGTTCTTCCGGCTCTCGACGCTCGGCGTGGCGATGCGGGCCACGGCGATCGACGCCGAGGCCGCGCTCGCCCAGGGCATCAGCGCCCGCCGCGTGTACGCGGTGTCGTGGGCGATCTCCGCCGGGCTGGCGGCGCTGGCCGGCGTCACGCTCGCGTCCGGCCCCGCGGCCCTGTCGCCGACGATCGGCGCGATCGCGCTGGTCGCGTTCCCGGCGATGATCGTCGGCGGCATGGACTCGCCGGCCGGCGCGGTGGCCGGCGGCATGATCATCGGCATCACGCAGGCGCTGACCGCCGGCTACCAGCAGGACATCGCGCCCTGGCTGGGCGACAACTTCGCCGCGGTCATGCCGTACGTGGTGATGATCGTGATCCTGCTCGTGCGGCCCTACGGGCTGTTCGGCACGAAGGAGGTGCGGCGGGTCTAGTGGCGCGTCCGCACCCCAACCTCACGCGCCGGTACGCCGACGACCTGAAGCTGTTCCGCACGCGCGGCGCCAAGGCCGGGCTGGTCGCGCTGATCGCGCTGTGGCTGTTCGTCCCGATGTTCCTGGTCGACCCGTTCTGGCTGTCGGTGCTCGACTACGCCGGGATCGCGGCGATCGGCGCGATCGGCCTCAACCTGCTCACGGGCTACACCGGCCAGGTCTCGCTCGGGCAGGCGTTCTTCATCGGCGCCGGCGCCTACACCGCGGCCGCGGTGGGCGGCGACCTCGGGCTGCCGCTGATCCTCTGGCTGCCGGCGGCCGCGCTGCTCGGCGCCGCCGTCGGCGCGCTGATCGGCCCGTTCGCGCTGCGCCTGCGCGGCAACTACCTGGCGATCGTCACGCTCGGCCTCGTCTTCCTCGGCGAGCACCTGTTCCGCAACCTCGACTCGGTGACCGGCGGCAACTCCGGCACGTCGGTCAACGCCGATGCGAAGCTCGGGCCGATCGACTTCGCCGCCGTCAACCTGTTCGGCGACGAGTACATCCGCGAGCAGGGTTGGTTCTGGCTGATCTGGGGCGTCGTCGGCATCGCCGCCCTGCTCGCCAAGAACATCGTCCGCACGCGGCCCGGGCGGGCGATCCAAGCGATCCGCGATCGCGACGTGGCGGCCGAGATCATCGGCGTCGAGCTCGGGCGCTACAAGGTCGCCGCGTTCGCGGTCTCGAGCGGGCTCGCGGCGGTCGGCGGCGCGCTGTACGGCGCCTACCAGCAGTACATCTCCCCGGACGAGTGGAACCTGTTCCTCTCGATCCAGTACATCGCGATCATCATCGTCGGCGGCGTCGGGACGGTCTTCGGGGCCGTGCTCGGCGCGCTGTTCCTCGGCGGCCTCCCCGCGGTGATCGAGAACTACTCGGACTCGATCCCCGGCGTCGCGACCACCGCCGGCGACGACGGCTTCATCTCGGTCTTCTCCCTCAACCAGGCCATCTTCGGCCTGCTGATCGTGCTGTTCCTGATGTTCGAGCCACGTGGGCTGGCCTCCATGTGGCTGCGTGCGAAGGCCTACTTCAAGGCATGGCCGTTCTCGTACTGATCTTCCACTGGAGGAGGAACCGATGACGAAGAGGATCCTGTGGCTCGTCGCGGTGCTGGCGGTGCTTGTCGCCGGCTGTGGAGGTGCCGCCGACGACGGGGACGGCGGTGGCGACGACGGCGAGGCCGCGTCGCTGAAGTCGGTCCCCGGGTTCGACGGCACGACGATCAAGCTCGGCGTCCTCACGCCGCTGACCGGCCCGGTCGCGGTGATCGGCCTCCCGCTGACGGCCGGCAACCAGGTCTACTTCGACTCCGTCAACGCCAAGGGTGGGATCGCCGGCAAGTACAAGGTCGAGCTCGTCCAGGAGGACACGCAGTACTCGCCGCCCAAGACGGTCCAGCAGTACAACAAGGTCAAGGGCGACGTGGTGGCGTTCACGCAGGTGCTCGGGACCGCACCGACGCTCGCCGTGCTGCCGCAGCTGCGGACCGACGGCATGATCGCCGCGCCCGCGTCGCTCGACGCGCTGTGGGTGCGCGAGGAGAACCTGCTGCCGGTCGGCGGGCCCTACCAGGTGCAGGCCATCAACGCGCTCGACTACTACGTCAAGCAGGCGGACGGCAAGGGCAAGAACATCTGCACGTTCATCCAGGACGACGCCTACGGCGAGGCCGGGCAGGCGGGCGTCGACTTCGCCGCCGAGAAGCTCGGCTTCAAGGTCGCCGACACCCAGCGTTTCAAGGCCGGCGACAAGGACGTGACGGGCCAGATCCAGCGGCTCCAGCGCTCCAAGTGCGACGCCGTGTTCCTCGTCGCCACGCCCACCGACGCGGGCACGATCTGGGGCACCGCGGCCAAGCTCGGCTTCGCCCCGCGCTGGATCGGCCAGTCGCCGACGTGGATCGACGAGCTGGGCGCCTCGCCGCTGGCGGAGTACCTCCAGAAGACCACGTGGATCGCCGCCGAGGGCACCGAGTGGGGCGACAACAGCGTCGAGGGCATGACCGCGATGGTCGACAACGTCAAGCAGTACAAGCCCGACCAGGAGCCGGACTACTACTTCGGCTTCGGATACCAGCAGGGCATCGCGATGACCGCGCTGCTCGAGAAGGCGGTCGAGCTCGGCGACCTGTCGCACGAGGGCCTGATGAAGGCCTCTGAGCAGCTCGGCAGCGTCAGCTTCGACGGTCTGACCGACGACTACCAGTACGGGCCGGCCGCGGAGCGCAACCCGCCGCGCACGACGACCATCTACGAGGTCGATCCGGACAAGCCGTTCGGGCTCGGCAAGCTCGAGTACCAGTACGAGTCCGAAGCCGCCGACCAGTTCGAGTTCCAGAAGGCCGACATCTAGAAGGCATCTTCACGGCCGCGAACGGGAATCACAGGAGGAGAAAGACTTCTAGAAGGAGCACACCATGGACCGCACCAAGGGCGTGTCGCTGGCCAAGGGGCCGGTCGGCATCATCGGAGCCGTTCTGCTGGCCGGGGGCATCCTCGGGCTGCTCTTCGGCTCGACGGACTTCACCACCAACGCGCCGGACGGCGACGTGACCGGCGGCACGTTCCTGGGCATCGAGGGCAACGGCTGGACGTGGATCGGCTTCGCCGGCGCCGGTCTGCTCCTGCTGATCAGCGCGCCGATGCACTGGGGCGCCAAGACGACGGCGATGCTCGTCGGCCTCGTCATGGCCGTCGCCTGCGTGGTCGCGATCGTCGACGGCAGCGACGTCTTCGGCGTGGCGGCCACCAACAACGCGACGAAGCTGGTGATGGGTGCCGCGGCCGTGGCGCTGCTGGTGCTGGCGATGATGCCGCGGGTCGGGCGCAAGCGGGAACGTGACGTCGTGGTCGACGACGAACGCGACGGGCGCTTCGCGCGCGATCGGCCGGGTGCCGAGGAGCCCGTCACGACCACCGAGCGGCGCGTCTAGCGGCCGGCGCTGCCAAGCTGGCGGCCCATGGAAGCCGCCACCGCGTCCGAGACTCCGTTCTCGCTCGAGCTCAACCAGGATCAGCGCGACATCCGCGATTGGGTGCACGGCTTCGCCGAGCAGGTCGTGCGCCCCGCCGCGGCGGAGTGGGACGAGCGCGAGGAGACGCCGTGGCCGATCATCGCCGAGGCGCAGAAGATCGGCCTCTACGGCTTCGAGGCGCTGGCGCAGTTCTACGCCGACGAGAGCGGCCTGATGCTGCCGATCGTCAACGAGGAGCTGTTCTGGGGCGACGCGGGGATCGGCATGGCGATCATGGGCACGTCGCTGGCCGTCGCCGCGATCTTCGGGCAGGGCACGGGCGAGCAGGCCGGCGAGTGGATCCCGCAGTGCTTCGGCACCCCCGAGGACCCCGCGGTGGCGGCGTTCTGCGTGTCCGAGCCCGACGCCGGGTCCGATGTCTCGTCGCTGCGCACGCGCGCGGTCTACGACGAGGCCAAGGACGAGTGGGTGCTCAACGGCCAGAAGGCATGGGCCACCAACGGCGGCATCGCCGGCGTGCATGTGATCGTCGCGTCGGTCGACCGCGAGCTCGGCGCCCGCGGCCAGGCGGCGTTCATCGTCCCGCCCGGCACGGCGGGCCTCAGCATGGGGGCGAAGGTCAAGAAGCACGGCCTGCGCGCGTCGCACACGGCTGACGTGCATCTCGACGACTGCCGGGTCCCCGGCTCGTGCCTGCTCGGCGGCAAGGAGAAGCTCGACGAGCGGCTCGCACGCACCCGCGAGGGCGGGGAGTCGCGCCGCCAGGCGGCGATGCAGACGTTCGAGGCGACTCGCCCGACGGTCGGCGCCCAGGCGATCGGCATCGCCCGCGCCGCCTACGAGTACGCGCTGGGCTACGCCGGCGAGCGCGAGCAGTTCGGCCGCCCGATCATCGACAACCAGGCGATCGCGTTCACGCTCGCGGACATGAAGATGGAGATCGACGCGGCGCGCCTGCTGGTGTGGCGCGCGGCGTGGATGGGGCGCAGCGGGCGCCCGTTCGACAACGCCGAGGGCTCGATGTCCAAGCTCAAGGCCGGCGAGGTCGCGGTGTGGGCCACCGAGAGGGCGATCCAGATCCTCGGCGGCAACGGCTATACGCGCGAGTTCCCGGTCGAGCGCATGCACCGGGACGCGAAGATCTACACGATCTTCGAGGGCACCTCCGAGATCCAGCGGCTGGTGGTCGCACGGGCGATCTCGGGTAGGCAGATCAGGTAGATGCCCGACGACGACGACTGGGTCGGCGAGCCGCCCGAGGGCCGCCACACGCGCGACCGCGCGAAGCCCGGCTACTGGGAGAACCAGTGGCAGGCCGCGGCGGCCTACGCGCTGCTCGGCGTGGTCGTGATCGTGGCCGTGCTGGTGATCGTGCTGTTCGCCTGAAAGATAGGTACAGCCCCGCGCGAAGATGGGCCGTTGTGCCGATGCTCCCGCGCCGGGCCGCCCATAGCGTCGGCGAATGACCATCAAGACCCCGGTCCGCGTCGCGCTCGTCGCCGCGCTGGCCGCCTCCACGATCTGGGGAGTCGCCGCGAGCAGCGGCGCCCCTGCCGTCGACCACCACGGCATGCACATGGGAAAAGCGGACCGCGGACTGGTCCGCCAGCTCGCGAAGGCCCGGTTGGCCACGGCGAAGTACGCGTTCGACCTGCGCAAGGCCAAGAAGGCCGGCTACAAGCAGATCACGCCGGTCATGAAGAACATGGGGCTGCACTACCTCAACCCGGACATCACGAATTTCGACGTCACGAAGCCGCCGATCCTCGTGTACAGCCGGCACGACGGGAAGTATCAGCTCGGCGCGCTGGAGTGGGTGTTCCCCACGAAGCCGAAGAAGCCGCCGCTGCCGGGCGCGAAGTACGGCTCGTTCCCCGCGGCCTGTCACTACGACGACGGGACGTTCGATACTGCGTCATCGGAGGCTGACTGCAAGCCGAAGAACGCGAACGGCTCGAAGTTCTTCTTCTGGCACCCGGACCTCGTGACGCTCCACGTGTGGCTCTGGTATCCGAACCCGGACGGGCTCTACGCGAGCATGAACCCCTTCGTGGCGCCCTTCAACGGCGGCTAGGCACTCGGAGCAGCACGGGCACGCTGATCGCCGCGGCAAGGACGTGCATGGCGATCAGCGTGCCCACCGAGCCGGCATCGGTGCCGGGGTTCTCGGGCGGGTCGGCCAGGCCGAGCGAGATCGGCGCCCACAGCGACAGCACGAGCGCGATGACGGCGACGATGATGAACGTGCGCCGGGGATCGCGCGCGAACCGCTCGACGATCGCGTAGACCACCCCCGCGGCGACGACGCCGCCCGCGGTGGAGACCGCGACAGCGCGTGCCTGCAGCGGCTCGAACTCCGGCTGCGGGATGTCGAGCACCGCGACGGCGAGCGCCCGCAGCACGAGGTTGGCGACGACGGCCGCGACCGCAGCGATCGCCGTGGCGGCGACGATGCGCATCAGCCGAAGCTGCGCAGCACCTCGAGCGCGACCATCGTCGCTCCGGCCACGAGCGTGGCCGGGACCCAGAAGGGACGGTGCGCGCGCCGGGTCCAACGCCTGCCGGTGCGGCGGTCCGCGGCGCTCGCGTAGATCTGCCTTGGCGGGTGCACCTCCAACCAGATGGAAGACCGCGAGGTTGATCTGGTCAACCCCGGTCATCCCGCACGCACCGACGGTCCGGGCGTTCATCCCGCAAGCAGCGCGAACTGCCGGGACTGCGCGACGAGCGCGCCGGTCGAGTCCCAGATCTCGAAGTCCTCCTCGTGGAAGCCGCCGATGACGTGCCGCGTCAGGGTCCGGCAGGCGAGCCAGCCCGGCGCCGGCCGGCCGCGGATGTGCACGGTCAGCTCGATCGTCGCCGACCCCGGCGCGCCGAGCTCGAGCACGGCCGGCGCGGCGCAGTCGACCATCGCCGCCAGCGCGATCGGGTCGGGCTCGCGGCCGTCGCGGAAGCGCAGCCAGAACGCGAGGTCGGCCGTGCCGTTCGGGCTCCCCTGCGCCCAGCCGGGCAGCTCGGCCGGGCGGTACTCGAAGCGGTCGGTGATGTTGACGCCCGGCAGCGGCGGCGCGCCGGCCATCATGTCGCGCGCCTCGCCGGGCGGCGGCAGCTCGGGCGGCCGCGACTGCACGTCGGTGCGGCCGTTCGCCTGCGAGAGGTCGGCGAACGTGGCGAGCAGGCGCACGATCTCGCGGTCGCCCTGGATCAGCCGCGCCTCGCCGGTGGCGACGCGCCGGCCGGAGCGCACGACCTCGGTCTCGATGCGCGCCGGCCCGGGAGCGCCCGGGCGCAGATAGGTCGCCGACGCCACGACCGGGTCCGGCAGCGGCATGTCGGCGGCGAGCGCGCGGAGCGCGACCGCGAGCAGGTAGCCGCCGTTCGGGACGCCGCCGAGCGCGTTCCAGCGGTCGGTCAGCTCGGCCGTGTACGCATGCTCTCCCGCCGGCTCGACGCGGGTGTCCGTGTCGAAGAGGTGCTCCGTCATCGCCCCCGCACCATACGAGCGGGCGGGGGCGCCGCAACTACCCGAGAGGTAACCGCGGCGCCCCCGTCGTGGATCGCTACCGGTGCCCGCGTGGCGACGGCGGCGTCAGGAGGTCGAACAGATCGGTGTGATCCGTCGTCCCCAGGACGGCCTTCGCGCCGGGGCCGCTGCCGTAGATCGGCACGGCGGCGCCGGTGTGCTGCTGGCTCGGCGGGGCCGCCGGACGGGCGAGGCCGCCGGCGGTGCTGTACGAGACGCGCATCGTCGAGCCGTCAGCCGTGATCAGGTTGTTCGAGTAACCCGTCGGGTTGCCGTTGCCGCTGGCATCCTCGGCCGTGATCTGGCTGGTGTGCGAGTGGTCGGCGGTGACTACGATCAGCGTGTCGGGGTGACGGCGCTGGTAGTCGAGCGCGACGCCGATGGCGTCGTCGAACGCGACGGTCTCGCCGATCTGGGCGCACGCGTTGGCGGCGTGGTCCTGCTTGTCGATCGAGGCGCCCTCGACCTGCAGGAAGAAGCCGTCCTTGTCGCCCTCGAGCAGCTTGATCGCCTTGGTCGTCATCGCCGACAGGCTCGGCTCGTTGGCCGGCCGGTTGTCGGTCTTGCAGCGCTGGGCCGGAGTGCCGGCGTCCAGCGTGGCGATCGGGCCGTTCCACTCGGTCGTCATGTTGCCGTTGTTGAACAGGCCGAGCACGCGCTTGCCGGGCTTGACCGAGCCGAGGCCGGCCGCGTCCGTCACGTACTGGTAGCCCTTCGCCGTGGCGTAGTCGATGACGTTGGTGGTCCCGCCGGCCTCGAGCGGCTGCAGGAAGCGGCCGGCGCCGCCGCCCAGCACGACGTCGACCTTGTGGTCGACGGTCTGCTCGGCGATCGAGCCCAGGCCGCCCGCGGCCTTCGTCTCGGTCGGGCAGGTCGTCCGGGTGTCGTTCGGGCCCTGGCATCCACGCAGCGAGATGTGCGAGTTCAGGACCGCCGGCGTGGCGTCGGTGATCTCGGCCGTCGAGACGTTGCCGGTCTTCTTGCCGTCGTCCTGGGCGACCTCGAGGATCGTCTCCAGGTTCTTGCCCGGGACGGTCTCGCCGCTGCTCGGACCCTGCGAGATCCGCTCGTCGATCGTCTTCTTGCCGGTCGCCCACATCGTGCCGGTGGACGCCGAGTCCGGGTCATAGTCGGGCTTGTACGGCGGGTTGGCCGCCGGCTTGACCGACCACGTGTTCTGGAAGCCCGTGTAGGGCAGCTTGTCCATGTTCATACGGCCCGCCGCGCCGTACTCGTAGTAGCGGGCCACCGTGACCTCGGAGACGCCCATCCCGTCCCCGATGAACAGGATCACGTTCTTGGCCTTCGACGACGAATGGTGCTTCGCCGAGCGTTCGCCACCGATGGCGAAGTTGGCCCCCAGCCCCAGCAATACGACCGCGCCGAGCCCGCCGAGCTTGATCGGCAGTCGCGACATGCGACCCCTCCTTGTTCGCGTCTGAACGGAGGGCCGAACTCTGCTTGGCGCGGGGGCGTGCGGTGTGAGGGAGTTGTGAAGTGACGCGGTGGTACGCTCGCTGTGGGAATCGGGCGAGCCACGCCACCTGATCTCCCGACGTCTATCAAGGAGTCGGGTGTGCCGAGTACGCCGTGCCCGCCGGTGAGCCGGCGGTCGCCTGTGACCCGCCGGAACGTGCTGACCACGCTCGCCGGCGCGCTGGTGGTGATCGGCTTCCTCACGTTCGTGCTCGCGGACTCGAGAGACGAGTTCGCGACCGCCCTGGGATCCGCCTCGGTGTGGATCCTGCTCGCCGCCACCGCGCTCCAGCTCGTCGCGCTCGTGTCGCGCACCGAGGCCTGGCACGTCACGGTCTCCGCCGCCGGCGGCCGCATCGGGCGCCGGTGCCTGTACCGAGCGGCGAGCGTCGGCTACGTCGGCAACCAGCTCCACAACCAGCTCGGTGCGGCGGCGCGGATCGCCACGTTGCGGAGGACGGCGCGCGACGACTGCCCGCGCGTGCCGGCGCTGATCGCCGCCGAGGTGCCGATCCTCACCATCGAGGCCGCGCTGGTGGCGCTCACCTCGTTCACGCTGGTCGGGCCGCTCGGCCTCCCCTGGTGGCTGCCGCTGGTGTTCCTCGCGGTCGCGATCGCGTTGGTCGCCGGCCTGCGGCAGGCGGCGGGCCGCTGGCGCGAGGGGTTCTGGAGCGGCCTCGCGGTGCTGCGGTGCATCGACGGCGGGAGGCGGGTCGTCGCGCTCGTGCTCGTCGCGGTCTTCGCCCAGATCGCCCGCAACTGGCTGATGCTCAGCGCCCTCGGTGTTGACGCGTCGGTGCTCGATGCCGTCGCGGTCCTGATCGCGATGGTGATCCTCAGCCAGCTGCCGATCGGGCCGAGCGTCGGCGCTGCGGCGGTGGTCGTGATCCTCGGCTCCGACGGCGTTGCCCTCGCCGCGGCTGCGGGCGTGCTGCTCACCGCCACCGGCACCGCCGGCGCGCTCGTGTACGCGAGCTGGGCGGCGACGGATCGGCTGTGGCTCGTGCGGCCGTGGCGCCCGGTGCCGGTCAGCCCATAGTGAGCGACCCGTTCTCATCGCTCAGCGCCGCCGAGCGCGAGCTGCTCGCGCCCGGCCCGCGGCCCGACAAGCTCACGCCGATGAAGGCGGTGCTGACCGACGACCGCTTCTCGGATCCCGAGTGGATCTACGAGCGCAAGCTCGACGGGATCCGCTGCGTTGCGATCAAGGCCGATAAGCAGGTGCGGCTGCTCTCGCGCAACGACCTCAGCCTCAACGGGCGGTTCCCGGAGGTGGTCGAGGCGCTGGAGGCGGACACGGCCACCGACCTGGTGCTCGACGGTGAGGTCGTGGCGTTCGACGGTGCGCAGACGAGCTTCGCGCGGCTGCAACAGCGGGGCGAGCGACCGACGTCGGTGTTCTTCTACGTCTTCGACCTCATCTACCTGGCCGGGAACGACGTGACGGCACTGCCGCTGCGCGCCCGCAAATCGCTGCTGCGCAAGGCGGTCGCGTTCCACGGCCCGCTGCGCCTCACCGCGCACCGCAACCGCGACGGCGAGGAGATGTACCGCGAGGCGTGCCGCAAGGGGTGGGAGGGGCTGATCGCCAAGCGCGCCGACTCGCCGTACGTGCGCGGCCGATCGCGCGACTGGCTCAAGTTCAAGTGCGCGGCCGAGCAGGAGCTCGTGATCGGCGGTTTCACCGCCCCGCGCGGCAGTCGCACCGACCTGGGCGCGCTGCTGCTCGGCTACCACGACGGCGGCCGGCTGCGCTACGCGGGCAAGGTGGGGACCGGCTTCAACCGCGAGGAGCTGCACCGGCTGGCGGGGCTGCTGAAGCCGCTGGCCCGGGCCGACTCGCCGTTCGCCGACGAGGTGCGCGAGAAGGCCGTGACGTGGGTCGAGCCGGCGCTCGTATGCGAGGTCGGCTTCTCCGAGTGGACCCGCGACGGCCGCCTGCGCCATCCGCGCTATCTGGGGCTGCGCGAGGACAAGCCGGCCGCCGAGGTCGTGCGCGAGTAGCTCACGCCACGGGGCCGCCGTCCGTTCCATGGACGTGACCTCCATCAGAGACCGAGTCGACGCCCTGGACTGGGACGACCTGCGCGCGCAGCTCGACGGCCAGGGCCACGCCATCACCCCCGAGCTCCTGACCGCCGCCGAGTGCGCCGAGCTGGCCGACCTGTTCGACGCCGGCCGCTTCCGCAGCACCATCGACATGGCCCGCCACCGCTTCGGCGACGGCCGCTACCGCTACTTCGACCACCCGCTGCCGGGCACGATCGGCGCGCTCCGCGAGTCGTTCTACCGCCACCTCGCCCCGGTGGCCAACGACTGGGCGGACCTGCTGCGCGGCGAGGAGCCGACGTTCCCGCTCGAGCACGCCGAGCTTCTCGAGCGCTGCCACGCCGCCGGCCAGGAGCGGCCGACGCCGCTGATCCTGCGCTACGGCGAGGGCGACTGGAACGCGCTGCACCAGGACCTCTACGGCGAGGTCTTCTTCCCGTTCCAGGTGCTCACGGTCCTGTCCGAACCGGGTGTCGACTTCGAGGGCGGCGAGTTCGTGCTGCTCGAGCAGCGCCCGCGCGCGCAAAGCCGGGCGCACGTGCTCAAGCCGCCCCGGGGCGCGTTCGTGATCTTCCCGACCCGGCAGCGTCCCAACGCCGGCAAGAACGGGCACCACCGGGTCGGCATGCGGCACGGCCTCGGCACCGTCACGCGCGGCCGCCGCACCGCCCTCGGAGTGATCTTCCACGACGCCAGCTAGCCTGCGGCCATGAAGCTCAGCGCACGCAATCAACTGCCGGCGACCGTGACCAGTGTGACCAAGGGCGCCGCCATCGCCAACGTCGAGCTCGACGTCAACGGGCAGCGCCTGGTCGCATCAATCACGCTCGAGGCGGTCGAGCAGCTCGGGATCGCCGAGGGCAAGTCGGTCACGGCGGTCGTCAAGGCGTCCGACGTCATCCTCGCCACCGACGACTAGCCCGGCTGCGCGACCACCACGCGCTAGGCGCGCGTCCCGACGGACAGGAGGTACTCCTTCTCGTACCGCGCCTGGCCGGGGGTCCCGCGGTTCCACGCGCCGGCGAGCCCGGCGAGCGCCTCGTCGAGCTCGTCCTCGCGGCCGGCACGGCGGGCGTTGCCCTGCGTGACGACGGCCGGGCCGTAGTAGCGGAGGAAGTGGTCCGCGTAGTCGCTCGGCTCAGCGAACGCGTTGACCTCGAGCACCTCGCGGCGCTTGGTCGTGAACGCGACGCGGTCGCCGAACAGCTCGTCGACGTGCTGCTCGCCACCCCACAGCGGCGGCGGCTGCACGCCCGCCGGGGGCGCCGGGTTGAACGGGCCCAGGGTGCGGAACAGCTCGCCGATCATGCCCTCGGGCGTCCAGCTCAGCAGCCCGATGGTGCCGCCGGGCTTGCAGACGCGGACGAGCTCGTCGGCGGCGGCCTGGTGGTGCGGCGCGAACATCACGCCGATCGCGGAGATGACGACGTCGAACGACTCGTCCTCGAACGGCAGGTTCTCGGCGTCGGCCTCGACCCAGTCGAGCTCGAGCCCGACCGCGGCGGCGCGGACCCGGCCCGCGGTCAGCAGTTCGGGGGTGAGGTCGCTGGCCGTCACATCGGCGCCGGTCGCGGCCGCGGGGAGCGACGCGTTGCCGGTGCCGGCGGCGACGTCGAGCACGCGCTGGCCGGGGCCGATGCCGCACGCCTCGACGAGCCGCGGGCCGAGCGGGAGCAGCCAGGTCTCGACCATGGCGGGGTAGTCGCCCGCGGCCCACATCGCGCGATGGCGGGCCTTGAGCTCAGGATTCAGCAGGGTGGGGGAGGACACGGGGAGGGATTCCTTTGTTGGGGGCTTGCTCACCGTACGTGCATCACGACATCTACGAAATAGTGGAAACCCCTAGTCTTTATTGTCCGGACGGTGCCCTGGGAGTGGCCCGTCGGCGCGCTGTGTGCGTTCGTGCTCGCGCTCATCACCACGCCCGCGGGGGTGTCCGGAGCAGTGTTGCTGCTGCCGGTCCAGGTGAGTCTGCTGCACGTGCCGAGCCCTGCGGTGACGCCGACCAACCTGCTGTTCAACGTGCTGGCGACTCCCGGCGGGCTGCTCCGGTTCTGGCAGGAGGGACGCCTGTTCGGGCCGCTCGCCCGACTGCTCGTCATCGGGACGCTTCCGGGCGTGGTCGCGGGCGCGTTCATCCGCGTCGAGTGGCTCTCAGGCTCGGACGCGTTCATGTTCGTGGCGGCGGCGGTCCTGTTGCCGCTCGGGCTGTGGCTGCTGCTTGGAGCGCAGCGCGTCCCGCGCCGGAGGCCGCGGCCGTCCGCCGGCGGGCGGCGGCTGATCGGCGCGCTCGCGCTCCTCGTCGGGACCGTGGGCGGCATCTACGGCATCGGCGGCGGATCACTGCTCGCGCCCCTCCTGCTCGCGGCGGGGTTCACCGCGTACGAGGTCGCGCCGGCAACGCTGGCCGCGACGTTCCTCACCTCCGTCGTGGGCGTGGGAGCCTTCCAGGCGCTGGAGATCACGCACGCAGGCCCCGTCGCGCCCGACTGGATCCTCGGCCTGTGGATCGGCGCCGGAGGCGCGCTGGGGAGCTACCTCGGCGCGCGGTTGCAGTCGCGCGTGCCCGAGGCGTCGCTGCGCCGGCTGCTCGGGCTCATCGCCTGCGCGATCGCGGCGCGCTACGTGGTCGAGGCGTCGCGCGGCTCGAGGCCCGCGCGGGCGGCGGTGAGCAAGCCCCTATATCCGTACGAACGTACGAATGACATAGGCTGCGGGTATGGCGAGCGAGCCCGACCGTTGCGACCTGCTGTGTCTGGACCTCCCGAAGGCTGAGGCGGCGCGCGGCCGGCTGCCTGACGTGCCCACGCTCGAGGCATGGGCCGCCGGCGCGAGAGCGTTGTCGGATCCGACACGGCTGGCCGTGGCGGTCGCGCTGGCCGAGTGCGGCGTCGCCTGCGTCTGCGATCTGGCGTGGATCGTGGGCCGCGACGAGAAGCTCGTGTCCCATCACGTCCGTGCGCTGCGCGGCGGCGGGCTCGCCGTGTCCCGGCGCGACGGCAAGATGGTGCTGTACGAGCTCACCGAGCGCGGGCGGTCGCTGCTTGACGCCGTCGCGCCGCGGGAGGGCGCGCGGTCGTGAGCGCACCGGTCGAGCTCGCGCTCGCCCCGGCGCCGCAGGCCGCGGTCTCGCCCGAGCGCTACCGCGAGCTGGCCGGCCGCGTGCGGCTGCTGTCCTGGCTGTCGCTGGGGGCGATGAGCGTCGAGGGGATCGTGGCGATCGTCGCCGGCGTGATGGCGGGTTCGATCGCGCTCGTCGGCTTTGGCCTGGACTCGGCGGTCGAGGGCTTCGCGAGCGTGATCATCATCTGGCGGTTCACCGGCTCGCGGGTCATGTCGGAGGCCGCCGAGCAGCGCGCCCAGAAGCTCGTGGCGATCCAGTTCTTCATTCTCGCGCCGTACGTGGGCTTCGAGTCGATCCGGGCGCTGGCCGGCGGCGAGCATCCCGATGTGAGCGCGCTCGGCATGTGCCTGGCGGTGTGGAGCCTGATCACGATGCCCCTGCTCGGCGTGGCCAAGCAGCGGATCGCCGAGCAGATCGGCTCCGCCGCCACCAAGGGCGAGGGCCGGCAGAACGTGCTGTGCGCCTACCTGGCCGGCGCGCTGCTCGTCGGCCTCGCCGGCAACGCGATCGTCGGCGCCTGGTGGCTCGACCCCGTCGTCGGCCTGCTCATCGCGGCCGTCGCCGTCAAGGAGGGCGTCGACGCGTGGCGGGGCGACGGCTGTTGCGTGGCGTCCCCGCTGGACGGCTTCTCCGCCGAGCGCTGCGACGACGACTGCTGCCGCTGAGCGGAGGGGGCGGGATTCGAACCCGCGGTCCGCGTGAACGGACTCCGGTTTTCAAGACACGTCGGCGTCGACCACGTCATCGTCGCCGGTGGTCTCGGTCACGCGCGACGTGGACGGATCTCCCGTAGTTGCCCGTAACCGCACCCGTAATTCCCCGCATTCTCGGCTGCGCGCGTAACGACCCTTCGCCACGGGTGTCTTTGTTGGCGTGCCGCCAATAACGTCGGCACGCCCAACGAAAGCAACACGCAAATGCGTAAGCTCATCATGCTGGCATGGCCGTCGCCATGCCCGCCGCAGTGCCTGCCGCCGCTTCGGCGGACGTGCCGCGCTGTGAGGCGTCGGTCCCGACCAGCACCACGGTCACGACCGCGACGTTCACGGCCCTCCAGCCGAAGGACACGACCTACCAGTTCGACAACGTGTGGAAGCACGACTTCACGGTCATCGTCAAGGCCGACAACACGTTCAGCGGCACCAGCAACACGACGGACAACGGCGGCGCGTTCGCCTGGGCCGAGACGGTCACCGGCAAGTTCAACGCCGACACGCTCGCTCATCAGCTTCGACACCGTTCCCGTCGGTGGTGGCGCGACGTTCAAGGTGACGGACGCTGCCGTACAACGTCGATGAGTTGACGTCGAGGCCACCTGGGCGGCCAACGACCATCCAGATGAAGATCACGACGCCGGACATCACGCAGCGACGACCACCCCTGGCACTGAGTCCGTGAAGAACCACGGCCAGTTCGTCAAGGCGCAGGGCGGCGGCAAGGTCGCGGCGCAGGCGTGCGCTGGGATGCCGCTCAACTCCACGCAGGGCAAGTAGACCCCGCAGGAGGTAGGACCGACAAGACGACCAAGGCCCGGCTCGCGCCGAGCCTTTGGTCGTTAAAACCAGTCCCGCGACGGTCTCGATCACTCATCGGGCACCCGCCAGCGAGCCTCGCGGCCGATCCACGCCTCAAGCTCGACGACCGGGACTACGACCGCCGACCCGAGCTTGAGCACCTTCACGTCGGCGAGCACGTGTGACGAACTCCGTGCCCCGGCCCTGCCGCTTTCAGGCTTGCTGTTTCGATTTGGCGTGTCGGTGATGTCCGACGCGAGGTGAAGGCGGCACTGGTCGGCCAGCGAGTGCCCTCGTTCGCTCAGTCACTCCCGATCCCTTGCTGTCGTGCTGCGCTCACGCTCCAGCTTCTCCCGAAAGGTGGTGCTCGTCCGCCGGTCTGTAGCCAACTTCGCTCGGGCGGCAATATCGCGGTGCTCGACCTCCTGGATGATGTCCAGCGCCTCTCCCCACGCCTCGACATCAGCCCACGGTGCCCCCCGGCGAACGCCCCAGAGAAGCGCCCGGGCGATCGTTGCCACACGCGCGAAGGCGGCAATGGAGAGGTCCTGCTCCTCCGCTTCCTCCTGAATTCGCATGTAGACGTCGTCGTCAACCCGAAAGTGAACTGACCTCATCTCGCTCCTCTCGCTGGTCGTCAGTGGCGGGGCTTGTAGCGTTCACGCCCTCGTAGCCCGTAGCCCGCGGCCGCCGACCCCTCGGGGGTACAGCTGACGACATCGCCGCTCAGTATCCGCCCCCCGAACGTGTGCGTCCAGATCGCTCCTGGCCCGCCGTTGGTTCGAGGCAGGAGCAGCAGCACACCGCGCCGATCGAGCTTCGTGCCCACGGGCCCTGCCCGACCGCCTCGGAGCGCGGCAGGCGCGGCGGACGCTGGCGCGGCGAGCCTCCACGACCGGGGTGGCCGCAGGCGGATCCCGGCGATACGAGCGCACGCCTGGGCGGCCTGTACATCCGCCGGCACGGCGAGGTCATCTGTCCGGGCTGTGCGCGTGAGATGGGCGTGCGTCTGGGTCCGCCGAGTTCGCCGGTGCTCGTGAAGGGCCTGGTTGAGGACCTTGACCGTGCCCTTCATGTGCGCCGACCTTCCCTTGGGCTGTTGTGGTGGAGAGCCGGGGCGCGCCCAAAGCGCCCCCCGGCCCGTTGTCCCTACGGCGTCGGGTCGCAGCGGCGATTCAGCCCGCCGCGGCACTGGTTGGCGTGGTCGTCATGCGCGCCCACGCCGTCCTCGACGGTCGGCACCCGGACACCGGTGCCGTCGTCGCCCTTCTCGAACGCGATACCGGCCACGCCGGAGGATGCGATGGGGTGGCCGTCTGGGTATCCGGCGAACTGGTCGGCCGACGTCGTGAGCTTGGCCGCGTTGTTGCGGTCAGCCGCGTCCGGGCTGTAGTACTGCGCTCCGGACGGCTCGGTCTGAACCACGGGGTCGGTGGACCCCTTCGCCGCCCTGTCGGACGGGTCATCTCCGCAGCCGACCGCAACGGCGGTTCCGATCAGCGTCCCTACTACCAGCGCCACTACTGTCCGGCGGGTCATCATGACCCCCTTCGTGGTGGCCCTGCCACCGCAGGTCATCGTTGCCTGCGGCCGGTCCGGGAGACACCCGCTGAATCCCGAACCCTTTCCGTCGGGCCAGCCTAACCGCCGGGCGGGCCATGAAAGCTCGGTTTGCCGGGCGTGCAACAGATGCGCAACTCGCCCCCGGCCGATTGCCTCGCCTACCTGCTCTCGTCGTCCACCGTGTAACTGTCGCTACCCGGCGGTCGGCAGGCCGCACGGGAGTCCGCCTGGCGCACGCAGACGACCGCGGCGAAGCGCAAGGCGCACAGGATCCGCAAGCAGGCGCTGCGCGTGGGGCGGCTGATGCGCGAACGCGGTGCCCGTCCCTCCTGAACCCGTTACCTGACTTGACCCAGTCGGGTCATGGAGGACCTCGTCGGCGTCTCCGACACCGAGCTTGGAGTGGCGGCTTTTGGCTCTGCGCCGGGCCTGAGGCGGAGGGGGCGGGATTCGAACCCGCGGTCCGCGTGAACGGACTCCGGTTTTCAAGACCGGTGCATTCGACCGCTCTGCCACCCCTCCGGGGCGCGGCTCATCCTAGGACTGCCGCGGCTCGCCCGCGAGCGCGGCGAACACGCCGAGGCCCACGAACACGCCGCCGCTGATCCGGTCCAGCCGGCGGCGCACGGCGGTGGCGCTGCGCAGCCGGTTCCCGGCGCCTGCGGCGAGCAGCGCGTACGTGCCGTCGCTGAGGGTGCCGATGCAGACGAGCATCACGCCCAGCACCAGCATCTGCGGCGCGACCGGCGCGCCCGGGTCCACGAACTGCGGCAGGAACGCGAGGAAGAAGAGCGCGGTCTTCGGGTTGAGCACGTTCACGATCACGCCGTGCGAGAACAGGTGGCGGCCCGAGGTCGAGCCGCGCGGCAGCTCCTCGAGCTCGTCATCGCCGCCCCGGGCGAGCAGCTTGCGCACCCCGAGGAACACCAGGTACACGGCACCCGCGTACTTGACGACCGTGAACGCGGCGGCCGAGGACGCGATCAGCGCCGAGACGCCGAAAGCGGCCGCCACGACGTGTACGAGCCCGCCGGCCTGGACGCCGAGCATCGACGTCAGGCCAGCCCGCCGGCCCTGCACGAGGCTGCGCGTAACGATGTAGAAGACCGACGGCCCGGGGATCACCAGGAAGGCCACACAGGCCGCCGCGAACAGTGCAAAGGTCGTTGCGTCCGGCATCGAGGCACACGTTACATGCGTGCCGTGTGCTTCCCTGGTGCGGGGAATGAGCTCACGACGGGGAGTCTTCCGGTCGCACTCCCGGCGCCGACGGTGGTCGCTGTCGTCGCTCCGCGGGGTCGGCGACATGGCGATCGACCTCGGCACGGCGAATACGGTCGTCTACGTGCGCGGGCGCGGGATCGTGCTCTCGGAGCCGTCCGTGGTGGCGATCGACCAGCGCACCGGCGAGGTGCATGCGGTCGGCGCCGACGCCCAGCTGATGATCGGCCGCACGCCCGCAACGATCTCCGCCGACCGGCCGCTCCGCCACGGCGTGATCGCCGACTTCGAGGTCACCGAGGCGATGCTCCGCCAGTTCGTCGACAAGGTGCTGCAGAGCCGGTTCTCCCGGCCGCGTCTGGTCATGTGCGCGCCGTCAGGCGTGACCGACGTCGAGCGGCGCGCGGTCGAGGAGGCGTCCCTGTCCGCCGGCGCGCGCGAGGTGCACCTGATCGAGGAGTCGCTCGCCGCCGCGATCGGCGCCGGCCTGCCGATCGCCGAGCCGGTCGGTCGCATGGTCGTCGACGTCGGTGGCGGCACCTCCGAGGTCGCGGTGATCTCGCTCGGCGGCATCGTCGTCTCCCGCTCGCTGCGGGTCGGCGGCTACGACCTCGACGACGCGATCACCAACTACATCCGCCTCGAGCACCGGATGGCGATCGGCTCGCAGAGCGCCGAGGCGATCAAGCTCGCGATCGGCACGGCGTCGGACATCGGCGAGCAGCTCTCGACCCGCATCCGCGGGCGCGACCTGATGTCCGGTCTGCCGCGCGAGCTCGAGCTGGGCAGCGAGGAGGTCCGCCGGGCCATCGATGCGCCGCTGACCGACATCATGGCCTCGGTCCACGACACGCTCGAGGAGACGCCGCCCGAGCTGGCGGCCGACATCGCCCGCCACGGGATCGTCCTGGCCGGCGGCGGCGCGCTGCTCCGCGGGTTCTCCGAGCGCGTCCACCGCGAGACCGGGATGCCGGTCACGATCGCCGACGCGCCGCTGACCTGCGTCGCCTCGGGTGCCGGTCAATCGCTCGAGGAGCTGGACCGTCTCGGGCGCCGAGGCGTGGCCTAGTTAGCCTCTACACTGGCCCCACCCGGAGAGGTGGCCGAGTGGCTGAAGGCACTCGCCTGCTAAGCGAGTATGGGGCGGAAAGCTCCATCGCGGGTTCGAATCCCGCCCTCTCCGCTGGCCGCTAGCATTGCGGTCGCCCTGCGCCCGTAGCTCAGCTGGATAGAGCGTCGGTCTACGGAACCGAAGGTCAGAGGTTCGAATCCTCTCGGGCGCGCTTCGTACCTGGTCGGAATCGCCTGCACACTGGCGGTTTCGGCCCGCCGTGATGTGCTCGCTGGATGGCAACAGCGAGGGCAACAGGGCAACACTCCAAGGCGCTGAGGACGACCTCGCACCCGGGGTCTATCGGCGAGGGTCGCGCTGGGTGGCGGTCTACCGCCAGGACGGCCGCCAGCGCAAGGAGTTTGCGGCGACGTTTTGCGAGGCGCGGGAGATCAAGATCCGGCGGAGCGCCGAGGAGACGAGCCGGCGCGCCGGGCCGACGCTGCACAGCTACGCGCTGGAGTGGGTCGACCATTACGCCGGGCGCGGCGCCAACGACGTGATCAACGATCGCACCCGGCGTGAGTACCGGCGGCTGCTGATCACTTACGCCCTCGCGTACTTCGAGCCCGACGAGCGCCTGCGCGATATCGACGAGCATCGCGCCCGCGGCTTCGTCGACTGGCTGTGCCGGCTGACCGACGAAGACGGTCACCGGCTCTGCGATCGCTCGGTGCGCAACGCCGTACTGCCGCTGCAGTCCAGCCTGCGTCACGCCGCGCGGGCCGGCCTGCTCGGCGACAGCGGCGCCGGCGATCTTGCTGCCGCGGCGCCGGCGCGGTCGCGCCTACGAGTTCGACGAGCGTCGCTTCCTCACCCGGCAGCAGCTGGCGCGACTGCTCGCCGAGATCCCGACGATTGGCGACCGCTGTTCGAACTGCTCGCATCGACCGGTTTGCGGATCTCCGAGGCGATCGCCCTGCGGATCATGGACGCCGATCTCGGGGCGGACACCCCGAGAGTCCATGTGCGCCGCGCGATCGTCAACGGTCAGCTCACCGGCCCGAAGTCCAGGCATGGCAGGCGCACGATCCCGATCAGTCGTGACCTCGCCCAGCGGCTCGCCGCTCTCGCGGCCGACCGCCGCGAAACCGAGCTGCTGTTCGTCGGCGCCCGCGGCGCGAGGCTGCGGCCGGGCAATCTGCGCTACCGCGTGGTGATTCCGGCCGCCGACGAGCGGGCGTGCCATGGGCTCGCTGTCACACGCTGCGCCACACCTGCGCCGCGCTTCTCATCGACGCCGGGGCCAGCCCACTGCGCCTGCAACGCTGGATGGGTCATCACTCCGCGGCGTTCACGCTCGACAATTACGGCCACCTCTTCGACGACAGCCTCGGCCCTCACCTCAGCCTCGGAACCAACTAATCCAGCCCTGTCGAAGCCAGCCTTGCTCATTGGTTTCTTCGCGCGGCGGCTGTATGACGCGCAGTTGGGGTTGGATTGGGTGGGGGAGACGTTCGCGCGCGCCTATGAAGGCAAGGATCGATTTCAGGGCGCTGATCCGGCGCCGTAGTTGTGGGGGATCCCGCGCAGTGCTGCACGACGCCTATCGGCGCGGTAGGGCCGAGCGCAGCGCGCTGCGGCGCCTGGGCGCGCACCCATCGAGCTCAGCGAGGATGAGAGCCGGCGGATCGAGGAACTCGCGGGCGACGACCTGGACGTCCGAGTCGCTCTCTCGTTCTGGACGCCGTGACGTCCGGGACTGCTCAACCGCGGCGCAGGACGCGCCCGATCATGGCGGCGATCGCCAGCTGGCTGCGAGCGAAGTAGTGGTGCTTGGGCAGGTCGTCGGCGACGTCTTGCTCACGCAGCCGGTAGTAGATGTGCCGCTGCACGGGCGGCAGCGCGTCCTGGTGCTCGAAGTTGGCGCTGGGGATGAACACCATTCCGGCCGATCCGCCGATGGTCTCAATGAGGGGCTGCCCGCAGTCGTCGCACCGGCCGCGGTCGAGCCTGGCGCACTTCGCGAAACGGCCCTTGTCGGGGTTCCCGAACCGCGAGCCGCGCCCGTGGGCGAAGCCGGGAGGCAACAGCTTGGGGTTGTTGAAGGTCGCGTGCTCTCCGTTGATCACGACGTTCTTCGCACGGACAAAGGTCACATCCGTGTACGGCTTGCCCATGAACTGCTGGCAGTACAGGCAGTGGCAGTAGAACCGCTGCATGGGGACCCCGGCCTTCACCTCGAAGCTGTTGGCGCCGCAGGTGCACGAGCCTCGCATCACGGTTGCTGCTGTGGATTTGGTTGTCATGAGCTCTGGGTCCGTTTCTGTGCTGGCGTGATCATGGGAGGCGACGGATGCCGGCGGGGGGTTCATCGGAGGAAGAAGCTGAGGAGGGCGTCGGCACGCTTGCCGAAGGGCGCACGGAGGAGGTTGATGCTGTTCCAGCGGCCCTGCACGAAGATGCCCTTGGGGTGGCTGAGCGTGCGGAAGCCCTCGATGCCGTGGTACTTGCCCATGCCGCTCTCGCCGACGCCACCGAAGGGGAGGTCGTCCTGGCCGACGTGCATGATCGTGCCGTTGACGGTGACGTTGCCAGAAGTCGTGCGGTCGAGCACCTTGCGCCGGTCCGCGTCGTCGGCGCCGAAGTAGTAGAGCGCGAGCGGTCGCGGCCGGGCGTTGACGTAGTCGATGGCGTCGTCGATGTCGCGGTAGGGGAAGATCGGCAGGATCGGACCGAAGATCTCCTCGTGGGCGATCCGCATCTCGTCGGTGACGCCGAGCACGACGGTCGGCGCGAGCGTGTGCGGACGACGGGAGGCGTCGCCCGGCCGGTGTCCGACCTCGACGATCCGTGCCCCGTGGGCGCGCGCGTCGTCGAGCAGGTCGGTGAGGATCGAGTACTGCTGGTCGTTGACGATCGAGGTGTAGTCCTTGCTGGTCGGGCCCTCGGGGTAGGCGGCCTTCACCAGCCTGTCGTAGCTGTCGATGAAGGTGTCGATCTCGGATTCGTGCACCAGGGCGTAGTCCGGCGCGATGCAGGTCTGTCCGCCGCTGAGGAGCTTCCCGAAGACGATCGAGGAGACGCTCGGGTCCGTCACGCGCCCCTTGGCGACGATGGTCGGGGACTTGCCGCCGAGCTCGAGGGTGACGGGGACGAGGTTCTCGCTGGCCGCCTTCATCACCGCTCGTCCGACCGCGGTGCTCCCGGTGAAGACGAGGTGATCGAACGGCAGGGAGGAGAACGCGGCGCCGTCGCCTGAGACGACGGCGACCTGCTCCTCGGGGAAGATCTCGCCGATCATCGACGCGAGCAGGGCGTTCGTCGCCGGGGTGAACTTCGAGGGCTTGAGCATGACGCGATTGCCCGCGGCGATCGCGGTGACCACCGGCATCAGCGACAGGTTGACCGGATAGTTCCACGGCGAGATGACCCCGACCACGCCGAGCGGCTGGTACTCGATGTGATTGCTGCCCGAACGCATGTGCAGGGCGATGTGGCGGCGCGTCGGCCGCATGAACCGGCGCAGATGCCGCACGAGGTAGTCGATGCCCTGGACGACGCCCAGGATTTCCATCATCGCGGTCTCGTGCCTGGAGCGATTGCCGAAGTCGGCGTCGATGGCTTCCTCGATCGCGCTGCGGCGCGCCAGCAGTGCCGCCTTGAACTGCTTGAGATCGTTGCGCCGCTGCCGCCAATGAGGGCGCTCCGTCGCGGAGATAGGCGGCGCGCTGAACTTCGAGGATGTGACCGAAGCGCTCCGCGTCCGTGGGCTGTGTGGTGGCTTCTGTGATGGTCATGATGTTGTTCCTCAGCTGCTGGTGAGGGCGACGGGGAGCTGCGTGCGCTGCCGGCGGGCCATCCGGCCCATGAACCGGACGATCAGGCGGCGCGGCAGGAACTTGCTGGCGAGGGCGAGCGGGCGGCCGTTGGTGATCACCGACGGGGGCGCGGAGCGGCGGTCGAGCGTGTCGAGGGCCGTCCTGACGACGTCGGCAGGGGTGGCTCGCTTCGCGCCGTAGTCGGCCGTCTGGCTGCCGGCGGCGTCGTAGAACTCGGTCCGCGTGGCGCCGGGGCACACGGCGAGGACGCGCAGGCCGGTGTCGCGGCTCTCTTCCCACAGCGATTCGGTGAAGCTGAGGACGAACGCCTTGGTGGCGCCGTAGACACTCATGTACGGGGTCGGCTGGAAGCCCAGCAGGCTCGCGACGTTGATCAGGACGCCGGTGTCGGCGGAGGTCAGCGGGTCGATGTAGGCGCGGCTGAGGTCGACCAGCGCGCTGACGTTCAGCGCGATCATGCTCTGCAGGCGCTCCGGATCCTCGTCGGTGAACGCGTCGTGGGTGCCGAAGCCCGGCGTTGTTGACCAGTCCGGTGGCGTAGATGCCGCGGGACTCGAGTTCGGCGCGCAGCGTGCGGCCGGCGTCGGGCAGGCCGAGGTCGCGGGCGACGACGGTCACCGTGACGCCGTGCGCGCGGGTGAGTTCGGCGGCCAGGCTCTGAAGCCGGTCCGCCCGGCGGGCGACAAGCACGAGGTTGGCGCCGCGGCGGGCCAGCTGACGGGCGAACTCGGCGCCGAGGCCGGAGCTGGCGCCGGTGACGATGATGGTCTGGCGGTGGTAGTCGATTTTGCTCATGCATGCATTCTATGCACAGATCTTGCACGAGATGCAAGTTGCTGCATCGTATGAAGCGCTGTACAATCGGTGCATGGCTCAGAAACCGACACCCCTTCGGGAACAGACCCGCTCGGTGGTCCGCTCGCTGCTGGCTCGGACCGCTCTCGAGCTGTTCGCCGCCAAGGGGTACGACGACACGACGCTGGAGGAGGTCGCCGCCGCGGCGGGTGTCTCTCGGCGGACCCTGTTCAACTACTTCCGCAACAAGGAAGACCTCGCGCTCAGCGGCCTGTCCGAGCAGGGCGAGCTGATCGCCGCGCGGCTCGCCGAGCGCCCGGCCGAGGAGGACGCCTGGACGTCACTGCGCGCGGCGTTCCAGGTGCTCGAGGAGATCGACACGACGGCCGAGGCACGGCTCGAGTTCATCACGCTCGTGTTCGGCAACGAGTCCCTGCGCGCCGGGCACGCCGAGAAGCAGGCTCGCTGGCAAGACCTGTTCGCACCGCTGATCGAGCCGCGACTGCCCGACTCCGACCGCCGCACCCTGCAGGCGCGCGCGATCGCGGCCGCGGCGATCACATGCCTGCAGGCAGCGAACGAGGAGTGGGTGCGCCTGGGCGGACAGGTCGACCTGTTCGACCTCTACGACACGGCCGTGCAGGCCATCCGCCGCCCCACCTGAAGCCGGCCGCATCCAGCTCCACCACACGCTCGCCCAACAGCGGCAGCGGCGCCGGAGCGATGCGGCCAACAGGCGTTGTACGCGCGCTCGACGCACCTCCCGCGCTACAGCGCGGAGTCTCGTGTCGGGCGCAGGTGAGCTGGCACGGCCCGCGCAAGAAAAGTGGCACCGGCCATGAGCCCGATCAGCGACGGGCGCGCCGTGCCACAAGCGGATCGCCTTACGGAACCCCGCGCTCGTTGTCCCACGGATGCGAGCGTCCGCGGCAGTTCCTCCCAGGCGCTCGCTCGGGACGAGTCTCGGGAACCGGTGCAGATCGTCCGCACACCCCTCCTTCGCCGGGGCAAGCCGGCGTCAGCGGAGCCGGACCGGCGCGCCCGTTGGTCGTCCAAGGCGGTCGCGCCGACCTGACCGCCGACGCGCCCGCTTGCTCTGAACGCGGGAGCGCCGCCACCATCGACGATCTCGCGCCCGCATCGAGAACGCGACCGGCGAAACGCCAGGCGCCGCCGCGGCCGACTGAGCGAGCCACCGCGGTCAACTCTCGGGGCGACCTTCGTGCGCGCGACGCGGAATGGGGTGGCCGTGCGATCCGTGCGGCGAATCTCGGTGGTGCACGGCTCGAAGGTCCGTAGCCCGCGCCACTTTGACCGGCAACCGGGGCCAACGTAACGCGCCAATAGTTAGATCAAACGAGTTTCTTGACACCTGGGCGGTTCGGATGATTCACTTCAAGTGTTGGAAACTGCCATCGCCGGCGTTCAGTTCGTCGACGCGGTGGGCTTCCCCAGATGCAACGAGCCCGTCGTCGGGCTTCGACTTAGGTGCGTCCTGAGTGCCGCTTGCGCGGCCATGCGTTCCGTCCAGGCGCACCGTGCGTATCCGCGAGACGGAACAGCGGAGGAGATTCCAGTGCGAACAGTTGGGTTTCGGTCGGTGGCGATCGGCGCGTCCGCCGTGCTTGTGCTGACGGGCGTGAGCGCCTGTGGCGGTGGGGAGTCGTCAGGTGGCGGGTCGAGCGCCGGGGGCGGCGGCGCGGGAGCGCGAAGATCGCGTTCTTGATGCCGGACACGGCGTCGACCCGTTACGAGCTGCAGGACAAGCCGCTGTTCGAGGCAAGGTCGAAGGAGCTCTGCCCGGGCTGCGAGGTGCTCTACCAGAACGCCGACGCCGACGCGGCCAAGCAGCAGCAGCAGGTCGACTCGGCGCTCGCGCAGGGCGTGAAGGTCGATCGTGCTCGACCCGGTCGACTCCGCCGCCGCCGCGTCGATGGTGCAGCACGGCGAAGGCGCAGGGCGTCCGATCATCGCCTATGACCGGCCGATCCCGGACGCGAAGGCCGACTACTACGTCTCGTTCGACAACGAGAAGATCGGCCAGATGCATCGCCCAGTCGCTGGTCGACAAGCTCAAGCAGGACGAGCGCCGAGGGCGGCATCCTGCAGGTCAACGGCTCGCCGACCGACGCCGCCGCCGGCCTGATCAAGAAGGGCATCCACAGCGCGATCGACGCCGAGCGGCTTGAGTGCTGGCCGAGTACGACACGCCCGAGTGGGCGCCGGCGAAGGCGCAGGACTGGGTCGCGCGGCCAGATCACCCAGTTCGGCGAGCCAGATCGTCGGGGTCGTCGCCGCCAACGACGGCACCGGCGGCGGCGCGATCGCCGCGTTCAAGGCCGCGGGGTCGCCGGTGCCCGCCGGTCACCGGCAACGACGCCGAGCTCGCCGCGATCCAGCGGATCATCGCCGGCGACCAGTACAACACGATCTCCAAGCCGATCAAGATCGTGGCGGAGGCGGCGGCCGAGGTCGCCGTACGCAGTTCGCGCAGGGCGAGACCGCCGGACGGCGAAGACCACGCTGTTCGACACCCCGTCGCAGCTGTTCGTGCCGACCGTGGTGACGCAGGAGAACCTCAAGGAGGCGATGTTCGACAGCGGCGATCTACAAGGCCGCCGACGTCTGCACCGGCGAGTACGCCAAGGGCTGCGACGAGCTCGGCATCAAGTAGCTCGGCGAAAGCGACGGAACCGGTCACGTGGCACCGCGTCTACGGCGAGGGCGCCGGACGCCACGGCGACCACGAACAGCGATCCTGTCCCTGCGCGGCGTCACCAAGACCTTCGGCGCCGTCGCCGCGCTCACCGACGTCGACCTCGATGTCGCGGCGGGCGAGGTCGTCGCGATCGTCGGCGACAACGGCGCCGGCAAGTCCACGCTCGTCAAGGTCCTCTCGGGCGTCCACCCGCCGGACTCGGGCACGATCACCTTCGAGGGCCGCGAGGTCGACGATCCCGACGCCGGCCGCTGCGCAGCAGCTCGGGATCGCCACCGTGTTCCAGGACCTCGCGCTGTGCGAGAACCTCAACGTCGTCGCAGAACCTGTTCCTCGGCCAGGAGCTGCGCCGTGCACGGCTCGACGAGGTCGCGATGGAGGTCGCGGTCCTGGGAGCTGCTCCGCCAGCTCTCGGCGAAGATCCCGACGGTGCGGATCCCGATCGCCTCGCTGTCCGGCGGCCAGCGCCAGACCGTCGCGATCGCCCGCTCGCTGCTCGGCGACCCGAAGATCATCATCCTCGACGAGCCGACCGCGGCGCTCGGCGTCGCGCAGACCGCCGAGGTGCTCGACCTGATCGAGCGCCTGCGCGAGCGCGGCCACGGCGTGATCATGATCAGCCACAACATGGCCGACGTGCAGGCCGTCGCCGACCGGATCGTCGTGCTGCGGCTGGGACGCAACAACGGCGTCTTCACGGTCGAGCGATGTCTACGCAGAGGAGATCATCGCCGCCATCACCGGCGCCACCGACAACGTCGTGCCCAGCGCGCCGCCCGCGGCGGCAGCTCGACCGCGCCGACCACCGAGGGGCGACCTCCGTGAGACGTCGACACCGATCCCACCGTCGCGCCCGCCGCGCGACCTGCAGCGACGAGCGGCTGCACCGAGCAGCCAGGGGCTGAGCGGCACGCTGACCGCTCCTACGTCGACCGGGTCCGCGGCGGCGACCTCGGCGTCCTGCCCGTGGTCGTCGGGCTGAGTCGTCATCTGCGACGATGTTCCAGTCGCTCAACCCGATCTTCCTGTCCAGCGCACAATCTGTTGAACCTCTACTGGAGTCGGCCCCGGTCGGCGTCATCGCGCTCGGCATCGTCTGCGTGCTGCTGCGTCGGCGAGATCGACCTGTCGGTCGGCTCGGTCAGCGGCCTGTCGGCCGCCGCTGCTGGCCGTGCTGTTCGTCAAGCAGGGCTGGCCGCTGGCTCGCGGTCGCGATCGCGGTCCTCGCGGGCGCGCGATCGGGCTGCTCTACGCGCTGCTGTTCAACCGCTTCGGCGTGCCGAGCTTCGTGGTCACGCTGGCCGGGCTGCTCGCCTTCCTCGGCCTGCAGCTCTGCGTGCTCGGCGGACCGGGCACGATCAACCTGCCGTTCGACTCCGCGCTCGTGAAGTTCGCGCAGCTGCAGTTCGTGCCGCAGTGGCTGTCCTACGTGCTCGTCGCTGGCGGGCGCGGCCGGGCTCTTCGCCACCGGCTTCGCTCCGCGCCAGCGCGCGCCGCAGGCCGGACCTGTCCGCGCAGTCGGTCCGGCGCTGGCCGTCCGCAGCGGGCTGCTGCTGGTCGTGCCGGGCTGCTCGTCGCTCTGTATCTGAACCAGACCCGCGGCGTCGGCTGGATGTTCGTGTTCTTCGTCGCGCTCGTGCTGGTGCTGCACTACGTGCTTGACGCGCACCGTGGGGCCGGTCGATGTTCGCGGTCGGCGGCAATGTCGAGGCCGCCCGGCGCGCGGGCATCAACGTCGGCCGCATCTACACCTCCGTCTTCGTGCTCGTGCGCGAGCTTCGCCGCGCTCGGCGGCATGCTGGCCGCGGCGCGCCTGGCCGCCGCGAACCAGAGCAGCGGCGCCGGCGATGTCAACCTGAACGCGATCGCGGCCGCGGTGATCGGCGGCACCAGCCTGTTCGGCGGTCGGGGTACCGCCTTCGTCGGCGCTGCTCGGGATCCTGGTGATCCAGGCGATCTCGAACGGGCTGACGCTGCTCAGCCTGGATTCGTCGTATCGCTTCATGATCACCGGCGCGGTGCTCGTGCTCGCTGTCGCCTCGACTCCGTCGCGCGCCGCTCCCGCGCCTCGCACGGCCGCGCGTGATGCAGCGCGCGGGGATGACCCACTCGGATCTCGGTCCCGAGTACCGGCAGCGGGCGCTGGCGCAGATGCGCAGCGAGCGCTTCGACCTGGTCGTCGTCGGCGGCGGCGTGACGGGCTGCGGGATCGCGCTGGACGCCGCGACCCGTGGTCTGTCGGTTGCGCTGGTGGAGATGCGCGACTACGCGGCCGGCACGTCGAGCCGCTCGGGCAAGCTCATCCACGGCGGCCTGCGCTACATGGAGCACCTGCAGTTCGGCGCTGGTCCGGGAGTCGCTGACCGAGCGGGCGCTGCTGCTCCAGCGCCTGTGCCCGCACCTGGTCAAGCCGATGCGCTTCATGTACCTGCTCGAGCACCGTGGCTGGGAGCGGATCTACCTGGGCGCCGGCCTGGTCCTCTACGACACGCTGGGCGGCGCCGGCGCGGTGCCGCGCCACCGCCACCTCACGCGGCGCGGCGCCCGCCGCGTCGCGCCGGCGCTGCGGCCGAACGCGATGACGGGAGCGCTCACGTTCTACGACACGCAGTGCGACGACGCGCGGCACACGCTGACCCTTGCCCGGACCGCGGTCGCCTACGGCGCCCGGGTGGCGACCGCGGTGAAGGTGGTCGGCTTCCCTCGGCGGGGCGACCGCGTCACGGGCGTCGACGTCCGGGATCTGTCCACCGGGGAGGAGTTCTCGATCGAGGCTCGCCACGTCATCAATGCCGCGGGGGTGTGGACCGACCAGCTGCAGGAGCTGATCGGCGGCCGTGGCAAGTTCCAGGTCCGCGCCTCCAAGGGCGTGCATCTTCGTCGTCCCGCGCGACCGGATCGACGCCGACGCAGCGTTCGTCGTGCGCGCCGAACGTGACCCGCAGATCTTCGTCCGCCCGTGGAACGAGGGCCGCTACTGGATGTTCGGGACCACGGACACCAAGTGGGACTTCGATCTTGATGATCCCGTCGTCACCGGCGAGGACATCGACTACCTGCTGCGCAACGTCAACCGGGTCATCGATGCTCCGCTGCGGCGGGAGGATGTCGTAGGCGCGTTTGCGGGGCTGCGGCCGCTGGTCTCTGGCGAGGCCGATGAGACGAGCCGGCTCAGCCGGGAGCATGCCGTCGCATCGCCCGTGCCAGGGCTCACGGCGATCGCCGGCGGGAAGTACACCACCTACCGGGTGATGGCCAAGGACGCCGTCGACGCGGCAGCGGTCGACCTGGACGAGCCGGTACCCGCGTCGTGCACGGACCGCGTCCCGCTGCTCGGCGCCGAGGGCTACCCGGCGCTCTGGAACCGCCGTCACCGGATCGCCCGGGATGCGGGTCTGCAGGTCGCACGGGTCGAGCACCTGCTCCACCGCTACGGCTCCCTTGTCGGGGAGCTCCTTGCGCTCGTGCGTGAGCGACCCGACCTCGGCGAGCCGATCGAGGGCGGCACCGACTATTTGCGAGCGGAGGCGTACTACGCCGCCTCGCACGAGGGCGCGCTCCACCTCGACGACGTCCTCACGCGCCGGCTGCGCGTGTCGATCGAGACCGCTGACCGCGGACGGCGTGCGGCCGACAGCGTCGGTGCCCTGGTCGGTGAAGCCCTTGGCTGGGACGGCGCGACCGTCCAGCGTGAGATCGAGCGCTTCCGCCGGCGCGTGGAGGCCGAACTTGCCTCGCAGGAGCAACCCGACGACCAATCCGCTGTCGCGGTGCGACGGTCCGTCCGCGACCCCGGCCCTGACGACCTTCGCCGGCGAGCGGGCTGACGATGCGCCGCGGCGGCCAGACCGGATCTCAACGAGGGAGTAGCCATGCATGCCCTGTGTATTGACGTCGGGACGTCGATGATCAAGACGGTCGCCTTCGATCGCCAGGGTCACGAGGTCGCGGTGGCGCGCCAGCCGACGCGCGTGCTGCGTCCCGCGCCGGGCCATGCGGAGCAGGACATGGCCGAGGTCTGGAACGGCGTCGTGCATACGCTGCGCACGGCCAACCAGGAGATCGCGGGCGACGTCGAGATGATCGCGTTGACCGCCCAGGGCGATGGCTGCTGGCTGGTCGACGAGGCCGGAGAGCCGGTTGGCCCGGCGGCGCTGTGGAGCGACGGGCGCAACCCACAGATCGTCGAGACCTGGGAACGCGACGGCACGATGGAGCGCGCCTTCCGCGTTAACGGGTCGCTGAGCTTCCCGGGCCTGCCCAACGCGATCCTGAACTGGCTGCGGGAGCACGAGCCGGAGCGGATCGAACGCGCGCACAAGGCGTTGTATTGCGGCGGCTGGACCTTCTACAAGCTCACCGGCGAGCTCGCCGTCGACGAGTCCGACGCCTCCGTGCCGCTCCTGGACATCCGCTCGCGCGCGTACTCCCGCGAGCTGCTCGAGCTCTTCGACCTCGAGTGGGCCCAGCGGCTGCTGCCGGAGGTCCGCAACATGGACGGGCGCGTGGGCGCGCTGAGCGCCGGGCCGCGGGAGAGCTGGGGCTGCCCGCCGGCCTGCCCGTCGTCATGGCCCCGTACGACATCGCCTCGACGGCGATCGGCGTCGGCGCGACCGGACCGGGGCAGGCGTGCAGCATCCTGGGCACCACGTTGTGCACCGAGGTCATGACCGACCGCGTCGACACCGACGGGGCGCCCTCGGGATTCACGATCGCGATGGGCGTGGGGAGCCGCTATCTCCGCGCCTACCCCACCCTGGCCGGCACCGAGGTGATCAACTGGATGATGCGCTTACTCGGGCTCTCCGATCCGGCCGAGCTCGGCGCGCCTTGGCCGCGAAGGCGCAGGCGGGAGCGGGCGGCATCGTCTTCCTCCCCTATCTGTCGCCGGCCGGTGAGCGTGCCCCGTTCCTGGACCCGAACGCACGCGGGATGTGCCTCGGACTGAGCCTCGAGCACCAACCCGAGCACATGGCGCTCGCGGTGCTGGAAGGGCTCCGCCACCTGGTCCGCGACTGCCTCGAGGCCGCCCCGGCCGAGCCGACCGAGCTGCGGCTCTGCGGCGGCGGCGCCAACAGCGCATTCTGGTGCCAGCTGATCGCCGACATTCACCGGCCTCCCGACGCTGCGGTCGATCGACACCGAGCTGGGCGCCAAGGGCGCCTTCATCGCCGGCTTGGTCGCCACCGGGGTGGAGAAGGACATCGACGAGGCGGCCGCGAACCTGGTCAAGCTCGCGAGATCGCTTGAGCCGCGCGGCGACCGCCACGAGCTCTACACCGCCCGCTTCCAGCAGTTCCTGGAGAT